>NZ_JAMAUZ010000002.1:0-916723 GCF_023714095.1 Paenibacillus sp. MER 99-2 | reverse complement strand
ATGTTGAGTTCTTCTGCCAAGTCTGCGAGTGTCTTGGTCTGTTCTTGAATAAATTTTACCGTTTGTTTCTTAAATTCTTCATTGTATCGTTGCCGCTGTTCTCCCATGTGGACACACCTCCGTTAGCTTATTATCCTTCTGTCCGTTAACGGGTGTCCACTTTTTATTCTAGTTCCACTACGATTTGTTAGCATCTCCTGAATGCCATTTTTCCGTGAATAACGCCGACTGAGTTCGTTAGAACTAGTACATCATTGAGAGTCGTGACTTCAAAGCTCACACTCACTTAAGAGCACGAGCACCGCCTATTTCCCCCGCCCCTACCCTACTACTTTTCCTTGACGTCCCTCTGCATGCCTACGCAGAATATCCTTGCTTGGAATTATATTCATCAGACACCGCTTTCTTCAATGATCCCCATCCTCAATACACCCTAATCAGTTTCTATTCACACCATCTGAATTACAGCACATCTTGCCTTTCTTGGCGCGTCCAGATGCTCATTCGTACCATCAGATCTACTTACAAACTTGAGCATTGGTACGATATTCCGCCCAATCAAGGCACAAAAAAACATGGCCTTTTGGAGGTAGTGGGAGAACAGTTTTTTGTACGGGGTTGATCATCCTAAAAGAGCTACGTTCTCCCGGTCCCACCATCGTAAAACGACTATAAAAAAAGGCCAACCAGTAATGACTGGCTAACCTGATAATACGAAAAGAGGCTATCCATAACCTCTCATGAAAACATCCCGCTATCCCTAATTAAGACTTCACAGATAACGTTTTTAGGTAAGCCAGTGCATCGTCAACACTACTGACCGGAACCAGCTTCATTTGTGTATCAATTTGTTTTGCCTTCGCTTCGGCTTCCTTATAATTATCTTTGGGTACGAAGAAAATCTCCGCGTCCTTCCGATCCGCAGCCACAATTTTGTGAATCACGCCCCCGATTGGACCAACCGTACCATCCTTTGTGATCGTACCCGTACCTGCGATACGATGACCTTTGGTCAGGTCACCAGCCGTCAATTGGTTATAGATCTCCAGTGTGAACATTAACCCTGCAGACGGCCCTCCTACTTGCGTGCTTGTAAATGTGATCTGTTTATCGGGGTCCTCCGGCTTCACTTTCTGAACCGTACCAATCATCACACCTAAGCCTGGACGCTTTTCCCCTGTTTTGTTGTCGGTCACTTCTACAAGTTGAATCTCACGGCTAATCGTTTCTCCGCCACGCTCCAATTGCATTTCAACCGTATCCCCTGGTTTTCTTCCCTTTAGTTGGGCAGATAAAATCGTATTATCAGGTGTTGCTGTTCCATCCACACCCAAAATAGTATCGCCAGGTAAAATATCCCCTTGCGGTTTAGGATCCTGTGACAGTCCAAATACAAAGATGTGCTCAGGAACGATAGAGTATTTGATTCCAGCCTTTTCATAAGCCGCTTCCATCGCGGAGGATTGAGAATCACTCATGAACCACACTTGCTCTGCAGAGTATTCTGCTTCACTTTTGCCACGTAATCGATCTTCTTTTTTATCAATTTGTGCATTTCGATTAAACAAGGACGTTCCGAGTAGAAATACGTTGGCATATGTAGCCGACACCGTCGTCATCATAAACACTCCGTTTTCTTCCTTATCCCCACCCTTGACCGTTACCATCGGTTTAATTTCATCTGCACTGCCAGGCAGATAAATGATATACGGCGTTGGCATGTATACTGCAACATAGAGAATCAGAGCTACCACGATCACAAAGATCGACGCTTTGAAACCCCCAGATTTCCGAATCCGATTCATCGCATGAGCCCCCGTTCTTTACGTTTCTTAAATATTTATAAGTCTAACACTCTCGTCAACTTGCATACAATGGTACAGGCCGGATAGGCCGCTGTGAGCAGCCGCTTGTCCGGTCAAGGCCGAACCGTCTACGGACGCCATTCGGCCGTCCACATCCATCCAGCAGCCCGAGTGTAAACGCGGCGCTATATCCTATGAGGTGAATTGATGAATATGCAGACCGAGGTTACCCGTTCGGGCCTGTTACGAACCATTTTTCTAAGTAGTGGTGCAATGTTGCTAGTTGTCGCCGTTGTATTATCTCCCAAAGAAGCCTTCGATGCTTCCATTCAAGGGCTCGATATTTGGTGGAAAATTATTTTCCCCGCCATGCTGCCTTTCCTCATGCTTGCCCAGATGTTAACCGCATTTGGGTTTACCGATGCACTCGGCGTTCTGCTCGGGCCACTCATGCAGCGTTTGTTTCGGTTACCCGGTCAGGCTGGACTGGCTATAGCTGTGGGCATGTGTGGTGGCTTTCCTGCAGGAGCTGATACAGCTGCACGGCTTGTACAAGATCGACAAATAACCGCCAAACAGGCGGGTGTCTTGGCAGCCGTTGCTCATTTCTCCAATCCAATGATGATTATCATCGTCTTGGGTGCAGCTTTTCTTCATCAGCCTGCTGCTGGATACTTTCTTCTCGGTATACATTGGATTAGCGGATGGATTGCCGCCATGATCGGTATTCGCCTATTGCCTGTAGGTCGGGCAGCAAGCATTGGCACAAGCTCGTCCTCAGATGTATCACCAAATCTTTCAGAACCAGCACATACACAAGCACATCCCATTTCCTCTTCCAAAAAGCCTGTCGTTCCCCGCCATACACTTTGGCAGCGTATGAACCATGCCGCTCGCGAGGCTCGTAGCCGTGATGGACGGGGATTCGGTAAGCTTCTTGGTGATACGGTCTCCCAAGCCGTTCAGACCTTGATGATGACCGGAGGATTTATGATTGTATTTGCGGTGTTTATTCGACTGCTGAGCCTATATCTTACGCCAGGTGCTTCCGTTTCCTTATGGTCATCGCTGCTGGAAATCCATCTCGGAATCTACCATCTAAGTCAAACCTCTCTGGCTCCTGTAGTTATGATTGCTCTCATTGCAGCCGTATTAGGCTGGGGCGGCCTTTGCTCCCATTTACAAGTCTCTGCCGTTCTAAAATCAGTCGGGCTTGCGACAAGGAATATGATTGACTTTATAGCCATACGACTCTTACACGGACTGATCGCTTTCGCCATGAGTCTTGTTCTATGGACACCTTTTAGTCGATACAGTACAGAGGTCTGGACTACGTTTCAAACGACCACAAACATTGGATTGCCAGCTGCACCGCAATGGTTTTCCCTGTTCAGTAGCAGTTCTAGCCTAGCGTTACTTGGGTACGCCATTCCGGTAGCAATGGTTAGTCTTGCTCTGCTACTTGTAATTATGATCAGTCTTTCAGGGCTGACGCGTTGGTTTAACGAGCGTTCTTCTCGCTAATCTTCTGACGTAGCGCAGCTTCCACTTCAGGGGATACCAGATCCGTTACATCTCCATTGTAATGCGCAATTTCTTTTACAATACTGGAGCTGAGATACGAATACTTCGGATTTGTCATCATGAAAATGGTCTCCGCATCTGGATTCAATTTACTATTGGTGGAAGCGAGTTGCAGTTCGTATTCAAAATCAGTGACCGAGCGAATACCTCGCACGATAACTTGCGCTTCTTTTTGGCGTACATAATTGGCCGTTAGATCGCGGAAGCTATCCACCTCAACATTAGGCAGATGACGCGTCACTTCCGTAATTAATTGCTTGCGCTCCTCCACCGTAAACAGTGGGTTTTTGCTCATATTATTCAGTACCGCAACAATCACACGGTCAAATTGCTTCGATGCTCTAGCAATAATGTCCAGATGTCCCATCGTTACAGGATCAAAACTACCTGGATAAACGGCAATCCGTTCTTGACGATGTATCATTTCACTCATGGAGATCCTCCTCTTCCGCTGTGCTGGATTCTCCATCTTCGGATGCATGAGGTGCATAATGATAAATGGAAACCGCAGTTTCCCCGTACAATGCTTTGCGCGTTTGTTCAAACGGGCCGAATTGCTCAGGGTACAGATGTTTAGATTCATATTCAAGCACGATAGTCGCTTCAGGTTTAAGCAGCTCCAGTTCATGCATCGTAAGCATAAGTTCATCCCCGTTCTTCATCCGATAAGGGGGGTCGAGGAACACGAGATCAAATGTGGTACTCCGCTTGGCGAGAGCCTTTAACGCCCGCCCTGCATCATTTCGATATATAGCCGCCTGATTTTCCAGCTTCGTTGCTGTCAGATTCATGCGGATGACTTCAATGCTCTTTGGTTCCAAATCAACAAAAACAGCCTTGTCCATGCCACGGCTCAGCGCCTCAATTCCGAGACCACCACTGCCCGCAAACAGATCCAATGCCGTTCCACCCTCAAAATACGGGCCAATCATACTAAATAACGCTTCCTTCACCTTGTCGGTGGTCGGCCGCGTTCCTGTGCCAGGAACCGCCTTCAACGGTCTACCTTTTGCACTCCCAGATACCACTCTCACGAATGAGTCACCTATTCTCTCTATGTAAGTTTATTGATACAGCTATCGTACCACAATCGGGATCAGTTTGAAAAATAATGGCTTCATGGTATACCCATAAAATCAAAATAACAATTGATGATTATGTATAAAAAGGAAACCTCTTGGCTATTCTATAATTATCGACATCACAAGTGTCGTAGACAACCGCGGAGAAGACTTACGTTTCCCCATAAGCTCTTCGTCCGGTTTCTCCTCTCCCATGAAAGGAGACCTCGAAAGAGGTCTCCGAATAAAAGCCTATCAGAGCGAGCTCTGGTAGGCTTTTATATTTGCATAGCACTCGTACTCGTGTTTCGAACCATTACCCTGATAACGTGCTAGCTTGATCCAAATTTAGACCACCCGAATACAGGTCTTAACAACCTATGAAGCCAAAAAGCGATGACCGTGCCCGCAGTCCATGAACTGCGATTCTGTAAGTAATCCATGTACTGATCGCTGATCATGTAGGTATTCGTGGAGGCAGGACTCTTTAAACCGAACTGTTCCCATTGGGCTGGATCATTGGAACCTTCGAGCATTGCTAGCATATTGGCGGACTCTTTAGCTATTTTAGCCGGAATTTGTTCAAATGCTTCGGTGATATATCTATGGAATTCATCCATTGGATTCTGGTTAGTAAGGCTTTCCAGATGGATGCTCTCCCGTATATAAGATGCGTATGCTAGATGGTCTGCCCAGAACTCGTCCATATAAAAAAGGCGAACTCGTTGCTCCGAAGGACTCATAGGTAGGTACCCATTCAGTATTCGGAACCGCTCCTCATGTAGAATTCGTCTCTGATCTTCTATCATATCCGAATAACCGTTCAGTTCCTGCTGGAGATCGAAGTTTTGCCCCATTATAACACGCTGAATATGCTCCAGTTTGCTATGATATATCGGCTCATTGAGACGCCCATCCTGTTTAGGTACGCGAATTGCATCACGAATGCCGAATTGAAGCAGCAAATCATCCTCTAAACTTACATAAAAGACAGAATCTCCAGGGTCTCCTTGGCGACCCGAACGTCCGCGTAGCTGGTGATCTATCCGTACACTTTCGTTCATATGTGTCCCAATCACATACAACCCACCCAGTTTCACAACCCGGTCTACTTGAGTAGGATCACCTCCCCCAAGCCGAATATCGACACCACGCCCTGCCATATTGGTTGATACCGTTACAGCGCCAATTTCTCCAGCTTTAGCTATAATTTCTGCCTCTTTTGCATCATTCTTGGCATTCAAAATATGGCAATCTACACCCGCAACAGCTAGGGCTTCAGCAAGTTTATCAGACTCTTGAACACTTGACGTACCTATGAGCATTGGACGCCCCGTTGCATGAACAGTCACAATTTCTTGTACCAGCGCTCTGAGTTTGGCTTCTTGGTGTGTGTATATCCTATGTGCATGGTCGGTTCGTTTGATTGGCTGGTTCGGCAGGATCTGTACAACCTCAAGTTCATACATCCTTTTGAATTCCATGCTGGAAGCTAGAGCCGTAGCCGTCATCCCGCTAATTCTTGGATACAGACTAATAAAGTGTTGAACGGTAATCGTTCCAAGAATCTTTCCGCCCACTTTATGTTGCAGTCCCTCCTTGGCCACAAGCGCTGTTTGCAGTCCTTCTGGTAAGTATCGATTCTCTGCCACACGACCCGTAAATTCTTCAATCAGTTCTATTTCACCATTCCTAACGATGTAATCGACGTCTCTTCTTAACAACGTTTCGGCATGTAGCGCACAATTTAATGACGTTAACAAGTGACTGTTATGGTGATCGTATAAATTGCCACACTCTAGCAAGGACTCCACCTTCGCTGAGCCTGTTTCATTCAAATATACGTTACGTTGAAATTCGTCGAAATGATAATGCTCCAATGGCACGAGCTGTCTAGCCACTTCAGCGAAACGAATATAATCACCGCTAGAAGCGCCAGACTCTCCGCTAATGACCAATGGAACCCGTGCTTCATCAAGCAGCAATGAATCCGCCTCATCGATAATAACAAAGTGAAAAGGGCGGTGCACCAGATCGTCTTGGTGTAATGCAATCGTATCCCGCAAATAGTCAAATCCGGCTTCTTTGGCGGTAACATACGTTATATCTTTGGCATAAGCTTCCCGTTTCTCACTCAGATTCATGCCCGTTTGTACTGAACTTACTGTTAAGCCTAGAAAACGATAAATGGGTCCCATCCACTCCGCATCGCGATGTGCTAAATAATCGTTAAACGTCAGCACATGAACTCCCCGACCAGTCAATGCATTCAAACAAACGGTCATCACAGCAGATAAGGTTTTCCCTTCCCCCGTCTGCTGCTCAATTAGTACTCTCTCATGTAAAGCGATAGCAGCTGTAATCTGCACATCATATGGCTGTAAACCAAGCTGTCTCTTCGATACCTCACAGACTATTGCGTAGAGATCAACAAGTAGTTCCTCTAAGGCTGTGCCCGAGTTAGCCTTTCTTTGCAATTGAAGAAATTCAGCTTGTAGCTGTCCATCGTCCCATGCTGCCAAATCCTTTTTCCTAATCAGGTTAACGATGCTTCGATAGCCTTCCAGCCTATGTCTGGAATCACGGTCTTTGAACTCTCGTACCAACTTGACGACGGTATTTAACACATTCAGCCCTCCTTACAAAAACTACACGATTCGATGATGACTACCGTAAATTAAATTAGATTGCTACATACGTGTTTATTTATCTACTCATCCTTTAACCGTCGTTCATATAGAAATACAGATACAATTGTTAATACAATCGCCCATAGCAAAATAATGAGCAGTGGTTTCAATAGTTCTCCCATCGAATAATCCGCAGAAGAGATGCTTAATAAATGCACAAGTTGACTGCTTGGCAAGTAATCCAGCACTTTAAAGATCGGATAGTCATTCACAAGTTGCGCTCCCCAAGGCGCCCCAGCAAATATGGTCGCTACAGGAAGTATAGTTAGCGATGCCTCAAGTAGCGTCTTAGAGAACAGACCACATATGGTTCCGATTGCAGTATACAGAATAGTGGATATGAAAAGTGCTGTTACATACGCCCACATACTAGCTGGCTCGTAACCCAATATGTATGTAACGACTGCGAGAACAACACCAGACATGACAAAGACCAAAGCACTTTTTCCGATTAAAACATCTGTGGTTGTCGCAGGGGTCATCATTAAAGAACGCAACGTATTACGTTCCTTTTCTTCAGCTATTAAACAAGCTTGTGCTAGACAAGTCAGAATTACAAATGAGCAATTGAGAAGAAAAGCAATAGCTTCCGAAGACGAACCAGCACCACGAAATAGAAAGGCAAAAACAATTGGAATAATTAGAGTAACGGAAATGCCGTAATTACGTGAGAATTCTTTGTAATCCTTAATAAATATTGCTTGAATCCGTTTCAATGAGATACTCATAGTAACTCACTTCCTGTCAGTTTGATAAAGATCTCGCCAAGACTCGGCTCTTTTGTTTCTACTCGATCAATTAGTCCTTGTTTCATCCAATCTGCAATGAGGTTAGCTGTTTCTGCACTAATTGGAAGCTCATGCGATTCTCCATTTAATAGGTCCACAGATATGACGTTTTCACGATGTTGTTTTTTTAGCTCTTTGGGCATTCCAATGGTTTGAATCTTTCCTTCATACAAAATTGCTATACGATCGCATAACAATTCAGCTTCAGCCATGTCGTGCGTTGTTAAGAAGATCGTTGTTCCTTTCTCGTTTAAGTAACGCAGCCCTTTATAGATATGTAAAGAATTCACTGGATCTAAAGCCGATGTAGGTTCATCCAAAAATAATAATTCGGGCTCATGAATCACCGCGCATGCCAAAAGAACACGCTGACGCATTCCTTTTGACAAGAGATGAATTTTCTTTTTGCGTTCTGTACTTAAGTTCACAAATTGTAATACTTTTTCAATCGAAGATGGAGAGAGATCATATAACTGACGATATAACTCCAAATTTTCTTCTACGGTTAACCTCTCATATAGACCACTGTTATCAGACAACATACCGAAGCGCATTTTCTGAGCCGATTGATACATCATCGATGCCGACTGGTTAAACACCTTAGCCTTTCCGCTGGTCGGGGCTAACTGCGCAGTTAATATCTTAATTAATGTTGTTTTTCCCGAACCACTCGGGCCAAGAAAACCAAAAATTTCACCTCGGGGAATCGAAAAAGAGACTTCTGATAACGCATCTTTTTCACCAAATCTCTTTCGAATATGCTCCACTTGAATTATGTCCATTCAGATCACTTCCTTATTGTTGATGTTCTCAGCATATAGAGATAGCATGCCATCAACCATCAAAACTCGCTGAAATGTAGCTGTTCGCACCTGAATGGTACCCATGTGGACTGAATGGATTCAATACAATATTTCCCCGGAAATCAAATGTTCAGATGTGCTTTTAATTCTTGTAATTTGGAACGAGATAATGGTACAACTGCATCTTCACCTGTATTTAATCTCAGGCTATAGCTATTCTTAGTCCAAGTAATAATCTCTCTAACTTTTTGTAGGTTCACAATATAGGATCGATGACATCTAAAAAATCCGAAGTTCAACAATCGTTGCTCAAGCTCGGTTAACGTCAGAGCACAGGCAAAACTTTCTCCACCAACATGCACAAGAATCGAACCATTCATACTTTCGATATAATCAATTTCAGGCGGGTTAAATAAGATGACTTTGTCATTCTTTTTCGTATAAATCTTCTGCAGCGTTATATTCGGTTGATCTTGTTCATGTACCTCCTGTTCCTCCACTTCTGTATCTCGAATATCTAATGGATGAAATCCCTCTTCGTTCAGGCGATAAATCGCATCACAAGATATCATGGCATCCTCTAAATTCGAAGTTAAAATCAAGATCTGTTTGTCTTTCGAAAGGTCATCTAAAATTCGTTTGAAAGAACGACGATCTTCTTCTTCCAGATAAAAATACGGTTCCTCCAACACAAGCGTAGGCTGATGTGCAAAAAATACGCGTAGCAATGTCACAAACATTCTTCTCGATGAGCTTAGATGCTTCATTTTTACTTTCCGTTCTTCTTTTAGAGCAAAATAATCAATTAACGTAGCAACATGATCATTTCTTTCCGTTACTCGGATCAAAAACGTAATTAGCTCTTCTACTCGCAGATTCGTATATTCGCCTTGTTGCACTCGAAACAAATGGTATTGCGCATGATCGGCCAATTGATCCATCAGAAGCTGCTTTCGCTTCAAGTCTGTTATAATGCCAACCAATGGATTGTTATCCAGATTGAGCTCGATCTTTGGTATCGTTAATTTCCCATGCGTGTAGATTGGTTCAAATTGCATAATATCCTCCCAGATTAGTACTTCGTAGATTATACAAACCTTTTTTCTTCCATATAAGGAATGTATCTACATTAATTCAATACTAAAAAAGGCCGACTAATATAGCTCATTTAGTCAACCTCACTCGTTAATCTATATAGATTGAACTATAAAAATTTACACAGACCACTCCGATAACAGAACAACCTTCCGATCGCTGTTATCCCCAGATTTTTTTGATTCCCTTTTCCAAAGGGAAAATCCGGTGATAAAGGCGAACGCTTCGCTTCTTCACGTTATTTCTGTCTTCTTCGTTCTTGTGTAAATGTCTAGTTCAATCTATATAGTATGTGTCATTGTATACGGAGGCATATTTAGGTATCCTCGCTAAGTATAGCTCTTATTTTCCGATTGGTACGTCGTAATTTGATCATCGTCGTCATCAACAACACGATTGGTAAAAGTACTAACCATGATTGTTGTACAATCAACAGCAACGACAGGAGAATCAACCCCGTCCACACCATGATCTCGATAATCTCATGTTTTTGCAGCACCCGCTTGAACCCTTTGCGTGAAACAAGAGCTATTAAGAAGTATACTAGCAAACAACACAAGACCATCATCGCTATTCCACCTAACAATACGATGAATCCAGTCAAAAAAATCATTTTAGTTTCCCGCCTTACTCTGCATCTATTTTCCCTATCTTACCAATAAAATAAAAGTTCTACCATCTGCTTTGTCCTTTATGCTTCTTCCATATGTTTTTTTGCTTGTTTTCTCCTATACGTTGTCATCATACTAATCATAGGCACCAGAATACCTGTTATAGGTAATGCCAAAGTCCAGCTTTGATATCGAATGGCTTGCACGATGACAAAGACGATGGATAGAACAAGGAGGATCTGTATAATTCGATAACGATCTAAAGAGTGCCTCCATATTTTCCTAGCCACATATCCAATCAGGAAATAACCAATTAATCCGTAAAAGGCAATCATGCCAAGTATCGTAAGCAGCACTATTCCCGTGTTCACACCGATGCCTCCTTTTCAGAAAAAGGTATTACGTCCGTTACATTGATAATTACCTCACTTCTCCTTACTAATTACCGTCGCATTATAGATAACGACACGTTTACCATCCAGATCAAACAATACTTTATTACCATACTCCGTATCCTGTAGGTCAATTTTGCCCTCGTACGTATGAATCAACTCACCCGAATCACTGTATACCTTAACTACTCGTTCAAGCCCGCCCGCATTATTTGATCTCATCGTTTTGAGTGCACGTTCTCCGGAAGCGGTATTAAAATACCATATGAAGCACCCCACGATAATACCAAGTACAGCTAAAGAGGTAACCCACACACCCGTTTTCGCTTTTCTACTCATCAAGTAATCCCCTCCATCATACGATGTCTACTATCTAATTTAATACGAGTTTGTATAGATACGGTTTCATTGGAAAAATGTTCGTCCGCCTTAGCGTACACAAATAGAAGAGGCCTCCATCTGATGGAGACCTCTTTTATTTACTTATTACGATTACAGTGAGCGAATTACGAATTCAAATTCCAATTCACCATTAGAAGCAATTCGGTATTCTGGATGAACTGGAGCACCCCAGCTATCATCACCGCCGACACCCATTTGTTTACCAGCAACAGTCACGACAGTATAGTGCACGGGAGGCAATTCATACGCGTGTTGTGCATTCTCCAATTCAAATGCTGTATATGGTGAAACGTTGAGTTCAACCGGAGCAGAAGCCGCTTCGATCTTGAATCCACGTCCAGCATTATCCGTTACTTTTGCCCAGCGTACGCCTGTACGGTTACCAGACTCCTGTGGAACAAGGTAAGGAGCAACTGTATCAGCAACAGTGCTTGCATGGATGCCCAGACGCGCGCCGAAAGCACGGTCAGCATAGTTCTCTTCTGGTCCGAGTGCGAGCCACTCGACATTGCTGAATTCTGGTGATGTTTTGAAGGAAAGTGCATGGATTGGAAGCTCAGGCAATCCTGCCGTTCCTTTGTACGCGTTATGAACATGTACGCTTCCATCATTACGCACTGTATAAGCAACCTTCACTTGCACATCAGCCGAGATGTTCAGCTTGTAAGTGAATTCAATACGATACGCGTTGGATTGCTGTTCTGCTTTCCATTCTACACATCTTGGCATCAAACTTGCTGCATACCATGCGCCAAGCTCGAAGCCCATTGCAGTTCCTTTGTCATTGTCTGTTGTTGCACGCCAGAACAATGGCAGTGGAGGCTGAGCAATCGTTTCACGTCCTGAGAATTGAAGTGATACCAGTGTTCCGAAAGCTTTGGAGAACAAGGTATGTGTCTGTCCAACACGTACCCCGATGTGAACATCGCCTTCTACCACACGAATCTCATGAACATGATTAGCGTCAACGGCAACAGTCTCATTAGAGCTATTTTCTTGTTGGAAAATGAATTGCCCGAATGCTACCTCTTCTCCTTGGTCTGCCCACAATGTAGCAGATTTCAGAACAAATGCTGTATTCACAGCATATTCAGCTGCAGACAGTCCTTCCACATCAATTGGAAGGTTCACAACCAGTTCGCTTTGCGGCTGAACGTTCACTTCGAGCGTACCACGAACGACTTCATGGCCTTCGCGCTCCAAGCTGTAGACCAGCTCTAGTGCTGACGTGTCCGCGAACAAGTTATCATTAACGATTTTAACCGCATTACGATCAGGGAAGAGCTTAATGTTTTGATACAGGAACTTAACCTCCTGCATTTTCGCAGTCACTTTACGGTCTGCGTGTACAATTCCGTTACCACAGAAGGAATAGTCCGAAGGACGATCTCCGAAGTCTCCGCCGTAAGCAAGGAATTCTTTACCGTAACGGTCTTTTTTATATACCGATTGGTCAATGTAATCCCAGATGAAACCACCTTGATACATTGGATATTTGTCTTCAAGCTCAGTGTATTTATGCATACCACCGATGGAGTTACCCATAGCATGCATGTATTCACAGCTAATATATGGCTTGTCAGGGTTAGCGTTCAGGAACTCTTCAATGTCAGCCGGCTTCGCGTACATACGGGATTCCATATCACTTGTATCGTTGAAACGACGATCATGGAATACACCTTCATAATGTACCAGACGTGTAGGATCAGCAGACTTAAAGTATTGAGATACTTTATAAATTACCTCACCACCATGGGATTCGTTACCACATGACCAGATGAGAATCGACGGATGGTTTTTATCCCGTTCAACCATGGAGATTGCGCGATCCATAACGATATCATGCCACTCTGGTTTGTCGCCTGGAATAACCCAAGAAGGCTCAACCACACCCAGCTTCTGCCAAGATCCGTGTGTCTCCAGGTTCATTTCGTCGATCACATACAGTCCGTATTCATCACACAGCTCATACCATAGACTTTGGTTTGGATAGTGTGATGTACGTACTGCATTCATATTGTTCTGTTTGATCGTACGAACATCCCATAACATATCTTCCTTCGTCACAGCACGTCCACGACGTGGGTTGAACTCATGGCGATTAACACCTTTGAATACGATGCGTTTACCGTTGATGTGCATGACTTTGTCGATCATTTCAAATGTACGGAATCCGACAGCCTGAGGAACGACTTCAACTAATGCTCCGTTAGCATCATATACACGAATGTAGAGACGATACAGATAAGGAATCTCTGCACTCCACAGGTTTACTTTACCGATCTCTTCACGAAGGCTTACAAGCCCGTCCTTAACGTCGGATGCAAACGTGTTAACTGTGTTTCCTTCCGCGTCACGAAGTTCAGCTTCAATCTTAGCTCCTGCAGCAGCTTGACCTTCAAGCTTCAGTTTAACTTGCAAGGTACCATTCGTATACGTTTTGTCCAGATCTGTGCGAACATGTACATCGCGAATATGAGCAGCAGGTACTGTGTACAGATACACATCTCTGAAAATACCGGAGAAACGCCAGAAGTCTTGATCCTCCAGCCAGCTACCTGTGCTACGTTGGTAAACTTCAACCGCTAGCTTGTTCTCGCCATCCTGAAGGAATGGTGTAAGATCGAAGTCTGATTGTGTGAAGCTATCTTCACCATATCCTACGAATTGACCGTTAAGCCATACGTAGAATGCAGACTCTACGCCTTGGAACGAAATATATACAGGGTTGTTCTGCCAGCCTGTTGGCAGGTGGAACGAACGAATATAGCTTCCAACTGGATTTTTGTCCTGTGGCAATGCCGGTGGACGCAGTTCATTCAACCCATCCCATGGATACTGTGTATTTACATATTGCATCTGACCATATCCTTGAAGCTGAATATGCCCTGGAACCTCGATATCATCCCAACCCTCACTGGAGAAGTCGGACTTGTAGAAGAACTCTGGGCGGCTGTCTGGACGAACTGCATAGTTGAATTTCCATGTTCCGTTCAGATCATAACGCAAGTTCATTTCACCTGAAGTAACGGCCTCTTCCATCGTTCTATAATATCTGTGATCAGAGTATGCATGAAGACGATTTACCTCAAATACACTAACGTCTCCCAACCAATTAATATCCGCTTGTGTTGCTTTCATCGGCTCTCTCTCCCTTGAACGAAAATTTACTTATCTCTAATATACATTCTCCAGAACGGATTTCCATGAATAAACAGAAAGACAGAGGCACGCCATCTCTGGCGTCCTCTTCTCTCCTTGTTCCCCTGTCCATATTGAACAGTTTATGCTGTTTTCATTATTTAACGGAACCAACCATACCTGCAACAAAGTGTTTCTGCATGATGAAGAATACAACTGCTGTAGGCAGTGTTGCAATAACGATTGCTGTCATGATAACCCCGTAATCCGGAGCATAACCTGCACCGAGGTTCGAGATCAGCAATGGAATTGTCTGTTGGTCAGGCGTTTGCAATACAATGAGTGGCCACAGATAGTTATTCCAGCTACTCATGAACGTGATGATTGCTGCCGCTGCATATGTTGTTTTCATCGTAGGCATATAGATCTTCAGGAAGATCCCAAGCTCACTCAGACCATCAATACGACCAGCTTCCAGCAAATCTTTCGGGAACATTTTGGTGTTCTGACGGAAGAAGAAGATCAGGAACGCTGTTGCGATGGTTGGCAGGATAACGGCTGCCATCGTGTTAATTCCGATAACTGGAGTAACTCCAGAGATCGTTGCGAACATACGATATAGTGGTACCATGATCGCTGCAAATGGAATCATCATGGACAACAACAGGATATTAAACACGATATCACGGGACTTCGTACGGTATACTTCGAAACCATAACCAGCCATGGAACCGATTAACAGTGCCAATACAGTGGAGATGATCGAAATCAGAGCTGAGTTCCCCAGAGCCTGCACTAGATTCGTCGAATCAAGCAATTTGCTGAAGTTATCAAGGAAAGCTGAACCTGGCAGCAATCTGCCCTTCGTTACATCAACCGATGCATTTGTTGCACTGACCAGCATCCAGAAAAATGGGAAAATGGATACAAAGGCGACGATGGATAAGAACACATATGTGAAAATCCGTTTTGCTTTAGCTTTAGCCATTTTTATTATCACCTGCCACTTTAAACTGGATAATGGACAATATAATGATCAAAATTACGATGGAATATGAAACCGTTGCTGCATAACCGAAGTCTGGTGAATATTTAAACGAAAGGTTGTAGATGTATTGTGAGATCGACATGGTCGCGTTACCCGGACCACCTTTGGTAATATTCATAATCTCATCGAAGATCTGCAATGTACCAATTGTTGATGTGATCGATGTGAAGAGGATAATCGGTTTAAGTAAAGGTACAGTAATTTTGAAAAATTGAGTAAATGCATTAGCTCCGTCAATTCTTGCTGCTTCATAGATCGATTGATCGATGTTTTGCAAAGATGACAGATAGAAAATCATATTATATCCGGTCCAACGCCAAGTAACGGCGATTATGATCGTAATTTTAGCCCAGAACGGGTCTGTAATCCATTGAATAGGATCGCCAATAATGTGCAAGCCCATTAATGCTTGGTTAACCATACCGTCTGGAGCAAACAAATATTTGAATACAACAGAGTAAGCTACAAGTGAAGTTACACAAGGCAAGAAAATCGCTGTACGGAAGAAGCTCCGGAAGCGCAATGTGCTGTCATTCAGCAATACGGAAATAAACAAACCGAGAATAATCATTACAGGAACTTGAATGATCAAGTAAATGAACGTATTAGATAATGCTGTACGGAACGTTGTATCAATGAACAACCTTTTGTAGTTAGAAAGGCCCGTAAATTCAAGATTGGCTCCTACACCAGACTTGAAAGATAAGAGCAGCGCTTGGATCATCGGATAGAAGTAAAATGCAACAATTCCGACAACAGCCAGCAAAACAAAAGCCCATCCAGTCAAATTATTTTTCTTTTGGAGACTGTCTCCTGTATTCATGGCTTTCACAGTATGGCTCCTCTCTCTCCATGGAACATGGGTAGAACCCACAGAGCCTCTCGTCATTTCCAGTTCGAGTTGCACCGGACATGAGAGATGGCTCCGAGTTTCATAGGGTTCTATAAGTTACCTTGGATATCTTAGTTAAATTGTGCTTCAGCTTGTTTTTGTGCATCAGCCAGAACGTCGTCAATCGCTTTGCCGTTCAGGAAGTTTTGCATTTCAACAACCAGGATATCTTCGATTGCATAAGTGTTAATACCATAGTTTACGCTTGGAATTTCTGTAGTCCATTTAGCGAAATCAGTGAAGATTTTTTGTCCGCCGAAGAACTCATCAGCTTTAGCATAAGCATCGCCATCAACTGCTGGTTTGTACGTACCGATTGCACCGATGTTGTTCAACAAATCTTGATACAATTGTTTGTCAGAACCAAATGTTTTTGCCACAAAGTCAGCTGCTTGATCTGCACCAGGAACGTCCATTACATACCATGAGCTACCACCCAAGTTGGATGCGTGTACAGAGTTCGGTTGACCAGCCATTTTCGGCATAGGAGCTACAGCCCATTGGCCAGATTGTGAAGCTTCTTGACGAATAGATGGTGAGAACCAGTTACCTGTAGGAACTGTTGCGATGCTACCGTTATTTGCGTTGGCAACGAATTGACTCCAGTCAGAGTGCAATTTAACAATGTTTGCATCCATCATCGCTTTATACGTAATGAAAGCTTCTTTTAATGCAGCGTTATTAGCCAGGTCAGGTGTTTTGCCATCTTCTGCAGAATACCATTTGCCTGCTGTTTGAATCATCATACGGATCAAACCAAGGTCATTGGGATCAAGAGAAAGAAGCTCTTTACCTGTTTTTTCTTTTACAGCTTTACCAATTTCGATGTAGTCATCCCAAGTGATGTCTTGCAAGTCAGCAGCTTTGTAACCTGCTTGCTCCAGCAAGTCTGTTCTGTAGTAAAGACCTGCAACGCCGGAGTCAAATGGTACGCCGTATTGTTTGCCATCAAACGATGTTGGTCCGAGTTTGTAATCTGCAAAATCGGAAGCCGTGATAGAAGAAGACAAATCTTTGAATGCATCAGGATATGCATTCAGGAAGCTTTGTGCACGATAGTCCTCGATCAGAACGATGTTTGGAAGACCGCTGCTTGTTCCGGAGTTAAGTCCAGTGTTCAGCTTTTGAATGATGTCCGCTTGCGCGTACTCAATGATGTTAACTTTCAAATCAGGATTGGTTTTTGCATATGCTTCTTTTGCTGCTTCCATTGCAGCAACGTTAAATGCTTTGTCCCAAGCCCAAATTGTAATTTCATTTGCTTTCTCGTCACCGCCACTAGCTGTTGAACCTCCGCCACCGCCGGATGAACATGCGGACAATAACAATACTGTAGCGAGCATCAATACCCACATTTTTTTCAAATCATTCAACTCCCCTTCGACCTCTTTGTGTGTAAGTTTGTTTACGTTTTCTGAAAGCGGTTGCTTCCGATGTATTCATCTTATCATTCCCAAATACTCATTCGTTAGTAATAATTTTGTGCGGATTTGTCATCTTATTGCCACAATGAAAACCTTTACAGAAACCGCTTGCACTAAATTTAGTTTTTTGTACTTTCTTTTGATTTTGTAATTTCTCAATCTAGATATATTACAAATGTGCATTTTCATTTTGAACGAAACATGAAAAAGCCCCTCTTCTCCGCTACTTTCAGAGAACGAGGGACTTCAGACAACACGGCTATATAGCAGTGAAGTAGTGGGTAACACTCATTTATTTAGTTCGTAATCAAAGGGAGAGTAACTGTTACTCTCGTTCCTTCCCCCACATTACTCATAATCGTGACACCATAGGGTGCCCCGTATAATAGCTCAATTCGGTCGTGTACATTACGAATGCCAATACCACTAAATAGTTGACGGTTGTTTTTCGGATTAGGTAATGTCTCACCCATATTAAGCCCTTCAATCCCATCGCCATTATCCATAATTTCGCAGATGAGTGATTCGCCTGCTCTAGAGACCAAAACATGAATCGTCCCTGTTTCCTTCTTGATAAATCCGTGGAAGAAGGCATTCTCGATAAACGGCTGAATGACGAGCTTAGGTACATGATAGTGCGTACAATCTGGAGCCACATAGAAGGCTGCTTTGATCCGACCTCCATATCTGACATGATTAATGAAGACGTAATTTTTCAGATTCTCCACTTCTTGCTCCACTGTGACCGTCTCACTGACATCGCTAATCGTATTCTGCAACAATCCAATAAGTGCATTGATCGTCTCCGCTGCTCGATCCTTGTTGCCCTGCTGAACTAGAACTTTAACCGATGCAAGTGTGTTATATAAGAAGTGTGGGTTAATCTGGCTCTGTAGAGCCGCAAGTTCAGCATTACGCTGATCTCGTTGTGTCTGTACTAACTGATCCACATAATCATGAAGTTCATCAAGCATGTAGTTATACGCATGACCTAGTTGTCTGCTCTCGTAACTACCACTTACCGGGATATAGTTATCGAGATCACTCTTCGTAATATTCGACATCTGCTTCACCAGCCTGCGCAGTGACTTGGTGATCTGACTTGTAATCAAGAACACCAGGATTAAGGCACCTACGACAATAGCTGCACAGATTAGAGCCACGGTCTTCATATCGATGAGTTGACCCATAGCGAGCTCTTTATCCACGACATTGACCAGGTAGAAACGATAGAAAGGCAAATACTCCGACAAAATAATGCTATCCTGTCCCATTACACGCGCGTTAATGTTTCTTGAAGGACTTCCGTTCATGTCTTGAGCGTAGGACAGTAACTCCGGTTGTGTCGTTCCAATCCAATCCTCCCGATTAGAAGACACAATCTCGCCTTTTTCATTCATAATGACGACATCATTACCTCGACTTGTAAAGCTGGTATAGAACTGCCGGAACGCATCTTCTCTCATGGTGACATACAATGTTCCGTATATCCGGCTGCGCATTCGATCTGTCAGCGCTTTAGTCGCAGAAATCATCTGCAGTTTACCCGTGTCAGTCTCATTATAAAAATCATCAATGATAAGACGACTCGGCGACTCGGCCGCTTGAGTCGTAATCGGCTGCTGCTTCAATTCCTCCACTGACATCTGAAGATGAGCACGATTGGTGGAATAGCTCCGTCCATTGATCCCGACGATGGTAATCCCTACTTCGTATGATTCGGTTATGGTCTGAACGCGATTCATCGTTTCCCTCATATTATAGAAGGATTTTGCCATGGAGATGGAATCTGCATCGCCTTCTGACAGGAAACCGCGAATGGCTCCACTCTGCGCAACATTATTGGTAACAGCAGCTACTGCATCATTAAAAGATTCAAAATTCGTTTTAATCTGACTAAGTACCTTCGAGTTCGTTATGCTGAACGTATCTGTAAATAAGTTCGTTGACATATGAATGGTCGTCCACAGAATAAGCACAGAAACTAGAACGATGCTGACGACCATAACTAGAAATAATTTAGGAAATAGTCCTAGGCTCGATAAACGGTTCATCCATTTCTTCATGATCTAATCCTTCTGACTTTAAGCCCAGAATTTGCGCCGATACCGGCTCGGTGATAGTCCAGTGAATTTTTTGAACACTTTGCAAAAGTAACTATGATCGGAGTATCCAACCATACTGCTGATCTCAGAGATCGTCACATCATCCGACCGTAGAAGTTCTTCTGCCTTTTCGATTCGAATTTTGTTCAGATATTCATTAAAACCTTCTTTTTTGTGAGAAGAGAAATAACTGGATAAGTACGACGGATTAAAATGAAAATGCTTCGCTACTTCAGCAAGTCCCATGGGCTGGTCAAAATGCTCATGCATATATTCCAGTAGCATCTTCATATTAGGGTCGCTTCTACGGCTGCCTTCACCAGAAGTGCATGCTTGCACTTCTCCCATAAATGTATCCAGTACATCAATCGCTTCACGAAGCGTTGTTGCACCGTCTACATTTTTGAAATACGTATACTTGCTCTCTTCTAAAGCACCAGACTGAACATCCATATCTGAGAGTGTGATTGTCACGTTGAAAATGAGATTACCAAGGAAAGACTTAATGCCAAACACATCTGCAATATAGTCTCTTCCAAGTGTCTTGGCGTGATCCTGCAAATATTCTCTCGCTGCCTCCGTGCGATTTCGTTTAATGTGCTGCAAAAACATATTGACGTTAAACTGATAACCAGCCGGATGCAGGGGCGGAAGTTCACTGTAAACGAGAAGAGGACGGTCTTCAAAATAAAAACGATACTCCATCAGTTTGATCAGATGATTGCGGTACACCTCACCCATTGCTTCAAAAGAAGCAAAACTATCACTTAGTACCCACGAAGAGCCGGGTTCTCCAGCTTCATGATCGACAGCTAGATGTTTAATCCGGTCAACCATCCAATCATCCTTCACAGGATCAACATTTAGCAATACAACTGGTAGCTCACCTTCGGCTGGTACAAGCGCGTACTCTACATCTGGCAGATGTCTCTTCAGCGCAAGTGTCATCTGTTCTTTGTCTAGAAGCGTATGCTGCTTCGTAGCGGAATCCTTGAGTCGGAACACAAGCAGACGGAAGCAAGTGTGGGGGAACGTCTCTTGGACAACATCCATCTCTTCATCTTCGCTCAGGGTAAAGCCTGACAGCATTTTCTCCATTAACTGTCCAAGACGCCAACCATCATGCGAAGGTTCAAACTGCAATTCGGGGATTTTGCCCGCCGTGCGTTGCAGCACCTCTAACAATTCATTTGTATCCAATTTGGGTTTCAAAATATAATCTGCCGCTCCATGTTGAAGGGTCGAGCGAACATATTCAAATTCACTAAAACTGCTAAGTACGATCACTTCGATCTGCGGATGATGTGCTTTTAATGTACGAACAAACATTTCACCATCCATAACAGGCATCACAATGTCGGTAATTACAATATCCGGATTCAGCATGCGAACCTGCTCAAGTCCTTCTTCACCATTGGAGGCTTCGCCCACGATCTGAAAACCTTCTGCCTCCCAATTCATATGATGCTTAATTCCTTGTCTTACAAGAAATTCATCGTCAACAATCAATACCTTGCACAACCGGTTCATGATCGCGACCCCCTTATCTAGTGTTCCCTCTATATCTCTACAGATTATACCTTATAAATTTCGCGTACGCCGCAGTAATGTGTTAGCGGTTACACAAAAATCAAGGCAATTGTATCTCTATTTTTACATCCTGCGACGATTCATTCATCCAGGGGCATTCTGTCGGTTCTGAGGTCAAAAGTACCATATATCCCTATAGTATATACCTATATTACACTATTTTTCGACAAAAAAAGAAGCCCAGGCCAAGTTGAAGCATTTTGGCGTCTCAGGACTTCTTATATTACCTTGATTACCTACTAAGGTTCAATCCCCCATTGCAAATTCCCAGCAACATAACCAGTTACTTTAGTCCAATCCGCATATGTCGAGTGGCTGCTAGCAAAGGAATAGTCATCGGTCTGCGTATAGCTAGTCCAATTGTTTTTGGAGAAGCGTGTTTGGATTTCCGTAGTTTGCCCAGGGGCAAGTGAACCTGCCGCGCTCGAAAATCCGATCTCAAGAACATGATCCGCACCGGTTACCGGTGTTGCAAGAGCACTGAAGGTACCCGTCACATTTGCGCCACCAACGGTTGCCCAGTCACAGAAAAAATTCTGAGATTCATTACCATCAATCGTGTAATAATAACGGATCTTAACGTCTGCTAGATTGAGCGCTGTGGCACCTGTATTGGTCAACTTAAATTTAGGATTAATCGAACTGCCCGTTGCTGCTGTTGACGCATTATACATTTCTATTCGCACTGTACCCGCTGGCTCTGGATTAGGTGTGGTTGTATTTTTAACATTCAGATTCAAATTGGCATCGTTACCTGCACTAAACACAAAACGGAGTGTAGTCTTGCCCACAGGCAATGTGGCTAGATACGTTTTACTTAAAATGACTTGGCTGCCTGAAAGGGTATAATCTGTACCTTGGTTAAGCGTGCTGTTACCTGAACGGATTGAACTTAACGTATTACCGTTTAGTATCAAGTTAATGGCAATGTCAGCCTGATGATCTGTAGCCAGATCAAATTCTGCTGTCAACGGATTAATAGCTGAATTCAAGATAGGAGGATTCTCCCCTCCACCATTGTTTCCACCAACTGGATCAGCGTATAGGATGCCACGTCCATTCGTTCCCAGATACACCCTGCCATAAATTCGAGGATCTCCTGTAATGGTGGTTACACGAGCATATTGATGCTGATCATCGTTAATGCGCACCCAACTTGCACCCCCGTCATCTGAGCGGAAGAAACCACGTGTCCCATCGATTTGGGCGATCGTGTATAGAGCAACGACATCCTGCCCAGGAGCTGCTTTACCGAAACCAATGCTATCGGCTTCTTCCACATTGGACAATTTGCTAAAGCTAGCTCCCGAATCTGTGGAACGCCACAGTCCATAAGGACCACTTTCCTCATTACCACCAGCAAACCAGATTTCTCCCTCAATGCCCGGAACGGCATCCAGATCTGAATTACCATCCACAGGAAGACCTGTTGCTGCCGAAGCAGTGAACGATGCTCCACCATTCACACTAATGTAAATCTTGCCTGAGGCGAATGCATAAAACTTATTTGGATTAACACGGTCGGATATGACTTTGGCCTGTGCAGGTATGCCAGAACTTGCAATCCATGAGTTACCGCTCGTAGCAGAATAATACACGCCTTTATCCGACGTGCTCCAGACCAGACGATTACCATTTGCGGAAATTGCTACGGTGCCACCCCCTGCTGTGCCAGCAGGCTCGGCATTGGCTTTATACCATGTCGTTCCACCATCGCTGGATAAACCGATCGATTTGGCATTCGGATCAGCACTGTAATCAGCCTTACCTACACGTACCATAGCTCCTGGACTTAACTCCGCAAAATCAAGACTTTCTGTTGAAGCATAATTAGGATTCGTGAAAATTGTTGCAGGGGCTTGATCCAGATCATTATGACGGAAACCTGCAACATCCCCCACACCGCTGATGAGATGTGCCCCACTAGGTGGACTGATCAAATCTAGTACCGCTATTTCCTCCAGACCTTTGGCCTTCACGGAAATATCTATTTTCGTATCTCTATCCCAATTCGTTAGATTATCACTTCCATATATTGTCGCGCCTGTTCCATACATCATACGATCCGAATCAAAGGGATCAATCTCCAGATCGCCGATCATCCATCCAAGCTTCGGAGACACTTCCGGTGGAGCCGGATTGACGCCGAATGTTAACCACGGTGCTGCTGATATGTCTTGTGTATAACGCATTTTACGGTTAGGATAACCGTCGAATTCCCAGATTCGTGTCCAAGTGTTCCCCCCATCCTTACTGCGGAATAGATTGGCATCTGGCCACCATGAATTGAGGGTAGCAACCATTAAGGTGCCAGGGTTTTGCGCATCTACTGTGAGTCCACCATAACCAAAATAATTATCAGAGCTGCTGCTTGGAACTGGACTGATATTCTTCCATACTCCTGTGGAAGTGTTCAGCTTCCATACGTCGCCTTTTTGACCGTCATACGGCCCCACACCGTCGCTATATGAGATATAGAGACTGCCATCCGAATCTAACACACCATGGTGCGGCAAATATCCTGTTGGTTGTCCCGGGACTGCCGACCAAGTCGTTCCTCCATCTGTACTGCGATAGATGCTTTGATTGGTATCTGCTACACCTACGTAGATCGTTTGTGTCGCTTGTCCAGCAGAACCAGTTGTTTTATCAAAAGTAATCCATGCCAAACCTACAATATCACTCGTGTATTCAATAGTAGGGTCTTGCACATAGGTTCCTGGATTCGGAAAGCTCGTCACTTTGCTCCAAGTTACTCCATAATCCATGCTTTTCCAGAGCCCGTTGCCGCTTCGCGCACCAAAGTACAATATACGATTGTCATTCGGATCAATGGTCAACCGTTCTCCCATTGAACGCCCTGGCATATTACCGCCAACCTTGAAGGGAAGGCTAGTTGTCTGCCAAGTATCCCCTCGATCCGTTGATCGAAGGATGGAGCCGTTATTAGGATCCCATGAATTGGTGTACGTTCCAACAGCCATATATACCCGATCGGGGTCAACTGGATCTGTTGCAAGTGCATCTACCCCGTTTTTGTTCCAATCGTCCCAGCCAACAAAATCAGTCAGCGGAATCCAGCTCTCATCGGACGCGTTCCACCGGTAAGCCCCTCCGATATCCGTACGTGCGTAGATCAGATCTTTCTCAGACTCATTAAAAATAATACCGGGAACAAAGCCACCCCCTCCGCCTGTCACTACACTCTTCCATTGGTAGGGCTCCGATGGTGCAGCTTCTGTTGTACCTGCAAGTATGCCTAGTGATGCCGTAGCCACAACAAGCGTCAAACTTACTACTCGCAATTTCCCCAAAAACGTTTTCATTTTACTTCGCCTCCTCTTCAATATGTTCATTACATCCGGTTCAATCCTGCAGTCTCAGGATGACTTAATGCGTAAGCATATCGTATTTCTACCCCTGTGCCTCCAATCTGGAACAAGCCCCACCTCCTCTCCGTTACTATTTTATTAAGCGCTTACAAAAAATCGAGTACTACCGACTCGACTCACACCCCCTTTCCATGGCATTACCGATTCAAATTATGTAAAATATTATCAATAAATAACATTCGTTGGCAAAAATAAAATTCCTGCACTAATTCTCGCCATGAACTAATATTTTTTAATGAAGCCATTGTCGTAATACAAAGAATGATAAAAAGGCTAACCAGTAGTCACTGGCTAACCTATGAGAACTCTATTTATGTGCTATAAAACGATGCTACATGATGCACAAATGGAGCGTTAATTCATCCATCCAATTAAGCTGGCATAGTCCAATTTAACGTACTCTCAACTCCACTGCTCGTTAATTAGAACGATTGAAGCTACCGTATGCATTGGTTTTCTGCCCCTTTACTCCAGGTCTAATAACAAATACAGAGCCTGCATCCGGGGTTTCCAACAGTCGTTCATCAGAGATACCAATTCGTGCAGTTGTAATGTAGAGGTCTTCTAAGTCTGGACCGCCAAAACAACATGAGGTCACTTGATCAGCAGGCACCACAATCTGTTCAAGCAGTTCAGCAGTATCAGGATTCCAACGGGTAATGCGTCCTCCGCCCCAATGCGCAACCCATAACATGCCCTCTGCATCTACTGACATACCATCTGGAAAACCCATTTCGTCAGGAATGGAGATGATTGGAGTACGATTGGCGATAGTACCATCCTCCAAATTATAGTCGAACCGATCAATGGATTTTGTAGGTGTATCGATATAATACATTAATTGATGATCTACACTCCAGCCCAGACCATTTGAGGTAGAGATGTGATCGACCATCTTTCTTACCGGCTTACCTTCCTCCAAACAATATAAGGCGCCTGTTTCTCGATCCCCATTGCCCATTCCCATCGTCCCAGCCCAAAATCGTCCATTCGCATCACACTTACCATCGTTAAAGCGGTTCGTTTCAATACCTTGTTCCGGATCTTCTATACGTTGAAGTTGACCTGTGCCTAGATGAAAGACATGAAACCCACTTCGTAAAGCCACGATGACCTCATCTCCGCGATAAGGAACAACGGCTCCTACATGTTGACCCACATCGTAAGCCTGATCAGTGCCTGTAGACGGATCGAAGACATGTACCTTGAAGTCTTCAATATCAACCCATAACAAGCGACCTTGTTCCGCGTCCCAGCTTGGCCCTTCTCCCAACAACGCATGACTATGTACCGCAATGTTCAAGCTACTCATTTCATCGCATCCTTTCTATAAGAGCATGTTCAAATTCAGGTTTTCAATGCCAAGAAGATGGAATTAAGAAATAAAGCCAACGTTCAAACAACGCTATACGTTATTTGGTACCGCCCGACCATTCGAATCCAACTGCATCTAGAAATGCCTTCGTTAACACCATGTGACCTGTTGCATCAGGATGTACCCGGTCATACGTCAAAACTGAAGTGTAGTAATGATCCCAAAATGGTGCAAAAGCAGCCTGTGTGTCTACATAGATCGCATCGAATTCGGAAGCGACTCTACGCACAGCTTCACCATATATATCCATCGTAGCGCGCATTGGATCTTCTGGATTCGCTTCCAAATAATAAGGCGTCATCAGTACAAGACCTTTTAAGTTTGGGCGAACCGATGCAACCAACTCTCGCAATGTGGACTCATATTCCTCTAAGAACACATGTGAGTCTGTAGCTAATGGATTGTCAAATTGACGCCACACATCGTTGATTCCGATCATGATGGTCAGCCAGTCTGGCTTAAGATCAAGAACATCCCGATCCCAGCGCTGCTTCAGATCACGAATCGTATTCCCACCATTACCCACATTTTGTACTCGTAACATCAATTCAGGATATATGGAACGAAGCAAAGCATACACTTGAGCAACGTAACCATGTCCTAGACCATTGCTTCCTTCACCAACAGGATGTTCACGTCCGCAATCTGTAATGGAATCCCCGATAAAAAGGACTTTATCATTTTTTTGAAATTTCATGATCATTTTCTCCTCTGCATTCGAGCATGATGAAGCATGTTGAATGGTGATGATAAAATCCAGCTCTCACCAATTACCAGCCTTGATTTTTCAACCAAGTAATACATAATCCAGACCAGGCACTTACAGCTACATTGTCCTCAGCGAGTCCTAATCCATGAGAGCCTTTCTCGAACACATGCAAGTCATACGGAATACCATGTTCGCCTAACGCAAGAGCATAACGCAAACTATTTTGAACAGGAACCGCTCCATCATCGCTTGTATGCCAGATGAACGCTTCAGGCGCATCGGCTTTCACTTGCTTTTCCGCGCTATACGCTACAACTAATTCATCTGAAGCCTCAGGGCCTAATAGATTTTCCCGAGAACCAGCATGTCCATAAGAATCCATCGTAATGACAGGGTAACACAGAATGATCCGATCCGGGCGGGAGCTAACACGTTCAATTGGATCAGCATGCTCAGGTTGTCCTTCATCATACACCGTTCCCAACATAGCTGTCAGATGGCCACCTGCCGAGAAACCCAGCACAGCAATTTTGGAAGGTTGAATTCCATACTCCTCTGCGTGAGCACGAACATATCGAATTGCCCGCTGACCGTCTGTTAGAGGTGCTGGTTGCTGATGTGGTGCCACGCGGTATTTGAGTACAAATGCGCTAATACCCGCACGATTCAACAATTCAGCGATAGGAGCACCTTCATGGTCAGCAAGAAAGCCATATCCGCCTCCAGGACATATAATGACAGCGCTCTCGGAACCAGGGTGAATAAAGGGAATCAAATGAGGCATTTCATCCTCATGCCCAACCGCCGCATAGGGTGCAGCGTGATCCCACAATGGAATAATTGACGTCAATTCAACTCATCCTCTCTCTTCGTACAACGGTTACATTCCATTGCACAGGCTGACTACTTTTGGAATTGATACCATCATAACGGCAACAAGCTTCGGGCATCAATATCTGAACAGCATCATTATTTAGTAGGTTACATGAATTATGTCCACATGCATAGTGAGATTTGGCACAATTGTAGCTTTGAATAAGTTAATATAATGTCCGAAACTGTTCAGGCGTTACATGTTCAATACGGCGAAACGTAGCGACAAAATGGCTTGCGTCACGGAAACCAACCCGAGAGGCCGTTTCCTTGATCGTTAACATTCGATCTCCTGTCATTAACTCTTTCGATTTGCGAATCCGCAAAAGAATAAAGTAGCTGTATGCTGTCATACCGAAGGATTGCTTAAACAGTGTATTCAGATGTCTGGGTGTAATTCTCAAGATTGCTGCCATCTCTTCAAGGCCAATGTCTGGATCAGCGTAGTGCTTCTCCATATAGGCAATTAACGGGGCGAGTCGCTCTACCGCAGATGAGATCGATGAGCGACTGCCTTTCATCCCGTGTTTTTTCAGAAGAATCAAAAATCGATACATGTCCGCAGAAGCTTCCAATCCGGATAAATCCTGATCACTACCGATGGAACCAAGCACCTGTCTACCATAGTGCTCAGGTGGGCTGTCCACTTCCCATTGATAGAAAGCTGCCTCTCCCAAACCAAGCCCCTCCGTAATCGCAGAACATTGTGAACCAGCAAATGTAACATACAACGTCTCCCAATCGCCTTGGGAACGCAAGTATTCATGTGGCACATTTGGCGGCATTAATATGCCGGATGCCTCTCCCAGAATTAAGGTTGAACCTCCAAATCTGAACTCCCCAGCTCCCTTAACCGTCTGCAACCAGTGATAACATGGGTATCCCGCGGGTCTCTTTACACTCTCTTGGTTCCCATTATAACCAATGCTTTCAATGTAAAGTGGAAGGGTCTGATCCCTTGATGTCATAAAGTACCGTTCATGCTGAGCTGATATGATCACACGTTTCCCTCCTCATCATTTGCGAGAATATCATTTCCGTATTCTTATATGCACCAATACTTTTCTTATATTTTAAATGTCATATGAATCATATATTATACAATTATTCTTATACAAGAGGTGAACATATTGATTAGTCACAAATTACCCAAAATGTTCTATGGTGGCGATTACAACCCTGAACAGTGGGATCACGAAACCCATATTGAAGACCTGCGCATGTTCAAATTGGCCGGAATTGATATGGCAACCATTAACGTATTCTCTTGGGCATTAATTCAGCCTGATGAAGTTACTTATAATTTTGAAGGACTTGACCAATTAATTAATAGTCTGTATGAAAGCGGTGTCTACGTATGTCTCGCTACAAGTACAGCAGCCCATCCTGCTTGGATGGCCAAAAAATATCCGGATGTGCTTCGTGTAGACGCTGACGGACGTAAACGCAAGTTCGGTGGTCGTCATAACTCTTGTCCAAACAGTCCAACCTATCGCAAATATTCGGAGAAAATGGCGGATAAGCTTGCCGAACGCTACAAGAACCATCCGGCTGTTCTGGTGTGGCACATCTCCAACGAATATGGCGGAGACTGTTACTGTGACAACTGTGAGAAAGCGTTCCGTGTATATCTGAAAGAACGTTATAAGACACTAGATCAAGTAAACAAAGCTTGGAATACCAACTTCTGGGGACATACCTTCTATGACTGGGATGAGATTGTACTTCCAAGCAATCTGAGTGAGCACTGGGGCAACAACAATTCCACATTCCAAGGCATCTCTCTGGATTACTCCCGTTTCAACTCAGACAGCATGCTGGATTGTTATCGCCTAGAATACGATGCAATCAAAAAACACATCCCGGATTCTGTTGTAACCACCAATCTAATGGGATTCTTCAAGCAACTGGACTATTTCAAATGGGCAAAATATATGGATATCGTATCCTGGGACAGTTACCCTGGTCTTGCCACTCCATTCAGTTTCACTGCAATGGCGCATGACCTTATGCGAGGACTGAAGGATGGCCAACCGTTCATGCTAATGGAACAAACACCAAGTCAGCAGAACTGGCAACCTTACAACTCACTGAAACGTCCTGGCGTAATGCGCCTCTGGAGTTATCAGTCTGTTGCACATGGTGCAGACACCATCATGTTCTTCCAGCTTCGCCGCTCCATTGGCGCCTGTGAGAAGTATCATGGTGCGGTCATTGAGCACGTAGGACACGAGCATACACGTGTATTCCGTGAAGTTGCTGAGCTAGGTAAGGAATTGCAAATTCTTGGCGACCAAACACTGGACGCTACCGTTGAATCCAAAGTAGCCATTGTGTTCGACTGGGACAACTGGTGGGCGATTGAAAAATCAAGTGGCCCTACGGTTGCTCTCAACTATGTAGATCAAATCCATAAATACTATGCTGCGTTCTTCCGTCGCAATATTCAGGTAGATATCGTTAGTGTGGATACCGATCTAAGCAAATATAACATCGTTCTTGCCCCAGTCCTATACATGGTGAAGCCAGGCTTCGCTGACAAGCTGGAGAAATTCGTTGAAGCAGGCGGTACATTCCTGACAACTTTCTTCAGCGGTATCGTCAATGAAAGTGATCTGGTAACCACAGGTGGTTATCCTGGAGAGCTTCGCAAGTTACTTGGCATTTGGGTTGAAGAGATCGATGCTTTATTGCCTGAGCAAAAAAACAGCATTGTGCTCAAAGAAACCTACGGTGATCTGCAAGGTGACTATCAGTGTGGCATGTTATGTGATCTCTTACACAGTGAGGGTGCGGAGGTCATCGCTGAGTATGGAGAAGACTTCTATCAAGGTATGCCTGTTGTTACTCGTAACAAATTCGGTAAAGGGGAAGCGTGGTATGTTGCCTCTGATCCGGAAGAACGTTTCCTTGATGGTCTGCTCGGGCAACTGGCAGCTGACAAAAACATTCATGCCTTACTGGAGACTCCCGAAGGTGTTGAGGTTAGCGCACGTACCAAAGACGGTAAGCAATACCTATTTGTTATGAACCACAATGCCTGGGCTCAATCCTATGATCTGGGTGCAACCAAGGTTCGTGAGTTGCTGACAGATCGTGAGTTGACAGGACATGTTGAAATTGAGGGTCGTGGTGTACAATTGCTCAAAAGCAATTCTTAAGAACGTATCGAACAATCCTATTGAAAGAATAATCCAAAGAACTTTTCGAAAGATTTACTCGATACAAACTGTCACCTCTCGAACTGAAAATTCCATTTTTTATTGTAAAACAAATAAGTTTATCCGTAATAATCTTCTTGTTCTCTGCAGAGTTCAGAAACTGCTACTTCCCGTATCCGGCTATGCCGGGTACGGTTTTTTCATATCATTGTATAGAAGGAAATCGTGTATTATAGCTCGAATTGGACGATACATACATTCTATGAAGCTCTATCTTTGAAACGGAGTGACTGACATGAATAAAATAAACCGGCTAGCCGCCATTGTTATGGCTTTACAGCTCGGTCACGAAACGGCACGCTCATTGGCTGACAAATTCGAAGTGTCACGGCGTACCATTTTACGAGACATCCAGTCCCTGTCAGAAATGAATGTTCCGATCATCGCCATATCCGGCCCGGGTGGTGGCTTTCAGCTCATGGAGGGTTATGTGTTACCTCCGCTGCAATTAGATCCAGTTGAAGCTGCAACGCTTATTTTCGCGCTAGAGGGAATTAGTCATCATGTCGATACCCCATTTCAGGAATCACGTTGGGTCGTCATGGACAAGATTAGAGGTATTATTCCAGAGGATATTATGACTAGAATAGACCTTATGCTGAACCAGCTAAACCATCGAGTCCTTGAACGTAATGAGCATATCAAGCATTTTGAGACTTCTATACGTACAGCGGCAAAAGAAGAAGGGTGTGAGTCCTCTCTAATCCGAGTAAAAGCGCTTTTGAACTATTCCGCAATGATTGAGGTGCAGCAGGACGACCACATTGGAGAAACGATGACCGAGGTCACCCCTGGGCTGTGGGAACTGTCTTTTCTCTGTCCATCCGAAGATTGGTCCTGGGTCGTCCGTTTCTTTTACCGGCTAGGTAAGGGAGCGGAGGTCATAGAGCCTGAAGAGCTTCGTAACGAAATAAGTCAGCATGCCGCAGACGTATTTCAATTATATGCATCGTCCTTCAGCCGCTGTTGAATTATACTTAGACAAATTATAAAAAAGGAGGCCTTCCGCCATGATTAACGACCCGATCATAACTTATGAAGAAGCAGTTCAGCGCATCCAATCCATAGGCATACTCCCTCTCGCACCTCTATTCCCCGAGTATCCTTCACTCTCTTCACTTACCCCTGAAGAGAACTGGCATAAGGATACCTCACTTGACCCTTGGCTATGGCGCACACGCTTCGCCGAAGAAGGAATTGCGGCTTACGGGAAATGCATCAAAAAGAAGGCCGTATTGATCTCACGCGATTATTTCCCATTGGTTCATCGAATGATTGCAAATCAGACAAGTATACACGAGCAGTATGATGCTGGCCTGCTATCACGCGAAGCGCTTAAACTATATGAAAAGATCAGCGGGCAAGAAGGTATTGATGGGCGTGCCTTACGTGCGCAGACAGGCTTTGCGGCCAAAGAAGACAAAAAGTCGTTTGATCAAGGACTGCTGGAGCTTCAGTCCAAAACGCTGATTTTAATCAGTGGAACCAAGGAAAAAGAAGGACTTGAAGAAGGTCAAGTCGCTTGGAACAGCTCCGCCTATGAAACTACAGAGCACTGGATGAAACGTCACGGCGTGAAGCCATTTGAAGGCAGCATTGCCGAAGCTCAAGCATCACTTGTCAGCAAGCTTGAAGAGCACACTCCCCCAATCGCTTTAACTAAAATTAAAAAGGCATTGGGTATTCAATAAAATGAAGACAAATAAATCCCAGTTACCGCTCGAGATGTAACTGGGATTACTCAAGATACATAGAACGTTTGAAGCGAGTAGAGAGACCCTACTTTAATGAATATTGCTCATTCAGCTACAAAATTACGCCGTCCTTGAATATGGCAATCTCCCGAAAACCATGTTGTTCACTCAGCGTCTGACTCCGTCCAGAAGCGATGTCGATTAATTGACGGAACAGCTGAACCTTCACATCATCCATCGTCTGACCTTCGAGCAGTTGGCCTGCGTTAAAGTCAATCCAATGCTTTTTACGGTTCGCCAGATCGGATTGAGTCGCAATTTTCACGGTGGGTACAGGGCCACCAAATGGCGTTCCTCGTCCAGTCGTGAACAGGACAATATGGGCACCCGCTGCAGAAAGGGCTGTTACCGATACGAGATCATTGCCCGGTGCCTCTACAATGTTTAGTCCGGATTTGGTTACACGTTTACCATAACGCAACACATCAACAACCTCAGAGCGTCCGCCCTTCTGTGTACATCCGAGTGACTTCTCTTCTAATGTCGTGATGCCGCCAGCCTTATTACCTGGTGAAGGATTCTCATATATGTTCTGACCATGATTAACAAAATATTGCTTGAAACCATTGACTAGATCGACCAAATCCTCAAATACTTGCTCATTGGCAGCACGATTCATTAATATCGTCTCCGCACCAAACATTTCTGGCACTTCTGTCAGAATTGCTGTGCCTCCTGCCGCCACAAGCATATCGGCTACTGAGCCGACAAGCGGATTGGCAGTGATGCCCGATAAGCCGTCAGAGCCACCGCACTTCAAACCAATCTTGAGCTTGCTAAGTGGAAGCGGCTGGCGCTTTTCCTGTTCAGCGACCTCTACCAGTTCCTCCATTAAGCGTAAACCTTCCTCTAACTCGTCATCTGTTTCTTGCGCTTTGAGAAAACGAACCTTGCCCTGATACTCGGGTGCAATACATTCACGGAACTGGTCTACCTGATTGTTCTCACAGCCAAGACCAATGACCAGCACTCCGCCTGCATTCGGATGTTCTACCAATGAAGCGAGCAACTGCTGTGTATATTTCAAGTCATCGCCGAGTTGAGAGCATCCAAACGGATGAGGAAAATGAAATACACCATCCACACGATTGCCGAACTGGGACTGACCCATCCGTGCTAATGCCTCGCACACTTTATTAATGCAGCCAACTGTATTAACGATCCAGATTTCATTACGTATGCCCGCTTCGCCATTAGGACGAAGATAACCATCGAACGAACGTAGATGTTCTGGAGGCATCTCTGTCTTGGATGCAAGTCCTGGATTATATTCATATTCGAGCAATCCATGCAGGCCTGTTTTTAGGTTATGGCTGTGAATCCAGCTCCCCTGCGCAATCTGTTCCTTTGCTACACCAATAGAGAATCCGTATTTCATTACATCTTCGCCAGCTTCGATATGATGTACCGCAATCTTATGCCCTTTGGGCACATCATCTAGCAGAGCAAAAGAAACATCATCAGGCAATACGATTGTTTCGCCTTTTGTGTATTCGCGTAGCGTTATAATAACATCATCCTGAGGATGGATTGCAATCCAGTCCTGAACTGTACTTGTTGTATTCATAGACTCTCACCTTTCAGCAGCGAAATTTCGTGTACGAGCGCTTCTCGCAGCCCTTCACGTTCATCCAAGTTTTCGCCCCAGATGGATACATCGGATAATACGGAACCAATAATACGATCTAATTGTTGCTCATTGCTATTCAACGTATCGTAGTCTTCCCAGTACCCAGCTAGGAGGGATAGAACCTGAGGATCATCTCGTAAAATGAATGACTCCCCATTCAAGCGCTGTGTCTGATATCCATCCGGCGTATTCACTGGGCGGTACAGATATAACAGCCCTGCAAATCCACGCAGCAAACGGGATGGCCAGTTGTCTTCATGTTGTTCGTACGAGAGGAGCGTTGGCAGAACACGAACCTTGAACTTACCAACGGTGTTTAACGCAATATCCTGCAATTTATGATCAATGTATGGATTAAGGAATCGTTCAAATATTTCTTCTGCATACAATCCTAAATTGAGATCTGGCATGTTCAATGCAGGTATAATCTCCTCATGCACAGCTTCCCTTATAAATGCTCCGAATTGTGGATCTTCCATCGTTTCCCGCACATGCTGCTTGCCATGAAGAATACCGAGGGAAGACATAAGCGTATGTGCACCGTTTAGAATACGTACTTTACGAAGCTGAAACGGCTTCAGATCCTTCACCCAATGTACATTTAATCCAGCCTGCTTCAGGGGCAGCTTCTTGTCCAACGCTTCATCACCCTGGATCGCCCAAAAATGATAAGGCTCTGCTGTATTGATCAGCTGATCTTCATATCCCCACCGATTCGTCAATGCATCAGCTTCGTCCTGTGTTGGAGAACCTGTAACAATCCGGTCTACCAGGTTATTTAGGAACAAGTTATGTTCTGTAATCCAAGTGCGGAAAGCATCTGAATAACCAAAATCCTCACTGTGACGGAGGACGCAGCTACGTAACACATCTCCATTGCCTTCAAGAAGTTCACAAGGAAGATGGATTAAACCTCTCGTTGGATCTCCTGCAAAACGTTCAAATCGTCTGTGAAGAAACACTGTCAGTTTGCCTGGGAAGGATTGAACCGGCTCTCCTTCTACATATTCCGAAGATATATATTTCAGACCTGACTCGGTCGTATTGGAGATAACAAACTCAAGCGATGGAAGCTCCGCTAGCTCTAAAAAATCCTGCCATTCTTCATAAGGATTCATGCAGCGGGAAAATATGGAGATCATCTCTGTACGCTCCACAGGTTTACCATCGGACAGCCCCCGAGTAATCATCGTGTATAATCCATCCTGTTCTCTGATCTGGTCTAGCTTCGCTTTCCCTCCCGGGCGAGGCTGGGTCACTACGATACTGCCATGGAATTTGCCTTGTCTAGCACTCTCGTGAAGCATCCAGTCAGCGAACCCTCTAAGGAAATTACCTTCACCAATTTGCAGAACTTTGACAGGGCGTTCAATGATCTCCTTGCATTTCCGTTGTCCATCATTGCCTAACAGACTTAACTTTAATCTTGGACGTTTGGTGCTAGCCGACATGAGCACTCACCTCATTATTTATTTATCTTCAGCGGATACTGATCACGCTCTTATGACATCCGTTGAAAACGCTTTAAATTCATTGTATCATCAATAAAAGGAAATTAAATTGCTTATAATGCCGTAAATATACTCTTTCATGATCATATTCTTCCTCTGTATTGCTGACTAAAGATTGGAAAGGAGACAGTATGAATCGTTCACCTGTTCGTACAACCATTCAGGCAGAATCAGGCATCCCGTTTCGATTGGTGTATGCAGATACGAAATCGCCCCAGAACGAATTGCCCGACCATCTTCACGATTGGCATGAGCTGATCTATGTATATCGTGGTCAAGGAACTATTTTTATCGACATGGGTCTTGAGGATATGACTGAAGGGGATCTCTTCATTATTCCGGGGAACACGGTGCATCGAGCCTTACCTGATGAAAAGAACCCCGTCACCTCTTCTGCACTATTCTTCAGCCCAGGTTTATTAGCGTCTGCGGCTGGTGTCAGCTCATCCGCACTATTAGCTCTATTTGAACGTTGTCGTAAACGCCGAGTGTATAAACGTCAGCTCCCCCCAGCCGAACGTTCCACAGTCGCTGTATTAATTGAAGATATCCAACATGAGTTTCAGCTAAACAATCACCTTAGTGCACACGCCGCACTGCTCAGATTACAACTATTATTGATCTTTCTAGAAAGGCTTGATGCCACGGATCCAGAGAATTCCCCTCGCCCTGTACCTGGCCCAAGCTGGTTATCTACGATCCTAAGCAGTATCGACGACAAACTTCGCAACGGCTTATCTCTACCAGAGCTCGCACAGCAAGCTGCCGTTTCACCTGCTCATTTCAGTCGAGCTTTCAAAAGATACACGGGCATGACACTAACCGACTATGCACTCGCACGTCGGGTAATTATGGCCAAGGAGCATCTGCTCAAAAGTGATGCAACAATGGCCTCTATTGCTGATGCCTGCGGCTTCGAGAGCCTGCCCCATTTTTATCGTCAGTTTAAGAAGCTGACGGGAACCACTCCGGCAGCCTATCGAAGAACTATGAGTAGTTAGCAGATGGTTCCAAAACCTGTTTCTGCATCCTTTTAGGAGCGACTCACTTTTTTGGAGTGTAACATATTCTTCCATACACTTCGTATGGTATGATAAGGGGTAGACGTCAATCTTTGGATCTATTCAAAGATTGCTTAGAAAGGTACTCCATTGCGTTCGCCAGACGTTTGGAACTCAGCCTTATGCGTATATACGCCATTACATGACAAACGGAGTTGACCTTATCGTGTTGATCAAATTTTTAATTTTTGGCTTACTCTGGCAGATTGTAGGTAATCCCATCGTAGCGATCCTCATCCTTCTTCTTATTCTGTATTTCTTGGATCGTCGTTACGTCGGGTTATTTCCTAGCTTCATGAAGCCACTCAAGCGGCTGCGTAGTATTTCACGGTTACGCCAGCAGATCGCCATAAATCCTAATGAGGTTTCCTCCAAGCTGGATCTGGCTCGCCTATTAATTGAACGCAAACGTTATGAGGAAGCCCATGCCATATTACTGGAGATTGAGCGACCTTATGAACATTCAGCTGAATACTGGGAAGCACTAGGCACAACCGAACTGCATCTTGGGAAGATCGAAGAAGGAGAACAACACATATTGAAGGCATTGGATATTAATCCAAGGGTGAAGTATGGTCGTCCCTATCTTACGCTCGCAAGCAGCTTCAAGGATCAAGATCAGAGCAAATCTTTGCATTACGTGAATCAGTTCCAAGAGATCCATTCATCATCAAGCGAAGCTTATTACTTGCTTGGCTCTGTATATCGCTCCCTTGGAAGAAATGCCGATGCAAAGCAAGCTTATGAACAATCCTTGAATGTATACCGTTCGCTCCCTAAGTATAAGAAACGTCAGGAACGCCGCTGGGCTGTGCGAAGCTGGTTCCGCAAACGCGGACTGTAGTCTACCTTGATCTAAGCCTGATGTAGTGTCTACAGCGAATAAATGTCTATAGAAAGAAGTGCACGGAGCTTTGCCAGTGGCATCGTACCGTGCACTTCTTTCTATTCCAACCCAAATTCATACAAAAAAACAGACATATCTCACCACCAGGACATTATATCGCCTGCACTAACAGTTCACGTAGACGTCCTTCATGGAGAGCCATCCAATCTACACGTTCTTTAAACTTCTGAATCTGTTGCACGGCTACAGCAGGTTCATCCGTACCTTCGAACATTCGACTTAGAAAATGCATCACAACATCAAGACTTCGTAGTAATATAAGCTGCGGTATAGCTTCACGTTCATTAGACTGTATAGTAACGTTATCACGGAAACCTTGGATCATCGCCTCCAGTGCAAGCCACATCCATTTCTCATCCTGATCCTGTGTCAAAAGGTCTGACATTGGAACAGCGAGCTCCATCACCCGCAAATCCCATGTAGCAAACTCAAAATCAAGTATGGCACATATCCGTCCCTGCTCATTAGTAAGTACATTGGATGCATTCAGATCACCATGAACCAGTTGATGCGGCAATTGCTCCATTCCATTCAACGCTTCAAATAGACCCGGTAGTACCTTGGCTAAATCTCGCATGTCTTGCTCACAAGCAAAAAGTTCAGGCGGCGGTGTCTGACATAGTTGCAGCAATTTATTCGGAGTGCACAGTGGGTAGGCATCTTGAATCTGGTAATACGGCGGATAAGCAGGCTGGAGTACGATATCCAGTTTCGACATCGCCGAAGATAATGCCCCAGCAGCACTACCCAGTTCGAATAGTTGCTCAGGGGTATTCCACACCGTGTTACTTCCAGTACAATATCGAAATAAAGCTGCGATCTTGAGCTTGCCAGTCGAGTCCTGAATAGGCAAATAGGTTTTTGTGCCCCCATCAACAGTTATTTCTACAGGAGATGGCACCTTGATGGCAAAATTGGAACGTCCCAAGGCTAGCAGCACCTCATGCTCAAACCTAATTTTGGTCTCATCGTTATGCGTTTCATATTGCCGAAGTACATAAGACTCGCCATTCATTTTTACGATATACGTTGAATTGTTCATTCCCCCACTTCCACGCTCTGCTTCCCAACTTGGCTCCGTTGCATATGTGGACAGCACACGCTGAATTAGCTGTTGTTCTGGATCATGTGAAGGACGTAAATGAATACTATGCACCAAAAAAACTCCTTTTTCTTTCATTATCAACTGACCTGTTCAAGCTCAAGCTACTTCTCACAAGGCAGAGAACACTTACTTCCATATTGTCATCTTAACGGAAGCAGGTAAGCAGGTCTAGTGATTGAAAGACTTCGCCATCATCCCAGTCGTGAACCCTTCTTAGGAAAATGGAGTATAACCCGTTCGGTTTAACTGATCGGCAATGACACGATAACCTCTGGCATTCGGATGTACCCGATCCCAGAATAATAGTTCACGTTCATGTCCCAGGAACCTGTCATACACCTGAGCGCAGGCATAGTACCTTGATCCCGCACCGTCCAAGAAGGAATTGTACTGCTGCACCCAATAGGCTGCCTCAGGCGCTTGTGGGAACGGGTTGTACAATCCGATCGTTCGCACCATATAGACACTATTGCCCTTCAACTGCCGGATCTGCTTCATAATCTGTGAAACATGATTGCGTGTCTCTCCCAGCACCTGGGTCATCTTGCTTGTACCTGGCACTCCATTACTTGCTCTGAACGTTCGAATAAGATCATTGCCTCCAATGGATATCGTGATGATGTCTGCTTCTCGAAGGGATTGACGCACCCTGCTATGCGAGGATACCATCTGCAATAATTCTCCTGAGGTTAGCCCGTTCACCCCCATGTTATCCATCGATACAAACGTTCGGACGTTAATCTCTGCCATTCTGCGATACAAAGGAACAAATCCCGTGCCGAGTAGAGCTCCTGTACCTACTGTTAACGAATCCCCGACCGCTGCATATCGATAAACCATCACCATCGCTCCTCTCTACATGCTCATAATTCACTCATTGCTATAATGTATGAGGAATCGACACACATAGCGCGGGACAGTGTCCTTGGGCATTAACCTTTATTTTTTGTATATCAATTGAACGACCAAATATTTACACTGCTAATCCGAGGACAGAACAATTTCCTGCTCACTGTTATCCCTATTTTTTTGCATTTATTATAGAAGAAAATATTGTCCTAAGACGCAAAAAACGCCGTCAGAAATCTCTGGCAGCGTTATTGCAATGCTTATTCGCTATTTACTCGTTACTTACTCGTTATTTACTCGGCATATTTTTCCTCACTTACATGCCAAGGGTACGATCCGAATCAACGGATTTCGCCTGCTCTTTGTTCGGGAATGGCCACCAATTGGCACGACCAAACATCTTCACCATTACCGGTACAAAGAATGGTAAGAATAACAAGGAGTACAACACAAGTCCACTGAGTACTACAGTAGCAATCTGCATCATGGACAGTACTCCTGATGGGTACATTGCAGCAAAGGTTCCGCTCAGAATGACCGCGGCAGACAGAATAACGGTTCCCATGTTTTTCATCGCATAGAGCATCGCATCCTGAACCTTCATACCCTTATTCTCATTGAAGCGATCCATCAGGAATATGCTGTAATCCACGCCGAGGGCAATGAGCATTACAAAGCCAAAGAACGGCGTTACCCAGCTAATGCCTGAGAATCCAAGGATGTTAACAAATACAGTTTCTGTGATCGCCATCGACGTGAAGTAAGCCAGAAGTAATGATACGATCAAATATAATGGCATAATGACAGAACGTAGTAACAGAACAAGAATAATAAAAGTACCTACAAGCATCAGCGTAACGGTGCGTTTATAATCGTTATTGGATATTTCCTGCAAGTCAGCAAAGGTGCTTGTTACCCCACCTACAGCAATATCCGCCTTTTCAAGCGCACTTCCCTGCACGGCACGATGCACCGCTGCTTCAATATCTGGTACACGATCAATCGCTTCCGTTCCGTATGGATTTTCAGCGAAAATGACATCGATGGTCATCGTTTTCCGATCCGTGGACAGATACGTATCAAATACCTGCTTGAATTCTTTACTGTTCAATGCTTCATCAGGTACATACCACCCGGCAAGATCCGAATCAGGTGAATTTTGCAACTGTGTCAGATAGTCCTGTGCTGAATCCAGACCACCGGATACTTGATTGATACCATCCACACTCTGATTAAGTCCATCGGTTAATTGCGTCAACTGACCGCTAAGATCGGTAAATCCCTTTTGGATTTTTTCCTGTCCACCCTGAAGCTGTCCAAGACCATTTTGTATAGCCGGAATTTCACTAATGACTTTGCCTTGCCCGTTAGCAGCCTGCGTCAAACCAGTTTCCAGTTGACCAATGCCCGTTACAATCTGACTAAGTCCATCTGCAAGTGCTTTTTGTCCGGATGCCGCCGCTGCAAAACCTTCATTCGCCTGGTTAATACCTGCTGCCGCTTCACCCAGATTCGTCTGAATTTGTCCCAGACCCTGTGCTAATTGTGCAGTACCTGTTCCGGTTTCCCCAAGGGTTCCCTTCACCCGTTGATAATCTGCATCGGTTTGCAGTTCAGGATAGCGCTCTTCCAATGCGGCGAAGGATTCATTCAATTGGGTCAGCGCAGTTGAAACGCCAGTGAGCTGCTGTGCAATTTCACCAACACCTTCACCAAGCGCCGAGACTCCTGCTCCTGCTTGGCGGTATGCCTGTAGTAATTGATTATTCGCCTGTGCGAGTTGATCAGCACTTGACTTCGCTTGCTGAAGCCCTGCCTTCAGATCTCCTGCTCCTGCGGATCCATCGCGAATTCCCTTTTCAATTTGACGAAGTCCTTCGGTTAATTGCGTAATTCCTGACTGTAGCTGGGTAGTACCTTTGGTCAGTTCTCCCGCACCATCAGCCGCTTCTTTTAACTGTGGTTCGTTTTGACTTAACTGGCTACTGGCTTCACTCAAGCCATCCCGGATTTTGTCCAAGCCTGTCTTGCCCTCACCCAATCCATCGGAGAGAGTTCCTACTTGCTGGGTCACTTCAAAGTCTTTGATTTCTTCACCTGTTGGCCGTGTCATGCTTCGGACGCCTGAGATGCCCGGAACCTTCTCTACCTCACGGCTAATTTTCTCGGCAACAGCCATATATTTGGCATTGTCCATAGGCTCATCGTTCTGAATAACGACCTGCCCTGGTAAAGATTCTCCTGGACCAAAGCTGTCGGATATAATATTGAACGCTTTGACTGAATCGTATTTGTCACCAATCTCATCTAAACTATTAAACGATAATTTGCCATCGTACGTGCTTAGTAACGGTACACAAACGGCTGCTACAATTAACAGCGCTGCCCACGGACGTTTCAGAGAGAAACGACCTGCCACCCCATAGATTTTGCTCTCAGCATGCTCTAATGAACCTTTAGAAGGCCAGAATAGCTTTTTGCCAAGTACAGCCATGAAGAATGGAACAATCGTTACCAGGGCGAGCATCATCACAGCGATACCAACTGCGACTGCTACAGCGGAGCGATACAGCATAAACTGCGCAAAACCAATGGCAATGAAACCAACCAATACGGCTAAAGCGGAGAAAAATACCGTTTTTCCTGCTGTTCGATACGTTGCGATAATGGCATCCCATGTATTTTCATGATGTGCCAGCTCTTCCTTGAAGCGGCTAATCAGCAGGATACAATAATCTGTACCAATACCGAACATCACTGCCACCATAAAGATCTGTGTAAACGTAGAGATTGGGAAATCCACGGCGTCCACGAGGAAGGCAACGATTTGCTGCGATACAATATAACTAATACCTACAGTAAGCAGTGGAACGAATGGTGCTACAAATGAACGGAATACAAGGAACAAAATTAGCAATATAAATACAACCGTGATGTATTCCGACTTCTTAAGTCCCTCCTGTGAGCTTTCAATCGTATCTTCATCAATCAAACCTTTACCGGTTATGTAGTGCTCTACGTTGACCGAATCTAAGGCTGCATTCAGATCATCACGCATCTCTTTCGTGGTACGTTCTCCCTGGTCGATGGAAAGAGACGTCAAAATCGTCTTGCCATCTTCCGAGATCATTTGTTCAGCTAATTCAGGCTCTGAGAAAGGCTCCAGGATAGACAGAATCCCCAGTTGCTCCTTCTTGGTCTTCAATTGCTCGATAGCCTTCTCTGCCTCTTGTTTTCCCGAGTCGCCCAGACCATCAGGATTATAAAACACAAGAGCAATCTGACTACCCTGCTGCTCGCCTTTTTGCGCAGCAGCTTCATCTAGGATGGCGGCAGCATTCGTTGAAGAATATCCTTCTGGTACGGAAAATTGACCCTTTTCTCGGATTAATTCCCCCATATTTGGAGCGGTTAGCATTAATACTGCAGCAATTACGATCCACAGCCCCATCAACCACCATCTTGCTTTCAAAATCGTTCTCATTTCTGATCGGGTCCTCCCTCATGTGTTAACAAAGCTGCAAGCTTCTCAAACGATTCAATAAAATTATGAACATCCTCTGGCTTGAAATGAACCAAATAAGGCTCAAGAAGTTGTTGTATCTCTTGTTCCGTCTCCCGGTACGCCTTCCGCCCGTGATCCGTTAACGTCAGGTAGACAACTCTACGATCACGCTCATCCCCAGCACGATCTACCAGATCTCGATCTACCAGCTTATTGACCAGAGCGGTAATACTGCTCTTGCCCACACATAGCAGCTCTGCCAGGTCTGAAGGGGTGCATTTCTCCTTCTCATTAATCAGACGTAGTGCAATAAATTGATCCGTCGTCATCGTCTGACCCACACGTTCACGAATTTGATTATCGAAACGTTTGGTCACCAAAAATGAGGCATCCAAATATCGGTTAACCAAACTTTTAGCGTCTAGTGATTTCATATTGTATTATTCACCTCTCTCAAAAAGTAGTTCACTTATGAAACTATTCATTTACGAAACTATTCTATAATGAAACTATATGACAAAGCAATACTTTTTTCCTACCCTCTACAAAATAAATAAAAAAAGCAGGACGTCCGACTTAGTTCTCACTAAATCCAAGCGTCCTGCTTCATGGCTCATTTAATTGTATTCTATTTCATACGGCTACATTCTTGAGCGATTACTCTTCCATGTCTTCATCCTTCTCCAACACACAGCGGAATCGCTCAACACCAGGATATAACTCACCCAAGCTATACACGATAAATCCGCAATTCCGATAGAATTCGACAGCCTCCTGATCCGTTTCTGCAATCAAACGATCCGGATTATGCTTCTCCAGAAGCTGTGCAATCATGCCACGACCATAATTTTTGAAGCGATTTTCGGGCAGCACAGCAATATGCTTAATCGTTATTTCATCTGCTCCTGTGTGAATATAACCGAGTAAGCCGATGAGCTGCCCCTCACCTTCGTACCCTTCAAGCTGCAATTCATCGCTCTCCGTATATTGTTGAATGGCTTGGTTCAGATGCTCAGGTTCAGGAAAGACCGAATAGGCCAACAATTCTTGCACCTCAGGCTCCTGAATTCGTGATTTCAGATTAATTAACAACGTTCATTCCTCCTGTATCTTGCTTGTTCCGTTATCGTATTGTAGTCGTTACCCAGGCAAAGTTCAAGTTATAAGCTGATGGTCAGTGTTCCGGTTCCAATAAAAATAAATATAAAAACGATCATAAAAACAATTGCACTCGTAACGAGTAGTTTGCCTGTGTCCTTCTTATATGGATGATCACTGAACAACATAACCCCACCTATGATTATGGCGATTGGAGGAAAGAAAATCGTAATGATGACAAGCAGCACGATAGAATATCGATCCAGTATCGGGTTATAATCCTCCGTCATATGTGATCGCTCAGGCTGCGTTGTTTTGGTAGCAACCAGATTACCGCAGGATTTACACTTGAATTCATCTGCTCCCATTGGTTTCTCACAATAGGAACAAACTCTACTGGTACGTGCCATGTAGCGCACCTCCTTTCAATGTGTTTACTTGCCTTCTGGAACGGAGCCTGTAGTCGTTTGATCTAGGAAAGCATGAAGAGCTGTTACATAGCTGGAACGATCCACTTGAAAGGCTGTTCCGTGTCCTGCACCCTGAATCGTCAGTAGTTGCTTCTCCGTTGGACATGCATCATGAAGTCGATATACCATCTCTGTAGGCACAAACCTATCTGCTTCTCCATGAATAAATAACACCGGCACCTTTACTTGAGCAAGTTGTTTCAGAGCAGAAGCTTCAGAGAAGGAATAACCTGCCTTCCACTTCGATATGAGACTGGTCACAGGAATAAAGGGGAATGGGGGCAGTTTGTAAAGTTGCTTAAGCTGAAAGGTAAGCTCTTCTTGAACCGAAGTGTAGGCACAGTCCGATACAATGGATTTTACTTGTGCTGGGAGCTTCTCTCCCCCCGTCATGAGCACAGTGGCTCCACCCATCGATATTCCATGAAGTATAATTTCTGCTTCGCTTCCAATCTTCGTGATAACCCAATCAATCCATTGTATGTAATCCAACCGATCCAACCAGCCAAAACCAATCATATTCCCTTCACTCTCACCATGTGCTCGATCATCAGGCATAAGTATGTTATACCCTCGCTGCTCCGCGTAAAAACGAGCAAAGCCTGCCATCTCTCTCCCTCTACCTGAATACCCATGAGCCAATATTACCGTTTGGTGTGATCCGGTAGCTGAAGGTAGCCACATCCCATGTAATTGAAGTCCATCATGAGACTGGATACGTACCTTCACCCCATGCTGTTGATCCAACCACGTTAGATCAGACGCACTACTAATCAATTCATTGTCAGGTTCAGGCATTAAATTCGGGTTATCCACCAGAAATGATTTGGGGGTACGCCGAATTGCTGTTTTAAAGAAGTATAGTCCTCCTATCCAGGTTGCAATGAGCACGAGCAGAATTAAAATAAAAATAGCGATTCCAAAATATAGAGTTAACATGGTCTCTCCTTCTCTTCATCGTAACAATCTACACCTTACCTTACATACACGAAGCTAGGCGCAAAAACAGGTTTGCAGTCCCGACTTTCGTCAAGACTACAAACCCTCTAGATGACTTTTTCTAATGCAGAACACGCCTCTTTATATGCTGGCATTAATTGATCAAGCAATGGTTCTGCCTTGATCGTCTCGCCTTGCTTCGCTAATTGCTCAATTCGTGCAAAGAGGGCTGAACAATATTCAATCCCTAAGCTCAAACTTCCAGATTTGAGATCATGAGCCACCTCCGCCGCAGCAAGATGATCACCCGAAACAATATGTCTCCGCAGCACCTCAATTTTGCCCGGTGTCTCCGAACGATACATCTCAAGTAACATCTCCAGCAACGTCTGATCGCCTTCACTGTTTAATTCTGCGATTTCATTAACAATACTCATATTTAGTATTTCACGATGCTCCGATGTGTTCTGCCATTTCTGAATTATATTGCTTAATGCTTCAAGGGTAAATGGTTTACCAATAAAGTCATTCATTCCAGCAGCAAGGCATTTATCCTTTTCTCCGTCCATCACATTGCCTGTCATTGCAATGATCGGAACTGCATGTCGCATTTCATCCTGTTCCATAGCTCGGATTTTGCGCGTTGCTTCAAGGCCATCCATGATCGGCATCATATTATCCATCAGAATTAAACTATATTTCTTGCTAAGATAGGCAGCAACAGCTTCTTCGCCATTGGTGGCAGAATCAACCTCTGTGATCCCCAGCTTTTTGAGCTGCATCAACACGACTTGCCGGTTAATGGCGTTATCATCTGCTAACAGAATAGGGAGCGAAGGCTCAGGGACAGCTTCTAGAGATTGATTATCGGATGGTGCAATATCGGAGGAGGTGTCTGCTTGATTGGAAGCTGACTTGTCCAACAATAGTTCAAACCAAAAGGTAGAACCCTTCCCTTCTATACTTTGCACACCGATATCACCATCCATCAGCAACACTAAAGACTTACAGATAGATAGCCCCAGACCTGTGCCTTCGTATTCCTTTGCACGTCCTCGTTCTGTCTGAGCGTAGGGTTTAAACAGTTTCTGCAAATCTTCCTTGGCGATACCGATCCCTGTGTCCTCCACCTCGAATCGAATCTGCTGAGTATGCTCACTGTCATTTACCAGCTTCACTCGGATACGTACTGAACCCTGCATTGTGAACTTGTTAGCATTCTGAATTAAATTGATAAGCACCTGCGTAATTCGCGTCGAATCACCTTGCAGACTGGAAGAAATCCTTGGATCACAATCAATGATTAACTCGTTTCCATTTTTCTGAATCTTCGGTTCGAGTAAACGAACGATATATTTAAGAATGGATTGCAGCTCTACTTCTCCAATTTCAAGCTTCAATTGTTTGGCTTCTAACTTGGACATATCCAGCAGGTCTTGAATTAGCTTAAGCAGAAGTTTGGCGGCCTCCTGAATGACATCCACCGAGTTGCGCTGTTCTTCGGACAAAGAGGATAGTTGCAATAACTCAGCCATGCCAAGTATTCCATTTAAGGGGGTTCGGAAATCGTGACTTATTACGGCAATAAATGAACTCTTGGATTCTCCCGCTGCAACAGCCTCTTCGCGTGCTGCTTCCAAACTGACGTTATTCTTCGCAAGCTTCCGCTGCAACGTAACCAGTTCATTGTTCATTTGTGAGAATTCGCCCAGTACACGCTCTTCATCTTCCTTGCTACGAATGATCTGATCCGATAATTGTTCAATCGTTCTCCGCAGCTTTTCATTCGTATCATTTTCATGGGACATCACATCACCCCTCTCTTAATCATTCATGATTTCTATATGATCCGTAATCGTCCCGTTCTTTAGTAGAGTCTCTGCAACCGCAACAGCCTCATCTGCTCCTTGAGCATATCCGTCGGCTCCAATCGTTCTCCACAGCTCTTGATCGATATTGAATGGATATCCTCCTACCAAAATCTTCACATGTGCAGTAGCAGGGTTCCTACGAATCATTTGAATTAACTCTTTAGCAAGATGGAGATGAAACGTCATTGTAACTGAAATAGCAACCACGTCACCCTGGTGTCGCTGAATCGCCTCTACTAAACTACCATTCGGAACATTCGCTCCGAGATAATACGTATCCCAGCCTTCCATTTCAAAAACATCAGTAAGCATGCGTAAGCCAATCTCGTGCTGCTCACTACCTACACATGCAGCTACTAACTTCTTCCCACCAGCTGCCTCAACTAACCAACGTGGATAGAGTAACGATATACATGCTTGGGTTGCAGCCGTACAGAAATGTTCTTGAGCCACAGTGATCTGGCTTAATTGCCACAATCGTCCGATCTCATACTGGACTGGTTGAAAAATATATTGATATATATCACGTATGCTTGCTCCGTTCGCAAGCTCCGTTTCAACAATGTGGAAAGCTTCTCTGCGTTTTCCATTAAGTAAAGCACTTAAATAGGTCTGCGCAGCCTTACCGTACGGGAGAGAATCGTAAACGTACCCCTGTACTGATTCGCGCTGATGAATCTGATGCACACCCATTTCCAAATATTCAAGGACAACATTCTTGGACGAATTGTCGAACTCTTCCTCCAACGTTTCTCGAATCAGCCTCAGATTCACAGCCAAATCCTCGGTGGAGACGTTATATCCTGCTAACAGCGTTTTTAACCACGAGATGTAATGGGTAAACAGATTGGGGCTTTTAACGAGCACACTCTCTGCCAGATAATTTAAGCTATATTGTGAATCCTGTTTTGTGCGTATACGCCCATTTTCACCAAAACGTTGAATCAGATCCGGCTGCAGCAAGTATTGCTTTTCTGTAATTTTATCAGCTAGTTCTCCCGCTGCCTGTAACAGTCGTTCACCAGCCTCTTGATGTGTCATATGGCTTAATCCCCCTTCTTGCTGCGATTTCATCCCAATCTACTTGCTAAAACAACAGCCTAAGAGGATGTGTTCCAAACATCGGGTTATTCATACTAAGAACATATGAAGCTAGAACACAACTCTATGATTGGTTTGATATCGATCAGCCCTTGATTGGGAACGTTCTCTATTGTACATGAATTCAATAGATAATAATTAGTTTTAGATCGTCACTTGGTGACAATTTTCCTATATTATGAATCATACTGCAAGTCATTTAGCTAGTGAGTGCCCGTTATATCGCTCATAAAAAAACCGACTTGCGTTTATGAACGCAAGTCGGTTTTACCTTCTGCAGCAAGCCCCAGCTTCTTCAACAGTCGAATCGCTTCCGCTTTCTCGGAAGGTTCCAATCCGTCTACTGTATCAATAATGACCTGGTGATGCTGAGGAAAAATTTGTGTGAAGAGTTGTCGTCCCTCTTCTGTCAATTCCGCATAAATTACACGTCGATCCTCCTTGGATGCTCTACGAACCAGAAGGTTTTTATTCTGCAATTTATCGACAACGTATGTGATATTTCCACTAGACATCAGAACCTTCTCCCCAATCTTCTGCAGAGCCTGAGGACCTTTGTGATATAACAGATCAAGTACACCGAATTCGGTTGTATTTAGCCCATGACTCTGAATATCACGATTGGATTTAGATGTAACGGAATTGTATGCTCGGACGAGAACTACAAATAATTGTAAAGAAAGTTCCCGATTGTCCTCTATGTTCGGCATTTCTATAATCCTCCATCAATTGTTTACATTACATTTCGTTCTATTGCTATACATCTAGAGAAGATAGCTGTTCCCATTCCTCACGCAGCATTCCCATACGGATGGAATCGTAGTGCTTCCCCTCCACAATACGGCATTTGCGCATTCTACCTTCGATCTGAAGTCCAGCTTTGGCCGCTGCTCGCATCATTCGTTCATTACCTGACCACGTCGTTAATCCAACTCTTGCAATCGGCAAGTGGTTAAATAAATGGCTTGACCAAAGCTTAAGTGCACGGGTGCCAACACCCTTACTCCACGTCGTAGATCGATAAAGAACAATCCCCATCTCAAGCCATAACGATTGTTGATGCTCCCAATAATAAGATATCGTGCCAATAATCTGGCCGTTCACTTCAATGACTCGCATGGAGATTGGATCAGAACTGGACTCTGATGCTTCGATCCACTTCATTATATCTTGACTGTACTGAGTATAGCTCTCATGCTCAAGTGGAAAATACGGAGCATCCCATTGCTTCCATTCCGGAACCTCGTCACTATATATCAGTTGATATAGCTCAGGTAAATCCGCCTCTTCTATGCATCGAAGTTCAAGATCACCTTCAACGATCGAATTTTCCTTCATATGAATCACCCCCTCATCCCTTAATTGGAACGATGGAGTTCATCAATGCTACCATCTTCCTTCGCTAAAATGACAATATTCGCCATATTAATAAATAAGCCGTTGTCCACTACACCGGGAAGCATATTTAACTGAATGTTCAAATCGGGAGCCTGCTCAATCGCTTCCATGCGGCAGTCAGCAATCAGATTTCCATTGTCTGTCAGATAACGCTCGTCACCATTCATACGCCATTCTGGAGAACAGCCCATACTTTCTAGTGACTTGAATGTCCATTCAGAAGCAAAAGGAACAACCTCTACCGGCAATGGGAATCGGCCTAGCTTGTCTACCGCTTTACTGCCATCGGCTACAATAATAAGTTGATCGCTGTTCGCTGCAACAATCTTCTCACGCAAGAGAGCACCGCCGCCCCCTTTAATGAGATTAAATTCCGGATCAACCTCGTCAGCACCATCAATCGTAATATCCAGTCGTCCAATTTGATCAAACGGAATGATCGGAATGCCCCATTCTCTAGCAAGCTTGTCTGATGCTTCAGACGTAGCCACAGCTTGAATTTGCAGGCCATCACGTACACGCTCTCCTAACTTGCAGATCGCATAGTAAGCTGTAGAGCCTGTACCTAGCCCCACCTTCATTCCATCTTGGATGTATTCAGCCGCCCGCTCTGCTGCAATTTGTTTCAGATTCATCTAGAATAAACCCCCGCCTGTTTATGAATTTGAGAAATGCATACTGTATTTATTATAGATAAAACCGCTTCCGATGTATATCCATCCTTGTAAGCAATACAAAAATGCATGATACCCACCCGTTCGCCTGATTCATGCAGGGCAGACTGCCCCATCATTGTTTTTCTGCATGTTTTTTCACACTTACATGATGTTTTTTATCTCTTATTGTTATAGAATACATAATGAAACTAAAAAATGGGAATTTTTCCGAAGTTTTAGTTCTTTATACCTATGTATTTATTGTCATGTCCATAAATATGTAGAATATTAAAAAAGTTTTAACAAAACTATTCAATTTAACGACATTTTATACGACATATTATAGGTGGATGTGTTTTAATAATTAGACACCTATGGATCATGGGTACCAAAAATTCGTCTTTACGACCAAAAACCCAAGACCATGGTCGCATACATAACTTTGGAGGGGATCGACAAATGGCCTAGGCGGCTGGAATCATGCAAGAAACCAAGCGTTGTTAACTAAACAGAGATCAGGAGTGGAGTTTTGTGAAATCATTAAGTTGGAAAAGCATGTCTTTTTTCTCGAAAAATCTATTACTTTCATTCACCAACATCGTCATTATTGGAGTGGCATTAATTGCCAGTAGCTATTATTTCCAAAAGACAGTGCTCGTTGATCAATTGCATGGGCAAGTTGCAGTAATCACGCAAAAATGGGCTGAGGGAATCAATGCATCCGATGTTGAGGCAGCCATTGCGGAAGGCAGCTATGACGGAACCGTACAAGCTAAATTACGAGCTTACTTTGATGAAATGCAAGAGTACTATCCTAACATTGCCCAAGCCTATATTTTCGGTGTTGAACTCGATGGGGAGAATCAGCGCAATACATCCCTAGTCGCAATGCCCACCAATCTTAGAGAAGCCTTTCAAAGCGATAACGTAAACATTGGCGATATGTATGAGCAACCGGTTGTTGTAGCAAATGCATTGAAAGAAATGTTAAATACAGATCGTCCAACCTTTACTACATTTTATAAAGATGACTTTGGAACATGGACAACCATCGCTTATCCAATCAAGGATAGCAACGGCAAAATCTTCTCCTATTTCGCGATTGATGCGGATGCATCTGCCGTACCTGCCGGTCTGAGCTCACTGCTCAAAAACGGTATCATCATTTTGGTAGCCTTTTTACTTTTATTCCTTATCATCCAATATCTCGTTGTCAAAAATACACTATCCCCTATTCGTCACTTAATCAAAGGAATTGATGACGTTAGCCGGGGTAATTTGAATGTCAACATTCCGACAGGCAAAGACGATCTGGGACTTGTGAATGAGAAGTTCAATACGATGGTTCGCAAAATTAATGACACGATCGTCAAAGTACAGATGACTTCCCATGAGGTGAACCAGTCTGCAAAAGAGCTGTATGAAGTCTCTGAGAAAAACAGTGACCATGCGGATACGATTAACATCAATGTATCCCAGATTGCATCTAACATTCGCGCACAAGAACAAGCGACAATTGACAGCGCACGTGCAATGGCAGAGATGGCTACCGTTATTCAAACGATTGCTAGCAGTTCAGCAAATGTAGCTGATGAAGCCTATGAGATGGAACGTCGTTCCCAACAAGGTAATACCGTTGTTCGTCAGGTCTCTGAACAAATGACTCTGATTACCGAATCGGTTAAAAATACAGCATCGGCAATTAATGTACTTGAAAGTCGTTCGCAAGAAATTGGAGATATCCTCAATATCATCTCTGGTATTTCCAGTCAGACCAACCTGCTTGCACTGAATGCATCCATTGAGGCAGCACGTGTCGGTGAAGAAGGCCGTGGTTTCGCCGTTGTAGCCGGTGAGGTTCGCAAACTTGCTGAACAGTCCGAAGAATCAACCAGACAGATCTCTGTGTTAATTGAAGAAATTCAAACCGAAATCAAACAAGCCGTTCGTGCAATGGAACAAGGTACAGCAGAAGTGGATACAGGACTTGATGTAGCTGATCAAACAGGTCAACTGTTCGAAGAAATTCTGGAAGCAGCTAAGAAAGTTTCCAACCAGATTCAAGAAGTGTCCAGCGCTACGCAGGAAATATCTGCGGGTACTGAAGAAATGACTGCAACAGCAGATGATCTCTCATCCAGTGTAAGTAAAACGGCTGATAGTAGTGAACGCATCTCTACTTCTGTTGACGAACAAAAAGGTTCTCTGATTACGCTTGTAGATTCTTCGAACCGACTGAGCAGCATGTCTGAGGAGCTCCAAGAATTGATTTCTCACTTTAATGTAAGCAAAGGCTAAGAGTACAGAAATATTACATTTTTGAATTGGACAAAGGAGGAACAACTGAAGTGATTGAAAATCATTCTTCATCAGATCATATTATGGAAACTGAATTGCCGGTACTTCAGATTCCGCTGGATTTTGGACGTCGTCAGCAATCATTCGTTTATAAATCAACTCATATTCCGTTACAGCCTACTCTGAGTCGTGAACTTGCACAAAAATTTGGCTCATCATTGACGTACCCTGCTCTCTTATCCGCATACGCAGCCTTGTTATTCAGACTATCAGGTGAACAGGAGCTAGCCATCGGCACATTGGCTCCTGAACATGCGGCTGCTAACGTGATACTGCAAATTCATGGGAAAATGACCTTCCGGGAATTGATTGAGCAAATCTCAGAGCAAATTGTGAACAACAATACCACTCATCCTGGGGCATACCCTGAAACGATTTTCATGCACAACAGTGTGCAATTGCCTCAAGCTCCGCAAATTTTAAACTGGAACATCCGCGACGATCGCGGCCAGTTTATCCTTGATTCGTTCTATGATGCTTCCCTATTAAGTGAGGCAACCATCATGAGATATGCGGAGTATTTTGAGACACTTCTACTTGCGATGATCCGCAATACGGACAAGTCTATTGGCTCTGTTGATATTTTATCAGCCTCTGATCGACTGTTATATCGTGAGATGAACGATACCGCTGTTCTAGAGCCTGAACATCAAACGATCCATGGTTGGTTCGAAGCGGTTGCAGCCGAATATCCCAACTCACCTGCGATCACGTCACTTTCAGGGAAATATACGTATCGTGAATTGAATGAGCGTTCCAATCAAGTCGCTCGAGTTCTTCAATCAAACGGTTTACAAAAAGGGGAATTTGTCAGCATCTTCATGGAAAGAAGCCTGGAAACCATTATCTCCATTCTGGGTATTCTTAAAGCCGGAGGTGTCTACGTTCCCGTTGACCCTGAGCACCCACAAGAACGTAACAGCTACATCGTAGAAGATACAGCATCATCCTTTGTCCTAACAAAAGATTCTTCCTTTACCGAAGCTTCACGCCTATTCTCGGGCATCACAACAGTACGTCAAATTTTATCGGTAGATGGTCGCCTGGCCGGGTTTGCAGCAAGCAACCCTAATGTCGATGTTCAGCCGGATGACCTAGCGTATATCATCTACACCTCGGGCTCTACGGGCAAACCAAAAGGCGCTCTCGTGGCTCATCGCGGTGTAACGAATCTTGGTAGTGTCGTTCAGCGAGATTGTGATATTATGCCTAACGATGTGCTAACCCAGTTTGCTACATATAGCTTCGATGCTTCTGTCTGGGATACGATTGGTGCCCTGTTCTACGGTGCTGAGCTCTATCTTCTCTCTGCGGAAGAACGTGTATCCGTCGAAGATTTTGCTGCTGCAATTGAACGTACGGGCACAACGATTATTACAATTCTGCCTACGATCTTCTTCAACCAGCTTGCATCCTATCTGTCCGATGAAGGTTTCCATAAGCTGGCTAAAGTCAAAATAATTACTGTTGCGGGCGAAGCGCTATATGGTGAACAAGTCCGTGCATTCCAACGGAAATTCGGCAATCAGATCGATATCGTCAATGTATATGGCCCTACTGAATGTACAGTAGCAACGACGACACATCGGATCAGTGAGCAAGTTCCCGAGCATGTCGTTAATATGCCTATCGGTAAGCCAATTCATAACTACAAAGTCTACATCGTGAATGAAGAACAGCAACTCTGCCCGGTTGGAGTGCCTGGTGAGGTATATATCTCTACGCCAGCTCTTGCTAAGGGTTATCTGAATCAACCAGAACGTACAGCTCAAGCCTTTATCGAGAATCCATTTGCGATGGGTGAAAAAATCTATAAATCTGGCGATATTGCCAAATTGCTAGACACTGGACTACTAGAATATGTGGGACGTAGTGATTCTCAACTAAAAATCCGCGGTCATCGGATTGAAATTGGAGAAATCGAGGATCATTTTGCACGTTTAGAACAGATCCAGGATGTCGCTGTCATTCCTAAAAAAGAATCAGACGGACAAAATATGCTCGTCGGTTACTTTACCTCCGTCGATGGTAGCACATTGTCCGTTGAAGAGATCAAGGCACAGCTTGCCGTGAAGCTCCCTTCATACTTTGTGCCGAAATGGATCTGCCAATTAGATGAGATGCCTATTGCACCAACAGGGAAAATCAATCGTAAAGCGATGGTTGCACTCCCCCATGAAGAACGTCATGAGAATCGTGCGGAACGGGTACTGCCTGCAACAGAAACCGAAACAGTTATTCTGAACGCGTGGAAAGAGATCCTTCAGCATGACGACTTCGGTGTAGAAGATAGTTTCTTTACCATCGGTGGAGATTCTTTACGGGTCATCCATGTGCTTGTGCTGCTGAAGCCTCACTATCCACTATTGAAGATTGCCGACTTCTTTGCGGAGAAAACGATCCGCGCATTGGCACGTCGAGTGGAGACGTTATCGCAAACTACAGAACAGTTTGACTCAGCTTCATCCGGGACAAATGGCTTGATCACCCAATTATCCGAGCATCCTGTTGAGCTTGCTACACAATTAGGGTATCCGGAAATTCTCAAGCCAGAACATGTTCTCCTAACAGGTGCTACAGGTTACTTAGGCTCACATGTGCTTCAGCAATTAATCCTGCACTCGGATACCAAAATTTACACATTGGTTCGTCGTCCATCGGATGGAACATCAGCCATGCAACGGTTAAGCAATGTGATGCAGGGGTATTTCGGAAATGAACTGGCAATTCAATTGCCATCCCGCGTTGAGATCATTGAAGGGGATCTGGAGCAACCGAACCTTGGGTTAAGCAGTGAACAAAAGGCTTATGTGCAGACCACCATTGATCGCGTTATTCACTGTGCTGCAGATGTGCGACACTTTGGAGATGCAGCTCAATTCGCTAAAACTAATGTTGAAGGAACCGTAGCGTTGTTGGATCTGATTCGCAGCAAACCAGGTGCCTCCTTCCATCATGTGTCCACGATGGGAATTCCAGAAGATCTCGCACTTAGCGGTCAGTGGGAATCTTCATTGCAATATGATCATTTCCCAGCCGATCTGCATGTGGAGAACGTTTACTCCGACAGTAAACTTGAAGCTGAGAAAGTGCTTATGATTGCAGCGGAGGAAGGTGTTCCAGTAAGTATTTATCGAGCGGGAAACCTAACATGCCATTCGGAAACAGGACGTTTCCAATCCAATATTGATAGCAATGCCTTCTACCGGATGATTAAAGCGATGTTGTTGCTTGGCAAAGCCCCTGCTGCCGATTGGCTGGTAGACTTCACTCCGATCGATTACGCAAGCGAAGCGATCGTTCATCTGGCATTACGCGAAGATACTGCTGGCCGTGTGTTCCACATCTGTAATCCGGAGTCGATCCGTTACGATGAATTGATCAATTCCATCAATCGTGCTGGTTATGAAGTCGAAACGGTTCCTTTTGCCGAATATACGCAGTGGTTGTTTGACGCTAGCATCAGTAAAGATGCTGAGGCACTTCAACTGGCTATCGCTCAGCTTGAAGGGGACGGTGCGAAGGATTCAGCTTACGTATATGCTTCTCCTGTTACAACGGCCTATGTGCAACCCGCAGGAATTTCCTGCCCTAGAGCCGATGATCGTTTTATTTTGAAAATGATTGAGCATGCAGTCGCGATTGGATATTTCCCTGCTGCAATCAAGCCAACATTCGGCACTTCTCCGACATTAGAGTAGATCTGTCCAGGATTTTATTTTTCTCAGAAAAGCCCCTTTTCCATTAAATCTAATGGAAAAGGGGCTTCTTATGTTATATCCAACGATTTATATCCAACGTGTTATAACCAACGAATGAGAGCAATGATCGCTAGATGAGCCGGATAAAAATAACGCCATATCCAGCGCGGCCCCTGCAAGCGAAAGCCTGCACCATAATATTGCGCAATGGCGATTCCTACGGTAGCAATAACACTATACATCTGCACAGAACTGCTATACAGCATAATATAGGCTGCCGTTAATAGGAAATGCCCGACAACCAGGATCGCACCTTGGAAGTACCGGAATAACAGCACGAGAAGTAACCCGTACATCCCATAATCCATATGTGTGATTTCCATAATCCATCCTGCACCTATTACAATCGGAATGCCTAACCAGCGAACGGGTAAACGATCCAGCGCCAGTACTACCAACAGTCCGGACAATAACGTCCATACGACATTCAGTGAGAAGTGGTTAAATGCCGCCATAAAAGGAATCTGTGAGATGACCGCAATCCAGAATAAGCGCATAATATATTTCTTCATGTTACGTGTGTGCTTATAGCCAACGTAAACGGCAAAAGCATAGATTGGAAACGCAATACGTCCAATGATTCGCAGTTCCTCCACTTGTGGATAAAAAACAGCACCTATATGATCAATCAGCATCGTTATCATGGCGATCCACTGCATCATGGTTATGAAGACCTCCCCTGTTCCTCGTGGTGCACTGTCACAAGCACATTCCTAATTTTTTTATACATCAAGATCATAATACAGGAATTGGGTGTCCAGTACATAACCTTCTGACTCATACAACGCCTGAGCCTGCTTATTACTGACCGCGGTGGATAGAGACAATGCACCCACACCTCTTTCCTCAGCAAGCGCTCTGGACGCCTGCAATAGTCTGCGGGCAACCCCTTGCTGGCGGTATTCCGGTTGAACATACAGATCATTCAGTATCCAGTTTGAGCGCATAGATAGTGAACTGAATGTTGGATACAACTGCACAAATCCCATCAGGGCTTGGTTTATTCCATTGTCCTTACCATTCATTGGTTCAAGTAATTCCGATTCCGCAATCTTTTCAGCTACTAGAATAATTGATTCATTATGCTGCATTCGACTCTTTATGTATTGAATGGCTCCTTCGAGATCCGAAGGTCGGTTGTAGAACATACGGTATTGATTGAATAACTCGCTCACATATTCAGCATCAGCAAGCTCAGCAATTCTAATCTGATCTGGCATCTCGTTTCTTCTCCCCTTATCTCTTTCACTTAATGAATACCCTCCTATTATATCGGTTATATCTGAAATTCCAAATTCATCATTTGCACCAAAGTTTGCAATCTTTCGAATTTTCCGAAAATACAAGAATATTTAAACTCAGACGTCACAAACTACAGGTAGATAACCAGTGATTCTATAGACTAGCGAATCAAGGAGGTAAACATGGAATGGAAACAGGCAGTACGCTTGAACAAGTGAAGATCCGTCTGTTGGGTGTTACGGATATTGTCTATCAGCCCTTTCAGATTGGTTCAATTCATTGTGAGCTCATCTACATCCAATCCATTGTAGATACCGCCACGATGAGAGAAGCCATCGTCAAACCACTGCTGGAAGAAGCATCACGCGGCGAAGTTGACCCCATGCTTACAGCGCGAATTGTTAGTGGCTCTTTTTTCACACTGGACTCACAGCTCACCGATTCGACTGAACAACTGGTGAATGACATCGTCTCTGGCAATGCGGTTCTTCATTTGGAGGGATTGTCCAATTGGGTTGTATTCTCGATTCAGAATTATCAGAAACGTTCTATACCTGAATCCACGAACGAGGTGGTCGTGGTTGGGCCCCAAGAAGCATTTATTGAAGATATTCATGCAAATATGTCTCTACTTCGGCACAAAATTAAACATCCTGATTTTAAAATGATCCAATTCACCATCGGCAAATATACCCAAACCATAGTATATGTCGTGTACATTGAAGGGTTATGCAAACCAGATATTCTTGAGAACGTGTTGACCAGTTTAAATGAGATTGATATGGATAGCAGTTTAGGCGTGAGTTATTTATCTGAGTTTCTAGAGGATCATCCGCTGTCTCCATTTCCCCAGTATCAATATACCGAGCGGCCAGATTCTGTTGCAGCTGCACTCGTTGAGGGGCGCATTAGTGTTATGCAGGATGGCACACCATTTTCACTAGTTATTCCTGTCACCTTCTTCTCCTTAATGCAATCTTCTGAAGACTACTATCAGCGGTTTCATTCTGCTTCATTCATTCGGATCATTCGTTTGTTATTTGCCTTTTTTGCATTTTTGCTGCCTTCGGTCTACGTAGCAGTTACCACTTTTCATCCGGAGATCATCCCAACTAACCTGCTAATTACTATTGCATCCGCGAGGGAAAACATTCCTTTTCCTGCATTGGTTGAAGCCTTCATTATGGAAATCACCTTTGAGGGGCTGCGTGAAGCTGGGATACGTATTCCCAAGCCGTTAGGGCAAACCGTGTCCATAATAGGCGGTATTGTCATTGGTCAGGCAGCTGTGCAGGCAGGTATTGTCTCTGCCCCACTGGTGATCGTCGTTTCCATTACGGGTATTGCCGCCTTTATCATTCCACATTTTGAATTAGGGCTGGCATTCCGACTACTTCGATTTCCAGTGTTACTCGTCGGTGGAACGCTAGGTCTGTTCGGCGTAGTCATCTCGATCTACTTAATCTACTGGTACATGGTAAGCCTACGCTCCTTCGGAGTTCCCTATATGCAGCCCTTTGCGCCACTTGTCCTTCGAGATATTAAAGATACATTTGTTCGCGTGCCTTGGTTTCTAATGAAAAAAAGAACCAAAGCCTATGCAGCAGATAATGAAACGAGGCAGGATACGCCATGAACCTTCACTACGCTTGGCCAAGACTCGTCTTATTGGTGACATGCTGTCTCTTATGTGGTGGCTGCTGGTCTAAAGTCGAAATTAACGAGCGCACTTTTATAACGGCTATGTATGTTGACAAGACAGATAACCCTGGCGAAGTTGAGGTCTCATTAACAATGCCACTCCCTAACCGTTTATCACCAGATCGAGGAGGATCCGGCAAGGAGCCTTATGCTGTTGTTTCAGCGGTGGCACCTACCATTGCCGATGCCTTAGAACGTATTCAGACAGACCTTACGAGAAGAATATCCTGGGGTCATACACGCGTTGTTGTGTTTGGACAAGCTTATGCCCGTGCAGGAATCGAAGATACCATGGAGTGGATTGCAAGGGAGCCCCTATTTCATCTGAGCAGTTACGTAATGGTCGCTATGGGTAAGGCAAAAGACGTGTCTGACTTAACTCCTGTCTTCGAGGAAACACCAAGTGATGTACTGCGCGAATTCTCCACCGAGGAAAATTTGTTAAAGACGCAGACACTTAACGTTTATGCTTCAGACAAAATGAATCAGGGCTTTGCCGCATCTATGCTGCAAGCCAAGCAACTACCGATGGTAAGTGAAGAAGGTAAACAGAAAAAGTGGGTAAGCCAGATCGGCGGAGCCATCTTCAAGCAAATGCGCATGGTGGGGACACTTTCAGATGATGAGGCTCGCGCTGTTGCCTGGGCTGGTCGAAAACTAGAGTCGATGGCCATCTCCATCCAGACGAACAAAGTAAAAGCCAGCATGACTCTCTTTAATATGGACTCAGACATTCGTGTCAGATTAGTCAATGGGGAGCCCTTCTTCGACATAAATCTAACGGGTAAGGGCGAGCTGAATTCGGTCATCCCGATTTTGAAAGCCAAGGATGTTATAAGCGTGAAGTCGATGCAAGTGGAAGCAAGTAAAAAAATTAATGAACATCTGAAGCAAGCCATTGATACCGCACAACACCAAGGAGCAGATATTTTGAATCTAGGTTACCGCTTGGAGTGGAAGTATCCTAAGATCTGGTCTAAGCTTCGTCCTCAATGGACAACGTATGTGAAGAACAATCTGCAATTCCGCGTTAATACACAGATCAACATTCAGTTTGTTGGATCAGAGTCCAGCTATTGATCTGATAAAGCCGCAATGACATGTGTTAAAGGAGGAACATCATGATTGCCGTTTTGTTGTTTGCTGGGCTCTATCTATCCGACTATGCATCCGTAAGAACGAGCAAAAAAAAGATTAGACGTAGTTACTTCATTCTACTCGGGCTGTTTATCGTTTGGAATACGCTTGCGGTTAGCTGGTCTGCATGGCCTAATCCCAATGATATCATTCAACTGATCTTTGGCTGGATTGATCCTATGATTCATTAAGAAGAGGAGGTAGCATTTATCTATGAATCATCTAACGGCTGGGCAAGCTTATCGCTTCATGTTTGTTTATCTATACTCTGAACCTATTGCTTTCCTCCTACAACGATTATTCAAGATGAGTGGATATCAGGGCTGGTTGTCTACGATTGGTGGATTTCTGATCAGCCTCATCTTCTTATTCTTTACATACAGACTCGGATCCCTCCACCCGGATCGACCGTGGCTGAGCTTCGGAGAAGACATTGTTGGCAAATGGATACATCTCTTTTTTGTTGGAATGATTGCATTGTTGTGCTTGTATTTAGTGACAATTGATGTTGAGAACTTTATTATTTTTCTGCAATCCATGTATTTACCCGAGACACCTATCTGGGTTACCGCAACACTAACCTTGCTATGTGTCAGCTTGTCTGCGCGCTCGGGCCTAGTGACCATTATTTTTATGTCCGAAGGTATTTTTTTGGTGCAAGTTCTCACATCAACGCTGCTGATCCCGACCGTAGGCAGTGGTGGTAATCCAGATGTACTCCTCGCTTTGACAACACATCATGATCTAGGCGAGATTGTCATGGGCTCTTTTTCTACCCTACCTTGGTTTTCCGAATGGATGATGTTTCTCTTTCTCGCTCCGACAGTCGCGTTTAGACGCCCCTTACTGAGAAGCATGGTATTCGCGGGAATCACCGTCATTTTGTTTGTTGTTTTTTTCTGGATCTATACCCTCATGAACTTTGGTCCTTATGTAGCAGCGAGCCTCCGTTATCCTTTACTTGAGATGATCAGGTTTGCTCGATATGGCGATTTTCTTGATAATCTTGATCCCGTATTGATTGCGATCTGGTCAACAACCATGTTTACACGAAGTTCATTTTTGTTATATGTCGCTTCTGTGTGTCTATCCAAAATTAGTGGTGTTAGACAACAAAAATCGGTTGTGTATTTGATTGGTGGCACAGCTGCTGCCATTGTGATGCAATACGCCAAAGATGTCACTGCTTATGAGCTAGCTACACGATCCTACGCTGTGCCTATGTTTACCCTTCTCATTGAATCCATGCCTATACTATATGTTATTGTTCACTGGCTCCGTTATGGAAAACATAGAAAAATCCAGCCCTCTCCCACCCCTTCGTCATGACTTCATGCCACTGAAACTATTTTTGAGTACAGAACAACCTCTTCTCCATCCTTTACAAAATTACTTGTTTGGCATATAGTTGTTATAACAAGTATATATGTGCAGTGTATTTATTCTGATTGAAAGTGAGGTTTTCATCGCAATATGGATTATTCATTGGAGCAATCCGTCGGTTTCATGCTAGGTTTGACGCATCGCAAAGCAGTCGCTTTACTCGCGACCAAGTTCAAACCATATGACATTACATCAGAGCAGTTTTCGGTTCTATTTAATATTGGTAAAGGCGAAGGCGTGAATCAGAAGGAAGTTGCTTTACGTGTTTTTAAAGATCAACCAACGACTGCCCGGATCATTGATCTTCTGGAGAAGAAAGGATGGGTTGAGCGTCAAACGAGTGAACAGGATCGCAGAGCTTACCTGCTATATCTGACAACTGAGGGTAGAACCATGCTGGACATCCTCGTTCCCATCGAAAGAGAAATGAATAAAGAACTTGCTGAAGGTATACCTGAAGACCAGATGGAAGCATTTAAACATACTCTTTCCCTCATTAATCACAACCTTTAGAGAAAAGAACATCAGGGGGAATTCTGTTATATGAATACACAATCTACACAAGTGAAATTATGGACAACCGATTTTATATTATTAATGCTATGTAATTTTTTGCTGTTTCTGCAGCTGCATATGATCGTCTCTCCACTGCCCGCTTATGTGCAGGATCGCTTTCATGCCAATGCGTTTGAGGTCAGTTTGTTCACCTGTCTTTTTGCACTTAGCGCCATTGCTGCAAGACTCTATTCTGCCAAGGCTCTGGAGAAAGGTCTTCGGAACACGATGATCTATGTGGGTCTATCTATCGCGTTGCTAGCAACACTAGGCTATTATTTTGCGGCAGGCATCGTAGTCCTGTTATTGCTTCGTATGTTATTCGGGGTAGGATTTGGTATGAGCAGTACTGCTTTTCCAACGATGGCCTCTGATATTGTTCCCGTTAAACGTATGGGCGAGGGTATGGGCTACTTCGGCTTATCCACAAGTCTTGCCATGTCTATGGGGCCAATTATCGGGGTGACATTGCTGCAAGGACAAGGCTTCGTAACTTTAATGTTGTGTACGGCAGGCGTGGTCGCTGTCATTTATCCGCTCAGTTATTCGCTAACCCGCAAAAAAGCTCAACGTGGCGATCAAGGAACCCTCACTCCAGCAGGAGCAATACCTACAACATCTGCAAAAGGTGAAAAAATCCCTTTTAATCGTAAATTGATTTTACCAAGTGTTCTGAACGGCCTATTATCCATAACATACGGTGGACTTGTTGGATTTATCGTGTTATACGGTAAGGAAGCTAACCTCTCTAATCCCGCACTGTTCTTCCTATTTAATGCGATTGCAGTTCTACTGGTCAGACCCTTTGCTGGACGGCTTTATGATCAAAAGGGGCCAAAAGCGTTGTTGATTCCTGGAGCGATATTTATCGCCATTGGATTAATTATTCTTTCATATGCAACTTCTATGCCTACATTATTTGTAGCAGCATTTATTTATGGAATTGGCTATGGTTCCATGCAGTCTTCTCTGCAAACCTGGATGATTCAAATTGTGGCACCTTCTCAGCGCGGAATGGCGAATGGCATGTTTTTGAATAGTCTTGATCTAGGTATCGCAACTGGCGCCCTATTGCTTGGTGGTATTGCATCCCTCACAAGTTATACAGATATGTACCGCTATTCGGTTATGTTCATGATTGTGTTTCTACTCATCTATTTAATTCAAGGCAAGAGAAGTGGTGGCTATGCGATAACTCCTCACCCTCTTCTAGAGCACACCCATATTAGTGGTGAAAAGGAACAATCCTCTAGCGAAACTACACCTTCTTCTAACGATAGAGATCGACAGTAAGTAACTCTACACCAGATGCCAATAAAAAAATGCGTTGTCACATGAGGACATCCGAGTCTCCTCATGCGCAACGCATTTTTGTGTTGTGACTTTCAATAAGTAAATATTTAATCTAGAATGGGCTTCTTCTTTTCCCTAGTTTCGGTATCCCTCGCCTGGTCTCATTCACGTTCTCTTCTTCCTCATCTTCATGCGTAGCTTCTTCTGCGTCAGTATTGCTTTTCTCAGGTTTCACTGCAAGCAGTGTAAGCAAACCACCGACTGCCCCTGTTGCAGCAAGTATGCCGAAGATAAGGATGTGAGCACTTCCAATTAACAAAGATATAACTGGTGGCCCCAAGGACACCCCAATAAAACGCATACTACTGAATAAAGCAGTAATTGTCCCTCGTTGTTTCTTGTCCACACCTTCGGTTATTAATGCATCAAGACAGGGCAATGTTGCACCAATACCCGCACTGCCCAAGGTAAACAAACCCACGACAGCATATATATTGTCCCATAACCCCATGATGACAAGAGAAACGGTCAAAATCACTAACCCGGTAAATCCAATCCATTTCATACGTGTTTTGCTTTTACCAATCCATTTTCCTGCAAGAAATGAGGCCAGGCATAGTGCCGCTAATGGAATGGCTAACACAAGTCCTTTTAGCACACCCTTTAGTTTGAATTCAGATTCCAAGGTCTCTGACAAATAAAAAAGCACACCAAAAATGACAAACATGCAAATTCCACCAATGGCAAAAAGCGCATACAGCCAGTGGCCTTTTTCCTTAAGAACGGCCCGAATGGAAGCGACGAATTCTGAGAATGTAGGCGGTTTCTCTTTTTTCTTAGGTGTTTTCACCAGAAAGATAACCAATAACAATGAAATCAGACATAATACAGGAATCGCCATAAACGGCAAATACCATAACCAGACAGCCAAAGCTGCACCAAGAATAGGACTTAACACTTTACCGAAGGTATTCGATGTTTCAATAATGCCTAAGCTCTTGCTGACCTCATTTTCATCACTGAACATATCGCCAACAAGCGGAATGACGATGGGAAATGCGCCAGCGGCACCTATACCTTGCAGTAACCTACCTCCAAGTATCACCCAGTATGCGGCATCTCCGTTCATTAACCATGCTGCACCACCTGCCACCGCACCACCAACAGCCGCAATGATCAGGCTGGGAATAATAACAACTTTTCGCCCGAAACGATCCGATAAATATCCGGCAAGCGGGATCAACAGAATAGCTACAACGGCGTACACGGTAATTAGCATACTGACTTTAAAGGACGATACCTTTAATTCACGCTCTATCTGGGGAAGGATCGGAATTAACATGGAGTTACCCAAAGTCATGATTACCGGAATGGAAGCAAGTGCAACAAGATCCCACTTTTTATCACTCATACCTCAACCACCTTTACGGGATCAGGAAATATCAATGTTATTGTGGGTCATTGTGCAGATGTTTATTCGGATATGTAAAAAGTTCATTGAAGCACACTTAGCAACAGATATATGAACTTTTACACTGTATGGCTAATTTCGTTCTTTCCATTCCTTGAGCAGACTTAACGTTCTTTGTTCATACTTCTGTGCGTCTTCATGCTGATTGACCTGATGCTCATGAACATAGGCGTTAAAATAAGCTGACACTAGACGATACATAAACCGCCGTAACTGTCCTTCTTCCGACATATCAAGCGGACGATCATACCCCTTATGAAAATCAGTGGATTCGGTTGATAAAAGCGCCTCGAATTCACGATCAGCAAACATGGAGCGGTCCCCGTCAATAATGGCCGCAATGCGGGGCTGTCCCTGTTGCTCATGGATCAACACATTGGCTTCCCATAAGTCATTATGAACTAACACGGGCTTCGTCACCTGGTCTAAGATATGTTGATTTCCCTCTAAAATTGATAATATCTCTTCCCCTACTCCGTGCATGTATTGAGCCTGTTCTGCCTTTGCTGCCGTCTCTGCTGCATATGCTAATACCACCTCTGACCAGCGAGTAGATCCCTTGATGGTTCCATCCGCCTGCGGCCATCCAAACGATTCTGCCTCAATGGTATGCATTGTAGCGGTATAAGCGCCTAATTGGCGATAAAGCTCCTCTTTCTCCTTTGCCAACAATGAAGGATCATTTAACTGCCGGCTGGGGATGAACTCCATAAACATATACGTTCTTGGTATCGTAATCCCACTAGAGTCACAGGCAATAACCGTTGCACAGGGAATTCCCTGCTGGCGATATAGCTCATAGATTATTGGTTCAGATGCCATCATTGTGCGTTCAAATGAAAATAAAGGATCTACAAGTGTATGTTCAATGTCTTCATCTTGTACTCGTTCAGGTGCTAATCGCAAGATGATGTCCGGATACTTAGGGTGATCCAGTTCTATACGATAAGTGGTGTTAAACAGACCACCCTGTAACAAACCATATTGCTTTACTTGAGTGTTTGCGCCAAATGTATGTTTCACTAAGGTATATAACATCTCTGGCGTAATAGGTTGATGTAATTTGGAATAATTGGAGTCCATATAGCGTAATCCCCTAACTGTAATGATATGTCTTACTAGGTATAAGTCATATTGTACCTAAACCAATTTTGAGGTTAAACAGTCGAAAAAGCATAACAAATAACAAGAGAAAAACGGTACCTTTCGGTACCGTCCCTCTTCTCTATTCTATCTTCATTTAGATCAATAGCAAATTACAATTGAATGGAGAGTTGTTTTGCTCCAGATGCTGCCGTAACGACCACACCATGCTCACCAGAATCATAGGAGCCACCTTCAACACTCGATACACTACCAACACCACGAAGTACAAGACTCCAAGGTTTGCCTGCACCTTCTGCCGTAACTTCTAGAACCGAACCGTTACGCGATACTTGAATAGTAAGCTCCTGCTCAGCAGCTTGATTCACAACAACAGCTTGGGCTTGATGACCATCAGCCAGTTCGAACAAGTGCAAGGAAACATCTTGAGCGAAGTCATAGTCTGGTTTGCCATCGACTGCACCTACAGCGATAAGACTGTTCGGCTTGATCATCATAGGCAGTGTTTTGAAGTCATGGTTCTCGCTAACCCATCGTCCACCCTCTACCTTAGCGCCTGTCAGATAGTTCGTCCACGTACCTTCTGGTAGGTAATAGGTTACATCGCCTTCTTTATTGAAGATCGGTGCGACCAGAATGGAATCACCAAACATGTACTGTGTATCAATGGTTGCACATGTTGGATCTTCAGGGAACTCCAGAACCATTGCACGCATCATTGGCAAGCCTCGAACTGTCGATTCTACTGCGGAATTGAACAGATATGGCATCAAGCTAAGTTTAAGCTTCGTGAAGTCACGTACCACATCAACAGCTTCTTCATCGAACAACCAAGGTACACGATAAGATTCATTACCATGCAGACGGCTGTGGGATGACAATAGACCGAATTGTACCCAACGTTTGTAGACGTCTGGTTCTGCTGTTTTCTCGAATCCACTAATATCGTGGCTCCAGAAGCCGAAGCCTGACAGACCAAGGGATAAGCCACCGCGCAGCGATTCTGCCATTGATGAGTAGTTGGAAGAGCAATCGCCGCCCCAGTGTACAGGGAACTGTTGGCCACCAACGGTTGCAGAGCGTGCAAACAATGCTGCTTCGTTTTTGCCCAAGTTTTCTTCCAATACTTCAAATACAGCTTTGTTATATAGGAACGTATAATAATTGTGCATTTTCACCGGATCGGAGCCATCGTAATAGACTACATCCGTTGGAATTCTTTCGCCGAAGTCTGTTTTGAAGCAATCTACGCCTTGCTCGATCAATGTTTTCAGTTTACCTTTGTACCAATCGGTTGCTGCTGGATTCGTGAAATCTACGAGACCCATACCCGCTTGCCATTTATCCCATTGCCATACGCTTCCGTCCGCTGTTTTAACCAGGTAACCCTTCTCCATACCTTCATCAAACAAAATGGATTTCTCCGCAATGTAAGGGTTAATCCATGCACAGATTTTGAGGCCTTTGTCTTTCAAACGACTAAGCATACCTACTGGGTCTGGGAACATATCCTCATCCCACTCAAAATCACACCATTGGTACTCCTTCATCCAGAAGCAGTCAAAGTGGAATACGGAAAGTGGCAGGTCACGCTCAGCCATGCCATCTACAAAATGATTAACCGTTGCTTCATCATAGTCTGTTGTAAATGAAGTTGTCAGCCACAAACCAAACGTCCATGCCGGCGGCAATGCCGGTTTGCCGGTCAGTTTCGTATAGTTGTCCAGCACTTCCTTCGGATTGCTACCACCGATAATGAAATATTCCAGTGACTCGCCCTCTACACTAAACTGTACTTTGGATACATTCTCGGAAGCAATCTCATAAGATACCTTCTCTGGGTGGTTTACAAACACACCGTATCCTTTGTTCGACAGGTAGAATGGAATGTTTTTGTACGCTTGCTCACTGCTTGTACCACCGTCTTCATTCCAGATATCCACGACTTGACCATTCTTCACAAACGGCGTAAAGCGCTCGCCCAAGCCGTATACATATTCTCCAACACCAAGCTCAAGCTGCTCGCGGAAGAATGCACCTTCAGTTGCAGACTCAATGTATGCTGGGCCTCTCCAGCCACTTCCTGTCAAACGTTTTTCATTATAGTGGAAACCGATGTCCCAACCACCTGCTTTGTTAACGGTTACACGTAAGTTGCCACTTTGCAACTCTGCGCCGTTCTCATCACGAGTGATCTTTACATCTGTATTTAATGTATTCAGTGCAAATTCAGGACCAGGATTCACTTTGCCCTTGTGATGGTTCAATTGTACCCGGATCACGTCAGGCATCGGTGAGCTGTACGTTGCTTTGAGCAATGTGCCGTTCAACGTATCTCCCTTGCGTTCAATGCGTTTCGTTGCTGCATATACTGTAAAGGAATCACCCTTTTGTACGATATCGCGAATATCCGCAGGATTTTGTACATGATATCCTTCGCGGGTTTGCCAATAGCCGTCCGTAAATTTCATCTTTGATTACCCCCTTCGGTTATACTATAATGATATTGATATTAATCATGAATTTCTTCTCCTATTTTGACTGAATATATCACGATTTTGATATTTCTGAACGATTTATTCATAAATAACACCAATCAATGGAAACGATTACATTAGCATCAATTTCATTATGCTTTTCATTACTTCATTAATTATGATCATTGAAGGAGCCACATCATGGAACGTGAACGTTTACGAGAGGATCGGGTACACGGTGATGCCATGTATCCTGTCAGTGTATATCCGGATATTCAACAGTTGGACGGTGACATCATTCTTGATTGCCACTGGCACGACGAGATGGAGTTCACTATGGTTACACAAGGAAGTGCTGTCTTTCAGATTGATATGAACACCGTTGAGGTACAAGCCGGAGAAGCGATCTTTATTAACCGGGGAGAAATTCACGTTGGTTATTTGAAGGGAACTATTCCTTGCGTCTTTTCTTCTATTGTGTTCAGTCCTGAGTTGCTGGGGAGTCGCACTTTCGATACGATTCAGGAAAAGTTTATTCATCCACTTGTTCACAAGACACTCGTCCCTCCCAACCATATCAAGCCTAGTGATCCATGGGGACAAGAAATCCTGCTGTATCTACAACGCATTTTTGCCGAACATGCTACCCGCTCTGAGACGTGCGAAATGTCCACCAAAGCATACCTCTACCTTATATTTGCGCAAATGTTCGAGCACATGCGTCCAGCTACTAGTAATGGCACTCTTCCTACAGGCAGCCATGATAAAGTGGAACGCTTGAAGTCGGTGCTATCGTACATTCATCAGCATTATCCAGAAGCATTACGGCTAAAGGAGTTAGCAGATGAGGCGAATATGAGTGAAGGACACTTTTGCCGATTCTTCAAACAGATGGTGCAGAAAAGCCCGGTTGATTACATTAATTATTATCGCGTTCAACAGGCCTGTTACCTGCTGGAGAATACCGATCATAAAATTGTAGATATCGCGATGGACGTTGGCTTCGAGCACCTGAGCTACTTTATAACCACGTTCAAGAAACATAAAAGCACCACACCATCACAGTATCGGAAAATGTTCTACGAGAAGGTTGACGTGGAGCCGATGCTTATCTAATCTTCATAATTAGCGTGTGGGCACATGGCAACATGTTAACTTAAACATATTGTTCCATGCTTACATGTTAGCTAAGTTCATTCACTCGCTTACTTCAAGCATCTCACAGCCTACTCCGAGTCAAAAAAAGATGTCAGCGACAGGGAGCGTCGCGACATCTTTGGGAAGGCTGTATTCTTTTTTCTACATTAGAATTAGAAGCATTGACTCCCTAGTTCTTTAAAGTTTTCCATGACGTGTATTCATGAATTGAGAATCCGTTAAAGGATGAATGAACTTTGGCCATATTCTCCACTAGTTTGAGCTGAGATTCCATGTACTCCGAACCCTCTTCATAGAATGTAATGAAGTCGCCCTCTTTACTCTGCTTCGTCTCTATAGCGATGGATATCTTCTTGCCTTGTTGTGCTGCATCGATAAGCTCATCCTTCGCCACATTGTAGATTGCAGCTGCCGTATCTCGATACGCCATGATTGTGATTGAATCATATTTCTGAATCATCCAATTGCTAACGGCTTGCGTCGAACCAGGAACTTTGTAATTATCCAGCCAGAATGGCAGATCTGCCCCAACCGGCATTTTCATTTGTTTAGCCCGATCCATGATGTACTGCACATTTCCCATCCATTGCGTAATAACACTCGCTTGATTCGTTTTCCACTGTGGATGCACATGCGGTTCAATGTCCAGATGAATACCGGCAAATTTTTCATTTGGTTGCACCTGATTTTGATAGGCTTCAATCCAGTTTAGAAAATCAGCAATTTGCGCCCTACTTTCAGTTAATCCCCATGCGGATCTGCCATCCATCACATCAACTGCAATATGGTTCGCTCTAGCCTCACTAATAAAGCTTGTATAATAAGGGATCTTCACATCCCGGTTCAATTGCAGATAGATTGTATTCACCTTTTTTTCTTTGGCAAATTTCAGTACTTCCTGTGGCCGACTTTGAATCTGAGTAGTATCCCAAACCCATGTAGCCCGGATCGGCTGCTCAATAGCACCATGGATGCTCTCATAACTTTCAACCGAACCATCCGCAATGGTTTTTGATGAAAACGTAACGCCTGCGACGAGGATTAGACAACTGACAAGTTTGATAAAATGATATTTGGACTTCTGTTGCATATTCGTACACTCCCTCAAATGTTATACCCCTCTGACTTTAGCTCCCGGCAAAAAACTGTCGTAATTTAAGCATTTTGGCGTATTTACCAAAAGCTCTCCCCCATGAATTGCTTCTATATGCAATGTCATCTCTAAGACTTACGACGAAAGAATCATATAACATTATTTCGGGTATTCATACTTCTGTATTTATAGTTCTAAAGTCTCAATTAACGAAAAATTTCCTTATTTAACGCTTTAACACACAAGACTTCAGTCATTATGAACATATGTTTCCTACCGACAGAAGACCTAGTAAGCGTTTTCCTTGCTAATTTGTTTAAAATGAACCGCTGACGTATATCCCTCCGTGCAGTTCTGCAACAAGCTTGCAGCTACGCTTCTTCAAACGATTCATTCCACTTCTTCAGTCAAAACACAAAAAAAGCCATCTAGATCAGCTCTAGATGGCTTACTCATACAATCACATTTCAACTCTGATGTAACGTTATCTTGATGTAATGATGAACTTACGAACCAGCCGGGGCAGCGTTCATGTTCTCTGTTGTCTCATCAAACAGGGACACCAGCTCGATCCCTTCTGCCGAGATTCGTACCAACCCTTTATCGGATAAGCGCAGCTCTGGAATTACAACCAATGCCAGCAAAGATAGGGTCATAAATGCATTATTTAGTGTACAGCCGACCGATTGCAACGCTTCGCTAACGGCTGCGGATTGAACGGCAACCTCTTCAAAGGACTCCGTTGACATCAGTCCAGCAATCCGTAATGGGAACTCAGTCACTCCTGAACCTGTAACTACAGCGACGCCGCCTTGCATGCGAATGACCCGGTTCCCCGCTTCAGCCATTAACGCATCATCATTACCGATAATCAACAGATTATGGCTGTCATGAGCTACCGTCATTGCAATGGCTGCTGGTGCGGTGAAGCCAATGCCTCCAACTAATGCCACCGCTCGGTTCCCCGTTTGTTTGTGGCGCTCCAGCACTGCAATTTTACACACATCCCCTGTTGTAGATACCATGACTCGACCATTCTGCACAGTAACAGGAAGATGTTTTTCCTTCGTATCCACATGATTCTCCGTGACATGAATAATCTTAGCCCCAATGGTGCCTTCTTCAATCGGCGCAGCAAGCTCCATCTGCTCTGGCGTGATTGTAGGTTCCAATTTCACCGTATTCAATGCCTCTTCTGGATAGATGAAATTATCCCATACGGCAGTCATCTTGCCATTCTCCGCCACGACCTGCCCAGCCGCAATCGTCATGCCAACGCGCACATCCGCCAGTCGCCCATCCAGCAAAATAATATCAGCGATATTACCCGGAATGACCGCGCCAATATCTCGTGCCACACCAAACCGCTCAGCCGTATTAATGGTTGCCATCTGGAACGCTGTCACCGGCTTCACGCCCTGTGAAATGGCGAGACGCACTACAAAATCCATATGTCCTTCCTTCAACAAGGACTCTGAACTCCGATCATCCGTAACTAGCATCATCCGGCGCGTATCCAAGCCAAGTTCTGTGCAAGCCTTGATCGTCTCAGCTACATCATGCCAAGCCGATCCTTGACGCATCTTGGCATACATGCCCAGTCGCAGACGCTCAACCACATCTTCCTTCGTTACACACTCGTGATCCCCAGTAACTCCACTAGCCGCATAGGCTGGCAAACGCCAGTCATCTGCTGCCCAGGTAAAGTGCCCATCAGCAACTTTGCCTGCTCGTAGAGTAGCTTGAATCTCTCCTATCATCGTGTCATCACCGTACACAACACCTGGAAAGTTCATAACCTCTCCCAGACCAATCATATCCGGTCCCCAAGATAGAGCCTCAGCCACTTCCTCTGGGCCAATATAAGCCCCTGTCGTCTCCAGACCAGGATGCGTAGAAGGCACACATGACGCAACCTGCATATACGCAGCCATTGGTGTCGTCCGTGCTTCATCAAGCATCATTCTAAGACCTTTGAGTCCAAGGACATTCGAGATTTCATGAGGGTCAAAAAATCCGCCTGTTGTGCCGGAAGGTAGTACTGCTCGCGCAAACTCCGTTACCTTCATCTGTGTACTTTCAATATGGCAGTGCCCATCCAATAGTCCCGGAGCCATGTACCTGCCATTTGCTTCGATGATTCGAGTGTGTTCTCCGATCGTATGACTCACATCTTTGCCGACATAAGCAATCCGTGCGCCCTGTATGGCTACAGACATGCCTTCTAAAATTTCACCAGATATAACATTGACCAATGTCCCGCCTCGAATCACCAATGTTGCTGGCAAGTCCCCACGTGCTGTTGCCACTAGATCAGGTACACAATCCGCCATTAGTGGTCGGTCAAAAGATGATTTGTTCATGTTGTTGCCTCCTTCTGAATTAAACGCTCCAAAAAAGTATATTGTTTCGATTATATGAGCCCGAACTCTAAGTGTAAAGAAAATTTACACCAATTGTGTTTAAATCCAAATTCAGATGCAAAATTTATCCAAACCATCCAAACCAGCTAAGTCTACTCAGCTACAATGTCAGAAAATAGATAGAAAAACTTCCGTCCACTCGGACGGAAGTCTCCTTGGTTTCGTTAAGCCTATATCACTTTGCTTAATCTGCCCGAGCAGCAGATACCTTTCCTGTATGATATAACGTCTCGGATTGCGAAGTGATAAATGGACTCGGTTGACCTAAACAATAGATATGAAGTAAATGCATAGCCCGTGTACATGCTGTATAAAACAATTTGCGTTCATGCTCTTGGGCATATTGCTCTTCAGAACCGTCGTAGATGAGTACAGCATCGAACTCCACACCTTTTGCTAAGTATGCAGGTATGACATGAACACCACGTTCGAACGCTAACGTCGTTTTTTTGATTAGCTTCGGCGCGGTAGTTAATGCCTTACTAAGTGCCTCATGCACTTCTCTACTCTCTTCTGCGGTCTTACAGATCACCGCTACAGACTCATATCCTTCCTCAATTAAGGCATTAAGATCAGCTGTAATCAGATCAAGATGCTTCTGTTCAGACGTTGTGACGATAACTTGAGGTTTCTCCCCACTACGGTTAAACGGAATAATCTCTTCTCCACCTGGAACCATTCCCCGCGTGAACTCCACAATCTCATGTGTTGAGCGATAACTACGGGTGAGTTCAATGACTTCCGTATTTTCAGGGCCGTATAGGTTCGTTAATGGCCCCGTCCCACTCAGCACAGAGGAATGAGCATAGATGGCCTGATTGAAATCACCGAGTGCTGTAATCTTCGCTCGTGGAAACAATCTTTTCATAAAAGCCAGCTGGAACGCAGAATAATCCTGCGCTTCGTCAATAATCACATGCCGAATGTTAGAGTTGATATGGAACCCTAGCAATAGTTCGCGTAAGTACAGATACGGTGTGATATCTTCATAAGCAAGCTCTTGTTCTTTCATTCTCCGAAGTGTCATATCGCTAATTTCTTCCCAGTACGCAGGCAATGGTTCGTTATCCAGCAGTCGAACAAGCTGTCCTTGATCCTTGAACAATTGGGAATAAAGCTTGCGAACATCAACAAACCGCAACGATTTGATCCATTTACGCAAAGGCTTAAGGCGGCTACTCACGACCATTCTGGCTAGAATCTCGCGTTCCTGCACAAAATCGTCAAACGTATCCACCTTCCCTTTTTGCTTACGCTTCAGACGTTGGAAGGCACGTTGCAGTTCTTCTGGCTCCATCACATCAAGCTGCTGATCAACCCAAGGTGCCTCTAGTTCGCTTTTGCCAAATGCGGAAAGTTCCTTCAACATCCAGTCTCTTAACATTTCGAGCCGATTCACCAGCTTCACCGATGGTTCATAACTGTAGAATTTCTCCGCCATCGCCTCAGCCGTAACAACAGCACGTCCTTGGAAACGAACCGGCTTGAACTTCATGCCAGCCAGCATTAAGTTGTCTTTGTATTTCGTAATCACCTTCAGGAACGATTCAGATGATTTGAACCGAATACCAGACATGCGCGCAGGGTAAGCCGCGTCCTCTGTAGCAGAAAGCACATATTCAAGCTGAATAAACGGATCTTCAAGCTGGTATTCCCGTCCCAGACGCCGCTCCAAATACTCTTGGAACGTCGTTTGCAGCATATTCTCTTCGCCTAACTCAGGTAATACGGTGGATACATAACTATTGAACATCGGATTTGGCGAGAAAAGCACCATCTGATCCGCTGACAAGTGTTCACGGTATTTATATAGAAGATAGGCTACGCGCTGAAGGGCAGCCGACGTTTTGCCGCTTCCAGCAGCGCCCTGTACAATCAGCATACGAGTTCGATCGTTACGGATAATACGGTTTTGCTCTCTCTGGATCGTCGCCACAATACTTTTCATCTGGGCATCTGACGTCCGGCTTAGAACAGCCTGCAACAATTCATCACCGATGGTTACACCTGTGTCAAACATGAACCGGATACGACCTTCACGGATGACAAATTGCCGCTTCATCTCAATGTCGCCGCTGATCTCACCGCTTGGTGTCTCATATGTGATTGGCCCTGGCGCACCATCATAATACAGGTTGGATATCGGAGCACGCCAATCGTAGACCAGGAAGGACTCCTCCTTCTCATCGAGCAAGGAAGCAATGCCAAGATAAATGCGCTCTGCCTGCGGATAGCCGTCCTCTTTGAAATCAATGCGTCCAAAATAAGGCGAGTGATGTAGTCTTTTCATTTTGTCGAGTGCCGCTGCCGTATTCAAATGACTACGCTCCCGATCCGATAAAACCTGCGACTGCTGCCGCATACTTGTAGAGGTCTCCCCTACATCATCGGCTTCACTAAAGTTCATCGTAACCTCGTCCCAGAAATCCTTTCTCATCTCTACAACTTCGTCTCGAAAGGAACCAACCTCTTGTTCAAGAGTTGTAATTTTACGTTCAATCTGATTGGTTACAATGTTGACCCGATGCTGTTCTTCGCTCCATTGCTGCTCTGTACTCATATAATCCTATGCCCCTCTTTCCCCGGAATGTGTCCTCAAAAGCCCATTTGACAAGCCCGACTAGGCCATGGTATAATTATTAGAAAGTAAACATTTTAAATTTATGTTAATTAGTTCTAATTTTTTGAAAACCATTTTTTATTGTACCAGTGACAACGTCCCGATGCAAGTTGAGGCGTTTTTTGTTGTTTTCTAATGTTAATTTCTAACTCCTATATATTTCTTCAATGTATTGTTGTAAGCTTTAGCTTTATCTCTTCCCCCACACCCCATATATCCTATGCAGCATCGTCTCTTCTTAGCTTATTATTACCCACCATATGGATCGATATAGATCATTTCACATGTTAATTATGATTGTTTACGTACTAATTAAGTAGACTTTCAAGCAATCTCTAAAATCGCAACTCTGCAATCGTCTCTTCCCAACGCTTTAATGTGCCAGGCTCGTCCTTCAATTGATAGGTAATCCCAGAGGTGATGTCGGCGTAAGGCGCATGATCTACACGAATACTCGTAATTCCACCTTCGTAACGATCCCTTGGATGAACAGACTCAGCTATGGGAGGAAGAGTGCGTAATGCAAGCCGAATGGTTAACAATTGGTGATCTACAATAGCGATCAAAGTAGCCTTACCCGTTCGCTCCATATTCTTGCTTGTCTGTGTGCCAGACCACAATGCAAGTCTTAAGATTGTTGGACTTATCGCAACCAGTTCGCCCACACTAATCATAGCTTGATGTGGCCATGCATCTTCCGAAACAGTTAGTAATTGCATAGCTTCGTGTTTTTTGTCCTGTAAATGCTGTCCGTCAAACCACCGCATTAATTTAGGGTTAAGCTCTGTTACTCTTGAAGTCATAAGATCTCCCTCGATTCATTATAGAGGTATTTCAAAAAGTCCACTTTTGATTACGAAGGTGCCTAGTGGCATCTCAGCATCGAATAAGGGGTTTAAATTTTGAACGCATGTATATTATTAATGATTTGGTACACCTGCAACAAAATAACCCGGACAAGGCTGTCCGGGCTAAGTTGTGGTTCTATTGTATATGACTATCCCGCCGACTGCAATTCACTATTAAGGCCACTTAATCCAATTCAGGATATGATCCTGTGAGTCCTTATCATCGCTCCCACTGTGTACATGATCAGCAAGGCGATTGAGTCGCTCCAGTTGGTAGCCATAATCATAGATCGCCGCAGCAACAATGGAAAGTCGAAGCATGCCGTTCTGGTCAACATCAAACTCCGTGATCGCTTGCTCCATGAAATGATCATTGTCCAAAATAAACTGCTCTGCCTCCTCACCATTGGGCTTCAGCTTATCTTCGAACTTGAGGAGTGCGTGCTCGTGAAATTTAATCAATCTCTCCAAGTGAGTATCGAAGAAAAGATCCAATTCAGGGCTTCGCTGTGCTTGGAAGTAGTGACGTTCAACAGAGTCCAATACTTCATAACCCTTTTGCAGACTCAGTAACATCTGCTTATACACAACCATTTGGCGGGTCTGGCTGAACTTGGAACGTTTCATCTTCTTCTGTTCTTCTTCAAACAAATTGTACTTATCAGACAGGGATTTAATGGAGCCACCCAGGTTGCTCTTCTCGTCCCGGAATACGGCTTCCTTAATCTCATCTGAGATGGACGTTCTTAGCAAGAGCGACATACTGTTAAATACATTCTGAATTTGTTTCACAAACTGCACCTTCGGCTTGGGAGGAAAGACTGTAATGTTAATAAGGAAGGCTGACACAATACCAATAAGCGTTAAGAGAAACCGATTCAGTGCAAAATGCCAATCTCCCGAAGCTTCCATAATGGAAACCACGGTAACGAGTGTCAGACCTACGGTCTCACCCATATTCAGCTTAAGACAGATCATGATGACGAGCACAATAATCAATCCAACCGCGATGGGTTCATTGGACAGCACCATACCGCCGAGTAGTGCAACAATGGCACCAAGTGTTGTTGTCTGCAACTGATCCAAGAAGTATTTCCATGAACGATAAATGGATGGCTGCATGGCAAAAATCGCCGCGATCGCAGCCGGCACAGGCGACTGCGGGTTAAGAAACATACTGAGGTACAGAGCAAGCGTTACCGCAATCCCTGTCTTAAGCACTCGTGCTCCGAACGACACGGCAACCCCTCCTTACCTAACCTATCTTTTCTGTAAACTGCATTATTAATCATTATTACCCCGTATTTCATTGTAGTGATCTTCATATTCATGTCATATTCTCACAAGAACGATTCATTGTACCACGGAATATGTAGTCTGTGCTATTCGAAAGTGCATTCATACACGCTAATCCACCGGCTAGAACCAATTTTGACTTCACTTCAATCCGTTACAACTAGAATAGACCGCACTCTGTGGAAGAGATAACGGTCCATTCATGCTATTTATGTTATCCACCAAGTTAATGCAGGATACGCTTATACGTTGTCTTTATCGGTTCCTTCCCATTCACGCTTGAACTGTTGAACGAATTGCACCATATAAGCATGTCGTTCCTCCGCGAGCTCTTTACCATATGATGTATTCATAAGATCCTTCAGCTTAAACAGTTTCTCGTAAAAATGGTTAATCGTTGTGCTGCGCCCATTACGATATTCCTCACGGGTCATCTGTTCCCGAGGAGAAATTGCAGGATTGTACATCTCCCGTCCTCTGGAACCGCCAAATGAGAAAGCACGGGCGATCCCGATCGCTCCTAGCGCATCGAGACGATCTGCATCCTGCACAACCTGAGCCTCTAATCTGGAGACTTCAGGACGTTGTCCGCCTGCGTAAGAGATCGTACTGATAATGTTCACGACCGTCTCGCGTGTACTCGCCTCAAGCGGCTGTGTATCTAGCCATGCATGCAGCTTCGCCATGCCGGCCTCCAAGCTTTCATTCAGCTTCTCATCAGGCACATCATGCAGTAACGCCGCGAGCTCAACGATAAATGGATCTGCTCCCATCCGATGCGCAATCTCAACCGCCAGTGCAGTGACCCGCTCGATATGGGACCAGTCATGACCATCCGCATGTGCAGCTGAATCCGCCTGAACAAAGGCGCGCGCGGCTTGAAGAATCCCTTCGCCAACTCGCATGCCATCGATCTGCTGGTTACCAACTGATTCTTGCAGACTTGTTGTAGATCGCTCAGAAGTGTGCTCTTCCATCCTACAATTCCTCGCTTTCACGCGCTTGTTCCCGTGGCACACGACGAGCTACACCTGTTCTTACCGCCGCCTCGACCACACGATTACGCATCGCCTTGACGACTTTGTCGTTAAACACACTTGGGATAATGTAATAGCGCGACCGCTCTTCATCCGAGATGGCAGCAGCAATGGCTTTTGCAGCGGCTAGTTTCATTTCCTCATTGATCTCTGTCGCACGGCAATCCAGCACAGCTCTGAACATACCAGGGAAGCAGAGCACGTTATTGATCTGATTCGGGTAATCCGAACGCCCTGTCGCCATCACGGCTACAATATCCTCCACCTCAGCAGGCATAATCTCTGGAACAGGATTCGCCATCGCAAACACGATTGGATCTGCTGCCATCGATTGTACATCTTCCCTGGACAGCAGATTGCCTCGCGAGAGACCAATAAACACGTCTGCATCACGGATAACGTCACGCAAGGAGCCTGTCTCAAGCTCAGGATTCGTTCGAGCAGCGTAGTCGCTCCAGACTTCGCTCTCATAGGTCTGGGTGCGCACAAGGGCACCTTCACGATCTACCCCAATTAATCGATTGGCTCCTGCAGACAACAATATATTGCTACAAGCCACGCCCGCCGCACCAATACCACACACGACGATTTTCACATCGGTAATTGACTTTCCAACCAACTTCAGGGCATTGATTAATCCGGCATATAACACAACCGCCGTACCATGCTGGTCATCATGAAAAACAGGAATATCTAACTCCTCGTTCAAGCGGCGTTCAATTTCGAAGCAACGAGGGGAAGAAATATCCTCTAGATTAATACCACCAAATGCAGGTGATATCGCTTTCACAGTTCGAATGATTTCCTCGGTATCCTGCGTATCCAAGCATATTGGAAAAGCATCCACACCAGCGAACTGCTTGAATAACATCGCCTTACCTTCCATTACAGGCATTGCGGCACGCGGGCCGATATTACCCAGACCCAGTACGGCACTCCCATCTGATACAACCGCCACAGTGTTACGCTTAATCGTTAGTGAGAAGGCTTTGCCTGGCTCATCCGCAATGGCTGAGCACACACGAGCCACATCAGGTGTATACACACGGGACAGATCCTCCCGGTTATGAATCGGTGTTTTCGGAGTTACCTCAATCTTACCTCCCAGATGTAAGAGGAACGTTCGATCCGATACGTTAACGATGGATACGCCTTTTAGCTCGCGCACCGCGTCTATAATTTTGCTGTTATCCTGCGAATCGGTTACTGCAACAGTTAAGTCACGCACACTAACATCCTGGTTCGTTGAAATCACGTCAATGGCAATGATGTCGCCGCCAGCTTCCGAGATGGCCGATGCCACTTCGCCAAACTTGATATCTTTCGTTGTCATTTCCAGCCGAATAATAATGCTGTTGCCATCTAGATTCCTTTGATTCATTCCAATTCCTCCCAGACTGTAAGTCTTGAGTTGCATGTTACCTTTTTCTCTTCGCTGCACATGTACTCTTTTCCTTTATCTTACCCAGAAAAAGTCTAAAAGGGGCTATTCGCTTTAATAATATAGCCTTGAGATCACCGACTAACCTAACCCATGCAAAAGACCACCCTGCACGTCTGTTACGACGTTCAAGGTGGCCTCCATAAGAACTATTTTTATTTACGCTCTACAGCTCTGCGCAATACACGGATATCATACGGTTGCAGTGTGATCTGCGCTGGAACCGCTTCTCCACGAAGCAGATCCGTATAGGACTGATCGTCCAGCTCCACTTGCTTCGTTTCCGATGTATAGTTTTGCACAAACACATAATCTGCTGTTCCATCTGTTCGAGTATGAGCAGTGGTTCCTGCTGGAAGCTCTGTCTGCAATCCACGTTCGATGTTCAGATCATTGATTAAGCTACCGTAGAAGTCATCATAAAATGGTGCTTTCAGACGTGCCGCCATATAATATGCCTTACCTGAGCCCAGACGATTAACCGTCAGTGCTGGACGTCCTGCGTAGAAGTCAGAACGATACGTCGCCAGAGACTCTGCACCCTCCAGATGAATAAGGTCACACAGCTCAATCGCATCATACTCTGTATTCAGCTTAAGCTCATTACCCTTCTCTGGAATGATTCCGTTAAGCTCACGATCATGTAGTCCATCAATTTCTTCTGACCAGATTCCCAGCGTTTTGCGAAGCGGACCTGGGAATCCACCCAAGAAGCACAGATCATTTTCATTTACAATGCCGGACCAATACGTTGCCACAAAGGTTCCGCCATTCTCAACAAATTTCTCGATGCGCTCTCCAACACCTTCTCTCATCAAATAAAGCATTGGTGCAACGAGTAATTTGTATTTGGAAAGGTCTGCATCCATATCAATTACGTCTACAGCAACTCCCTTTTTCCAGAACGCTTCATAGTGGGCTTCCACTGTCTGCTCGTACTTCACACCGATATTGCGCGGTCCCTGTGAATCGTTAACCGCCCAGCGATTTTCCCAATCGAAGATAATGGCTACTTCTGCTGGAACTGCTGTTCCAACAATCGCCTCCATGCCTTCAAGTGCCGTACCTACGTCAGTTACATCTTGGAATACGCGTGTATGCTCTGTTCCAACATGATCTACCACCGCACCATGTAGCTTCTCACTCGAACCACGACTCTTTCTCCACTGGAAGTACTGCACGCTGTCAGATCCGTGTGCTACAGCCTGTAATGAGGATAAAAGGTGCATGCCTGGACGTTTCAGCTTGCTCACTTCTTGCCAGTTCGTTGAGCTAGGAGTGCTTTCCATCAGCAAGAAAGGTTGTCCACCCTTAATGGAACGAACGATGTCATGCATCATTGCGATTCTGGATGCTTGTTTCCCATCATCTTCCGCATCATGCCATGTCGGATAACTATCCCATGAGAGGAAGTCCAGAATATCGGCAAATTTCCAGTAGTTCAGCCCACCGTAAAACTCCATCAGGTTCGTGGTGACTGGTAAATCTGGATTTTTAGCTTTTAGAGGTTTAGTTTCATGAACGATAAAGTTAGCCGTCTGGTCCGTTACAAAACGGCGCCAGTCCAGATTCATTGCGTGCACCTGTGTCTCACCATGCGGAGCAGGCGACTCAACTTGACTCCAATCTGTAATCGTGTGACTCCAGAATGTGGTCCACCACGCATGATTAAGCTCATCGAGCGTTGTATATTTGTTCTGAACCCATTCACGGAACGCTGCTTGACAGTAATCACAGTGGCAATCTCCACCGAATTCATTGGAAATATGCCAACCAATCACTGCCGGATGATCCGAATAACGCTCAGCCAATTTGGAATTGATTGCAGTCACCTTTTCACGATATACCGGTGATGTATAACAATGATTGTGACGGAAACCATGCAAATTACGTACACGGTTCTCAGACACACGTAGCACCTCTGGATACTTGGCAGACATCCAAGCTGGTCTCGCTCCGCTTGGCGTTGCTAGAAAAGCATAGATGCCGTTTGCCGCAAAACGATCCAATACTTGATCAAGCCATTCGAACGTGTATACACCCTCTTCTGGTTCAAGGGATACCCAAGAGAAAATACCGATGGACATCACGTTACATTTGGCAAGCTTCATTAAGCGAATATCCTCTTCAAGAACCTCAGGGTAACGAAGCCATTGCTCCGGATTGTAGTCTGCTCCGTGTAGCATATGTGGTGCTTTCGAGCTTACTGGTGGAAATTTGTATGTCATAGGGAAAAACTCCTTTATTGATGTAATCTATTGTTGTGAAATCCTGTTCCAACTGAAGCTATACACTATTTAGTTATTAACGTATCTTGACCGTCCGTTAATGCTGCAAACGATTCCAACTTACGTCCTTTGTAGTCAAACATCGCCAAGTTCGCCCAGTTATTCGCATGTCCAACTGACCATTCGGGTTTACTTGGAATCCATGCCGGCTCCCAATAGTAGAATCCGACACCTAAGCCACCCGGTACTTCACGAATGATCTGTAACATATCTCTAAGATAACGACGTTGACCCTCAACGGTCGCTGGATACTCAGGCAACAGCATATCTTCCTGTCTCATAATCCACTCATGACCTTCAAGCTCTTCTAACGTCCATGGGTAAGCGGTTTCTACAACGACAATTTCTTTACCATAACGTTTCGCCAGATCATGCATATTCTCCTTCAATGCATCGAGTGTGCCATGCCACCAAGGGTAATAAGAGAGACCGATCGTATCAAACTCTACACCAAGCGCTTCAAAGCGATCATAGAACTTGACGCTCTCTGCATTATCTCCGCCACGATCAATGTGGATCATAATATTGATATCCGAATCGATCGATTTCACGGCAGCGATACCATACTTCACAAGCCCTGCGAAGCGTTCCCATTGTTCATCGGTATCATGTTCCTCTCCACCTACACGACCCTCATCCCATAGCATACCAGGCGTGATCTCGTTACCTACCTGCACCATATCCGGCAAGGCATCGTGCTCCTTCAGCGTTCGTAATACCTCTGCCGTATAGTTGCACACCGCACGTTGAAGCTCTTCATAAGACAGTTCTTCCCATGCTTTCGGTTTCCACTGGTTAGCTGGGTCAGCCCAACGATCTGAATAATGGAAATCAAGCAAAAATTGCAGACCATGAGCCTTAATTCGTTTGGCTACAGCCACTGTACGCTCCAGGTTACAGAAACCGCCAACCGGATCATTCCAGATCCGCAATCGAATGGCGTTGGTATCGTTATGTTTTAAAATAGACAGCAGATCTTGTTCCTTACCATCTACATCACTAAAACTGCCTCCATGCTGTTCGATCTCATCCATAAATGACACATCCATTCCAAGAATGAATGGTCCGTTATATCGGTTATTCACACGATCAACCTCCATTGAACGAAGTAATTACGTTCTGAGCTCAGCCTTTAACTGAGCCCAGTGTCATACCTTTAACGAAGAAGCGTTGCAGGAAAGGATACACAATCAGAATCGGTGCGCTACCAATGAAAATCTGTGCTGCTCTTACCGTTGTCTGAGAGATCGTTTCCAGTTCTTTCGGATTCATAGCCATCGTACTCATATCACGCTTGATAATAACAGTCTGCATGAAAGTCGCCAGCGGATAATCCTTGGCATTGTTCATGTACAACAATCCGTCAAACCAGGAATTCCAGTGAAACACCATACTGAACAAGGCAATGGTTGCAATCGACGGCATAGAGATCGGTAGGAAGATACTGAATAATGTTCTAAAATGATTGGCTCCGTCCATCAAAGCTGCTTCCTCCAGCTCTTTCGGAATTCCACGGAAGAAGTTCAGCATCAGGATGACAAGGAATGTGTTTACTGCACCCGGGAGCACCAGTACCCAGAAGGAATCCATCAATCCAATCTTTTGGATAACCATGTAGAATGGAACGAGTCCACCGTTGAAAATCATACTGAATACAAAAATCCAGGAGTAGATTGTTCTACCTTTGAACTCACTGTTTTCTTTAGACAACGGATAGGCTGCCAAGAATGTAATCAGCAAAGTAATGGCAGTACCAATCACTGTACGGAGCAGTGAGATCCAGAGAGAGTTCAAGAAAATGGGATTATTCATTGTCTTTTTGTAAGCTTCAAGGGAGAAGCCTACTGGCCAGAGACTGACCAGGTTAGCATCTGCAGCAGCTTTATTACTGAAGGAGACTGCCAGTACGTGAATCATCGGGACGATACACATGATGGCAACTAATAGTAGAAAGCAAATATTGATAACGTTAAACACGCGATATGATCTCGTTTTATGATACATCGTAGTCCCTTCCTTCTCTGTTCATTCGATTAGAATATGCGGTATCCGGCATACTTCTTGGCTAAGCTGTACGATACGAGGATCAGCACCATACTGATGACGGATTTAAACAATCCAATCGCAGTAGCGAAGCCCATCTCTCCATTTTCCAGTGCCGAGCGATATACGAATGTATCGATGATGTCTCCTGTTTGATACACGAGCGGGTTGTACAAGTTGAAAATCTGGTCAAAACCGGCATTCAATACATTTCCCAGTGCCAGTGTTCCAACAACCATCAGCATCGGTACGAGAGACGGAACGGTGATATGAAGAGTTTGCTTCCAACGATTCGCTCCGTCGATCTCAGCTGCTTCATATAGCGCCGGGTTAATACCAGCAAGTGCAGCCAGGAAGACAATCATGTTATAACCGAATTCCTTCCACACATCCGTTAGAATGATCGTTGGTCGGAATAAGCTGTTATCTCCTAGGAAGAAGTATGGTCCGAGTCCGAAGCTTCCCAATACTCGGTTAACCAATCCTCCAGTTGACAACAAGTCTAGCAAAATCCCGCCTAGGATAACCCAAGACAAGAAGTGAGGCAGATATACCAACGTTTGAATGGTTCGCTGAATGGCCATCTTACGAACTTCATTCAACAGAATTGCAAATACAAACGGTACACATAAGTTAAAGATCAATTTGAGCACTGCGATGATTAATGTATTCCAGATAACCTGCAAGCTGTCCTCACGTTCAAACAAGTATCTAAAGTTGTCCAATCCGACCCAGTCGGAGCCGCTAATTCCAAGCCATGGCTTATAGTTCTGAAATGCCATAACGATCCCGCCCATAGGCACATAACTGAAGATGATCAGAAAGATGATGGCTGGCAGCAGCATTACGTGGAATGGCCAAGTACGTTTCAAAGTTCTCATGATTGCTCCCCCTGTAGTTCTTCCTACTCAAGTACTCCCTGAGTGGCTTATAATGCGATTATATCAAGCTTTTGAGGCACCCAAACAGCGCATAAAAGCAATATAAATGGCACAAAAGCAACTACTTTAGAACCACATCATGCTCCATTTGTCTTGGAACCAATTTCCATGAATGACGTCTACTTATCCTCTCAGAAAAATAAAAAAACGCGCAGACTACAAGTAGCCTGCGCGCCGGTTAAAACCTTATTTTCTCACACCTTCATACCACTCGTTAACCTCTTGAGTGATCTGATCTCCGCCACCGGCTTTCCACGTTTGAACAAACGTATCGAACGAATCTACCGGATTTTTGCCATAGATAATTTCATTGAAGGTTTGATTCTCAATTTTGTTGAGGTAATCCAACTTGGATTTCATTGTCGCTGTCGTAGGGCCAGTAAACATATTCTTGAATGAGATATCTTCCTGTGCAAGCAACACTTTAGCTGCGGCAGGTGTTTCTGTACCATAGTTTGCGGCAACATCTTTTTCAAGCTTCGTTTCTGGCTCTTTGCCATCAGCCAGATTCATCAAGGCTTTCATCTGTGCATCTGGAATACGGGCGCCATCACGCACGAGCAAGTAACGTACTACGTTAACATACCCGCCTTCAATATCTTCATACCGTTTTTGTTTTCCGTTTGCATCTAATTCAAAGTCATAGCCTTCAAAGAGACCATTATCATACTCACTGCCTGGTGCTGGATTAGCATAGTTGTCAAACAGATAGTTTTGATATGTGAAGAATGCTTCTGGATTCTGCATATCTTTCTTAATCAGTGTAACACCGTTAACGAATTGCGTACCGTGACGCATTGCTTTTCCTTCAGGGCCTAGCGGGATTTCAATTGGCTTCCACACAGCGCTAGATACGTTCTTCACTGTATCAGCCAAAGGCCAGCCACTCATCCAATAAGGACCAGGGATAATACCTGCTGTACCTGCAACTGCTGGTTCTGCAGTTTTGTTCTCATCCCAAAGTGCTGCTTCTTGAGGAATGTAACCTTTAGTCAACCATTCATTCAATTTAACAAGACCTTGTTTCATGCCTGGGTTAATTGAACCATACTCCAGCTTGCCATCAGCTCCCACATTCCATTGGGAAGGAAGCGTGCCGTAAGCACCGAAGATCCAAGATGGATCCCCCATCCATGTGTTCATGGATGTTTTGAAACCGATGCTGAGTGGCGTTACTTTATCCGGAGCCAAGCCGTCCGGGTTTTTGTTTTTGAAAGCATCCATAACTACTTCTAGCTCGTCAATTGTTTTTGGTGCTTCAAGATTCAGCTTATCCAACCAATCTTGACGAATCCAGAGCAGGTAATCATTGTTGTATGCATAGTCGAGTACTGGAATTCCCATTCTCTTGCCGTCACGACTGTACTGATTCCATACGTTTGGATCTTGAGCCATCGCTTCTTTCCAAGTATCTGAAGCATATTTGTCGAACAACGGTCCCGCTTCCTGATACATGCCAGAGTCGATCAAATCTTGAGCAACCAGGTTATCTGGTTGGCCAATGGTTACGATGTCAGGCATTTCTTGACCTGAAGACATCGCAAGACGCAGTTTAGTTGCAAATGCACTGTTTGTATCCGTTACAGACCAAAGTGACTTAATGTTAATACCGAATTTGTCCTTCGCCCACTTGGTCGCTACGTTATTTTCCATAGATTCACCATTTTTGAATTTCAGTTCAGGGTCAATCCCCCATGCAGTTGTAATGGTTACCTCTGGGTCATACTTTTCTTTGTATTCATTCTGAACACCAGATGTACTTGGTGCTGCACTCTCCTCCGCACTGCCTCCTGAACATCCTGCAAGAACGACAGTCAGACTCAGCGTTGTAGCGAGAAGCGACAAAAATTTCTTTTTCGTTGATTGCGCTCTCATGTTGTTCCCCCTTCAATCGTTTTGGTTACCCTTTCATTATAGGCTGGACAGGCCTTTGTTCCTATGATACGAAATCAAGATTTCTGCACCTTTGCCAACCTATATTCTGGAATGATGTTGTAATTACGACTGATCTCGATACTCATTTGGGGTCATCCCGTAATGTTTTTTAAACATTTTGCTGAAATATTGAGGATTTTGGTACCCAAGCTCACTTGTAATCTCGTATATCTTTTTATTCGTATTTTTCAATAGATACAGTGCACGCTCCATACGCATGCGAATCATATAGTCCCCAAGACCCTCTCCTGTTTCTGCCTTATAGATTTTGGAAAGGTATACCGGATGCAAATACACTTTGTCCGCAATCATCTTCACAGATAACTCTTGTCCCGTTTCACGGGTTACTAGCTCCTGGACTTGGTTAATAACATGTCTTCGGCTCTGTGTTCCTTCTTGATCAGACAGCTCTTCCTGGAGCTTGGTTAACATCTCTGTTGCCCAGCGGCGCAGTTTCTCAGGTGATTGAATCAACTGATGAGCTAGCAGCAGGTCAAATCCAGCATGATCAATCTCGTGTACCAGATGTCCCTGTTTATGAGCGATATACATGAATGCATTCGTTACGGATAAGTACACCTCATAGCCATGTTCTCGTGACAAACGTACACGCTCCGCCTCATCAAATACAGCATCAAGCTTCCGTGCGGCTGCCTCCCACTGTTTAGTTTCAAGCAATTGAGGCAGAACTGGTGGTTTGTATAACTCGTCCAAAACCTGCGAATCATTGTCAGAGCGCTTGGTTGTATTCGAATCCAAATACTGAATCATATTCTCTTCGGGACCTGTAAGCACAAGTGAGCCTAAGCCTCGGCGATAAGCCGTCGTTAGTTCTTCAAAAGGGAAAGGCTGCGTTACGACCATCGAGATATCTCCCTGCAAATATCGAATGACATGCTCCCGGAAGGTAGCGGTAGGTCCTTTAATTTCGTCCAGATTCATCGTTTCAGTTCCGTTTAAGTTCTGATTCTGTAACAACATCACTAGACATTCATGCGGCCCACGACCAAACCATACATTAAACTGTGTTCCAAACACCTCTTCGGCGATATTTCCGACTGCAAAATCCATCAGGTCTATTGATTGTTGATCCATACTTGAGAATCGACCCGCAAGACGAATCAACATCATAACGGCTGGTTGTTCCGGTTCCAATTGAATTTCATACTGCTGCATCTGTTCACCAAGTGCCCGAGCTGTAATCTCGCGGCCTAACAATAGGTCATGCATCAAATTTTCCCGCAAAATTTTGTAATCGGATTTGCGGCTATATAACAAACGGTGATATTTATCGAACTCATCCCATTCATCCCGAAGTGATGTGATCGCTGCGGATACAGAAGCCATGAATTCATCATCGTTGACTGGTTTGAGAATATAATCAGCAGCCTGCAACTGAATCGCTTTTTTTGCATATTCAAAATCACTATGACCTGTTAACAAAATACAACGGATATGTGACCACCGGTTACTGACTTCTGCAATGAGATCCAGTCCCGACATGCCTGGCATACGAATATCTGTCACCACAAGGTCTACTGCATTTTCTTCCATAATCTCTAATGCTTCCTTGGCAGACGCTGCACGAAACACTGTCGTTACTCCAAGCTCACCCCAAGGGATCGTCAGTTCCAGACTTTCTGTGACATACGTCTCATCATCAACCAATAAAATATCAATCAATTTGCACACTCCTCATCTTAGACGCTGCATTTCCTAGCGCTCTCATTACACTTCTTCATGGTCATATATCATCTATAAGATCGTTCTCTTAAACCATCGGCGACTGTAACGTTGCAATCTTCTCTTCACCTACAGGCCATATTAACTTCACTCGCAGTCCACCAAGCGATGATTCCTCAATATAAATACCTGCCTTCTCGCCATATCTCAGCTGCAATCGCTGGTTCACATTCCACAAGCCACAGCCCATTTCCTGATCCATCGTTCCACTGAGTTTTAGCTGCAGAGCTTCTCGCCCTTCTGCACTCATACCTTGTCCATCATCCTCAACTTGAAGAATCATCATCCCATCACGATATTCCCCTGTGACCTTGATCTCTCCAGCCTCAGCGTCTGCTTCAATCCCATGTATCACCGCGTTCTCTACCAATGGCTGAACAATCAGTGGCGGGACTTCCTGTAGCATTATATCTTCGGATAGATCAATCGTGTAGTGAATGCGATCCATACGCATCTTCTGAATTTCCAAGTAACAATTCACAAATTCAATTTCCTCCGTTAGGGGCACAACATCCCGTTCCTGTCTCGTTGTATAACGATAATATCTGGACAGATTATGCGACATTGCCACAACGGCATCCACCCGTTTGAGCTTAGCCATACTCGTAATAAACGAGAAGCAATTATAGAAGAAATGTGGATTAATTTGCGACTGTAGCTGCTTCAGCCTAGCCTCACGCACATGAATTTGCTCTAGATACACGTGTTCGAACAACTGCTGAATCTGGTCTACCATCGAATTGAACCTTTCAGACAAAAAGCTAAATTCGTTACGTCCTTTAGGCTGAATCCGAACGGAATAATCCTCCTGTTTCAAGCGCTGGAATCCACGAATGAGCTGTTTGACCGGCACCTGCACCTGAACATATAACATATATGCTGCCAGAAAACTCATTAAGAAAAGGCAGAACATCGAGGAATAAAACAAAAGATTCGACTGATGGATTGGCTTCAAAATTGCGGATAGCGGCATATAATCAACCAGATACCAACCCGTCGTGCTCGATTTCACCGTGTTGACCATATAGGGCTCCCCGTCAATAACGACGGTTCGATTGTCCACATCCTTAAGCTGTTGAATGGACAGCTCATTGATGAGTTGACCCGTTAACGTCCGATCTGAGGTACGATTATAGATCACCCCTGCATCTTCGCGATAATAAAAGGGGTCATGTCTTCCGTCATCTTTAAACTTGTCTAACATGTCACGGATATTGCTGCTATCGAACTCCAGTTTTATGATCGTTTCCGCATTATTTGCCGGGTCACTAATCCCATAGGGGGATACAGTAATCCAGCTGAACATAAAGCGATCGTCCTCTCCTGCTACACCGGCAATTCGGCGTACATCCCAGCCAGAAGAGATTGAATCCCGTAATGACAACTTGTCATACGAGCGGGCATCCCGTTCAGATACCACCCTACCCAAGGAGGGTGAGTACAGATACAATTTGGTTTCCCAGTTGGAAGAGCTCTCCTGAATGCTTAACTTGTTCTGAATTCGTTTCACAAGATTGATGGTATCCAGATCAAAATACTTGCTATCTGCAAAAATCCGTCGAAAGCTCGCTATATCGGGGTCATGAATGAGCAGATTCGGCCATGACGATAACAATTCAATATGTGTGTTCACCTGGTTCTGAAAGAACTCAAGCTGATTGCTGTTCGAGCGATTGAGCTCATCCCGGAGCACGGCTGTTGTTTTGTGATTGGAATACCAATAGAGCAACACGACAGGAATTAACATAATTAAAATCAAAATAACCATCTTGGAAAATAGGTTTGTCCGATATGACATTTTCTCATCTCACCTTGTCTTAAATTGTCGGTGACATCTATTTTAGCTATACACGCCCTAAACATAAATGATTATTTTCGTATTTCACACGATTCGCACTTACACCATAGACACCGTACCTACACTACCCCTTCCGTAATAACAAACAGAATAGCTCACTCTCCATCGTAAGCGTTTCCAAGGATAAGGGATAGGTCACAATGTCAATATTTCTGCACTAATTCCAGCTTGTATAGCCCAAAAAAAGCCGGCTTTCGCCGACTCTTTTCAATCCATTGTAATGGAAGTTATGTATGTATTCTATGCTGCTAAGGCATCTCATAATCAAATACGATATTCTGTCCCTCAATTCCGATATCGAGCACAATATCATGTAGTTTGCCTTGAAAAGGGAGCGGTGATCCTGCTAAACCGGAAAATGCAAGCTGACCCGCAAATGTACTACGGGGTTCAATCTCAATGCGTACAGGCTTCAGCTCAACAGAGCTTAACGATTCGTAGAGCGGATCGTCTTGATTTCTGTAACTACGTGCAAGATCAGGTTTGACCATGGCAACGATAAGTTGTCCACTGTAATTTTTAATCATTAGATCACATGTCGCTAGCGTATCACCATCATCAACGACATCGTACATACAAGAACTTTGGTTCTGTACATAGGAAACGGCATTCGTTCCCGTTGCACTCCACTTAACGATGTACATGACTTTATCCGTGATGAAGGAATAACTGAGAACAGTGACCAAAACCATTAACCATAGCATACTCGCAAGACGTGGGAACGTTGATCCCAACACTTTACGTGTAATGAAGTAACTGCAGACCAGCATACCCAGACCTATAAAAAGTGTGATGTGAACACCTCTGACATAAGTTGTTGTATAAGGCAACAATCCCACTTTACTCAATATCGTATCGCCTACCGAGAAGCCCAGATGATGGTTGAAGGTAAAAATGATCGAAAATATTAAAAAAATGATTGAGAACGTAAGTTTCGCCCTCGACACATAAACACCTCCTAATCAACCACCTGATTATATCATATTTTCCCTATTTATGATCAACAATCCAGATGAGTGTGTAAAACGACAAAAAGACACCCTCGACTATGTGCCGAAGATGTCTTTATCCGTAGACTCCGTATCCAATGCGCAGATATAAGACTCTACTCACGGCTTGGTTCATCTACATGTTGAATTATTTTTTGGAAAGGAATGCATCCAGTTGTTCCTGTTTAGCTGCAATGATCTTATCAATGCCTGCGGCTTTCAGTTTCTCCAAGTATTTAGGGATCATCTCATTTGGATCTACCGCTCCAGAGGTCATTCCTGGTTTAAACTGTTTGTTCACATTGTTTACCGCAGCAATTTCGTTTTTGACCGATTGGCTGTTAAACGTAAATCCTAGGGCAGGTGACTTCACACCTTTGGCATTAAACTCTTTGAATTTCTCCCACTTCTGCGGATCTTCATTATCCCAGAGGTAGTTCAAGAACTGGTTACCGAGCTGCCATTGTGCACCTGGGTTGTATGTGCGGCTGTTCGCATCTACACCGTCAGGCAGTGTGATGATGTTGTCTGCTCCATCTTTCTTCACATAATGCTGACCTTCAATACCGAAATTAAGCAAGTTGTTGATTTCTTTATCAGAATGCAGCAGGTTGATCACTTGCATCGCTTTCTCCGGTTGCTCAGAGGAGCGAGAGATCGCAAGCATCGCACCGGAAGCATCGCCAGTTGTAATGGTTGGTTGCGTCATTTCGATCTGTGTGAGCGGGAAGCCTACATAGCCTTCCTCTTCTTTGTCCTTACCTGGCTTCATGCCGTCTGTCCACATAAATGCTTTGCCTGCTTTGGCTTGGTCTTTCGGGAACACATTGGATGTAGCTGCATCACTATTGATATATCCGGCTTGGTACCACTTACGGGCGAGTTCAGCAGCTTCCTTGAATTCTGCCGTCTCCACTTCGTTCAGTACTGTTGTGGAGCCTGCTGTCTTCGAGATAACGCCTGGTACAGATGCATCACCGAGGTAATCCCAATCCAGATTTTCTAACAAACCGTTACCGTTGGTATTAGACATGTAGAACGGTGTGATGCCTGGTTCATTTTCCTTAATTGTTTTGAGCAAAGGCTCCAGGTCTGCCCATGTTTTCACCGCCGCTAAGTCCAGCTTGTATTTGTCAGCCAGATCCTGACGCACGAGCACACCACGTGTTGCTGCAAGCTCTTTATTCGTTGGTACACCATAGTTGACCCCATCTACCTGAGAACCTTCAAGGAAGGCTGGGTCTAGATTTTTCTTAATGTCCTGACCATGCTCTTCGAGCAGATCATTCAGTGGCAGGAAAGCTCCTTTGGCAACATTGACCGTGTAGTTCTGCCACGCTGCTGTGAAGATAATGTCTGATTTCTCACCAGAGGAGATCATCAGATTCAGCTTATTGTCCCACTGTCCCCAGTCGATCGCATTGATTTTGAGCGTTGCCCCAATTTTCGGTTCCATCTTTTTATTGATCTCAGCTTCTACCAAGGCAACATCCTTCTGTGGTGTTCCTGGATAATACAGCGTCACTTCATAAGGCTTCCCTCCACCTTCTGCTGCACCTCCGCCTTCTGCACCTGGCGTTGTAGTTGTTCCGCCTTTGTCCGTTGAACAGCCTGCAAGCACGAGACTCAGTGCCATGACTGCAGCCGCGAATCGCGGCCATACCTTTAACATTTTAACCAAATGAACCCCTCCCGTCATGTGTTTAACCCTACAACCTGACCGTCAATTACCCCAATTCACTTTTGTATATGCCCTTTCAACTATCTTCGTTTCTCCAGCTCTTCCTCCGCTAACCGGCCGGAGTTAGCCCTTCACTGCACCTACGGTAAGCCCTTTGATGAAGTACCGTTGGAAGAACGGATAGGCTAGCACAATAGGTCCAATTCCGACTACAGCCATTGCCATCTGCAATGTTTTGTTCGGTAGATTCAGCAATCCACCCTGTGAGGAAATCTGTGAAGACACATTAGAGTTAGAAGTCAAATATTGAATATCGAGCAGCGTTCGGTACATTAGGTACTGAAGGCTGATCGTCCGGTTATCCGATATAAAGATCATACTTAGATACCAATCATTCCAGTAATTAAGCGTACTAAAGAGTGCAACCGTTGCCATAACTGGAAGGGAGAGCGGAAGTACAATGCGTGTAAACGTTCTCAGTTCACCGGCTCCATCAATTCGAGCCGATTCCAATATGGAGACCGGGATCGAATTCGCGAAGAATGTCCGCATGACCAGTACGAAGAACGGTGATAGAAGCAGCGGCAAAATAAGTGCCAGAATCGAATTTTTCAAATCAAGCACATTCACATATACGAGATACCAGGGTACCAATCCACCATTGAACAACATAGTGAAGAAGATAAAGAATGCAAACCATCCTCGGTATGGCAAATCTCTACGTGAGAGCGGATAAGCATATAATGCAGTCAGAGCCACACTCGTAATCGTCCCCACCACAGTTACAATAATGGAAATGCCGTAGGAGTGAATGATCTGATCCATATCCTTAAACAAAAACTCATAAGCCGTCAGACTGAACTTCTCAGGAATTAACTTATAGCCGTTAGCGATTACTGTTGTTTCGTCCGAGAAAGAGATGGCGAAGACAAGCAGGATCGGCACGATACAGGCTATGGCGTAAAAGAGAAACATGCCGTGAATAATCGAAGCGGAACGCCGCGAAACGGCCAATGGATCACGTGTTTTCACAGTTGACTTGCCCCCTCTCAAAATAATGCATTATCTTTGTCTATTCGTCTCACGATGGTATTGGATACCAAGACAAGCACGAAGCCGACGACTGCCTGATAGAGACCTGCAGCAGAGGACATTCCTATATCGCCGCCGATCAAGAATGTACGGTACACATAAGTATCAAGTACGTTCGTTACAGGGAACAGCGCACCTGATTCCAATGGAACTTGATAGAACAAACTGAAGTCTGCGTAGAATATACGGCCAATCTGTAACAGAGTCATAATGACAATCAACGGAATGAGAAACGGAACGGTAATGAAGCGAATTTGATGCCATTTGGTCGCTCCATCCAAGACGGCCGCTTCATAATACTCCTCATCGATGCCTACGACAGCTGCGAGATATATGACGGCATAATATCCTATATTTTTCCACGTATTCACCAGCGGTAATATATAAGGCCAATACTTCGGCTCAGAGTACCAGTCAATTGGCTGTCCACCAAAGATCTGCAATATGGTAGAGTTCATGAACCCCGAATCCTTACCCAGGAACGCAAGTACCAGGTAACTGACTACAATCATGGATAAGAAATAAGGCAGCAGCATAAGTGATTGGTATAATTTCGACATGGCCTTGTTCTTAACTTCATTTAGCAAGATCGCTAGGCCTACGCCGACAAATAGATTTAGTGCGATAAACACGGTATTGTACGCAAGTGTATTTCGGGTGATCTCCCACGCGTCACTCGTGGAGAACAAATACTTGAAGTTATCCCAGCCGCTCCATGGACTTCCTAGAATACCGTCGGCATAGTTTACATTTTTGAAAGCAATGAGTACGCCGAACATGGGCATGTAGTTGTTCACCAGCAGAAACAGAATTCCTGGCAGAAACATGAGATAAAGCACTTTAAACTTTCCAAGATTGTACAAGACCGATTTACGTTTGCGAACTGACCCCGCTCCTACATCTGATATCCGTGCGTGATTACCCGTCTCGGGTTGTGTCTTCATAGCCTCTTCTCCCTCACTCCTCTTGAATTCTTCCTCAGGATGTGGCACCGTTTGTGTCTCCTGTGGTTCAAGTATACGGCTGAGAGAACTGATCCAATATCTACTGTGGTGACCTGTTCAATGATCAAATTATGACTTTCTCGTATTTCGGCTGAATCCTATATTCGATGCTGAGATGCCGTCAGGCATCCTTCGCAATCAAAAGGGGACTTTTTGAACAACCTCATACAATTAAAGTTCAAAAAGTTCGATTTTCAGTGCCGAGAAGATGGGATGAAGCTAGAAATGGAGTAGCGGAGCGTAGGCAAACCTACGTGAGCAACGGACATTTCGGCTGAATCCCATATTCGATGCTGAGATGCCATCAGGCATCCTTCGTAATCAAAAGCGGACTTTTTGAACAACATCTTACAATTGAAGTTCAAAACGTTCGCTTTTCAGTGCCAAGAAGATGGGATAAAGCTAGAAATGGAGTAGCGGAGCGTAGGCAAACCTACGTGAGCAACGGACATTTCGGCTAAATCCCATATTCGATGCTGAGATGCCATCAGGCATCCTTCGTAATCAAAAGCGGACTTTTTGAACAACCTCATACAATTAAAGTTCAAAAAGTTCGATTTTCAGTGCCAAGAAGATGGGATGAAGCTAGAAATGGAGTAGCGGAGCGTAGGCAAACCTACGTGAGCAACGGACATTTCGGCTGAATCCCATATTCGACGCTGAGATGCCGTCAGGCATCCTTCGCAATCAAAAGTGGACTTTTTGAACAACATCTATAAAATAAAATACAAAAGACGCAGCATGCTGCGTCATAGCTGTACGGTACGCGATTGTTTGCGAAATTCCTGGGGTGTAATGCCGGTACACTTCTTGAACATTTTCGTAAAATGAGAGTAATTATAGTATCCGACCTTGCCCGCAATATCCGTGACCTTCACGGTAGACTGGGATAATAACGTTTTCGCTTTTGCTACTCTGCGCTGTAAAATAAACTCTGATAGAGACATGCCCTTCTCTTTCCGGAACAGACGAGACAGATACGCGGGGTTAAATCCGGCAAAGGAAGCTAGCTCTTCTCGCATCAGCTCTTCACCAATATGATTCTCAATGTAGATGCACAACTGATCTACGATCGTCATTGGACTATGGTCGTCTGGATACAACACAGGCACCACACGACTAATCAGATCCAATGTCCACTGCTTCAATTGTGGTAAAGAACGTGTTACAAAACTCTCTTCCGGCTCACGTTCCCCTGGATAAAGACTACGTACAGATACATTTTTCTGATGAAGCAGAGGATACACCACATGCAGCATCGCATGATAGTACAGTCGCAGAATCTCTGGTGACAACCTCTCCTGTCCAGCCAACAACTCAAAAATCTCATCAACACGTTCACGTAAATCTCCCACTTTGCCTGTCTCAAACAGGATGGATAATTCGGAGAACCACGGAATCGGTAAAAAACGATCTTCGGTATCTCGGCCTTGCTCATCGTATACAAATACACCTGCGAGCTCCTTAATATTGCGACGCTCCATGTCCATCAGCTCATTCAGCATCCCCTGCAACTCGGTAACCGCAACAGGAACACCCACATAACAGGATAATCGGCAATAGAAGTACGTACCGCATTCTCGAATATAGATCTGGCAATCCTGTTCCATCTCACTCGCGGAAGCTACGATGCCATCTTGTTCATACGCAAGCACGATATTTAGACCGCCATGATCTTGAAATACTTCACCAGGTCTGTCCCCGAGCAACATCTCTTTAGCTGCGTTTCGCAGTGCATATTCCAATACCTCTTCATCCCGAAGGTCAAATTCACGAACCCATTCCTCCACCGAAATGACGATGGGTACAATACGTGCATTGGGATCAATCTCGGCTCCATACACTTCGGCTAATTCCTGCAAGCGCTGTTTGGTCAACGTCATTCGTTGAGATATGGCATCTTTCCAGAATCGCTCTGTCAACAATGGCTTATGTGTCTGCCAGCGTTTGTAGACGGTCTCGTACAGTTTATTCGTATGTGTGCGCTGCTCACCTGCTTTGATTTTATCTACGGCCTGACTTACTATCTTAAGCAATTGATCCGCAGGAGCTGGCTTAAGCACATAATCAAAGCTGTTCAGCTTAATTGCCGACTGCGCATATGCAAACAAAGCATGACCTGTAAGGAAAATAGTCAACATACCTGGATCATGCTTAAGAACCCAGCTCTGTAAATCGAGCCCTGTCTCACCAGGCATTTCAATATCACAGATCATGATATCGATAGCGTGTCGCTTCAGTATTATTCTCGCCTCTTCAGCATCTCCTGCACTAAATACCTGATCAATGCCCGCCGATTGCCAGTCCACCCCTTCAACCATAGCCTGTAGGGCGTATACTTCATCATCCACGATCAACAGATTCCGCATTAGGCTCCCCCTTCTTCCTCTTCCGTCTGTGCGGGTATGTGAATTACCACTGTGGCTCCACCATCAGCTTGGTTGCTGAAGGCAAGCCCGGCTACGTCTCCATATTTCACCATCAATCGGTGTGCTACATTCCAGATTCCGATGTGCTGTCCCCCTGGGTCTTCTGCATATTGCCCTTGCTGCAGACGGTCCAGCAGCTCCTGGTTAAAGCCCACCCCATTGTCCTCTATCGTTATAAATAACATTGGAAGCTGTTCTGTCTCATCTTTGTTCGCAGTGGCACCAGATACGATTACTGCGCTCTCCCCTTTAATGCGAATGACAAAAGGCTCTGTACGCCGCTGAAATCCATGAATAATTGCATTTTCTACGAAGGGTTGCAGCGTTAATGGTGGCAGCACATAGTGCCCCAGACCCGTGTCGACTTCCAGCGAAAAACTAAACTTGTTTGGAAAACGAAGTTTCTGAATCTCCAAATAATGGCGAATATGCTCCAGTTCTTCATCAAGTCGAATGACACGTTTGCCAGCTCGCAGGCTGAAACGGAAATAGTCGGCGAGATGGCCTGCCATCTGTTGCACCAGTTCATGCTTCTGTAGAGAAGCCAGACTATGAATGATATTCAGGGAGTTCAGATAAAAATGAGGGTTAATCTGCATCTGTAGTTGCTTGAATTCCGCTTCCCTCGTTCTTAGCTGCTCCTCATAAACATCGATCTTAAGATGCTGAATCTGACTTGTCATCTGATTGAAGCTTCGAGTAACAAACTCCAGCTCCGAAGAGGCGGGTGGCTCCAATCTGACATCAAGCTCACCTCTACTCACCCGTCTCATACCACGAATAAGCATATTCATTGGCCGGAACAGCAATTGACGGACAAAGACAAGAGCCGTAATAAGAATCACCGCTGCACCAATAGGCAGCAAACGAATAATCCGTTGGAAGAAAGGCAAGTTTCGCATCATGTCTTCTTCTGGCAGAAGCACAACATAGTTCATTTTGGACATCGCTGAAGGCAAGCCAAGCATCAAATATTGACGTGCCTTACCCTTGGATACTTCTTCCGAGATAACCTGGTAAGGGTTCTTCAGTCCGGGAAGATGGGCAGCCGCAAGCTTAATCTGATCTGCACTTAAGGATGAATTGGACAATGCGACACCATCTGTGTCTACAATAACCGCCCCACTACGATCTCCCGATTCCGTGGATTGCTCTGGATAATTCAGTGCATTCATGTCCACAAGAGCACCGGCGTAGAATTGCTGATTGATGCGCACCGTCTTTACGAGTGCATTTCTTGATTCACCGCGGACAATCCCCCATTCAGGCTGCTGGATATCCCCTTCGAATTGCTGCATTTGCACAGGCATGCTCTTCTGCACGAGTGACATTTTGATATCGTAATCACCGGATGTGGCGAGCAACAGATCATCATTTATGGCGTCGTACAAAAAGAAGGAATCAATCAGATTGTAGAAGCCTATATCTGTCATGAATTTATTCATGATCCGTTGCTTGGCAATAATATAATCCCCGCTACCGTATTTTAGAAAAAACAAGGAGATGATATCTGGGTCACGCTCACCCAGGCTATATAGATAACGATTCGTTTCCTGAAGCACACGTTCATTTTGTTCAACGCTCTTCACTAAATGATTCATATTCGTTAGTGATACTTGATCACGTACAACATTCATGGCGTACACATTGTTATAGTACATGAGCAGAAACAGGGGCAGCATGATGAGTGTCAGACCCACTATAAATTTGAATCGCAATGAACGGATGAAGTTCATGGATGACCGTCCTTTTTTGATCAGCATTAAAATACTTTTGGTAAAACCCTCAATTGTAAACGTTATCAACAATACATGTTCTTTCTTATCCTTGTACAAGATAAGTTGTCTATTTTCCATTTTTCTTCCTTATGATGGCATGTTCATTGTAATCATGCTCGCTTTCCATTGTCTATGCACTCTTGTTACCTCTAACTACCACTCTGGTGACATTCAGTAGTAAGAACGATACACATTGTATAGTTAATTAAGTTCTCTATCTGTAAAAAAAATCCTCCTACACCATCCATTTCTCCATGAACGCCTGATGCTGACATGCATACGATATATCACGCCTTGGGCTCTCACGATGGAAGGAGACTTGTAATGTGAATATTCAACTTGTTCCGCTGCATTATGTATATCTGGCGTTTATCGTACTTATCATCGCTGTAATGATTCGGCGAAGAGATACAACCATTATCTGTGTTGCTGGTATTATGACCATTGGTCTGCTGGCTACCGAATCATTAACCGGTTCTGTCTCAGGCATATTTAACAGTTTTATCTATGCGGTCAAAGAGCTAATCAGTACCATATTTATCATCTCAATCATTGTAGCTATGAGCCGGGTGCTTATTCGAACAGGTATTAATGAAGTAATGGTAGCGCCACTGACACGGTTTATCCGGTCACCGCAGGTCGCTTTCTGGGGCATCGGCCTCATTATGATGGTGGTCTCCTTCTTTTTCTGGCCATCGCCTGCAGTTGCTCTAGTCGGAGCTGTTTTGCTACCTGTTGCGGTTCGTGTAGGTCTTCCGCCCATCGGAGCGGCCATCGCCATGAATCTGTTTGGACACGGGATTGCTTTATCAGGAGATTTCATCATCCAAGGTGCGCCCAAACTCACGGCCGATGCTGCCGGACTTCCCGTAAGCTCAGTCATAACAGCAAGTATTCCGCTTGTCATCGTGATGGGTGCCGTATCCACCATTACGGCATTTTGGATGCTTCGCAAAGAGATGCAAGCGAATCACGCCGATCCCCTTCGTAACTCAGGTACAGGAGAAAGGCATGTAACCCCTACTGCACTCACTACTGTACCGGAAGCAGCTTCTCCCTCCATTGAACAACAGCCTATGCCTCCAATTTGGAAAAGAACATTCGCCACTTTAATCCCGTTGTTATTTGCAGTTGATGTCATTCTTATGTTTGTGTTAAATCTTCAAGGTGGAGATGCTACAGCTCTGATTGGTGGAACAGCTGTGCTGATTCTGATCGCAGTAACCCTTGTAGCCCACCGTCACACAGGCCCTGAAGAAACGACCAGTTACCTTATCGAGGGATTCCAGTTTGGATTTAAAGTATTTGGGCCCGTCATCCCGATAGCGGCGTTCTTTTATCTTGGGGATGCTGCCATCACGGAGCTATTTAACAATCCCTTGCCTGACGGATCTCACGGTATAGTAAATGATCTTGGCGTTGCCCTAGCGGGATTAGTACCTCTGAATGATTCAATTGGTGCGATTACTCTCACACTGACCGGTGCGGTCACAGGTATGGATGGTTCGGGGTTCTCGGGGATCTCTCTCGTTGGTTCAATTGCAACGATGTTTGCCGATACAGCTTCATCTGCAGCTACGCTTACCGCTCTAGGGCAGGTTGCCGCGATTTGGGTCGGCGGTGGAACTTTGATTCCATGGGCCTTAATTCCAGCCGCCGCCATCTGCGGGGTAAGTCCGTTTGAACTTGCTCGTCGAAACCTGAAGCCTGTATTACTGGGCTTAACCGTTACGACCATAGTAGCCATTTTTTTATTATAATCGTTCATTAATCGTTGAAGAAAACGGAAAGAATGACGGCTGCTTACACGCCCAATCTCTGAGCTCTATACGACTCCACGTTGCCAGATGCAGCAGCTCCACATAGGGATCACCCTGTAACTCAAGCACTTGAGCAAAGGCTGGCTCGGTCTTGAGACCTGATCGTTTTAATCTTCGAATTTCACGATGTCCCTCAGCCCCCCATAGTTGTAACAGTTCCCACTCTACCTTCATATGAAGGTATGCGTTCTGTTGTTGAATCGGGACAGCTTGAGCAAAAATCTCTATAGGCCAATGATCAATCTGAAAGTTACATGTCACATAAGATGCTCCATCACCGCTTCGAGCACCATGGCTACAATGAAAATGCGGCATATTACCCAAATCTCGGTGAATAAGAGTTGCAAAAGCATCTAGATCATTTGCTTCACAAAGGATATCTAGATCACTGCCTGATATGTCAATATCAATAGGTACCGTTCCCGCAGGATAAGGGTGGAATGCTGCCAAGGTCAGTAGAACTCTACTTTCTTGGAGCACCCGGTAGGCATCACGCTGTCGTTCATTTCCTGCTACGAGATGTGCCATTACTTCTGCTGTGCTCCTCATCTAATAACTCACGTATCTCATCATTGCGTTGCTCCACTGATAATCTGCTTTACCCGTCCTACCTGTCCATTGGTGAGACGAACCTTAATTCCATGAGGGTGTGTGGGTGACTTGGTCAGCAAATCTTTCACAATTCCCCGTGTCAGCTTGCCTGTAGACTGATCCTGCTTGAGCACGATATCTACTTCTAAGCCTGCTCTAATGTTCATCCGTTGTTGTCCGTTCATCGGTTTTTTTCCTCCTTTTCAATTCCTAATCCATATCGCCGCCTGTACCAAAGCTTCATCTATTGTAGACGTTTTGCGGTCAAAACAAAAGCAAGGCTGCTAAATCCAAAAACCCGCTTCGCTCTACATTGCAGAGACGGCGGGTTTGGATTGCGAATTATGGGCGACTTTTCGAGGATGATATGCCTTCCTTTGCTGCTTCCTTCGCCTTCACGGCGAGCAGCTCCGAAACCGTCACGAAACGATAACCTTCTTGTTTAAGCTTTGGCAGAATTCGTGCTAATGCCTGTACCGTCTGAGATTTGCCCTCCACTTTATCATGGAATAGAACGATATCCCCGTTACGAACGTTTTTTAACACTTTGTTAGTAATGGCCGTAACTCCTGGAGAAGCCCAATCTCGCGTATCCTGATGCCAAGACCATAACACAATGGTATAGCCTTTCTCTTTGGCGGCCTGAATCACCATGTCATTATAGTAACCACCAGGTGGTCTGAACAACAGTGGGCGAGGCGCACCCGCACCAAGGATAGATTTCTCGGCAGCATCCATGTCACGAATATAGGTACCAACTCCAGTATTGCGCCCTGCATACGTATGTGCATACGTATGATTAGCTACCTCATGTCCTTCCTGCTGCTCCTGCATGACAAGCTGCGGGAATTTCTCAGCCCATTTGCCTAACACAAAAAACGTCGCTTTCGCTTCATACTGCTGGAGCAAAGCTAAAATTTCAGGTGTCTGTACAGGGTCGGGACCATCATCAAACGTTAAGGCGATAAGCTTATCCTGTGTAGGCACTTCCCACACGATCTCTCCACGTTCCTCGTAGTACTGCCGATTCTTCTGCGCAGGCTTCGCATAAACCGTATTGCAGCTAATGAAGAGGATTACGATGAGTATTCCGATTAATCGGGCTTTTTTCAGGGTCAGGGTCATGTTCATATCCTTTCTGTGTTGTTGAACCTAAACTTTCCCTGTTAGCATTACCCGATTCCCCGGAACTATTTAAGACTTGTCAGAAAACTCACTCTAGCGAAATATCTGATCTATCACTGCAATTTCCTCGGCAGACAATTCTACCTGCAATGTCTTCAAATTATTAATAACCTGTTCCGGTTTCTTCGCTCCCGGTATGAGGGCATCAATGGAAGGCTGGGACAGATACCATGCCAACACAAGATGTGCAACCTCAGCATTTTTGGATTCTGCGATGCTACGAAGTTGATCTACCTTGTCCAAATTGCGAATAAAGTTCTCGCCGGTGAAGAGTGGATTCTTTGCTCGACCATCTTGGAACGTTGTATCACGTTTATATTTGCCGCCCAGCAGCCCTGCAGCCAGTGGGAAGTAAGGGACAAATGAAATTTGATGTTCTGTTGTGTAAGGCAGCAGTTCTTGCTCAGCTTCTCGTTTGAAAAGATTGTATTCGGATTGTAAGACGTCTACGTCCCCATCCCGGTTCGCTTCCCGAAGCTGATCAACGGAGAAGTTGGACACACCAATTGCTCGAATTTTGCCCGCATCCTTTAATCGCTTCAACGCACCTACTGCTTCATCTTTCGGTGTCTGTTCGTCTGGAAAATGAATATAGAATAAGTCGATGTAATCCGTCTGTAAACGTCTTAGTGCTTGGTCAACAGCTTCGGTTAGAAAGGCTGGGGAGTTATCGATCTCAACCTTTCCATCGACCAATTTATGTGCAGCCTTGGTTGCTATGATTGTATTTTGACGCTGACCTGTCTCTTTGAGCACTTCGCCGATTAATCGCTCAGAATGCTCCGGACCATAGATGAAGGCTGTATCCACAAAGTTGATCCCTTGCTTCAATGCAGTGCGAACGATTTCTTTGCCTGTTTCATCATTCAACATATCAGGATAAATATTGTGTCCACCTACTGCATTTGCACCTAACCCAATGGGGTTAACAAATAGATCCGTTTTGCCTAAACGAGTGTGTTGTTCTGCCATATCTCATCTATCTCCTTTTTCTGAAGGTATGTTCACGTACTTCCTGTATTATATCAAACGCATAACCATATTTAAAATATCGGATTTGTCAGATTAACTGTTTTTGAGTACGGTAGCTTCAACATCATTGATAAAGCGCCGTAATTTGGCAGCGACATCCCGGTTAATTTCCCCATTCTCATACAATTGCTGTACGGTATTCCGCTGCTCCTGAATCGCTACCATCTGTAGCTCCATCTTGTTCTGATCGAATGGATCTTCCTTCTGCCCTTGATTCCAGCTACGCAATTTGGAAATGACGCGCTCATACTTGGCAATTACGGCTATCGCCACCGTACGATTAGCATCGTTCATCTGGGCACGGATCGCCTTAATTGCTGCTTCAGAGGTACGAAGTTTAACCTGCTGGAACAGTTCTGCATTTTCGATCATGAACGACGAAGTCGGAGCTTCTTTACGCTCGGTGAACAGACGTCCAATTACACGTGCAATCTCACTGATTGAGAACATCATTTGTGTGTTGGTTCGGTTAGCCAGCATCATTTCTTTGCGATCCAGCCAGCTATTACACCGAAATGCTGCGTCAGATGCAATGACATCCTCATCCATCATCTTCTGCACTTCCTTACGTTCAGCACGTGTACCAATCAGGTTAATAGCCGCTTCCTGTTTCAGGATATCTTTGCGTTTACCCGCACTGAGCTGACCAGCCGTGTGTCTGATATACTTCGACAGATCTGAGACTACAGCAAGCGCCGCTGCCTTGTTCTCCTCATTCATCTCTGACTTCACCGCACGTACCGCTGCATTTAGCATAATATCTTGTGCTTTACGTTCTGTAGTAAACGGCTTGCCATCCGTAATTTTCTCATCATTTTTGGCTAATACCGGAAGCAAGGCACTCGCTGCAATTAACGTTAACAGAATTACACCTGCCGCCAAAAAAATAATGAGATCCCGCTCCGGAAAAGGCGATCCATCTTCGAGAACATATGGAATGGAGAATGCACCAGCCAGCGTCACCGCTCCTCTCACACCCGAGAGTGAGATTAACATCATCGATTTGAAGTTCGGCCTTCCAATCGCAGATTTGGGGCGGTACCATCTATTCCCACGCCAGAATACATAAATCCATATAAAGCGTAGAGCTAGTAACAATAACGTAATCAGACCTACGTAGCCGAGTACCTGTCCATTATTAAACGAGGCATTGGCAAAAATAGTGTTTAACACATCTGGAATCTGCACGCCTAGAATAACAAACACCAGACCATTTAGAATGTACAAAATTACAGACCAGGTGCTCATCGACACAACCTGCATCTTAATTTGCACAGATTCTGTACGATCACGCTCAATCGCATGAATGATACCACCCGCAACAACGGCCAAGATTCCCGAGACACCGATCTCTTCACTAACAAGATATATCACGAAGGGCGTCAAAATCTGCAGAAGCATATGAATGGTCACGTCTTCCATCCCGAGACGACGAATCCAGACACCAAGCCGGATGAGCAGAAACGATAATATTGCACCGGCAAGTAGCCCGCCGATTGCGATAATCAAGAAGCTAACCGAGGCCTCTGCAAGTGAGAAAACACCTGTAACCGTAGCAGCAATCGCAAATTTGAATGCAACCAATCCAGAGGCATCGTTCATTAACGCCTCTCCCTCAAGTAACCTATGTATGCTTTTTGGAAGATGTACACGTCCTGCCATCGCGCCAACCGCTACAGCATCCGTTGGCGACAAAATTGCAGCGAGTGCAAAGGCAGCTGGAAGTGGAATGGTAGGAATAAGCCAGTGAATTGCATATCCACCCACCAGTACGGTGACAAATACAAGCCCTAACGCAAGAAGTAGAATGGGTGCTCTGAGATTCCACAATTCATTTCGTGGTGTTCGTTTACCATCGTTGTACAACAACGGAGCAATAAAGAGCACAAAGAACAATTCCGGATTCAGTGGTAAATGTACGCCAGCAGGTAGCATTGCCACCACAAAACCAAGCGCAATTTGAATTAGCGGAACCGGGATAAAAGGTACAAATCGGTTCAATATGTTAGATAAACCGATCAGAACCAATAAAACGAGGACAGCGATAAATAGTTCCATGATGTTATTCCCTTTCCGCATAATGAACCTTGATGCCTTATTTTAAGTATCCTAATTTTAGCATATAACAAACACTCGTTATAAAGATGTTGTCATATTCATTTACCCAGCCAAGGCATTTTATAATAGCTTCGTCTAAACAATTGTGATTGATTCTGTCTATAAGTTCGTAATCAAAAGCGGACTTTTTTGAACTACCACTATAAGATGTTACAATACGTTCAGGACAATACCCGTTTGGAAAGGATTTTGGTTATTATGGCATTTGGAATTAAGCGGAAAGAGCTGGCAGCATGGAAAGAGCGGGTTTCCCGTGGCGAGATCGCTTATCTTACTCATTTTTGGATTGATCCCCGTTTCCCAGGCGTGAAGAGTGTGACCAAAGTGGGGTGTGCAGATCTCGAAAGACTCGAAGAATGGTGCCACACACATGGACTTAATCCTCGTTATATTCATCGACGTGAGGCTTTTCCTCATTTTGATCTTCTTGGTGAGAAGCAAAAGGAAATTTTGCAGTTTGAAGGCCTAACAGAGCATATTCGCCGATTCCAACTATAAGAGGTTTTAGTGAATGAATTAAATTAATCTACAATAAAAAACGCCAGTCTTCAAGGTTTAGACCTAAACGAAGGTCTGAAATTCTTGAAGGCTGACGCTTTGGCTTGAAACGTATTACCTTATCGATTCGCTTGCTCAAGTGCTTTCATGTTCTCCAGCAACTTCAACTCGATTTTTTTGAGCATACCGATCATCTGTTGTTGTTCTTCTTCTGTAAGTGCCTGCAACAACTCCCAAGTCATGCGGCCGCGATTCGCAATCAAAGTGCGAGCTAACTGCTCTCCCTCATGTGTGAGGGATAACCAGACAATCCGCCGATCCTCTTCACTACGCACTCGTTGAATAAGCCCCTCGCTCTCCAACTGATTCAGAACAATTGTTGTTGCTCCCGAGGATAGACTGAGCTGTCTTGCCACATCAACAGCCATGCAACGTTCTTCACGTAATATCATAGCTAATATATGATTTTTGGTTGGATTCAGTTTGCAGTTTGTTTCATTCTTCTGTTGCTGATCCAGCACTTTATTTTTATATCTGAAGAAGGCCTCCAACAATTGATCGATATTTGCCAATTGAGAGTTTCGCTCCGTATCCGGACTCATAACTGTCCCTCCTACCTATGATCATAACCTACCTTATATTGTAACATATTTGTACTATTTTGTTTGTGAAATATACGTTTGCATTCGAAGGGTTCGGATGGGATGAATGCATGACGTTTAGGCAAGTTTAGAGATAGAGCGCAAACAACCTATTGCAATATGTTAATTAGTTTGTTTATAATGACTTATGCCAGAAGTTACTTTTAGTTACTTAATGATTTTTATAAATTTATTGTTATTAAGTATATGGATTATCACCTATATTACTGCGAAGGAATTTTAACATATGAATACGACAAATGAAACAAATCAAACGCTGACTGTAGATGTCTGTATCGTTGGAGCGGGGCCAGGTGGAGCTCTCTTATCCAATCTGTTGAATCGACAGGGTATATCTACAGCTTTAATTGAACGACAACCCCATCTTCACAAGTCGTTCCGCGGAGAGCTGCTGAATACGGATGGAGAAGCTATTTTAAAAAAATATGGTCTGTACTCTACGATCGCTGAGCGCGGAGCACTCCCACTGGAGGAGATTCAATATTGGGAAGACGGCAAGATTATTAAAACGATCTTCCCAAGTGATGAAGTCTCGCACGTCGGCATCCATGTACCACAGGATCACTTGTTAGAGATTATCGTCTCCCAGTCACAACAGCAAGAGCACACCCATGAACATATCCTCTTCAATACAATTATGACCGGGATATTGCGAGATAAGACCGGCAAGCCTGTTGGCGTCAATGTCCGTCAAAATGGCATTCCGTCTTCCATTGAAGCTTCAGTTATCGTCGGTGCTGATGGACGATACTCAGCCGTAAGGAAGCATTCAGGCTTGATCCCCGATATTCGTAAGCATGGATATGACCTGTTATGGGCTCGCATCCCGGCACCTGTAGGCTGGGAACCTGCGGTACGAATGGCAAGCATGGACGGACAACAGCTGGCTCTCTTCTCTCAATTTGGTGGCTATGTTCAGATCGGCTGGAACATCCCACAAGGATCTTATTCCAAGTTGCGCGAGCTACCCTTTACACCTTTTGTTCAGAAACTGGTTACGGCATTCCCTTGTTTGGCTGATTCGGTTAAAGCGCACATCCAAACTTGGAGTGACTTTGTATTGTTATCTGTGGAAAGCAGTTATTCGGAGACATGGACGCAGGATAATATCGTTCTCATTGGTGACGCTGCTCATACGATGACGCCAACAGGAGCATTCGGACTAAATGCCGCACTGGAGGATGCGGATACACTTGCAGAACTATTAACCCATATGGCACAGGATCAGTTCGTTTCGATGGAGCCCTTGCAAGAGTTGCAGTTGCTACGCGGAGATAAAGTGAAGCAGCAGCTTGCAAAACAGATCGAGATGGAGGTCTCCTTCCAGCAACGCTATGAATCCTTCCTTTGAATAAGGGAGTAAGACGGTCTGCTGGTCTATTACGAGCTGAATACGGCAGCACCGCCTCATACAATCATCATTACGTTATACCCACAAGAAGCCATGACCCTCCAGATCGGAGTTCATGGCTTCTTGTGGTGGTATTCATTCTAATCAAGAGATCAACCATATCATGAGATTAACTCGAGGTATTGTTGATTTCATACTACAAACCTTTAACTTTAGCACAGCTTTCTCTGATGATCAGTTTCGTAGGAAGCACTACTTTTTTGGGTATATCGCGTTTGGAGAGAAACTGCTCGGCAATTAGTTCTACGGCAGTCTCGCCTATGTACTCCATATGTACCTTTACCGTCGTTAACGGTGGCTGCATAAATGCCGACATCGCAATATCATTGAAGCCGATAATAGATATCTCTTCAGGCACTTTAACACCTGCTTCATGTAGGGCGCGAAGAGCCCCGACAGCCATCGAGTCATTTTGCACCAAAAAAGCGGTTGGGCACGCCTGTGATTCCAAAGCACGTTGCATCAGCTGATATCCATCCTCTGGGTACCAGTTACTCCCCATATACATGAAGGTAGACTCTTGCAGATTCTGTTCTTGAAGCCATTCGCCAAAAGCAATCTCTCTCTCATCACGCGTCGTTCTGGCATAGGACTCATTATGCCCTCCGATATAACCAATTCGGCTATGACCGAGGCTGCTTAGATAATCCAGCGCTCCCCGAACCGCATGACGCATATCAAAAACAACCGAATCAAAATGCTCTTCATCCGGTGATGAATCGACAAATACAATCGCATCTAGATTAGTTGGAAAGTTATCGATATCCTTCTGCTCGAACCTTCCAACAGCAATAATTCCATCAGGTGCTTCGCCATTCCAGTCAATGCCCTCTCCGGTACTGTGCTTGTACATCTTCACAAGTTCGAACTGATGCTTGAAGCATTCCCTTTCAATGCCAAGCCGAATAGCCAGGTAATACGGATCCAACATCTCCTCCTGATCTGTATACCAGTTCATCAGTCCGATTCGCCGGGTCTCTTTGGGAACTCCATGTGCTGCCGCACTGCCGTTACGCTCCCTTGGCGTACGATAATTTAATTGTTGAGCAATTTCGAGTATTCGTTTACGTGTCTCGTCTGATACAGAGAGGGTTGGGTCATAATTCAGCACTCTAGAGACTGTAGCAATAGAAACACCCGCCTGACCCGCGATATCCTTAATCGTTGCCATAATTCATAACGTTCCTTTCTTCCAGCTATGACCCACATCGCTTCATCAAGAACACCCCTGCAACTTCCGACTATGTCAGCCTGTTGCTGATTCAGCGAGATCATCACAATTTCAATTTACCTGTTCATTAGTGTATCAGATGTCTGCTTCGATGCCCAACAATTACATATAGATTCTCAGGTATCCATCCACAGTAGCAATTTTCAATGTGATGAAAAAAACCTTCAGCCCGCGTTAGTCGCGAGCAGAAGGTTATACTTATTTGATGCTTTTAGATTATGACCTAGCTATTAATTAGCTGTTACGTAGGCTGTTACATAGGCAATTACTTAGGCTTCTACTCACGCTTATGTTCCATTAGGTTCAATAACACCTGCACAGCTTCAACCCGAGTTGCTGCACCCTGAGGCTTGATAGACTTACCATTACCCTTAATTAATCCAAGCTGTACAAGTGCAGACATTTGCTGTTGTGCCCATGGTTGAATATCTTCTCCATCTGTGAATCCAGCCAATGCATGATTACCGGTTCCGCTTTCGTCTGGGTATAGCTTTTGCAGTGCATTATAGGTCATTACAGCCATCTGTTCTCGTGTAATCTGTCTGTTAGGTTCAAAAGCCACATCAGACACACCGTTGATAATACCTGCTTGGTAAGCAGCTGCAACCGAGGAAGCGTACCATTTGTCCTCAGACACATCAGCAAACGGTGTAGTCGAAGTCTCTTCCAGCCCCAGCATACGGGTAAGCAGCGCAGCGAACTCTGCTCTCGTCACAGGACTTTGTGGTGCGAAATTCGTATCGTCGATTCCTTTAACGATATGCTGAGCAACCATCACTTCGACAGCACGGTTATACCATGAGGAGGACTGAACGTCATTGAATGGCTTCCTAAAAGTCATCAGGCTATAGATTCCCAATTGGTTGATATGGGCTTCAAATATGCCCGTCTCACTATTCCATGTGCTGCGCTTAAACTCTGCTTCACCCTTCTCGTTCCAGTAATACACACCTACGAGCTGGTGATCGGTTCCAGCATCCGCTGCAAGTTTGATTTGGACTGGCTGCCTAAACGTAGGATTCAGCTGGCGCACTGTGCCGTCTTCAAGCGTAGCAGATAGCTCCAAGCTGATGAACGATCCGGCAGACTTGAGCTGACCGCCCAAACGCTGTCCAGCTGATGCAATCTTCGAATTTTGATCCGTGGATGCAACAGGTATTGATTTCAGATTCAACGACTTGAACTCAGAACCCAGCTCTGACGCAATCTGTCTCAAAGCATCATATGAAAGCACAAGTGAGATACCCTCTGCGAGTTTGATCGGCAGATCCATCTGCTTCTCCAGGGCAGCAGCAACTTCTTCATGGCTTACTGTAGTTGTTCCATTAACATCATTGCCTGGACTCGTGCCTACTCCTGGTGTGACAACAGGTGCAGTCGGCGTGACTGCTGGTGTTCCAGATGAAGAGCCTCCTGTGGCGCTCCCCCCAGTATCACCGGAAGATCCTCCGGTTGAACCACCCACCTTGTAATTCGCCGTAGCAAGTGTAAACGTGCGATCTAGTACCGAAGCTTTCAGTTTTAAGCTATAATTCCCATCTTGAAGAGCAGGGATGATTAATGTACCATCTTTCGATACACCACCATTACGAGCCTGAAGTACATCCTGCTGGATGGCAACTCGCTCCCCTGTAGCCTGATTCACGAGCTCGAGCATGACAGGGATGTGCAGATCTGGTGTCTGATTTTTCACATAAGATGAAATCGGAATGTTATCTACATAAGCGTTCAATCCGTCTTTTGCTGTCACCTGGTATGCCACTGTTTTGTTGCTATTTCCGTTCTGGATATTCAGGCTTCCCGCCAAAACTCCGTCTGCAACATGTGCATCAGCAAAGTGTCTGCTGTGCTGAGCGAACGACAAGTCAATCGACTTCGTGTAGAACGCACTGTCATGCAGTCCGTCACGAATCTCGGCATAATGCTCGACATTATTATCCTTCAAATACTTGTGAAGTGTCGTTACTGGCACGTCAAACTTGTACCCATCCTCATTACCTGAATCCAAGTAAATGGAATATCGTTTCAACGCTTCAAGAGGGTAAGATTTAATAATGTCAACGGGATTCTGACCTGCTTGAGTGAAGTTAATTGCACCCATATGACTAGCTGCTGAAGAGAATAGATCCGGGTATTGGAAACCAATCGCGAAGGAGCCGAATCCACCCATCGACACACCGGAGGTTCCTCTGTAACGCGCATCATCAATCGTTCTGAATTTCTGATCTACATGCGGTACCAGATCCTTAACCACCATATCCTGCCATTTCACACCATCAGGCTCTGCACCATTTACCCACCAACTCATTCCGGAAGAGTCAGGCATAACAACAATCATATCCTTGGATCGTCCTGCAGCGATCTCTTTGTTCAAAATCTGATCGATTTTGTCAATCTCATAGGACTCACTATCACTGTTGAACTGGTGAAGTAAATACACACTAGAATAACGCTTGTCTGGATTCGTCAAATAGCTCTGCGGCAGATAGACTCTATATTTAACCGTCCGCTTCGCACTTTCTGAATAAAACTCGGTCACGAAGAACAGTTTCTGATCACCTGTTTCTCGAAGTTTACCGTTCTCCTGCTGATAATATTGAGATACCGTTTCCTGTTGAAGTATCTTCTCGGTTCCATCTGCTTTGGTTCCTGTTATGACAACTTCAGCCGTATACAAGTAACGGTTATCCAGTGTAAACACATACGGATTGTTGATCTTAGTTTTGATTGTTGCATAATCTTTGGTCCACTGTTGCCGTTGTTCCAGTAGCTTCAGTTTATCAACGCCTTTCTCAAAATATTTAGCCGACAATGTATCTGCGTAGACAGTCAGATTTTTCTGATCTATTGCCTGGTACTGCTTAGCCGCAAACGCCTTCACTGTCGTTACTTCGTTCTCACTAGGTACCTCAGAAGGTAAGTTTTTAATTTTTTGCATCGCCGCTTTCGTGTAAATGCCTATCGGCCCGGAATACCAGCCCCCGCCGCCGTTATCGTTAAGCATGTACACGGCTATCGTATTGACCTGACCCCGTTTCAGCAGATTACTCGGAATTTTATATTCACGCGATGCTGCCCAGAAAGAAGACTTATAGACACCGTTCACGAATCCCGTCTCTCCTACCTTAACCCCATTAATATAGGTGATGTCAGCATCATCGATTTTGCCGGCCATCAAGGTCAGATCCTGATCCGGGAAATCTTCAGGAACAAAAAATGTCTTCTGATACCAAGCAGCTCCAAAGTAATTATTCAGCCCCTCATAACCGCCGAAGCCGTCTGTCCACCAATCCAGACCTGGTTGCACTGTTGCCCAATCCGTCGTGTCCACATTTTCAGCTTCTCCATGTAGGGATGGCCCTGGATACGAATCTTTTTTGAATTTCCAATCCCCAAGCAGATCAATCTGAATATCTTCAGGCAACGTACCTGTTGGCGTGACACGAATCAGAGATTTGGAACCCAGGGATATTGTGGAGCCAAGTAAAGAGGCTTGGAGAGAAACGGTAGTACTTTTGCTGCTGCCCAGCTGATCCACTGGAATATCAAAACTGTCACTAAAATTAGATTCAGTCGAACCGGTAACGATGTCCCCCGCGTTTTTGGTATCACTGTACAAGATTTCGCCAGCTGGATTAGTCACCTTCAAGGATACAGATAACTCAAAGTCCTGATCTGTATCATTATTCTGGAAAAGCTGCACCGCAGCCCGATCCAGTTGAGTCGTGTAGGCTACACGAACCTCATTCGTATCGGTACCCAATGCTTGAGGCGTAGCCGTAAAGCTACCTGTTAGAATGCCTTTGGCAAACTTAGAATTGAAAGCACCCAAAGAACGATTCAGATCCACGAGCGGATTCGTCGTATGATCACCCGGACGCATCTGGTAGCCGTGTGAGATGGATTTGGAGCGCAGATGAGCGTGAATAGCATTGGTGGAATTATCTGCATATGTATTAGGGTCATCTGCACCACCGTCCAGATAAATAGAATACGCTCTCAATTGGTCATCTGATTTGCTCTTCATTAGCTCCATTGGATTTTTGCCTGCGATGGTCATGCCCAGCGGGGCTCGATGACTTCCAATGGAACCAAACACCTCCGGATGATCAAGTCCAACGACAAATGCACCAAACCCACCCATGGAAATGCCCGTAATTGCTCTGTACTGTGGTTTATCAATCGTTCTGAATTTTCCATCAACTACGGGAACCAGATCATCCACAATCATATTTTCCCAGTTTCCTTGATCATCACCTTCCGTCTGATTGACGAAATAGCTGCCTTTGCTGGAGTCTGGCATAATGACAATCATTTTCTGAAGTGTTCCATCCTTCATCCACTGATCCAGCTTGTTTGCAATGCCACTGGACTCAAACTGCTCACTGGTATTGTTCTCTCCATGAAGCAAATAGACGACAGGATACGTTCTTGTGCTATCGTAATATCCTTCTGGAAGGTACACCCGGTAAGTCATTTCCTTCTGATTCATGCTCTCGGACACATAAGTTGCTGTGTAGAATCTAGATTGCTGTGCTTCAGGTGAGCTCTCCGGAGTGCCGGAGAGTAACTGACTGCTCAGCTGGGTGTTCTGCGGAGTGACAGGTGTAGCAGACTCTTGTTCAACGGGTACCGTTTCAGATGAATCATTGACCACAGCTTCCTGTTGTTCACTCTGTATCGATTCTTCCTGCGCAGCATCCTCCTGTACAGATTCTCCCTGCACAGTTTCCTCCTGCACAGCAGTTGTTGTTTCCGCATAAATAAAGCTCGGCGATGAGGTTAACATCAGTGCTGCTGATAAAGCAGCGATGGGTATCGTCTTTCTCTTAGCTTTCTTGGATTTGGATCTAGTATCTTTCATGAACGAACCTCCCTGATTACTTTATGAGAACGTTTACAATTGAACACCACTAATTTATCATTATTTTTAGTAAAAAATCAATAAATTTTTACTTATATTAAGTAAAATTATTCCGACGTGCATTTTTACTTTTTCTCTACAGGTAAAGGAATACCATTTTTGCCGTTATGGACAGCTGAAATGTAACTTATCTTCCGTCTGATTGACAAAAAAAACAGCCCTCACGAGGAGGACTGTTTCTTGTATATTTTCGATGATACGTTGGTTAATGATGATAGATAAATAATAATTGAATAAGTGCCTATATGAAGCAGATCGGCTCATTCAAGCCAATTATTTGATGCTATTTTTCACGAGTGCAGCAAAGGCTTCTGAGCCTTTAGCCGTGAGATGTACGCCATCTTTTTCAAAATAAGCATCTTGCCCTTCACTCGCTGCGTTCCAATCAATGAGCGAGACATTGTTATACTCTGTCGCCGCCTCGTTCAATGCTTTATTCACTGTCCGTTCCCAAGGTCGAGGCACTCGTACCGTAACTAGATACACATGTTCCTCGTCCTTCAAAAATTCAAGAACTGACTTTAGATTTTTGGAGTTAAAAGACCCGTTTGTTCCAAGTTCCAATACAACCTGGCTGCCCATTTGATTGTTCTTTTTCAATTCACTTAATACATCCGCAGCCTGCCACATCTGACGACCCACATGACCATCTACATGCACACCTGTCATCGTCTGTTCCAGATAAGGCTTGGCGTCAAGAATGACTGAATCTCCGATGATTGTATAACGGATTTTCTCATCTGTAGCTGGTGAATCTGTTTCGCCTTTCGGTTCATCGGATGTATGATCCGATTCCTCTGGTGACGGGGTAGCTTGATCGGTAGAATCTCCCGTATCGTCTGCGGAATCTCCAGCACTAGCTTGATGATCCGGAGGTGTCTCTTTGCCTCCATCTGTTACTTGCTCCTCAGGCTTGGAAGACGAATCTGGCGATTGAGGTGGTGGGTCATTCTCGTCTGAATGATTGTCCCCTCCTGTAGCCGACTTATGTGTCTTCGGATCATGCTTGTTGCCTGAATCTGATGGAGCAACCGTCGCGGGTACAACATCCTGTCCCTTCTCTTCCGTGACCGAATGATCGCTGTTTAGCGTGGTGGACATGGACACCGAATGGGAATCTGAATTCGATTCAGAGGTAATCATCATCTGTGACACCGTTACAACAATTAGAAGCGTGGAGAGCACGAGAGCTGACCGTTTCCACCATACGTTGGAAACTCCATGCCTATGATGACCTCTTCCCCACATATTGGATAACGTATTACGAAATCCGTTATACCGAATAGGATTCTCAATATATTTAAGTGATAATGATGCCAGAACTACCGTTGCCAGCACCTGTAGAATCATGCGCACAGGATGCGCACCACCTGTATCTATCGTTGGGCTCGTCAGTACGATAACCGGGTAATGCCATAGATATAAACCATATGACCGCTCACCGATCCATCGTAGTGGCTTAGCACCAATGATCCGTGCCAGGAACGACGAAGGGTGTGCGAGTACAGCAACCAAAATCGTCGTTGCAATGGCTTGAATGATCATGCCCCCCTGATACAGCGAAGAATCGTATTCACTCGTATTCAGCATCATATAGATTAACAGCAGCAGAGCAGCGATACCTGCAGCATCCATGCCCAATCGATTACCACTGGCAAGTGACGAAGACAACTTCCGGCTCGGCCAGACTACAGCTAGAGCAGCACCCGCTAATAACGCAAACGCACGTGTATCTGTTCCGTAATAGACTCGGCTCGGATCCAAATCCGGGTTGTATATGATTGCCATTGCACCTGCTGATAATTCAGCCAATACGACAATAAAGACAACGAGCCATCCCTTACGTTTGAATAAAACAATTGCCGCGACCATCAATAAAGGCCACACAATGTAGAACTGCTCTTCTACAGCTAATGACCAGAAATGACCAAATGGGGACGGTGGCCCAAAGCTTTCGAAATAGGATACATGATGAAAGATATACCACCAATTGCTTATGTATAACACCCCTGCGACAATGTCGCCACGAAGAGCTGCCAATCGGGAAGGATCGGTGCAGAGCAGCCAGATCATTACAACCGCTGTCATCGTTAGCATGCCAGGCAACAGTCTCCTCACCCGTCTTAACCAAAAATCACCGAGTAAAATGCGGCCATGCTCTTTCCATTGTGTCAGGAGAATATCTGTGATTAAGTAACCCGATAGTACGAAGAATATCCCCACACCGAGCAGACCACCAGGGATAAAATCTAAATTCAGATGATACGCAATTACTCCAAGCACCGCGATGGCTCGTAAACCATCTAATCCATTCATATGGCGCTTGCTACTCAAAGGTTGTGACATGTGCTGTGCCCCTCCTTACTTATGCAAGTTGACTTCTTCGCTGTCTGGGGCAATTTGAAGCTCGCAGTGGTACTGGTTCTCGTTGTCTTTAACATACGTATTGCACCTTTCATCTTTCATTTCCACATGAAGAAGACGTGTAAAATGTCTTCTGCGTTGCATCTATATTATTAATATTATTAATCCACGACGTGGATAACATAGTCAGATTCATCTGATCGTGCAATGTGTTTACCTAACAGTATACGCTCGATCAATTCGGCAGAATTTACAAGAACAGTTACAACAGATTAAAACGATGTAACTTTACCTCCCAAGCTTCTACAGCTGTAAAATCATACTCTATATTTGTAGCTTAATATAGTGCTTTTATTAGATTGGAGAATATTACCTTGCATCGCCAGATGAGAGGTTCCCTCTACTTTACGATTAAGAAACATGTAATCCATGGAAAAAGGCTGCCGACTTACTCAGCAGCCACTAACCATTATAAACCTATCTTTCGCCGGATTGAAAGTTTTGCTCATAAATGCATCTCGAAGCCTAGGACTCAAGCGCTGAATAGGGTATTTTTTACAATTAATAACTAGAACAGAGCTTAAATCAATAAGGTTCTTGACAATCCAGCATTTGCATTTCCATATTACCTTTAATCTATTTGCTGCATCGTTCCTGTTTTATGCTTTATCTATTTCGGTTTTTAATTCCATCAGGCTATTAATCACACGATCGGCTTGTGCTAACTCATCAGGCTGAGCAAAATCGAAATTGCACCCAATAGACCTCAATCCATTTTCTTTTGCTGCTCGAATGTCAGACAGCCGATCTCCAACGACAATCCCTTGAGTGATCTTATACTTCTGTATAATCGTTCGTACAAGATCTGACTTATTCTGCGATTCAATCTGTTGTATGCTAAACGTTTCCGTTACCCATTCATGCAAATGGTAGTAGCTAACGATGGATTCCAAATATTCGATCTGTCCGTTACTTGCTATGTATATCGGAATTTCTCTGTCTTTGCACAACTGAAAAAATTCTTCTACACCAGGGTATAGCGCCCCTTTACCTGAACTGATATGTTCTATTAATCTCCCATGGAACCATTCATTGGCCTGATTTTTAATTTCGTCAGAATGACCGGGTAATAAGTTCTCCCAAACGACCGGCAGTGGAACCCCCATAATCTCGCGGTACTTTTCTATAGGTGTCCCTTGATTCCATAATTCTTGTGACCTAAGGTGCTCAAATGTGTCATGCAGCGAAGATTCCAATATTTTATCCGTCTGAAACAATGTTCCATCCATATCAAAAATTAATGATAACATCAAAGCCCTCCTAATTAACGTTCCTATAACGTCCTATCCATTTTTTTTGGTAAAAAATATCCCATCTCATGCGTTTCACATGTATTTCTCATCATACGCTCTAACAACAAAAAAACAAACGATTAGTCGATAAAATCGGAAAATTCCACTAATCGTTTGCATGAAAATTCGTATTGAATTATTTAATAAGTTTCAAGTCAACTACTCAACTACATTTACTGTATCCACAATTGCTGCATGTTTTGCATCCTTCCAGATTGATCAGGCTTGCTGAACCACATGAAGGACATAAGTCTCTCGATTCAGCGATAGAAGGACGCCCATTTCCTCCTGTTGTTTCATGCGTAGCAGCAGGGTTCGTATCCTTCATCAATGCCTCTCTCCACGCTTCTTCGTTCCCTTCATCCGCATGGAGGGAACCTATGTGATTGTGAGCAACACTTAGCTGTGGCTCGTTCTCTATAGATTCGCTCTGTACGTGACTCTCCAAAGCTTTGGCAACTGCATCTGCAATGGATTCAACCCGATTCACGCCAAAGCCAATGGCTCCCGAGCCTCCAATGCCCTTCAAGTGTTTAATGAGTAGTTCCACTTTGTGCCCATGATCCCCATACCGCAGGAACAAAGAGCATACCCGTCCAAGTGCCTCTGCCATGGCAAATACGTCTGAACCTGCTTTACCTACATTCAGGAAAATCTCAGCTGGAATGCCGTCTAGGTCATTGATTGTAATATAAGCCATTCCAAATGGCGTATTAATTTTGTAAGTGGCTCCACGCAGAACCTGAGGACGGCTTCTGTACTGTTTATCCAGCACTTTGGCAGAGGTGGCTGCTGCTTCTGATCCTGCTACTGCCGCCGGTTCTGCTACTGCCACTGGTTCTTTTTCGTCTTCTGGAATGGATTCGTGTTTATTCAGTATTTGTTCTTGCGTTGCATTTACTTCTTGTGTTTTTGCCCTTTCTTGCCCTTCTTCCTTTACCTCTTCCTTCTTCGAAGTGGATAACACCTGCACATCCCTGCTGCCATCTCGGTAGATCGTTACCCCTTTACACCCCAGATCATAGGCAAGCTCATAGAGCTGAGCCGTATCTTCGACCGTAAAATCGGCTGGACAGTTGGCTGTTTTGGATATAGAGCTATCCACCCACTGCTGGATGGCCGCTTGCACGCGAATGTGATTCTCAGCGGATAGATCCATCGCGGTTACAAAGTAAGCTGGAAGTGGCTCGCCTGGATGGGCATCCAGCCATTCTTGGGCAATCGGTACAAACTGTTCATCATAACCAAGTCGGCTCTGACGGAAATATTTAAAAGCAAAATACGGTTCAATACCTGTTGATGTCCCCACCATCGTGCCTGTACTTCCAGTCGGAGCTTGAGTGATTAAAGTGACATTACGAATGCCCTGTTCCCGTATAGCCTCTTCCACTTCCGGATACGTCGCAACCATATTTTTCATAAAACCACTCTGTAGATATGGCTCTACTTCAAAAGCAGGAAACGAGCCCTTCTCAGCCGCAATTTCTGCCGATGCCAGATAGGCTTCCTTCGCTATGAATCCATACAGCTTATCTAGAAATTCCAGTGACTCCGGGCTCCCATATCGAATGCGAAGTTTGATCATCAGCTCAGCGAGTCCCATCGTACCAAGACCTACCCGACGTTCATGCTGCTGATTCTGTCTATTCTCTTCAAAATGATACGGCGTCGCATCAATCACATTATCCAAAAATCTCGCCGAAACGCGTGTAGTCTCCGCCAGTTCTGCCCAAGCTACATCGTCTGCCTCTGCATCATAGAATTTGGATAGATTGATCGCAGACAGATTGCATACACCCCATCCTGGCAGACCTTGTTCGCCACACGGATTAGTGCAGATGATCGGGTTAAAATACCAGCTGTTCGACATTTGATTATAGTATTCCATAAATACAACGCCTGGTTCTGCGGATTTCCAAGCAGATTCAATAATGGTACGCCAAATTTCCCGCGCTTTAACTGTGCGATATGGAATGACCGAGCGACCAGCATCTCTCCATTGCTGTAGGTCTCCGTTCCACTCAGTGTCATAGTCTGGATCACTTGTATCTGGGAATACGAGCTCCCAGTCACCATCCTGCTTAACAGCTTCCATAAATCCGTTACTTACGCACACAGATAGGTTCGCATTCGTGACTTGACCCATGGTTTGTTTCACCGTAATAAAATCAAGTACGTCAGGATGCCAATCGTTCATCATCAGCATCAAGGCACCTCGCCGGCTTCCTCCCTGCTCAATCAGTCCAGTAGTATAACTGAACAAGCCACCCCAAGACACAGAACCGCTCGATGATCCATTAACCCCTTTAACAACGGCGCGCCGAGGACGTAAAGAGGACAAGTTAATCCCCACGCCTCCTCCGCGTGCCATAATCTCAGTCATCTCGGTCAGCGTTTTCATAATGCCACCGCGGCTATCCTGGGGCGAAGGAATAACATAACAATTGAATAGCGTTAGTTCATCACTCGCACCAGCACCCGCAGCAATTCGACCTCCCGGTACGAGCTTCCAATCCTCCAATACCGAACGGAATCGGGATTCCCATGTTGTTCGTTGTTCAGCGGTGGATTCAACGGAGGCCATCGCTTTAGCTAGACGATCCCACATCTCTTCAGGTGTCTTTTCTATATTAAGCGTCAGCTTCTCTACATCTGTCTTAACGATCTCTCCGCTTCGGGTTCTCACTTGTACCAGCTGACCCTCACGTTCTATTATTTCCCCAACTTCCTTCGTTGGAAATTTGGGATCATCCTTCGTTAATACCAATACAACATCCCCGACCTTTGCATGATTCGAATCTGCGTTCTTCCAGGCATACCGGTCCAGAAATATTTTTTCGCTTAGTCCTTCTAACTTGTGTGATTGTTTGTTCGTTTTCATCGCCACGCTCAGCCTCCCCGGAATAACGGTTCAATTTTGCTCTACGATTAAATTATGACTAAACACCACATATAGTGATTATAATTCAGTATATTACACTATATATTGATTTTCCATGTGATTTATATCATAGTCGTTTCTCGTGCTTATCTATACTCGGACAAGCTTCCCCACACGCCCTCAGGCGCATGTATATGAACTCTGTGAACTTTCTGGGAAAATACAGCCGAGCAGATCGAATTATGAATCTGGTTATGAACTGTCTCTCATTCGTCCATACTATTACCTACGAAATTAAACGTCATCTTGAATGGCATGGGAGGTAGCAGCATGAACCGGAACAATCCGCATCACATCAAACAGCCTATATCCGAAATGCCAGTACCATTGGAGTTTGATCGAAGCTGGCTTACCCAGCTTGAGTCTCGTTTGGACAAAGGGGGACCTTGGGGAGATTATCGACTCTTTCAATTAGGGATTCAGGCCGAAGAAACGAATCTGATTCCGAACTTTGATGAAATCCAGTGTTTGAAGCATTTACAAGGTCTGACCCCGCTTCCCCACCAGATGGACACTGCGCGTAAAGTATTATTTGAAATGTCTGGCCGAGCCATTCTTGCTGATGAAGTAGGATTGGGTAAAACGATTGAAGCCGGCCTTATCCTCAAAGAATATATGGTTCGTGGTCTCGTATCCAAAGTGCTTATCCTCGTCCCTGCCTCACTTGTACTGCAATGGGTACGAGAGCTGAATTCCAAATTCGGCATTCATGCCGTTGCTCAGAAAAAGGCATACTCTTGGCAAAACGAAGTCGTTGTTGCTTCCATGGACACTGCCAAGCGTGATCCGCACAAAGACATGTTACTGAATATCGATTATGACATGATTATTATTGATGAGGCTCATAAGCTCAAAAACAAGAAAACAACAAACTATCAATTCATGCTGAAATTGCGCAAAAAATACTGTCTACTGCTTACAGCGACCCCCGTACAGAATGATATGAGTGAGCTGTTTAATCTGATTAACCTGCTGAAACCAGGTCAACTTGGTCGTCAAGGTGATTTTGCCGCCAATTTCGTCGTCGATAAAAGGGTTCCGAAGAACCAGGAACAGCTTAAGGATGAATTGTCCAAAGTCATGATTCGCAACCGACGCGGCGAAGGACCTGTTCAGTTTACGAAGAGAAACGTCTCGAACGTCAACCTGCAACTCTCACCCGAAGAACAGGCGCTATATGATGGTGTGACCTCATTTGTAAAAGATCAGTATCAGGAAACAGGTGGCAATCTGAGCAGTATGCTCTCACTCGTTACGTTGCAGCGAGAAGTGTGCAGCAGTAGGGATGCGGTTTTCGTAACACTCGTCAACCTGTCGAAGAAGCTTCCGCTTGACTCGCCTCTTCGGGATACCATCTGGGAACTTGTTGCCCATATCAAAGCAATTAAGGAGAATACCAAAGCTGAGAAAACGATGGAACTAATTCGCAATATGAATGAGAAAGTCATCATTTTCACTGAATACCGGGCAACGCAGGAGTATCTGCTTAATTACTTTCGCAATAATGGACTTACTGCTGTGCCCTACCGAGGCGGCATGAACCGCGGGAAAAAAGACTGGATGATGGATCTCTTCCGCGGACGGGTTCAGGCCATGATTGCAACCGAAGCTGGTGGTGAAGGTATCAACCTGCAATTCTGTCACCATATGATTAACTTCGACTTGCCTTGGAATCCCATGCGGGTGGAGCAACGGATTGGACGGGTACATCGGTTGGGACAGCAAAATGATGTTAATATCTTCAATCTATCCACGACAGGTACCATTGAAGAGCATATTCTGAATCTGCTGCATGAGAAAATCAATATGTTCGAGATGGTCATCGGTGGACTCGATGTTATTCTGGAGCGGCTTGAGAAGAAGGAGTCGATTGAGAAAAGCTTAACCAAAATTTTGCTTGAATCTCAAAATGAAGATGACCTGCGTCGCAAGATGGATTCACTAGGACAATCGTTGAACTCCATCCAGCGCGAGGTCGCAGATGAAGTGCCTCTGATTACCAAGCTCGATCTTCGTAAAGGAGGAAGCTAACCTATGACCATGTCACCGCATGAGATTCAGGCTTATGTACTCACTTATCTTGAAGCCTTGGACTGTCAGATCATAGAGCGTTCTCCCGCCCATGTGACGGTTAAATTGTCCCCCGAAGCTGATAAGGCGCTGACGAATCGACCGTACTATTGGGGATTTGTAGAACGTACAGGTGCACCTGCAGAAACCATGTCATTTACTTTTGTATTTGACCCGGAAGTTTACAAACAAGCGATCGAGGCAGCGGAAGCCTCTGCAGCCCAATCGAATCCTCAAGTTGGATCTGGTACAGCCAGTGGCGGAGCCAGTACAAGTCCCCCAGGTGCTGAACCGGCTAAAGAAACCATTCTGGGGCGTTACTTCGGCATCACCCCTTCCCTACCGCAACTGGGGCCAGGACGGATTTTACGTGAAGATGTCGTTTACGGCAGTCGCCGACTTCAGCAAATTTTTGATGCGGCACGTGAAGGCGGGGCTTTCGTTAACCTGTTCGAACAGGCAGCCAAACGGCAGTTGCGAGCTACAGCGCCAGCCGTCTATGAGCCTTGGCTTGGTGTTTGCTTCAAGGTGGAATTCGCCTGTGATCTGAAACGGGAGGAGCTTCATTTTCTCGGCATTTCTCTTCGCTCGGGTGAGATTATTGAGCAATTTGGGACAAAGCTTAACCGACGTGACCTTAGCCCACGATTGGCAGAGAACATGCATGCGCAGGCGGCTAAAATTTCATTATCTGCTGCCGGAGCAGCGCTAGAATCCCATCTCACCAACCGTCTGCTTCAGCTTGATTACGGTTGGGCAGAACAGGCCAAAGAACGGTTAGCCCTGGAGCTTGACGTCGTAGATACGTACTACGAAGCAGTACTGCGTGAGGACATGCCTGAAATAGAAACGAAGAGCACTCCTGACGCTAACATTCAACATATCTCTTCAGTACCCAAGCCTTCCCCTTCACGCACAGCTGTAACAACCAATTTTATGGAGACAAATAATCGTGTTCGAGAGGATGTAGAACTGGCAGCAGAGCCAGCTATTCCGTTAGTAACCGAAGCAGATCCGGAGCAAGAAAAAGCAAAACAGGCGGTTATGGATCGTGAGGCGATGAAATTGCAATATGAGACACGCCGAACTGAAATGATCTGGCAATATGAACCCAAGGTGAAGGTTACCGCTATCAGCAGCGGCATGTTTCACTTAAGATAGACGAAGACACTACTTTTCCTGCAAATGCTGGCAAAAGTAGTGTTTATTCATAACGAGTTGCCCGACAGGTTACAGCAACCTTTGCATAACTTGTCCCCTAGAATGAATACTAACGTCGCTCACGTAACCAATATGTCGTAGATACGTTTGATTCAAAGTATCCCGGAGAAGAAGGTGTTTATTTGGAACGAAACGCTACGCAATGGATTCTACTATGGAGAATAGCCTTGATCACTCTAGCTGTGCTCAGTTGTGCAGCCTTATCTACCTTCTGGTCGATTGCAAGTGCCGAGGATCAAAGCGTTCCTCCACTTCCACTTACGTCATTCAATGATCTCGAAGAAAGCACTGCTCTCCAGCATGACAAGTTCGCTCCTGTGGCTGTACAGGAGTTTGCTCATCAGCACGCTCTCTTACTTAGTTCCGCTCACGGAGAATCCAATTGGAAAAAGGCAGAACTAAGTTTTACTCCACTTGGCCCAGGTACGCATAGCTGGCTCGTGCAGGCTACTTTTGAAGAGAAAATAATTGGTTATATGATTATTTCAGCAACAGATCAGGGAGAATTAATGCTCAGCGAGTACGGGTTAGGAGGACAGTCTCCCTATGATCGCGAGCTGTTAAGTAAGGCGTTAGAACGACAGCATCTGAGCCTTACGATGATTCATGCCAATGGAGGAGAACTTCAGCCTCGTTATGCTCTTCCTCTACTCGCTTACTGGAAGGTAGAACGACCGAACCATCAAGCGCTTTATATCGATGCTACGAATGGTGACCTATTGCCCTCAGCGACAGTGAAACAGATCGAGACTGCTCTCAATCCAATGGTATTCAGTGTTACTGATGCTTCCGCGAATTCATCCTGGCTTGTCGATTCTGTTCATATGCGACCTACCTTTAATCCGATGGACAACCTGTTATGGATCACCTCCAAACCTGTGAAGCTCACCCGTGTACAAGACTGGACTCAGCTTCATAAGGAGTCTGGAATTATTTATTCAGCGAATGATCGTAATGTTTTCTATGGTGGCCCATTACCTATTGGTGGTTATCAATTGTGGCATAACAGTACTACATTTCAATCCATCCTCTATATAGCCATTGGTGGACATACTTCCACGCAACGATTCGTACCATTGGACACGTTACTGAAAGACGGGCAATTCTACGTCACTAATCCCTGAAATGATTGATTTATAGAGGTTGTTCAAAAAGTCCGCTTTTGATTACGAAGGATGCGCAAGCGGCATCTCAGCTTCGAATATGGGATTCAGCCGAAATGTCCGTTGCTCACGTAGCTTAATCTACGCTCCGCTACTCCATTTCTATCTTCATCCCATCTTCTTGGTACTGAAAACCACCCTTTTTGAACACTCACTTATAATACTTTCCATACAAAATAGACGCCTTTCCTGACCATACAGGAACAGCGTCTATTTTAGTTGGTGAGTCTCTTTGTAGATACAGGATTTCCAGCCATCTATTCCTTGTCTGAAGAGCTTCGTTTACCCAATTTCGAATCGCCCGCTCTTCCCTTCTTGCCAACCCACAACGACACGGCAAACGGAATCATGCCAAACCACTTCATCGCCCATGGCTCCTTCTGTTTGGTACGTCCTTTTCGCTCATCCTTTGGAGTATCAATATAATGAACCACACGTTGTGTTATATATTTTACCAATTCATCACTTTTGGCCATAACCTCTGCCTCCCTGGCTCCGTCACATAACGAAGCTTACGATAAATCTATTGTGCTCAGGAAGTGTTCTGGCTAAACATTTTTGTCTTGGAAGTGTATGAAAATCTACAGAATGCACAGTCTAATTCCAAAGGTATCCATGACATCCCAAATCTACATCAACCACCTAGATCATGAAGGAGTGTATGTTCCATGTATAAGGTACTGCTTGCTTCGACCGCCTTGTTAGGTAGCTTGTTATGTCTTCCGGTTCTTCCACTTGCTCAGGGACAGACTCCCCATCAAGTTGAATCTGTTGAGTCATTTCAAGCAAGCCCCTCAACGAACAGTCCGTCCATGCTACCAATAATCGACGGTGAAGCTTACCGTTCCAGCCATCATGCCTTTGCAGCACCCGTTATTCTACTTGATGTAGGTCACGGGGGGATTGATGGAGGAACGACAGCCCAAGGCGTGCTGGAGAAGGACATTAACTTAGCTATAAGTCAAAAAGTTTATCTTCTCTTGCGGAGCAAGGGTTACGCGGTTATCATTAACCGACTTGGTGATTACGCGCTCAGTGATGATAACCGCTGGCTTAACAGCCGCTCCAGGCATCGCCGAGATTTAGCACAACGCAAAAGCCTTAGCGAAGAAGTGAGTACAGATATTGTTGTCAGTATTCATGCCAATTGGAGTGCAAAATCCACTTCCCATGGCCCTGTAGTTTTGCACCAAAAGGAAGGTAGGAGTTACCTATTGGCACAATCGATCCAAAATGCCATGAATGACTTGTATGGAACTAAACGGGAAGTGGTGTGGGGTAAACCCTTTTATTTGTTGAATTATGTGAAGCATCCAGCAGTCATTGTAGAAACCGGATTTTTGAGTAATGCGGCAGACCGAGCCAGAATTACTGATCCAGGCGAGCAAAAGCGCATAGCCGAATCCATCGCAAATGGCATTATTTATTATCTGTCGGTAGTGTAGGAGCAGTATGCCAATCCCACACCTCCCGCACCAGATCACCAACGCCAACGAATTCGATCTGCCCCTTAAGATGCGCGACTGATTCACGAATAACAGATGATGTATTTAACCCGGTGTGACCAACATGGCCGATAACTACACAGCTTTTCTTGTCCATGGCATGCTTAGCGGCCAGTTCCATTTGCTTGCGGATATGCGGCTTAGAGTTCTGGTCGTCTAAGAAGATGTCATTACCGATCGGAGGCATATTTTTGGACGAGGCTATCTCCCCGACAACCGAGCGAAAATTGGTTCTGCTATCTACAAAAAAAAGTCCCCGCTCCCGGCATACATCCAGCACAATCGACATAATCCGTTTGTCTGAAGTAATCTTAGAGCCCATATGATTGTTCATGCCAATGGCGTACGGGACATCATCAATCGCTTTTTCCACGCGTACGCGAACTTCTTCATCTGTCAAGTTGGACGTAATCGCTCCTGGGCCAAGCCACTCTGGTCTGCCTTTCTTGGGCTCCATTGGCATGTGTACGATCACATCCATGCCTTTCTCATGTGCGGCAATGGCATCCTTTTGAGTTGTTGGCAGAAAAGGCATTACCGCAACCGTCAACTTAATGGGCATCTCCAAAATCTCTGCGGTTCCCTTCATATCGTTACCAACATCGTCAATAATGATGGCCATACGATTAGGACCGACAGCGGGTTGAGTATCCTGGTTCGACTGTGTTTGAGTATTCACCTTACCAACTTCTCTTTTCATCTCAGATGCTGCGGTTATCCCCCCACCTGTCAGACTCCCCACATTAATAAGTAGCAAAAGAATAAGGAACCCCGCTATTCGTGTGTATCTCTTGCTTTTTGTTTGGTTTTCCATGCTGATTCCCTCCTTAGATCTGTGTTCTCATTGTTTGATATTGTAGGGTGTTCTATGTAAGAAATGGGCTGACAAGCCTAAAGGAAAATTTGTATATCCAAAAGGCACCAACACAGGAATACATCTCTTAAGTAATTTACTTGTCGCATGAGATTCTGAATTTAGGATAAAAATGTCATGGTTTCTCGTTAAAATGAGATGAATTAGTAAAAGACCTGAAATTTGTCAGGTATTCAGTTCAACAATATTTTATTAAAATAAACAAAAGAAAGAATAAATTGATTTTCTTTCCTTTTATTCCCGAAAGGAGGTTGTGTAAGGGCTTACATCACAGTCTATTAAAGTACTATTTCATTGATTTAGCAGTTCTCAGAATAACCATTTCGAGGAGGATGATCGCAGTGAAATTTAAACTAAAAAAGACCTTTAACGTTTTACTCGCCTGTTTAACGGCTCTGCCACTGATGTTAACGCCCACACAAGCTTCAGCAGCAAGTGATGCCACCATCAATTTATCCTCGGAGAAGCAGCTCATCAAGGGCTTTGGAGGAATTAATCACCCGGTTTGGATCGGTGACTTGACACCTGCTCAACGTGACACAGCCTTTGGCAACGGGCAAAATCAATTGGGCTTCTCCATTCTGAGGATCAGTGTCGATCCGAATCGAAGTAATTGGTCGAGAGAAATAGATACCGCCAAAAGAGCAATAGAGCAAGGCGCTCTAGTATTTGCCTCTCCTTGGAATCCGCCAAGTGATATGGTCGAGACGTTCAACCGGAATGGCGACACCAATGCTAAACGTCTGAGATATGACAAATATGCTGCGTACGCTCAGCATCTGAATGACTTTGTTACGTACATGAGAGACAATGGTGTCAACCTGTATGCGATCTCGGTACAAAATGAACCGGATTACGCGCATGATTGGACCTGGTGGACACCACAGGAGATCCTTCGTTTCATGAAAGAAAATGCAGGATCGATCCAGAACACCAAAGTCATGGCTCCAGAGTCCTTTCAATACCTAAAAAACATATCTGACCCAATCCTGAATGATCCACAAGCGCTTGCTAATATGGACATTCTAGGAGCGCATTTATATGGTACTCAAGTCAATAATTTTGCATACCCTCTCTTCAAGCAAAAAGGTGCCGGCAAAGAACTGTGGATGACGGAAGTTTATTATCCAAACAGTGATAACAATTCTGCTGACCGCTGGCCAGAAGCATTGGAAGTCTCCCATCACATGCACAATGCAATGGTAGAGGCAGATTTTCAAGCATATGTATGGTGGTACATCCGTAGACAGTACGGACCGATGAAAGAGGATGGCACGATTAGCAAACGCGGTTATAATATGGCTCATTTCTCCAAATTTGTACGTCCAGGCTATCTGCGAGTGGATGCAACGAAAAACCCGGATACCAATACGTTTGTATCTGCTTACAAAGGAGATAACAAGGTCGTCGTTGTAGCGATTAACAAAGGAACCTCTGCGACCAGTCAGCGATTTGTCCTGCAAAATGGTAACGCGTCTACTGTATCCTCATGGGTAACGGATAGCAGCCGTAACCTGGCTAGCGGAGCACCGATCAATGTGTCTAATGGTGCATTTACTGCACAGCTTCCTGCCCAAAGTGTAACCACATTTGTAGCGGATATCACCGGATCAGGTAGTGGTAACACAAGTGGCACAACGTATGAAGCTGAAACGGGAACTACGCTAACTGATGCTCTAATTGAAACAATCTACCCTGGTTACACAGGCTCTGGCTATGTTAATTTCAACGCATTGACGAATTCTGCCATTGAATGGAGTAACATCAATAATGCTACAAGTGGCACCAAAAACGTAAAGTTTCGTTATGCGTTAGAAAGTGGTACACGTAACCTTGATGTGTTCGTAAACGGCACAAAAGTGATCAGCAATACCCCCTTTTCAGCAACGGGAAGCTGGTCTACGTGGGGTGAGAAAACCATTCAAGTACCCATGAATTCAGGCTCGAATACCATAAAAATCGTAACGACAGGCACCGAGGGGCCAAATATCGATAATATTACAGTTACGGCATCATAATACGGGTTTGGATCAACTTATGTGGCAAAAAATTGCCCAACCCTCCATTTTGATCGATGGTTGTTGGAAGCGATAATGAATGGACAAGCTGTGAGAGCATATCAGTCCGTAAATAAAAAATAAAAAAAGGTTCCCCGCTAGACGAATGTCTAACAGGGAACCTTTTTATTCGATGCGGTCGAGAGGACTCGAACCTCCACGGGGGGTTAGCCCACACGGACCTGAACCGTGCGCGTCTGCCAATTCCGCCACGACCGCATATGATGATCTCCGTGACTATGTATCTCGGCGACAAAAAATAATATATCACGCAAGCACTTACATGTCAACATGAAATGCTCATAAAGAAGCCCGGTCCAGATATTCCACTCCGGATCGGGCTTCTCGTGATTGGGATCTCAGCACTAATTCGTGCCCGTTTAGAAGTTAAAGCAAGTTACAGCTTGGATGGCCAGTTGCCATACCATGCATAACCGCCTCTTCTTTCTTTGTCAATATCGCTTAATTTATATTTTACGATACCGTCACGACCGATAAAGATCGGTTTATCCGTTCCGACTTCATAGAAACGAGCCCAGATCGGTGCAGCTTTGGAGTCAGCGATGATTTTGCTGTCTCCATTAGCTCTCTCATACCTGTAACCTGTAATTTTCACCTTGTTAAACCAAGCTTCTGCTCCCTTGATGGATGCAGTAATTTTGGCGTTGGAAGGTCTCGTTTTCAGGAATTTGACAATTGTTACACTCTCTCCAGCAGTTAATGATGGCACTTCATAGATTCTTGCACCTGCAGGCTTGAGTGTGCTGGAATCATGTTGTTGTCCCCACGCTGTCAGCTTGCCACCTGAAACTACCTGAGTGTTCAAAATAGCATCTACACCTTTAGCAACCGCATTTTTACTACGATTAGCTAGATTGCTGTCGATAAACGAGAAGTCACCTTTGCGTGTCGCTACTTCATCCAGCATGTACATTACATTAATCATTGCATCATCATTATAAGTGATATGTTTATGATAACCGGAACTTTGATAAACTTGAGGCCATCCACCATTGGAATACTGCATATTCAGCAAAAAATTAATGCCTTTAATCGCCGCAGCAGAATAACGTGGGTCGTTTGTCTTTTTAAACTCTTTGGCTAATCTTCTAATTTCTGAGTATGTAGCTTTATTATCGATTGTAGATTTCGCCCACTCACCCGTTGTTTGCTTATATTCTTTTCTCCAGCCACCGTCCGCTTGTTGGTTCTTCAAGATATCAGATATACTTGCTGTCGTTCCTGAAGCATCAGCAGCAGATACAGTGTTAACGGGTTGGATTACCATACCTACCGCAGAAAATACCATCGAAAACGCCAACACTAATGTGACTAACTTTGTTTTTGTACTCAAAATGATTACACACTCCCTATAATTAGAATCATTCATTTTCCATCATTCTACTTACTTCTCACCTTCTAATTACACGACCATCCACCACCACCTTAATTTGAATTAAAATATAACTACTATATTTTTATCCAATATGTGGATTGGATAGAACGATCTTATGCAAAAAAAATATCTTTGTCAATTAATGCAACATCTTGTAACATTCCTCGATTATTGTATCTATGAGAATAGTTCAAACTGCACATGACAAAGTTCGAATGATATACAACCCCGTTTGGATTTGAAACACATATTACTTTTTTGTAATCAGTTGCATCTTTATTTCGTGTTTCTTCTTCATAAAAATCGATAGTTCCGTTAACATTGGGCGATAAAGAAGGTATTAAGAAGGGTTTGACATTTACGCATATATGCAATATAGTTTCAAAAGGTTACAAAAACTTAATTATTCAATTGCCGAGTTTCATGTTTGAAAACGGGGGAACCATTTTGGGTGAATTATTCTTATACATAGGAAATATAGGGAACCTTCTACCGAACCCTTAGCTAACTCCGTAGGCAACGAAGGGAGAACATTGATTTTGAAAAAACTTATCATCTCCATTTTTGGAGCAGCAGTACTATTTACTTCAGGTGCAACAAGTACAGAGGCAAGCACAATCAATACAGTTGTTAATAACATGACAGGCATTCCGTACAAATGGGGCGGTACAACCATGGCCGGCTTCGATTGTTCTGGATTCATGAGATATCTCTTTGATAAATATAGCATCGATTTACCTCGCACTTCCCAGCAGCAAGCCAAAGCAGGAACACCAGTATCCAAAGCGAACCTTCGCACAGGAGATCTTGTTTTCTTCAACACAATGGGCAATGGCGTTTCACACACAGGCGTTTATATCGGTGACGGCCAATTCGCACATGCTTCAAGCAGCAAAGGGGTCAGCATCACCAAATTGTCCAACCCTTACTTCAAAGACCGTTATGTCACAGCCCGCCGGGTAACTGGGCAGTTTATGTATAATAAAATGATCGGAAAAATATAATAGCATAAAAAAAGATAGGGAACAGCCTCTGGCTGTCCCTTTTTTTATCCATTTTTTGTCTTCAGTTGTTTTTCTGAACCATGTAAAATGTACAGGGAACAGAAAGGAGCCTAAATAATAAATGAAGAAGTTGATGATCGCGTTATGTGTTATTATTTTAGTTTTAACAGGTCTAGGTTGTAGTAGTGAGAGCAAGAAAGATTTCAGAGATGTTTCTTGGGGTACTAAACTCGACAAAGTTATCTCAATGGAGAAAAAGAACGGTAACGCTGGTTATGAAGAAGAAATACATGATGAGCATGAGAAAAGCATTGAATACTCTAATCTGATTGTTCTTGGAAAGAAAGCAGATGCTACATACGTTTTTATTGATTTATTGGATAACGATAGCATTATGGGACTAATGGAAGAAAGTAAGATATTATTTGAGGAATTAGATAACCCTAATACAACAGAAGCAAGAAAAGACGAAATACGCAAGCTAATGGATCAGCGCATGGAAGAAATGCAAAATGCAGCAGATGAATATCCATTAGATGACTTTTTACTTCATGAAGCTTCTTATGATTTCGGCATGTTAAGTAGCAAAGATTCGGACGAACTTCTGGCAGAGCTCACAAGTAAATATGGTGATCCTAAGAGTGAAACATATGCAAACTCCCTTGTTTACCTTTGGGAAAATGATCGCTCAACGATTAAATATTCTCCTGAACGTTACTCCACAATAGACTATACCGCCAAATACTCCATCATGGAACAATTTGCTGATGTAGACAAGTACAATAAGAAATCAAATAGTAAAGAAAGTAAAGATGAACTTTAAAAAAACAAGGTCATGTGCTCTATTAACAAGCACATGACCTTGATACATTTAATTACCTCATTTCACTAGTGCAGTGCCTTCTGTACGCGCATTGCACCCTGAGACAGTGCATGTCCACCGCCTACGGCTCCTGCAACAGCTATAGTCTCCATAATCTCCTGATCGGTAGCGCCCTTTGCACGAGCTTCCTCCACGTGATAGAAGGTGCACACTTCGTTATTGGCAAATAAGCCAATGCCCAAGGCAATTAATTGTTTTGTCTTGGCATCAATGACTCCAGGTTGAAAACATTCTCCGGTAAACTCATGGTAAGACTTCACCACTCCTGGTAACACATCGCTCAATTCACCAATCTGATCTTTATACGCATGAACCTTCTCATTCATCAATGTCATATCATTGCACGCCCTCTCAGAGATAGTTCCTAATTCCTTCACTGTAACTATCCTTTCTCCTGAGCGATTCGATTATGCCTATGGAATGATGGTAAATCCCGTTAACTTTATTCCTGCTCGCTAAGAGGACTCTGGCGCGGCTCGCTGAACAACTGATAGCGATAACTACGATCGAGCTTAACCACACGCCGATTCTGCCGACGAATGAGTACCTGCTCTCCATCCCAAGCAACAACAATTCCTGTTACATCATTGGACTCCAGCTCGTCCCTTACTACTCTAACCTTTTCACCTGACAAACGCAGGGCATCCAGCTCTGTATCACTGATCATGTCTATGGCTCCTATGTTCCAAATTAATTTACAAAAAGAGACCTAAATGACAACTCATTTAGGTCTCACGTGACTGTATTGGACTGTCATGTCATACGAAACGTATGTCCCGACTGAAATTTACCGCTGCGCGTGCTCTTTGCTGTCATTCTTCTCAAACCAAAAATCAAGCACTTTGGCGGACATCACACGTTCTTCAAGGTACTCCACTTGATGCGGTGTAAATTGCTCTTTCCAAGAGAAGGACAACTCTTCACACAAGCCTACAATCGTCAGAAGTTCTGACCAGGCAACATAGCGTTTGTACCAGAAAAATTGAGGATGTTCAATCATATAGGGATAAAGGTCATCGAATTCCGTATGTTTACAATCCAGGGCACGTTCAAAATGAACTTTCGATTCCGCCAGCTTATCAATAAAAAATTGTTCTGTTGCCGCTTGGTTCCCCATGGTGTTGCCTCCTCTCCCTAACATAACCCCATTATAAATGAATTCTGCGGTCATGCAAAGGCATTGTTCAAAAAATAGGCCCTTTTCCTTTAAAATGTCACATTTCGTTATCGTCAAACTGAATGCTTCCATCGTTCAGGGAACGGATACGTACCAGGGCTTCAACAGGAATTCCCTGTTCACGGATGGTTCGTGCTCCTGCTTGAAAACATTTTTCGACCACTACACCGAAGCCAACTAATTCAGCGCCAGAGCGTTCAATAATTTTGATAACGCCCCGAGCTGCATCCCCATTAGCAATAATATCGTCTATGAACAAAATACGATCATTCTCATGAATATATTCGCGAGATACCATAATATCGGTCACAATCCCTTTCGTAAAGGACGGTACACGTTCACAGTAGGCATCAGGATCAGCCAGAAGCGTTTTTTTGCGCCGAGCAAATACAAGAGGTACTCCTAGCTCATGTGCAACAGCAAAAGCAACTGGAATGCCAGAAGACTCCACCGTAATCACGCGTGTCACACCACTTTCACGAAAACGCGAGGCAAACTCACGTCCCATTTCCATTGTCAAACCAGGGTCAATCTGATGATTCAGCAGTCCATCCAATTTAAGCACTTGATCGGAGATGACTACTCCTTCTTCTAAAATACGTCTTTTCAATAATTCCATGATTTGACCTCCCAAGCCTATCCTATGACGTAAAAGTATCATAGATATGACTGTCAATTCAAGCGAAATCAGCTTTATTGTTACTCTGCCTTACAATTGATGCTTAAAGAATGAGCTCATAGTCATGAGTTTCTAGGGTCAAGCATACCTTGTACCATGGCACCCGCATGTCCAAACTATTCAGGTGCCTGAGAGGGGAAACGCATGAAACAGGCATTTCGGGTGCTGCAGATCGCATTTACATACATTGGAACGGTGGTAGGTGCCGGCTTTGCAACAGGTCAGGAGATCCTGCAGTTTTTCACCCAGTATGGCAAATGGGCAACGCTCACCATCGGCCTATCCACCATACTTTTTGTCTGGCTAGGCACCAAAATGATGCTCATTGCTCACGATACAGGCTCCCGCTCCTACGAAGATCTTAATAAGCATTTATTCGGCCACAAGGCAGGCAGATGGATCACTTGGATTACCCTTCTCATTCTCATTGGAGTGAACAGCGTCATGTTGGCCGGAGCAGGCTCCGTCTTTGTTGAACATCTCGGCATGCATTACCAGACTGGGTTGCTTGTTACGCTTGTCGGTACTTATCTTCTTCTGGGACGAGGTATCCGAGCCATTATGCAGATGAATAGTATCGTTGTGCCCATGATGCTGCTGCTCTCGCTGCTTATGATTACCAGCACACTCCATCAACCTGGTGCTTCTAGATTTATCACGTTAACGACCGATAAAAGTCTGATACACGTATGGCTATCCCCACTCTTGTACACATCATTTAATCTGGTATTAGCCCAAGCTGTACTCGTACCTTTAGGTAACCAGATTCATAGTCGAAACATGCTAAAGTGGGGCGGCGTACTAGGCGGAATTGGAGTTGGCTTTATGCTGCTCGCAGCTCATTTTGCGATGTCTGCACAAATGCCGGGAATAACACAATTTGAAATTCCGATGGGCAGCATTGCCTTTCAGCTTGGTTGGATGGTTCAGTCCGTTTATGTATCCCTGATTTTCATGGAAATATTCAGCACCTTTGTAGCGGATATTTATGGAATGACACTGCAGGTTAGACAACACGTTCGTTTACATCCGCGGGTCATTATGCTGGTTATTATGTTGTTGTGTTACTCACTTAGTCAATTTGGCTTCAGCTCCCTATTATCTATTCTTTACCCCATTTTCGGATGTTTGGCACTCATCTGGGCTAGTAAATTAATTATGGATCGATGGGGCAGCTTTCGAGGAACAAAAGAAAAATATTAGTTCACTTTGTGACAATGTGACCTTAACATACCGACTCTAGGTTATTCATTTATTTTAAGAGTCGGTTTTTATTTTTTTTTCGATCGTTTAGTTTTAAAAGGTCAATTCAGCGGCATCGCTGTATTATGAAGAACATTCACAAGCTCCTCCGAGGGCTCTGCGTTTAACTTAAAATAATGAACATACTCTTCTCGATCTACTTGATAGCTTACCTTCACGTACAGATCTGTATAAATCTCCAATGTCTCACGATCTACCTTCGATGGATCTAACAAGAACGCCCTAAATAGGGATGCTCCTGTACTTGTGCCATGTGGTGCAATTGTTGGCAGGTTATCAAAGAGGACATTTGATTCGAAAATGTTGGTTGTACCTATTTTACTCAGCATTTGTGGATGAAGATGAAAGCTCATTTGCAGCTGTTCCATCTCCACTTTGGGTTGTTCAATGAACATTTCGTAAATGATATGCTCCACATTTTCCTTATTACGATAGTTAATCGTAGCTGTAATGTTGAAATGATCGTTCACCACATCAGTTAAAAATACTTCAGGCTGATACGCAATCTTACTTTCCATATCACTTAATTCCTTCGATAGTCCACGATGATTTAGATCAGTGCAGCCAGCAAAGAGAAACAGTATTATAATCGCGCTGGTTATAAGAGGTTTAGCAAATTTCTTCAAACTTCCCTTCTCCTTTCCTACTAATCCAATATTTCATGCATTACACATCTCATTTGTAGTCCTAATTTACATTTCCCTCTCTGATTAAAAGCTCCAATTGCTACTATTCTAACTTAACCAGAAACTAAAAAATGAAAAAAACACAGCATAACCGCTTATGTAACAGCAATTATGTTGTGTTCTTTATTTAATAGGTATGTTCTTCTAAAATATCGTTATCTCATTACGTTAAAGATGATTTCGCAAATTGTAAATACATTTTTTTCAGTTCATTGACCGATCTGCCTAGAGAATAATGCGTCTTCGCCTTCTCGCATGCCGAGCGGGCTAGCTCATAACGATATGCCGGATCGACCATTACCTTCTCTAGAGCTTCTGCAAGCGCAGACGGGTTCTCAGCAGGGACCAGAAGTCCGTTACTGCCATTCTCTATCTGTTCAGGGATTCCCCCGACATCTGTACCAACCAACGCTAGACAGCTCAGTGCAGCCTCTGCAAATACAGATCCAAAGGCCTCCGCACGTGAAGGCAGTACAAAAATATCAAAGAAAGGCATAAATTCCTCAGGATGCAGCGTGTAGCCATAAAATATCGTTTCATTATAGATGCCCAGCCGCTGAGCCAATTCCTCCAGATCCGGACGAATTGGACCATCTCCGATAATATGAAGAACGTAATCCAGCCCTCGCTCCTTAAGTTCCGCACACGCTTTAAACAGAATATCCAGACCTTTGGCCGGAACAAGACGACATACGGTAACTAACTGTGGAATGGCATTGTCATGCGCAATGGGTTTAAACCTTTTTTCATCGAATCCATTCGGTATAATGCTGATCGCATCCGGCTGTTGAACATAAGAGCCCAAATAACGACGGAATGAATCAGACACGGTTAACAACCGTTCTGCCTGATGCTCCAGCTCACGGTAAATCGCTACCAGGAATTGGTGTTCCAATCCATCTGGCTCAATTCGACCATTCAAAATCAGTTCTCGTTCATAACTGGAGTGAACGGTCTGAATGAGGGGTGTATCTGGGAAAACCTTTTTCATCGCAAGACCAGCAATTGGATGATGTGCGTGAATAAGATCATACGGCTTTTGAATCCGTAATTTAGTCCACCATAAGTAATCTCGATAGGTTTGCATATATTTCTGAACGATCGGGCTGTCCTGATACAGCGTCCAATCGAACGTATCAAAAGCTACGTCTTCTCTACCTTTGTTGCGAATACGCTTGGGTAGCGAGAATAGATCCATCTCCCATCGTGGAGTTGTGAACCTCTCTTGCATATACGGTATCATAGAGGATACACCTCCGGGCTGCTCCGGAGGAAAGAATAGCGCCTGCAGCAATTTCACCGTTAGTTTCCCCCTTTCCTGCTTCGATCTTATTGATCCATCTTCAATTATGATATATTAGAACGTATGTTTCAGTAAAGCAATAACTGAACAATTCCTCTCCATTCTTCTTACATTGGGATAACATGTTTGGTCATTTCTCTCTTCATCAGTATACGTTTGTTTTATTTTTCTGTTCGGGTGTGAATGTGATCAAGTACCACCATGAGTGCATGTATCAATACATTGATGACAAAAAAAGTACCAGATTGGTAGAAAAAAGCGCATAATAAGAGCCGGTGAGCTATAATTCACACTCCCGGCTCCACATCATTATTTTTATTCAATACGTAACCCATTTAACATTAATTTGATCCTAATGACTTCTCGTACGTGCTGTATCCTTCGATCTCTCCTACAAATGTGTATCCATGACGAGCGTAAAACGCATTGAGCGTGGCGTTGTCAGCACCACAATCCAATCGCATCGTGTGTTTACCATCAAACTGAATGCCTTGAGTCGCCCAGTCCAATATACTACGTCCAAGACCCGTCTGAGCATATTTTCTGCGAATAGCTAATCGGTGTAAATAAACCGCACCATCCTCCGCATGCGCTCTCCTTCCCCATAACTTAACATCCCAAGCACTTGGTTTGCGCATTAGAATGACCATTCCAGCGACATCAGCGCCTTTTTTGAACACAAAAACATCACCACGCAGAATGGCGCCTACAGTATCATGCGAATCCTCGCCCTCCAGCAAGGCACTCCACTGAGATGAACCTTGACTCTGCAGCCATTCAGCCGTTTCTGTGAGAAGAGCCATTACTGCTTCCGTATCTTCTTGTTCTGCCAATACAGCTCGAAAATCTTCGTTTATAGTGTCTTGAATCATTGTAAATGATTGCTGCATCTTACTCCGCACTCCTTTATCTCTTATGAATAATCGAACTATACCCGGAAATGATTATTTCGTCAAAATTACAAAAAAAAAGTAAAGAGCCTCAGCCCTTTACCTGTCAATCCTCGCTTCATCAATAACCTGATTACGATATAACATCGTCAGATGCAACTTATGGAACTCAAGATCCTTGTCCAGTTCCTTCAAAAGCACTTCAACCAAGCTCTGTCGCTGCACATTGGTACCTGGAATCTGGTAATCCATATATCCAGTCAGATCAGGATGTGAAGTGTCAATCGTAGCCGTTCCTACAGGCAATCCACCACGTTCCTGAAGAAACAATTCGTACTCACGGAACTCTCGATCCTTGCGTACAAGCATGACATAAGAGATGTCCTCCGCATCCTCTTGTTCATCTCGATCTTGTAGCTCATTCGTTCGAGCAACTCCTGATGTATCATAATGAGAGGCATTGGTTAGAACACCAATTGCGTTGTATTCCTCATCATCGTCATCATCATCCCCAGCAAAATCACGGTGTACCCACTCTATCGAATCTAAATGGTTCCCCTGATGCCAATAATGAATCGTGATTGTATCAATCAGCTCTTCATCCAACTCTCGCACAAGTAACTCGGCAGCAATCTCTTGCTGATGTTCATCCGGTTCGTCATACCAGTGAATTTCACCTTGGACATCTGCTCCATACTGTTTCAGTGTAGCTTCGGCAAGTTCCTGACCTTGTACATCGTTGAATACGTACGTCGATATGTTGCGCCCCGCTGTCACTAGCTCCATCTCCAGCAGATGTTCCTGATCTTCATATGTAAAAGATTCATCTTGCGAACCGGGAATGACTTGAATCGCACTCACTGTATCATCATAATCCCTATCACATATGCTCTCATCTTCGTACCATTCCACCTCAACCTCAGTATCTGGTTTCAGCAACACCGAACGTAGTGTTCCACAATTGACTAACACTTCGTAATACTCAGCTTCCACTGCATCAACAAGTGAACGAACATATTCATGTACCTTCTCCATAACGACTTCTTCAGACTCTTCCGTAAGCGATCCACGTTCCAATTGAAGACTTCCCGACAACCGATCTGTCTCTCTATACACGACTAAGAGCGAACCTACATATTGACCATGTACCATAACATCCAGTACTTCGCCGCCTATTGTTCGCAGATTCGGAATGAGCTCCACATGTAGTTCCATGAATCCGTCCTCCTTGGTCTTCTAAGATTATTCTCTTAGGTTACCCAGGAAGACAGTAGATTATCAGATCAAACGTAGAGCTTCCCTGATCGTAAGCTGAACTCGGCTCTATTCACCTAGTACATGTTTACGGATTGAATGCGCTACTCCCTGCTCATTGTTCGAAAGTGTCACTTCATCTGCAGCCGCCTTCACTTCTTCAGGAGAATTGTCCATCGCAATTCCTTTGCCTGCATAGGTTAGCATCGTTAGATCATTATAATAATTGCCTATAGCCATTACCTCAGAGGGTTTAATACCCTTCGATTCAGCTAGTCTTTTCAATGCTGTACCTTTGGTTGCTTCGGGATGCATTAGATCAATGAAAAAATCTCCACTACGTGTCATGTAGTAGGGAAGGTTCCAGTTCCCCCACTCTTGCTGTACTGTGTTCATTTGCTCCAGTGGGCCAAAGGCTGTAAATTTGACAAGCGGTTCACTTAGATCGGCCCATTGGGGCAACTGTTGTGGTTTCATTAGGAAATTGCGGTACATCTCTTGGACTTGCAATCCAAGCCCCTCCGGCTGATCCACATACAATCCAAACGCTGTGTTAATGTCAAAATGGACTCCATTCTCCCGACAATACGTGATGAACGGCTCTAACCCCTGACCCTCCATAGCAAAACGATGAACAATTTCACGAGTGCTTACTTCAGCAGTTACCGCTCCGTTATGTGTTATAACATATCCAGCCAACCCCATCTTCTCCATAAAAGGAATTGTATTGGCTGGTCCTCTGCCTGAGCAAAGTACAATCTCTATCCCTTGTTGAGAAGCACGAATCAAGGTTTCTTGTGTCATCTGGGTTAATTCATGGTGATCATTCAGCAATGTTCCATCTACATCTAGTGCAATTAATTTATATGTCATTATCGTATTCACTCCTTAAGGGGGATCGCACCCACCCAAACCCTCCCTTCCGAGGGAGGGCCCCAGAGGGCTCTGCCCTCTGGACTCCCGTTTGCGGAAGCGACGGTGGGTCGGGTCTTGCTATGTAACGGTTGGTGTGGGAGCGCTTGTCTGCAGGGTCACCGCTAATATAGCGGTGATCCTGCCCAAGCTTACGGGAACCATTTCGGGCAAGGCTACGCCCCTTGCCCGGGGCTCCCTGCTCCGCTTCGCGAAGGGCGGGAGCTTTGCGCCTTTGGCGCTGCGGGCAAGGCTACGCCTCTTGCCCGGGCTCCCTGCTCCGCTTCGCGAAGGGCGGGAGCTTTTGCGCCTTTGGCGCTAGGGGCAAGGCTTCGCCCCTTGCCCGGGGCTCCCTGCTCCGCTTCGCGAAGGGCGGGAGCTTTGCGCCTTTGGCGCTGGGGCAAGGCTTCGCCCCTTGCCCGGGGCTCCCTGCTCCGCTTCGCGAAGGGCGGGAGCTTATTTCCGCAGAATATTCAGCTCTTCTGCGGAAAGTTCGCGGTAGCTGCCGATCGGTAGATCCGCATCGAGCTGCAGGTCACCCATGGCTACGCGTTTAAGGTAGACCACTCGTTTGCCAACAGCCTGAAACATACGTTTTACCTGGTGGAACTTGCCTTCGTGAATGATCAACGATATGGATGAATATACGCCTTCATCCGTCTCTTCGTGGTTCAGAATCGTTAGGTCAGCCGGTAAGGTTTCGTATCCATCATCCAGTTGCACGCCTGCTTTGAATTTCTGGATATCCTCTTCATCCACTCTTCCTAACACACGAGCTTCATACGTCTTCGGCACGTGTTTACGAGGGGACAGAAGATCATGTGCAAGCGGCCCGTCATTGGTTAGGATCAGCAGACCTTCCGTATCTTTATCTAGACGCCCAACCGGGAACGGGTTGAAGACACGATCCTCTTTACGCAGTAAATCTAATACTGTTCGATCTCTGTTATCTTCGGTAGCTGACACAACACCCGGAGGTTTATGCAGCATCAGATAGATCATTTCCCGGTATACGATCCGTTCGCCATCTACCTCGATAACATTTAAGTCTGGATTCACCTGTAATCCGCTATCTTTCACCGCTTTGCCATCCACAAGAATGCGGCCTTGCTTCACTAATTTTTTGAGTTCACTTCGTGTACCCACACCCATATGACTCAAGATCTTGTCCAGACGCAAAGTCTGTTTTCCCTTTCCACTCATACCGATGTCCACCTCCAGCCTGCCGGATATTCATTTTTTAGCACACCATCCAGCCATTTCCCCCATCCAGCGGCATAACCATCAACACACACTAAAGCGTAACCCTTGGCAACTGCTCCCGCCTTAAGCTGAACCCGAGATTCCTCTATATTTAAGGTCTCTCCTTTTAGATACCTCACCGATTCACCATTTGCAGAGTTAAGGTTGATCACTCGCACTGCCTCTGTACCCTGCAGAGCACATGCTAACGGATGAGATGGCACAAAACGCCCATTTTTCACGGTTCCCATGAACCATCCAGGACGGATTACTTTAAGTCCTTCCAGACGTTCAGAACCTACTGCGGATTGATATACACGATCACCGTAATACACCGTTTCTCCGGGAAGCTCTATCTCCAGATGATCTTGTACAAACTGCTTGTAGATGACCTCCGGTTCCACTTGCTCCGGTCCACGACCTTGTCCGCGCCGATCTGACTTGCGTCCGCCACGTTCGTTTCCTTTCACCTGTTTCCCCTTCGATTTGCCCTCGTAGTCCTGCCTAGGCTTATTCTCCCTCGCCTCTGTTCTCAGTAGACGCTCTCGTTTACGATCGGCCTTGCTAAGCGGTACGGACGCTGCAACGAAACGCTCTTGCTCTGAATCGCGTTCATAATCAACTTGCGCTCTCTCTTCTACCGCTCCCTCCGCAGTATCGTGCGCCTCTCTATCCAACATAACTTGTCCAACTGAGGATTGACTCCGATGCTGCAGTACTGCCACATAATGACCTTCCCCTTCTAACAAATGGGGCCATAATCTCGCTGTTCCAGCCACTTGATCCAATACCAATGCTGTCTCCTGCGCTGTTTCTGGCATGGTTTGACGCACCCAATCGGGTCTACCTGGCTGAAAACCTGTTTCCCTAGGGATGTCTTTCACAACAAAATCAGGATTCAGCTTCAGAAACTCTGCAATCATCGCTTCATTTTCTTCTGGTGCAAATGTGCATGTTGAATAAACGATGGTGCCGCCTGGAGCTAACAGTCTTGCAGCCGTCTCTAGAATATCTCGTTGCATCAGAACACACTTATCAATAGAGTGATCCTCCCATGATTTCACCATATCCTCATCCTTGCGGAACATGCCTTCCCCTGAACATGGTGCATCAATCAAGACCTTGTCAAAATAATGCTCAAACGCACCCGCAATGCGCTCTGGAGATTCGTTCAACACCACCGCATTTCGAACCCCGTACAATTCCACGTTCTTGGCAAGCGCCTTCGTTCGTTCAGCATGAATATCATTGGTCACAAGCACACCCTTGCCTTGCAGTTTGGCTGCAATCTGGGTAGATTTCCCCCCTGGCGCAGCACACAGATCCAGCACTCGATCTCCTGGCTGCACGCCTAACAATTCAACAGGTGCCATCGCACTTGGTTCTTGAATGTAATATAGACCCGCATGATAATACGGATGTAATCCCGGCTTCACCCCGTGAGGCACATAAAAACCTGTCCCACACCAAGGAATGGGACGCAAGTCGAATGGAGCAAGCTGCTCGAAAGACTCCATGGATATTTTTAACGTATTCACTCTAAGCCCCGCATGTGGGGACTGATCATATGATGACATAAATTGTTCAAATTCATTGCCAAGCAACGTTTTCATTCGCTCAGTAAATTTCAAAGGTAGCTGTACAGCCATAATTCCACTCATCCTGTTCTGTTAAAATACCAGCATCTCTTAGAATGCCTACATCTTGCTCTATGTTATCATATCCGAGTTTTGCTGTCTTATCGGTTCAGTAGATATTCCACTACAGCCTGTAATGTTGTATAATGACAAGTAGGTTAATTCTTGAGCAAAAATTCGGTGTATTATGCATATTATCCCATACTCTATTTTTGCCAAAGCCATATCACGATATGAATAATGGGGGATGTTCAATGAAATCTAAGAAAAAGAAAAGTGCCACGATCCTTATTTTCCTAGGCATTTTCGTCATTTTGCTCGCTGCACTTGTACTGGTGAATCAACAATCCAAGAAGCAGATGGATTCTGTAGAGAACGCATACGGTATTCCGGCTTCCAAGCTCACTTCAGCTACTCGCGAACTGCTCGATGATCCGAATTACCAACAAATTATTTTGCCTGCTGATATGAAAGCTAAGATTGATAACAAAGAAAGCTTTTTTGTTTATTTCTTCGCATCTGATTGCTCGCACTGCCGTGCTACAACACCTCAATTGATGCCTTTGGTGGATCAAGAAGGTATTCAATTGCCACAGTTCAATCTTCGTGAGTTTGACGCTGGATGGACAGATTACAATATCGAGTTCACACCGACGCTTGTTTATTACCAAGACGGTGTTGAGAAGGATCGCATGGTTGGCGGACTTCAGGAGAATGGCAGTGATAACGGCTATACCCTGGATGACTACAAACAATTCTTTGACAAATACAAGGATAGCGCAACGCCTGCAGCAAGCTAAGCACAAGTTCGGTCTTACGGAACTGTTGCTTGAACATGTTGTTGATGGTGGGACAAGCATAGAGCACACAGAGGCTGCACAGGTTGTAATGCTATACTGTCCCTCCACTATCCATCGGTATAATACGAAACACCCCGATAGCCTGCAAAGCAGGATCGGGGTGTTTTTTTATTTTTCTCCTGCAGGATATCACAATCTAAGAAATAATGATACGCATGAAAGATCATGTATTCCGCTTGGTTACTGTTTGGCTTTATTGCTGTTTCTGCTGCAACGCCCTCATCTTCTCTTCATAGATCCGTCCACGTGTCGGACTCCGCCGCTGTGGTATATTGGGTTTCACGTGCTGGCTTCTTAAATTAACAGCTTGAATCAACACTTCATCTTGGATCACAATCGTGAGATCACGATAAGGGAAGCTGTCCGAATTTGCGTCTGTCAGTCCCTCTAACAGCTCACGCACTTCCTTGACTATTCGTTCAAGCTCAATTCCCTGCGTAATAGAAGGATATGGCTCCAGAAGCTCTACTGCACTTTGAAGCATCATTCGCGCTCCACGGAGATTGCCGTTTCTAAAATGATACAGACCAACGGCAATTTGCAGCATACCTTTATAAAATGAATCACGATCACATTTCAACCAGAGTTCTTCCAACACTTCATGGCATTCAAAATAATCCTGATCGCGATTAAAGTAGATTAAGTAGTCGATGTACAGCGGCTCATAGCTGTTCATCTGGGTTCTCGCCCTTCCTCGCATTGTTCAAAAGTTCCTTCACATCATCTAAAAGGTCTTTAAGCCCTTCCATGTCATGGCGCTCCCAGCAATCATTGAAACGCTTCTGGGCTTCAATTGCTTCATTCACCAGGTGGTAGAAATACAACTGATGGATGATGTTCAGTGTTCTTGATACGATATTAGAGTCATCCTCAAACGCCTTCTGTGCCTCTAGGATTTGCAATCGAATTGCAGACATTTCGTTATCGAGTACAAATGCAGCTTCCGCCGTCTTCTTCAGCCTAGCTCGCATATCATCGGGAAGACTCTCCCGAAACTTATAACTAAGGGAATGTTCGATGGTCGCCCAGAAATTCATCGCTAATGTCCGGATCTGTATCTCCGCCAACACGATCTTTTGTCCTAGTGCCGTCTGAACAGGATATTCAATGATCATATGGAAACTACGGTAGCCACTCTCTTTGAAGTTCGTAATATAATCTTTTTCAATGAGAACCGTTAGATCCTTGCGTGCCCTAATATACTCAGCTACTCGGCGAATATCATCCACGAACTGACACATAATCCGGATGCCTGCAATATCCTCTATCCCGGTTTCTACCTGATCCAGCGGCACATTCAAACGCCTGGACTTCTCCAAAATGCTGGATATTTTTTTAACACGACCCGTCACGAATTCGATCGGAGCGTATTCTTCCCTTTTCTTCAGCTCCGCCCGCATCGTTTTGAACTTAACCTTCAATTCCTCTACCGCTTGTTCATAAGGAAGTAAAAATGTACCCCAGTCTCTACCGTCCATGCTTATGCCTCCTGTCTCTATAGCGTCCCCTATACTCACTATTATACATGATGTTCGTCGGGGGGAAGAGTCCCGTACACTTAACCTCTTCCAAGCTTCTATATTTTGCTGTTGGGGAACTTCCTTCTCTCTTACTTGTGCTCTGCGCCCACCGCTTCCGAGATATGACTGTACCCATCTTGGCGCAACAATTCGCGCAATCCTGCATGGATGCGGCGGTTTACTTCTGGCCCTTCATAGATCAGAGCTGTATAAATTTCCACAAGGCTTGCTCCCGCCTTAATTTTCTCATAAGCGTCCTCGCTTGTAAAAATACCACCTGAGCCGATAATCGGAAGCTTGCCTTCGGTCTGGCGATAGATCTGGCGAATAATTTCCGTAGAGCGATCACGGAGCGGCTTACCGCTTAGTCCACCCGTTTCCTTTGCATGCTGGTGAGACAACCCTTCACGACTAATTGTCGTATTGGTTGCGATAATGCCGGCTACACCGCTGTCCGCAATCGTGCTCACCATATATTCAAGCTCCTGATCATTAACATCTGGTGCAATTTTGACAAGAACGGATTTGGCGGAGCCACCAATGCTCGCTCGCTGAGCTTCCATCTCATTCATAACCGCAGCAAGCAATTCTTTTAATTCATTCCCATGTTGCAGATTACGCAAATCCGGTGTATTTGGTGAGCTAATATTCACAACAAATAGATCGGCATATGTATACAGTGCTCGGATGCACTTCGCATAATCCAGATGAGCCTCTTCATTCGGTGTTGCCTTGTTCTTACCGATATTCACAGCAACTGGAATACGACGTTCCTTCAGACGGGATAGTTCACCTGCCATCGCTTCCGCGCCCAGATTATTAAATCCCATACGGTTCACTAGTGCCTCATCGGGAGGCAAACGGAACAATCGGGGCTGATCATTGCCTGGCTGTGCCAGAGGCGTCACAGTACCGACCTCCATGAAGCCAAATCCAATCGAAGAGAAACCTGTTACGGCTTGTCCATTTTTGTCCAGGCCTGCTGCCAATCCTACAGGCGTAGGGAAGTGGCAACCAAACATATCTACTGCGAGATCAGCCGTTTCACGCACACCGTACATCACACGTAAACCGGAAGGCACCGGGCGTATGCTCCCCATACCACTAAGGCCACCAATAATGAGATGATGAGCCTGCTCTGGGTCCATTTTGAACAATAGCGGTTTTGCAAGACTTCTATATAACAAATCGTTCACTCCGTTCTCGTCCGGTACGCTTTTAAAAAAGGCTTTCCCGTCTTTTCATATGTAAAAAAACACTCTATACACAAGTCTATCCGTTTCTTCTTCAAAAGGAAAGTAATTTACGTATAGACACAATCATTTATTCAGATCATCCAAAGAACGAACGGAAGTATCCGCTTTCCGCAAGAATGCTACGATCAGAACCTTATACACGGCCTTAGGTTAGACATTTCAAAATGGCGTCATAAGAAATCCACATGCATACTGGAAAAGAGAAGGGGAATTCTTTACAATGATACCATAGTCACATGAATAACAGCTCGATGATAAAGGAGGAACAGCTCATGGCTCCGAAACGTAAACCACCAACACTTCAGCAGAAAAAAGAAGAAGTTAATCGTAAAGCTATCATTTGGACAGCAGCCAGTGTAGTCGGATTAATCATTATTATCAGCGCACTGATTATTATCGCCAATATGTAAATGAACCAATCCATGCTTTACATCTACATAATGATTAAGCAGGCTGTGTAAGATCAGTTCGATGCTGATAGGTGCGTTATCATGCGATGTATGTATCTAGTTCAACCAGTGATACGTCTTGTTCGGATTATTCTGCTTAGGTACGAGCGTGTATTTGTAACGATCCTTCGCTTCTGGAACAACCGTCGTATCTGGAAGCAGATCCTTCCCAATCCGCACGGGAGTACCCTGAGGAGCAAGTGCGAATAACTCTTCCACATCCGCCTTGTTCATCCTCACACATCCAAGGGATTCATCTAGTCCGATACTATCCGGCTCGTTGGTCCCATGGATGGCATAATTGGTATCCGAGAGCTGCATTCCCCTTGATCCAAACTCTCCGTTAGAGCGACCATTCGGATTAACCACTTTATCACTAATGACAAATTTGCCTTCTGGAGTTCGATCCCCACCTAGCCCCACCTCATAATTGCGAATAATCGTGTTCCCGCTGATGAGCGCAAGTCTATGATTCTTCTTATCCACAACAATCTCCAATGGTTCGTTCAGGAAAGGCTCGCCACCTAATGTATCACCAAACACATCGGCTGAATCCGCTGCGTTCTCGCCAGCGGCACTACCCGCTTGAGCGTTAGTAGCCTTACCTTGTTGATGCATCGCCAGTAGAACAGGGAACATCTCACTCATGCCGGGTGAGGTCTCTCCTATTACATTATTAGGAAACGGCTGAGCAAGCTCGCTGACATTTTTCGGCCAAGCTCCATTCTTTTTCCGATAAGCTCCAATCGCACTGGACAGTGACACCGCTACCTCTTGTTTGGCTGTCCAAGCCGCTGCCAACTGTTTCACTTCCACTGAAACCTCTGGAGGCTCGCAATCACACTGCTTTGCATCATAACTTTGGGCTGTTAATCTCCCCTTATTGTTGGTCTGTATGATGTATTTCACTGGCATTTTACGCTTCCATAACGACCATTGATCCGATACCTGCATACCGAGAACAGCGGACGTCTGCACATTCGATCCAGCCCCAGCCCAGGCCGCAGCTAACGCAGCTTCCCCCTGACTCCCACCCCCGAAGGCGCCGGCAGTAAACACACTGGAATCGTTGCTTTCTGGCTCTACAAGCGATGTTTGATCAGCTTGTTCTTCCTGATCCTCCGTTGCTGCCAGTGCATCTGTGAGTGCTTTGGCTGTATCACGACTGAAGCCAGGTGCATCAGCAGGCGGAACTAACGCAAGCACCAGTAGCATTAACAAGGTTAACCATAACTTGCGAACCCGTTGTTTCTTCTCTTTTTGCTCACCCATCTCCACGAGTTTATTCTGATAGTCCACCCATATGTCTGCTGGTGCTTTACTCCGCTCGAAAGCTTCATATACCTCTCCAGCCTGTTGAAAGCAGTAGTTGGCTTTAGCTTCTTGACCTTCGTTCAAGTATTCCTTACCAAGTAAATACCAAGCCATTTTATTATCGGGGTGTTTCTTCACATATGTACGTAAATGAGTATTTTGCATCCGATCCTCCATCAGTTCGCCGTTTTCCGTTTCTTCCTAATATATCGGCAGATTGGCGCTTGAAATCCATAGGACTTGAGTCCTCGGATTACTTCTCATCATTTTCGGGCAAATCCGTGTAAACAACGAAAAAGCACGTCCCACTGTGGAAGACAGCAGAAAGTGCTTAGCATGTACAATATGGATAATGAATTAACCTTCTTTGTTAAAAGGCTCATCCGCAACTTTGATGGAATCTGTAGGGCAACCGTCGCAAGCATCCTGCATATCATCGAAGAACTCATCTGGAATAGCTTTGATCCCTTTATTTGCATCTCCATCGAAGATTACTTCTGCCAAACCTTCATCGTCGTAATCGTAGATGTCAGGTGCAGTTGCTCCGCAAGCTCCACATGCGATACATGTATCTTTTTCAACCCAAGTATATTTACTCATTACAATCTCTCCTCCTAAAAATTCACAAACGTACAGTATTTTTATCTAGAAACATATTAATACAAAGTAAGAGTAATTACAAATAATTTTATAACCGCAAGTCTCTATTATGCCTTATTTAATCAAGACTTTGCAAATTATCTTTTTGCAAGGAAGTTCCCCGTACTTTATGATCGCGCAGTAGTACGGATGGATCGTCACCGATCATGCCCGCAGTTACAACCGCATTTTCCCCAAATTTGTCACGTAACTGATCCATGATCCGAATCAAGCTCTCTTTCTTCGGTTTCTGCTCATATTCGAACAGATCCATCTGAATGGCAGATTCCTCACGCGGGATCAACGTTTGTAAAGTGATACCTAACATTCGAACCGGCTTCCCACTGCCCCAATGTTTAGCGAACAATGCGCAAGCTTCCCGATATATGATGGATGAATCCTCTGTAGGCACTTCCATCATCCGTGAGCGGGTAATGGTCTTCATGTCCGGCGTGCGAATGGTGATCTGGATACCCTGGCTTAACATTTCATGCTTGCGTAACCTTCTGGCGACCTGGTCACTAATGTTTAATAGAACGCGCTGCACATCATTCATATCTGATATGTCCGCTGGCAGTGTTGTTGTATGCCCAATGGATTTGTTCGCTTCCCGCTCAGCTTGCACAGGTGAGTGATTAACTCCATTAGCTGAATTCTTCAACCAGGTTCCATTGACACCAAATAGATCGGTAAGCATCCGCTCATCAGATTGAGCAAGTTGTCCAATCGTCTCAATACCGATCTTCTTTAGCTTCTCCGCTGTTTTCTTACCTATGCCAAACATTTCATGACAAGGTCTATGCCACAGCACATTCGGAACATCCCTCATCCGCAGAATGGATATTCCATTTGGCTTTTTCAGATCCGATGCCATCTTTGCCAGCAATTTGTTGGGTGCGATTCCGATAGAACAAGGCAATCCTAGCTCCTCCCGAATTCGATCCTGTATGCTGGCTGCAATTTCTATTGGTGTGCCGAACTGTTTCGAACCCGTGATATCAAGATAACACTCATCTATAGAGGTTGCCTCAAGCAGCGGTGTATAGCTGTACGCGATCTGCATGAATGCTCTGGAATACTTTCGATATAAATGAAAATCAGGTCGAATCACAATTAAGTCAGGACACTTCTTCATGGCCTGGTGCACAACCATGCCTGTTGATATTCCTCTGCCTCTAGCTACATAAGAGCAGGTTACAATAACCCCTTTTCGCACTTCACTGCTGCCAGCCACAGCCGTTGCTTTACCTCGATATAACTCAGGTTCCTCCGCTTCATGCACAGAACAGTAGAAAGCGTTCATATCCACATGCAAAATGACCCGCCCGGCGGCAGGATAATATTGTTCAACATGGGTATGATGCGTGCCGTCTGAAGACATATTCAACCTCCGCCCTTTCGTATATCGATTCATAGCCAACAAAAGCTATAACCTTACACCCCACACACTATAGTTTATAATATTCCAGTTTCTTATGTAAAATTATTTATACAAGCATTTTGCATCCCGTTGATCATCATCATGGAATTCAAAAGGCTTTAACTGGCTCAGAAATGCATTCTGATTAGATGCAAAATGCTTATCGTTATAATGAATTCCATCATACCTAACATATTTTCATCACGAGCTAGATCCCGTTTATTTCTGAAAGAATTTGATGATCATTCGAACAATTGCCCATATACCGACTCCAAATATAATTGTAACTATTAATGAAATAATGTTATTTTCCCAAACAAAGTTCAAATTATCTCCCTCCTTTATCCAATTCTAACAAGCATAACATAATTTTCTCAGTCGTTCACGCTGTACTACAACTCAAAAATCCTATTTTTGTTACATGAAACTGCGATTTCTATGTAGCATTTGGCTATAATGGTGCTATAATAATTAATTATACAAATTCACGACTTTAGGACAAATCAACGCAGCCAGTTTAACACAGTGTAGCGTTGCAGAATCGAAGGATCGATTCAACGATCGATTCAACTTAGGTTTTTTTATTACTTTCCCAACTAACCAATAAACTTTTAAAAAAGCGCTTTATCTCAAAGGAGGATCTTCATGTCAAAGGCCATTTCCATCTTCGATACGACTTTACGTGACGGCACACAAGGGGAGGGCGTCAGCTTATCGGCAGATGACAAGCTTAAGATTGCCAAAAAGCTCGATGACCTGGGTGCTCATTATATTGAAGGCGGAATTCCGGGCAGCAACACCAAGGACATTGAATTTTTCAAAAGAGTCAAGGAATTGAACTTGAACGCCAAGGTGGTTGCATTTGGCAGTACACGTCGGAAAGGCTCTGTCGCCAGTGGGGACGCAAACTTACAACGAATCCTTGAATCAGGTGCTCATGCAGCGACACTCGTTGGGAAGTCATGGGACTTCCATGTACACACTGCACTGCAAACAACTTTGGAAGAAAACCTGTCCATGATCTATGACTCTATCGCCTATCTTAAACAAAACGGAATGGAAGTCATTTTTGATGCTGAGCACTTCTTCGACGGCTTCAAACATAATCCCGAATATGCACAAGCGGTGTTAACCAAAGCACATGAAGCAGGAGCGGATTGGCTGGTTATGTGTGACACCAACGGTGGAACGATGCCCCACGAGGTGCATGAGATTGTTTCAACGCTATACCGCGGACTGCCCCTTGCTCAGCTTGGTATTCATACGCACAACGACTGTGAACTGGCGGTTGCCAACACATTAAGTGCTGTACAAGCCGGGGCAAGACAAGTACAGGGTACAATGAATGGATACGGAGAACGCTGTGGTAACGCCAACCTGGCTTCTATTATCCCTAACCTACAATTGAAGCTTGGCTATGAGTGCGTGTCTGAAGATTCGATGAAACAACTGACCAACGTAGCCCGCTACGTGAGTGAGATCGCCAATGTGAACATGCCAATTAACCAACCTTATGTTGGTAATGCTGCATTTGCTCACAAAGGTGGAATTCACGTCTCCGCTATCTTGCGTGATTCCCGTACGTATGAACATATCGTGCCAGAACTTGTGGGTAACAAACAGCGTGTGCTTGTCTCTGAACTCGCTGGACAAAGTAACATTGTGTCCAAGGCTCAAGAGCTTGGGCTTGAGTTCGACCCTAGTAGCGAGAATTCTCGTCAGATTATTGAGAAAATCAAAGATCTGGAGCACCAAGGCTACCAGTTTGAAGGTGCGGATGCTTCACTCGAACTATTGATTCGTGAGGCAAATGGAGACATGAAAGAACTATTCACCTTCGAGTCTTTCAAAATGCTTGTAGAGAAAACAGCTGGAAAACCCGTTGTTTCCGAAGCTTTTGTTAAACTGAATGTGGGCGGGAACAGTGTGTACACCGCTGCTGAAGGTAATGGTCCTGTCAACGCACTCGATAATGCTGTTCGTAAAGCGCTTGTACAATACTTCCCTTCCCTCGGCAACATGCACCTTTCTGACTATAAAGTGCGTGTTCTGGATGAGAAAGATGCTACAGCAGCCAAAGTACGCGTTCTAATTGAATCCAAAAATACGGAAAACACATGGAATACGGTTGGTGTATCCGAGAATGTCATTGAAGCGAGCTGGGAAGCACTCGTGCATAGTTTCCGCTACGCGTTACTTCAGGAAAACATTCAGGACGAGCCTAGCATCGTTTCGATTGCTGCACTTGGGCTAAATAATCATTAAACGCATATTTCCCGGAAAATAAAAGAAGCGCTCTTCTCCATCTACGGAGAATGGGCGCTTTGTTTTTGGATTACACTTATCATCTGCTAACTTATTGAAAACATGATCGTATTTTTTTAATACAGTTACTATTACTTTTTAATCACGGCCTTGATTTTACGTTCCAACTCTTCCTCAGGTAAAATACCGAGAATGACCTCCTGAATAACGCCATTAGCATCAATCAGTACATTTGTAGGAAATGCCACACCGTTATACTTCGCATAAGTCGCTCCGTCTTCATCTAGCAAGATCGGGAAGGTAAGCTTATATTCATCAACAAAGGCTTTGGCATCCTTAAGCTTATCGTAAGATGTCACATTAACACCATACACGTCTAGTTTATCTTTGTACTTTGCTGCTAATGTATTGAGCTCTGGTGCCTCTTGTTTACAAGGTTCACACCAAGACGCCCAAAAATTCACAAATATGGCTTTATCCTTAGCTCCACCTACGTTGTAGGTTTTCCCATCCATAGCTGTAAGAGAAAATTCAGGAGCAAGCAGACCTGCACGAGGCCCAGTCTCTGTAGGAAGAGGTTCCTCCTGTTTGAACACCGCTGCAATCCCATCTCCTGCATTTTGCACTAATGCAAAACCAACGAGTAATACAGCAACAAACAGTATGCATAGATTTCTTTTCACGGTTATTCACCCTCTTATCGTCAGTATCCCGCATGATTTTAACATTCATATTGGTACAAACCCGGATCCTCTCTCATATTGTACCCTTTTCCTTAATTTTTTTACAATCTGAATCCATAAAAATTGGACTTTTTAAACAGCTTCTATAAAATAAAATGAAAAAGGACTCCTGCCGAAGCAGGAGCCAAAGAGAGAGGGGTGAATACAAATGGCAGCACTTCGTGGACAGCAGAACACACTCTACATCCCTTCCTCCGTGGAGCAGGAAATATCGGAGTACATGTTCCATTCGCTGCCGCAGGAAGCCTGCGGGGTTGTGCTGGGTGAAGCTGCAGCGGGCGGCATACGAATCAGTCGGTTTCAGCCCATTCGTAACGTAGCACCTGACCCGCTGCATCACTTCCAACTGGAGCAAGTGGAATGGATCCGTTGCATCTTTCAAGAACCTACCCTTATTGGTGTGTTCCATTCGCATCCTCGAACAGAGCCGTTACCATCTCTAGAGGACATCCACTCCCTTCCGACTTTCGCCGGTATGTTGAATGTATATCTAATTGGATCTCCCATTCATCCCAGTGATACAACAAGTCATAACAAGATGAACTTGTATGCTTACGAGATTCAATCCACGGCAAAGGCAGCTAACCAAGTTAATGAAGGAATCAAACATACATTACAGCCACTACAATTATGCATGACTTAGCTGCGTGTATAGATCCCCCAACGTTTCTACATTATGCTGAATCATATCTTCCAAGTAACAAGACCATAGTTGTGCAGTCATCTTTGCATCTTCCAAAGCATGGTGACGACCCTGAATGGTAATGCCTCTTGATTCCAGTAGTTCATCCAGCCCATAACCAGGTCTACCAGGCTCCAGCCATCGCGCCAACATCATCGTGTCTATTAATCGGTGCGTAAGCCTTACCTTAGTGGTACGCCATAATGCTGCATTCAAAAAAGCACGATCATGCCCACTCGCATGTGCAACAAGCACACTACCACCAACGAATGACATAAAATCATGCAATCCCTCCAGAAGGGAGGGTGCATCCAATGTCATCTCCTGCGTTATTCCCGTTAGTTCAGTGATATGTTCTGGAACGGACGTCTTGGATTGTACCAATGTGTAGAACTGTTCCCCCTCCACGATGACACCGCCATTAATCCGTACCGCTCCAAACGAAAGAATCTCATCTCCATGTTGAGGCGAGAAGCCCGTCGTTTCAAGGTCGAACACAACTGCGTCCAACTCATTCAACGGGGTATGAAGCACCTCTGGTCTACGTTGCTCTCTCATCATGGAACGGATAAAAGCCATGTGTTGCGCCGTTGGGGCTCCCATTATGGAAGCGATGGCGGAAGGAACCCCTCCCTGACGCAGCGAATTCCAAAATCCTGTATTGCCCCGTGCCGGCTCTCTCATGGACGTCTCCTCTCCGCGAAACGCAGCTGTCGTTGCAGTGCTCGGTGCACACGACGTACCAGCCCTAATGTATTCCTCAGTTCATAATGCACTTGCTTTTGCTTCATTTGTTTCTCATCCAAAAATCCACTGCTGTGCTGTAAATCATTTTTGAGCACAACCGGCGTATTCCGCCGAAATTCAAGTGCGGATACAAAAGCTCTGCCAGCTGCATCCAGTAAGGTAAGCGGTACAGCCTCTAGCGAAACTAATCGCTCTATTCGCTTGAGTGTGGAGGTTTCTTTGATGCCATGCTGTAATGCCAAAAATCTAGCGCTATTTACTAGAGGAATGTATAAACCATATTTCACATCAAATCCTCCAGCATGTTCACCAAAACGCTCTGTGACCACTTGCCCAAGAATATTCAATGTAGCTTTATGTTTAACCGTGTTGCGTAGAACAGCATCGGACAGCTCAGGAACCTGCCTGAACCCTTCGTAAAATTCAGCAATCCATTCTTCCGCAAGTTGATGATCCCCTGTAATAAAGCGCATATCTGAGGCAATTATGAGGTTACGAACTGGCTCCCACGCTAGATCTGAACGCCATTCCAGCAGCTGCTGCTTCCAAGCTTCAAGCGTCTTCCTCCATAACGGCTCAGAACACATGACCTTACCTTCACATTTGGCATAACCAAGCTCTTCTAACACATCTGTAATCCGCTGACCGAGCTCAGCATAATAGGATTCTTTTTCCTCATGCGGCATATCACTAATGATCATGCCATTGTCCTGATCACTCCATAATGTTGACTCTTCCCTGCCTGAACTACCAAAAACGATAAAGGCATAGGGGACGGGAGGTTGGCCGAAGCCTTCCTCTACCATCCCCTGGATGCACAACTCTACTGCCTTCCGAGCAATCCGGTCATGCAGCTCATTTACCGTTTGGTACCATTCAACCTTCGACAAGGAAGCGGACAACAATTCCTGGAGCTCATTCTGTAATACGATACGTGCCTGGCGTAATTCTTCAACAGATGCTGCAACATCTATTTCCGTATAGGACCAGGAATGGTTGATAAACGGGATGGGTTCCATCATGTCCGGCCTCCTTGAAGCATGATTCAGCAATCTTCAACTTAGGAGCTGAACGTACCGCCTCCGTTGGATTTGCTTTCCGCATGTTTCATTTGCTCAGGATACCCGTAAGTACCATGCTCACTCATATCCAGACCCATTGTTTCTTCTTCTTCCGTAACACGGATACCCATAATAGCTTTCATACCGCCCAGGATAATGAAGGATACAACAAGTACGAAGGCAAATGCGCCTACAAGACCGAGAAGCTGTACACCCAATTGGTGGAATCCGCCACCATAGAACAGACCCGCTTGACCTACACCCGCATGCTCAGCAAGCTCTGGTGTAGCAAACAATCCTGTAGAGATCGCTCCCCACATACCAGCAACACCGTGAACAGAGAAAGCATAGATTGGATCGTCAATACCTTTACGATCGAAGTATTGAGCTGTGAAGAATGTGATAATACCTGCCAAAGCACCGATTACCAAAGCTGCCCAAGGCTCAACGAACGCACAAGCACCAGTGATTGCAACGAGTGCCGCAAGCACACCGTTCAACATACTTGGAATATCGGATTTACCAAGAACTGCCCAAGAGATCAAGAGTGCAGCTACACCACCAGCAGCCGCAGCTACGTTTGTAGTCAAAGCAACATAACCGAAGAATCCATCATCCAGAGCTGTTAATGTACTACCTGGGTTGAAACCAAACCAACCAATCCAGAGAATGATAACCCCGAGTACAGAGTACACTTGGTTGTGACCTGGGATAATGTTAGGTTTGCCGTCTTTGTTATATTTACCGATACGAGGTTTCAACAAGATTGTAGCAACCAATGCTGCTGTCGCACCCGTTAAGTGAACGACTGTCGAACCTGCAAAGTCTTGCATACCCAGCTCTGCGAGCCAGCCGCCGCCCCATACCCAGTGAGCAACAACAGGATACATTATAATAGTATAAAGAGTTCCGAAAACGATATATACGCTCATCTTTGCGCGTTCAGCCATACCACCGCAAGCAATGGCTAATGATACCGCAGCAAAAGCAAGATGGAATACAAATTTAACGGTCAGTGGAACATCCGAGAATGCCAATGACTCGAAGGAAGCAGCCATTTTGTCACCACTCAGGAAAAATCCTGTTGTTCCGAAGAAGGCGTTACCGTTACCGAAGCCAAGGCCGAAACCTAGTGCCCAGAACGCGATTACTGAGATTCCTAACGTCAGGATCGTTTTACCCGCAATATGTCCTGCGTTTTTCATTCGTGTTGAGCCTGCTTCAAGTAGAGCAAATCCCCCTTGCATCAAGAACACCAACACAACAGCCAAGAACGTAAAGGCTGAGTTCAAACCACTTTGAAGCTCGATATTAGTCGGCCCCTCAGCAGCAGCGAATGCGCTGACCGGAAAAGCCAATAAAGTAAGCATTACTAACACCGAAACCAACCATTTCTTTCTCATGAACCCCACTCCCTCACATGTTAAGTTTCTTCACACATCGTGAAACTCTTAATGTCATTATAAGCAGAAGACAGGAAAGTTGACAAGAGTATTTTCAACAAAATTGAAAATTATTTCTGGGAATAAAGTCATACGTCTTTTTCTTGCACTTAAGTACATAATCATGGGGCATGAGCACATAGATATAGACCGATACACCTCTCATCTTCAAAGCATAACGTTTGACTGTATGGTTAAAGATCATGTATCATATCTATTAGTAAGAAAAACTGGGCGAACTGTATTAAGCCGCAGGTGGAATCTACAATTCCCTACATTTGAACTTGCAAGCGAGGTGAATATCATTGGGGATATGAAACTATTTAGAATTGGCGAACTTGCCAAGACCGCAGGTGTAAGCGAACGGACGATTGACTATTACACAAAACTAGGGCTCATTGACCCTGAAGAGCGTACAGAGAAAAATTATCGTCTCTATAGTAGTGAAACCTTAACCAGACTTGAACGTATTGTACAAATGAAACAAGAGAAGTATAGTCTCGACGAGATTAAACAATCTCTTCAGAAGTGGAGTCTGGTGAGTACTGAAGAGCAGGTTGCCCATAAACTGACTACCTTAGAACTTCACGTGCAGCAGCTTGAGCGCGAGGTTAACGAGCTCAAACCTCTCCTTGGCGAGATGAAACCTGTACAAGCACGCAAAATGATGGCAGGGCTGCTCACGAAAAGCGCAGGTACGATGGAAGCACTGAAAATTCTGCTCGAAAACACCATGATGTAACTTATTATTAGAAAGTGGAGGAATGAATATGAGTTTTAATAACGGTATGTTCGTTTTGATCATTATCGCGTTTTTGCTCTCTTTATGGGCTCAATTCCGCGTAAAAAGTACCTTTAGGCGTTGGGCTGAAGTACCCAACTTGAATGGAATGACTGGTTATGATGCCGCTCGTCACATGCTTGACGCTAACGGCTTGCACGATGTTCCGATTGAACCTGTTCGCGGAACCCTCTCTGACCACTATGATCCAATGAACCGGGTCGTTCGCTTGTCAGAGCCCGTTTATTACGAAAATTCAATCTCAGCCGTTTCGGTAGCGTGTCACGAGGTTGGACATGCGATTCAACATAAAGAAAGCTACCCAATGCTTGCATTGCGTCACCGGATCTTCCCAATCGTGAACTTTGCATCCGGTCTAGCTCCGTTCTTGCTTATCGCAGGTTTCCTCTTCAACGCTATGAATCTTGTCGGGATCGGGATTATCTTCTTCTCCGTTACCGTTGCTTTCCAACTGATTACCCTGCCGGTAGAATTCAACGCCAGCAATCGTGCACGTGAGATTATGGTATCTGAAGGATATATTCGGAACGAGGAAGAAAAAGGTGTAGCAAAGGTACTGAACGCCGCTGCTCTGACTTATGTCGCTGCAGCATTAATCTCCTTACTTGAATTGATCCGTTACATCGGTATTTTCAACAGCCGTGACTAATTAGATATCTAACATAAACAAAACAATACCCCACCGTTAACCGGATGGGGTATTGTTTTGTTGTAAACCGAAATAATTTAATAAAAATGATCGGAACGACTGCGCCACAAGCGGAAGCTTATCATCTGCTCGATGAATTAATCCAATCGTACGCGTCACTTTTGGATGGGAGATCGCTACGTGGGCAGGCTGCAAAGGATTGGTCTGAAATAGAGCCATCTCAGGAAGAAGGCTGACTCCCATACCTGCTGCAACTAATCCACGAATTGTATCCGTCTCTTCACCCTCAAAGGCAATTTTGGGTGTGAATCCAGCTTCGAGACAAGCATGCCATACAATCGGTCTCAGCGAGTAACCTTTGCTGAACAACACAAACTTATCGTCTTTCAGCTGCTCTAATGCAATCGTTTCTTCATTGGCAAGTGCATGGTTCGGCGGAAGAATTGCATGCAATTCCTCCGTAAGTACAATATCCCCTGCAACCTGATCATGCTTCTCGGGAAAAGGAGAAATGAATGCCAGATCCACTTCTGCTGACAGCACGTCACGAATTAGGGTAGGAAACATGCCTTGCTTGAACCGGAATTTAACATTAGGATAACGCTGGCGAAATGCGGCCACAACAGAAGGAATTAGATGTATACCCAGACTGTGCGGGAAGCCAATTCGAATCTCGCCATGCTCAGGATCCAAAAATTCATGGACCTCTCCAACTGCTTTGTCCAAATCCTTTAAAATTCCTTCTATACGTTTACAGAAGAGCTGTCCCACAGCAGTCAATTGCAGATTCCGCCCCTTCTGCATAAACAGATCAACACCGAGTTCTTCCTCCAGTTGATGAATTTGACGACTCACCGCAGACTGCGCGACATGCAATTCTTCTGCCGCTTGGGTAACATGCTCCTTCTGTGCCACTTTCAAAAAGTAATGCAACTGTCTTAATTCCACTAGCCTGATCGCTCCATTCTGCTATACCCTACTTATCCTTACATGCATACCAAGATTACAGATCATTTGAAACACCCTTTATTACCTCTTCAACATCCGCGGACGCCATAACCGAATGATAAGTCCGTAGATAAAGAATCCACCTAACAATCCACCCAAGTGAGCCATCCAGTTAATCCCCGACATCGCGAACGAGAATATAATTCCGAATACAAGCAGCGTATATAGCGTTTTGCGCGACGATTCATCCATGATCGTTCGCTGAAACAACGCGACATACAGAAACGCCCCATAAATACCGTACACCGCACCAGAAGCGCCAACGGATATGGTTGTTTGTCCTACTGAATTGTACCAAGCAATTGCAAGTACATTACCCAGAACACCACTGGCAAGGTACAACACACCATACCTGATTGACCCGAGGATTCGCTCCATCGGTGGAGCAAACACAACGAGAGCAAAACTGTTAAATAACAGGTGACTGAATCCAGCGTGTAGGAAAATGGACGTAAAGTACCGCCACCACTCCTCCGAGTAGACCGGGAGGTTCGTTAACGCCCCCCACTCGACCAAGGTTACAGGATTGGTTGATCCACCGTTTAAACTCAACAGAATGAACATCACTACGTTTGCCACTAATAACATTGACGTCAAAGGAAAAAACTTCAAATAACTCTTCCAATTCTCATACCTAATAAATATCATACGACTCTACTTTCACTCCACCCTGTCAGATCGGCTTTCATCTGATCCATCGTAATAAACTACGTCCACATTGGACAATGTCTTTCATAAAAGATTATAATGGATTTTGGCACGGATCACCAATTAATAAGGAGGAACATTATTATGGCACAAGAACGTACAGGCGCAGCTACATTCAAAGGTAACCCTATCACATTGATCGGACCTGAACTGAAAGTAGGCGACCAAGCTCCTGATTTTACACTCAGCAAAAACCTGATTGAAGAAGTATCCCTGAAAGACTATGCAGGCAAAATTAAATTGATTAGCGTTGTTCCTTCCCTGGACACCGGCGTATGTGATGCGCAGACTCGTCGCTTCAATGTTGAAGCTGGAGAACTCGGAGACAACGTAGTTGTCCTGACTGTAAGCGTAGACCTTCCGTTCGCACAGGAACGGTGGTGCGGAGCAGCCGGCGTAGACCGCGTTGTTACTCTGTCTGATTACAAAACACGCTCATTCGGCGAAAACTACGGTGTTCTAATCAAGGAATTCCAACTGGACATGCGTTCCATTTTCGTAGTGGATGCCGAAGATAAGATTACATATGTGGAGTATCTGCCTGAAATGACAGAATCCCCTAACTTCGAGCAAGCCATCGCTGCAGTAAAAGCTCTGCTGTAGAAGTCATACACGTCCCAGAACAAAAGCGAGGAAGGCTCACCTTCTCTCGCTTTTTGTTTTGCCATCATCTATATAGGACCTGTTTGAAAACTCGCTGAAGTTCACCTTTTCGCCCCCTGCTGCGTCACTTTCCCTTGATGCGCCCCGGCACGCCTGCGGAAAACGTCCTTACTCGGAACAAAAATTCGGCAATATCTGCTTCCTTCGGAGTTTTCAGACACGCTCTAATCATTCGTTTTGTATTTTACCAGCTTCTTATCAAGCACAGAGAATAAATTCATAATGGTACGATAGTTCGATCCCAGGTCTCCAAGTGAACCACGTGAAGCAGAATACATATCTACCGCACTACGCACAGGGCTAACTGAAATAATAGAAACGGTGATATCCATTGTTCGGCCAAACGTCGTACGTTTCTCCAAGATGATCTCTCCAACAGATGGTACTTCATGCAGCACTTTATAACCCGGAATTTTCTTAAGTGTAGAAGAAACCTCTTCCCACGCTCTCTCTTTAGATAGGTTATAATACCGTGTTTTTAATTTGGGATCCTTGGCTCGATCGCTGGTTCCCTCCATGCTTCGGATGATACCTACGAGCGTTCTCTTTAAGGTCAAGACCCTTCCTCCTTTGAGTGTAACCGTTCCATTTATGTATTCTAGTGTAACATTGTTCAAGATGTAACAAAAGGGTAACCCGCATTTTTAACAAAAATACGATTCTCCTCACAAAAAAGCACCCTGATATTCCTGGATTAGAGGAAATTGTCAGGGTGCTGTACTTGTAACATAGAAACCCGCCTATGCCGTCCGGCTACATTGTCTTATGAACCTGCTTGGCAGGTGGGTGGCCGCAAAAATGAATTTGAAGTCCCCATGTCGTATAGACAGGGCGTTTCAGCAACATTTTGTATTGATCTCCCGAAGACATCATCATTGGTTCAAAACAACGAATAACCGAAACGTACATCGCAGGATGTACAATTATTATATCCCTAACTGTGTAAAAAGTAAATGCCGACAGGGCATGTTTTATTTTCGCAGTGTTTCGTTTTTGTCATCCGCAGGGTCTGCACCCTCAATTGTTTCGACAGACTCTCCACCTTGTGCTGCTTCCTCTTCTTCCTTCTGCTTCTGCATTTTCTCCATTTGCTCTTGCATCTTCATGAAGGTTGCATAGAAATTGAAGAACGCGAACCAAGCGATAATACTTACAATAAAGAAGACAAACAATACTGGATATCTAGAGCCGATGTAAATTAACAACCCACTTCCCAGCAAGGTCGAAAATACACGAAACGGTCTAATCAGTGTTAACAAAACTGCATTTTTGATAATCAATCCAATCGACATATGATAGTGCACAACCATTGAGAAAAAGTTAAACAGTGAAACGAACAACAACAGCAGCAACACTAGCATAATAATACCTACGAGCTGCATATTTTTGAACTGTGTCATGTAAACCGTATAATCTAGATACATAATGGCAAAAAGCAGCGTATAGAATATACCGCCGATCAAACTTTGTTTGTAATTCTCTTTGTAACCCACAAAGAACGTGCGGAAAATCGGCACATCCGTATCACCCATATTCCATTTACGTACAACCGTAAATAAAGCTGAGGTTGCTGGGAATAGTGTAAGCGGTGCCACAATCGCCATAGCCCAGTTCATTTGCAACGATTCATTAGCCAAGTTCTGTTGCATTACTAAGACCTTCATAATCATGAAAAACAAGAATGGAGACGAGCAAATAGCCCACAACAAGTTGGTTGCGGCAAGTCGTGTAATCCACTCTGTAAGCCTGTATATCCCGCCCATAGCTCCTTTAAATTCCAAACATTTCTCCTCCTCCGCAGCCTTGCGTGTAACCTGAAGTCTAATATTAATATACCTTATTTTATATAGTAAAAGCCAGTACTTCCGGAAAAGAGATGATTCACCTGATCTCGTCCTACTTTCTGTGACATACAAAAAAAGAATGAGGCAGTCACCTGCCCCATTCTTTAGATCATGCTTATATGTTATTTGATTAAAATGTTATTCAAAAGATGAATCTTTGGCAGGACGACGTCCCTCATTGTTACTTGGACGAGGCTTGCGGTCACGGTTGTAACCACCTTCTCTGCTTCCACTGCCACCGCTGTTACGATCGCGGTTGTAGCCACCACGTCCACCGCCACTGCTGTTGCGATCACGGTTGTAGCCGCCACCACCGCCACTGCGGTTACCACTGTAACCTGATGGTTTACGTCCGCCGGAGCGAACATCTGGTTTACGACGTTTAGCACGGATTGGATCTTCTGGAGTCAGATCCACTTGTGCATCTTTTTTGTCACCTGTCAAAAGTTTCAGAGCAGCAGACAGCAATTGCACAGAATCATATTGCTCAAGCATTTGAATTGCAATGCCTTTGTACTCGTTCAATTCACCTGATTGTACGATCTCAAGCAAACGCTCAGCCGTCAAACGTTGTTTACCTTCAACAGCCTCAGCCAAAGTTGGCAACGGTTTACGTGGGATACGATGACGCGTTACACGCTCAATAAAGTGCAAGTGATCAATCTCACGCGGTGTAACGAATGACCAAGCAGCACCCTCTTTACCAGCACGGCCAGTTCGTCCGATACGGTGAACATAGCTCTCAGGATCTTGCGGAAGGTCAAAGTTCACAACATGTGTTACGCCGGATACGTCGAGACCACGAGCAGCAACGTCAGTTGCAACGAGTACATCAATGCTGCCGTCACGGAACTTACGCATTACTGTATCACGTTGGTTTTGAGAAAGGTCACCATGAAGACCATCAGCAGAATATCCACGTTTTTGCAACGCTTCAGCCAATTCGTCAACACGACGCTTCGTACGTCCGAATACAATTGCAAGTTCTGGAGATTCCATATCAAGCAAACGGCTCAACGCTTCGAATTTTTGACGTTCAGGCACTTCGATATAAGCTTGGTCAATCAGAGGTGCACTAACTTGTTTTGGAATTACGGACACATGCTCAGGGTTGTTCAGGAATTGTTGAGCCAATTTTTGAATGTTAGGAGGCATTGTTGCTGAGAACAGCATTGTTTGACGGTCGTCTGGAACTTGTTTCAGGATGGATTGAATGTCCTCCATGAAACCCATGTCGAGCATTTCATCTGCTTCATCCAATACAACAGTTTGTACATCATCAAGTTTGATTGTTTTACGGTTGATATGGTCTAGGAGACGTCCAGGTGTACCAATGATAATCTGTGGTTTTCTTTTCAGTGCACGGATTTGGCGAACAATATCTTGTCCTCCGTAGATTGGCAGGGAGCGCAAACCTTTGAAGCGAGTGAGTTTTTCGATTTCTTCGGCAACTTGAATCGCAAGTTCGCGTGTAGGTGCCATGATGAGGGCGCGGATTTTGTCGTCAGTCTTGGAGATTTTGCTAATCAATGGAATACCGAATGCTGCTGTTTTACCTGTACCTGTTTGAGCTTGACCGATCAAATCTCTGCCTTGAAGTGCGATAGGAATCGATTTGGATTGAATCGGTGTTGCTTCCTCAAACCCGAGCTCAGTGATGGCTTGCAGCACCAGTGGTTCAAGATTGAAATCTGCGAAATTTAAATTTGTCAAAATTATTCATACTCCTTCTATATGGTGGACATGGTGGACAATCCACTTTGTTGTCTGTATTCTTAAGTAGCGTTAATATTTATAGGGTATCCCATCTCGTCAAATTATTATCACAATTCATTATAATTTGTGTATGGGTCCCCAACATAAGACTAAAACTACACACATGCGTTTGAAACATTTCAAATTTTATTGATACATTTGGAAAAAGTTTCCTACTCAAGAATATCCACAAATCATTATATCACAAAACAATTCAAGATTACCAGCAATCTGGTTTTAAATATAAATGAGGTGATTAAATTGCCCAAAATAATTTGGCACTGTTTAGTGATCATTTTGGGTGCTGCAGCTATTGCCTGCGGCTTCAACTGGTTCTTAATTCCCCATCAAATGCTTAGCGGCGGGGTATCCGGTATTTCCATGCTTCTAGGTTATTTCACAACCCTGAATCTTAGTATAATGTATTTTGTTCTTAACATTCCCTTGCTCATCGCAGGTTGGTTTATTCTTGGACGACGTTTCATTATATTAAGTATTGTATCTGTAGCAGCGACCTCCTGGTTTATCGGTTTGCTGCCTGTTTTTGCTGTGTCGCCAGATCCACTGCTTAGCTGTGTGTTTGGTGGTATTCTTGTTGGATTGGGCACAGGCATTTCGTTCCGAGTGGGTGGTTCAACTGGCGGGCTTGATATTGTCGGTTCCATTTTCACACGCAACCGCGACTTTCCCATCGGTACCGTTATGGCGGGTATGAACGGAGCTATCATTATGCTCGCAGGTTACTTGAGTGATAACTGGACAATTGCCCTGGCATCTATGGTATCCATCTATATCACGGGTAAAGTGCTGGATCTGATCCATATCAGCCATGTCAAAGTAACACTGTACATTATTACAAACGAAACCGAAGCGATGCTGAAGAAATTGCTTGTTCGTCCACGGGGTGTTACGAAGATCAAAACCCAAGGAGCATATACCGATATCGAAAAGGACATGTTAATGACTGTAACGACTCGATATGAGCTGGTTGAGATCAAACGAATCATTAAAGAAACCGATCCAAAAGCATTTGTGAATATTGTAGAAACGGTTGGCGTTATGGGTTCCTTCCGTCGAAGTTAAGACACCTGTACGGTTAACAATTATCATAAATGTGGTATAATAATCGTGCACGGCTCCTAAATATGATGTATAGCAGGATCTGCCCTTCAATTTCACAGGCACTTTGCTTTTCCGATTCGCGCCGAATGACATACCATTTTGGAATTCGAGTAGGAAAGGGTGATTATTGTGGATATGGAAACGGTAAAACTGTTTGAGATCGTCAACAAATGGTGCCCGGAAATGCTCCCTTTCTTGAAACCGAATGAGCTCGACTCACTGATTGTTCTCCGAGATGGGCTGGGCATCTTGGAGCAGGGAGATGCAATAGAAATCATTCAGTACAGTATTTGTGAGCATCAGAACGATATTTACATTCAATAATTTTTAGATTGTTCATGCCGCTTCTTGTGAGGGTTATCCCCTATCAGGAAGCGGTTTTCATTTTTTACACATGTTTCATCACTTGGATAATAAGGTTAAAATCCGGGAGGGGTTCACTATATAATACAGATACGGAAGCACATAAAGGGAGTGGAATGCAATGAATATGTTTTGGGCCTTACTTGCCATGGCCTTGGGAAGCTTCAGCGGCTCTTCGGTAACGTCAGATCAGGGAGTAAAGGCATCTCCATCGATAACGAATAACTTCAATACAGCAATTATTCAATCTCAACAAGATCAAGTGGTAATCGACGCAGACAATCCTCTGGTTAAAATCGACCCTCAACCCGATGCACCCATTGTCAAAGGTATCTATGTCACTGCCTATAGCGCTGGTGGAGCACGCATGAAGGAATTATTGCAGCTAATAGACAATTCAGAATTAAACTCCATGGTCATCGATATCAAAGACGATCTAGGATATATTACATACCCAACAGAGAATAAAACGTTACTTGAAATGGGTACATCCCAACCTTTCATTCGGGATATTGATGCACTAATGAAAAGACTACAGAAACATGACGTGTATCCCATCGCGCGAGTCGTCGTTTTCAAAGATACGATTTTGGCTGAAAAGAATCCAGAACTTTCATTCAAGAACAAAGACGGGAGCGTCTGGGCTAACAGTAAGGGCGATAGCTTTGTGAACCCCTACAGCAAAGAGGTATGGGATTACAATGTTGCAATTGCCAAGGAAGCAGCCAAACTTGGATTCAAGGAAATTCAATTTGACTATGTTCGGTTCCCGGAAGGCTTTGAGAATCGCGCGGATACGTTAAAATATACGAAAACAGACAAATCACGGGTTGATATTGTAGCTGAATTCGTGCAATACGCTCGCAAGGAGCTTGCTCCATTAGGCGTTAGAGTATCTGTCGATATTTTCGGATATGCTGCATCTGTCCCTGCAGCTGAAGGGATTGGACAGGATTTTGTGAAGATATCAGAGAATGTAGATGTCATCTCACCCATGGTGTATCCTAGTCATTATTCTACAGGCTGGTATGGTGTGAAGGATCCAGATAAAGACCCCTACACAACGATTAAAGGATCCATGGAAGACACACATAAGAAACTGGATCCAACCGAGGAGCTTAAACCGATCATACGGCCGTGGATTCAAGATTTTACGGCTAGCTGGTTAGGCAGTGGGCATTACGTGAAATACGGGAAGAAACAAGTCGAAGACCAGATCAAAGCCATGAAAGACATGAATGTGGATGAATATCTGCTCTGGAATGCATCCAATCGTTATACGCCAGGAGTTAATTACGAATAGATATCTGGAAAGGCACTTATTCTAAATCATTATATAAATAATATAAAATACAGCCCGCTCCGTATTCGACGAAGCGGGTTTTTCATGCCGCTCTGCTCTTCTCTGTTCAAACGCAATAAAATCATCTACAATAAGTAGCTGTCCAGAAATAACACGATGATGATAACTTTATGAGAATAGCGAGGCATTTCACGTGAACATGACCACAACAAGCTTTTCGCAGAAAGCAAAACAATTTTTGATCATATTTCTACCCATCTTCACCACACAGATCGCTTTATCTGCCATGTCATTCTTCGATACCAACATGTCAGGCAAATTTTCTCCTTCTGATCTAGCAGGTGTAGCCATTGGTACGAGTCTGTGGATGCCTGTACAGACAGGCCTTAGTGGTATTCTAATCGGAATTACACCTGTTGTTTCCCATTTACTCGGTGCTAAACGTAAGGATCAGATCGGTTACAATGTTATACAGGCTTTGTATCTTGGTATTGCGGTCAGTTTATTCGTTCTTGCCGCAGGTGCGTTGCTGCTGAAGCCAATTTTAAATGCTATGCCGCTGGAACCACGAGTGGCTCAGGTTGCTTTTTACTTCTTGAGTGCTCTCGCCTTTGGAATTACGCCTTTATTCGGGTATACCGTTCTCCGTAGCTTTATGGACGCTCTCGGACAGACGCGAATTAGCATGTTAATTACGTTGACCTCATTACCTGTGAACATTCTACTGAACTATCTGCTTATTTTCGGACGTTGGGGCTTCCCTCAATTAGGCGGTGTAGGTGCTGGGGTAGCAACAGCCTTTACCTATTGGCTCATCTTTCTAATCAGCCTTTTCGTTGTTCATCGGGTAGAGCCATTCGCTCAGTATGGTATCTTCCGTCAAATGTCTAGAATATCTCTTGGGAAGTGGAAAGAACTGCTCAAAATCGGTATTCCTATCGGATTCGCTACCTTTTTTGAAACCTCCATTTTTGCAGCTGTTACGTTATTAATGAGCCGTTTCGATACCATTACGATCGCTGCTCATCAGGCCGCCCTAAACTTCGCTTCTACGCTCTATATGTTACCTGTAAGCATCTGTATGGCTCTTACGATCCTTGTAGGCTTTGAAGCAGGTGCAGGGCGAGTGAAAGACGCGAAACAATATAGCCTTCTAGGCATCGGCGGCGCGATTGTACTGTCCTTGTTAACCGCCGTCGTATTACTTGTGTTCGGCGAACAGATTGCCGGTCTTTATTCGAATGATCAGCAAGTTATTGCACTAACACAGCACTTTTTGATCTATGCGATCTTCTTTCAAATATCAGATGCCATTGCTACGCCGACACAGGGAGCGCTTCGAGGGTATAAGGATGTGAACCCTGCTCTAATCATTACGTTTATAGCTTATTGGATCATTGGACTGCCCGTTGGATATATTACGGCTACTTATACGTCACTTGGTGCATTTGGCTACTGGATTGGATTGATTACAGGTCTGGCTGTCGGGGCAGTAGCTTTGCTTTGGAGATTGTTCTTGGTACAGCGAAAAGCTGCCACTGAAGCATAAGTGTGCAAACGCAAAAAGAGCACGCCCCTCGATAAGGGCTGTGCTCTTTTGTTGTTATTTATTTATTACTGGGACAAACGTTGTGCCAGTTCATACGTTTCCACGTCAAAATCTTTTTTCGTATTAACAACTTTATCAATATCAGTGAGGACAAGCTCACCTTTGATAATACCACAAGCTTTATCCGTCTCACCTGCAATCAGGCTACGAACGGCGAAGTCACCCAATCGACTTGCCAAGTTACGGTCGAATGGCGTTGGTGTACCTCCACGTTGAATGTGACCCAGCACCGTTACACGTGGTTCATACGTAGGGCAACGCTCCATTAATTCTTTTGCAACATCCTCACCTTTACCTACTCCCTCTGCAACGATGATGATACTGTGGCGTTTGCCATGAGCGAAGTTAGCTTTCATCCGATCTGCTACTTCATCCATGTCAAACGGTACTTCAGGAACGAGAATCGTTTCCGCACCAGAAGCAAGCCCTGCATGCAGAGCGATATCGCCGCAATGACGACCCATAACCTCAACAATAGAAGAACGCTCATGGGAAGACATCGTATCCCGCAATTTGTTAACTGCATCAACAACTACACTTACTGCTGTATCGAAGCCAATAGTGTAATCAGTGAATGAGATGTCGTTGTCAATCGTTCCTGGAAGACCCATTGTGTTGATGCCGAGCTTACTCAGCTTGTTGGCACCATTGTATGATCCGTCTCCACCGATAACAACCAAACCGTCGATGCCACGAGCACGAAGAATATCCGCTCCCTTTTCCTGACCTTCAGCTGTGTAGAACTCTTTACAACGCGCAGATTGTAGAACTGTTCCCCCGCGTTGGATGATATCACCGACACTACGGAGATCCATTGGGAAAATATCGTTGTTCAGAAGGCCTTGGTAACCACGCTGCACACCATATACCTCAAGACCGTGAAATAGTCCGCTGCGAACCACCGCACGAACGGCCGCGTTCATCCCTTGTGAGTCGCCACCGCTCGTTAAAACTGCGATTTTTTTTACTGCTGTCATGATGTTTCTTCCTCCTCTAGTTTCACTTCAGGCTCCCGCAACAAATCGCCTGACTTACATGTGCTTTCGAATCCAGCGACTGAAGATAAAGAAAAACACTCTTGTCATTGGACTATTCTTCATCAAACGCTTGGAAATGGCGCGAACTTCATGTTGTTCGCTTACTTTGGGATCAGACAGGTAAATGGCAAGTAATCCTTCAATGATCATTCGGTGAAAGGAGCTTCCCGGAATGTTCTGCACATCACTGCGCGCCATCTCCACAATAAAAGCAATTCGGTCCAGCATCGTCTCTACATTCTCATAGTAATTACAGAAGTTGAGATCTCCCCCGACACGATCCTCATCCTGGTCGATTAAATAATCGAGCATAATGTGTAATGCGCATACATGCGGAAAATAGGCGGTGTGGATTGAGGCTGCCTGTTCTTCAGTCAGCTGCTCATCGCTCGCAGCCAAAAACAGCATGAATACGCCCAGCGTAGAGCCAGTAGCGGCGGCAAATTCGTTCCAACGAAACTGAGGTGTGCGGTGACGATGCTCCGACCACCATTCGAGCAAAGCCGTTTCTCTCAGTTCCGGTTTGATATGCTTATATACCTGCAGGTCCGTGTATAGGCCTGCCAGATCCTGAATTTGAGGCTTGGCGGACGCATACCCAGGTAGCTGACGAGTCAACTCCTGACATGTAGTCACCAGATTCCGCAAGTACCCACCGTCATCCTGCTCCTCACGAAGAGCATAATAATTGACTGGTGTCGCCTCGGGATCTACCGCATCAAGCATGGATTGATGGAGCAGACGAAAGTCGTTCGGATCCATCGATGTGCTGCGGTCGCACAGATTGTCTAAATAATCACTGATTGTTTGGTAAGCAACAATTAGCGGAATTAAGATATGCCTCTTCGGCATATCGGGCAAAGCATAGACCGTACCGCCTTCGCAGTGGAATTGCTTGTCCCTGATGCTGGCGAGTGCCTGATTGCGCAATTCCTCATTCGGAATCTTCTCAGCCTCTTCACGCCACTCATCTAATTTTTTCCGCGTTTCCGGAATCGTGTACTTGTACACCTTTCTCATCAAATCCAATGAATTTCGTGGATATTGATGACGACTCTGATTTGATTGGCTCAAAATAAATGTGCCTCCACTTGGTTGATACGTATTAGAGCGATTTTTAACCAATCCTATTATAATATGAACCCCTTAATTGTACAAATGATGTAGCGCATAATCAGGGCAAAAAATCGCTTACACTGTCAAGGGTTTGTGATATACTAGCTTTATTTGAATCATCAAAGGAGTCCTTCACATGACGTCAAGTGAACCGCTCTCGTGGAGACGGTTATTTGCTTTTTTTGTGCCACTCGGCATATCTGCCTCTCTAGTCACCATCTCTCACGTTATCATCAACAGCACGCTTGCCCGCTCTGCTCACCCAGAGACGATCATTGCAAGCTATGCCATTGCCGGTAGCCTGCTTACTCTCACCGAACGCCCCTCGACCTTGTTACGGCAAACTTGCTCTGCACTCGTTCGGGACCGACTTTCTTTTCAAGCACTCACCTTTGTAACCAAAATATTTCTCGCCTGTGTCCTTTTGATCGGATTCGCCATTGTCTATTCCCCTATTGGTACAGGTGTTTTCAAATATTTATTTGGCGTTAGTCCTGATTTGTTATCCCATGTTATTGATGTTTATGAAATTTTGATGTACGTCAGTATTTTCTCTGTTATCCGTAACGTTTATCAAGGCATTATCATAACAAATAATCGAACGAAGTGGCTGACCATCGGCATGATCTTTCGATTAGCCGGGATGTACGGTCTGTCTCTCTATTTTATATATACTGATACGATTAATAGCGGACGTGTAGGTGCCATCATTTTTGCTGCAGGTATGATGATTGAGGCGTTGGTCAGCTTCATTGAGGGAAATAACATTAAACGAAATATGCCTGCAAAGCTCGAAGATCATCCCGTCGAAACGAGAAATGATGTATTTCGATTCTACAAACCTTTATTGCTGTCCAGCTTTGTCGCACTCTTCATCGGACCGGTCATTAATATCGTGCTTGGCAAAACAACGGGTATTGCTTTAGCGATCTCTTCCTTTGCTATTGCCAGCAGTTTGATGCAGCTGATGCTGAGCTTTTTTACGTACATTCACCAAATTGTGCTCAATTTCTATGAGATTGACGCGAAACTAGTCAAAAAATTTGCACTCGTCACCGGATTTATCCCTTTTGCCATGACCGTATCGATTGCATACACACCCCTAGGTCCATGGGTGATGGAAAATGTCATGAGTGTTCAGGGTACTCTGTTAGAGCAAAGTCTATGGACCTTGCGCGCCTTTGTGCTCTTTCCTCTGATCTCGCCTTTTCTCGATTACAGCAACGGGCTAATTTTATTACGAGGACAGACCAAAACGATGTTCCGCTCACAAACAGCCAATGCAATCTGCACGATCATCGTTCTGCTTATTCTAGTGAGCATCTTCCCGGCGTGGAATGGCATGATTGGAGCCGTCGCACAATCTCTGGGGTTACTCGCGGAACTAGTTATCGTATGGTTGGTTATTCGGCGTACGACCAAAGAACCTTCGATGTCTACTCGATCTTCTAGGAAGTCGACTTCACTCAAAGGTTAGTGCTGGAAAGTTATTTAGGATTGGAGTTTTCACAACATGAAATTAAGTCACAACGCCCGCCCAGATCAAACCTGGCTGCGGGCACTGATGTTCACTATTTTCGGTTCAACAGTACTGGTGGTTTCTTATTTCCAGCTATTCTTTAGCCACCTTGGTTTTTCTCGCGCAGAGATCGGTTACTTGTACGGGATCGGTCCACTTGTATCCGTATTCTCCAACATGTTCTGGAGTATGGCGAGTGATCGATATAAAACAGTGCGTAAAGTCATGATCATCTTGCTCGCAGGACAGTTTCTTACAGGTATTTTGCTAGCCAACGCAACAACATTTGGGGAAGTATTTATACTTGTGTCCTTATTTTACTTTTTCTATTATCCAATCTACCCACTTGCAGACACGATGGCGATTACAACCGCTAATAAATATGGTAGAAATTTTACGACCATTCGTGTGTTTGGTTCAATTGGGTATGCTTTCTTCGCTCTTACCATCGGCTACTTTCTCGGTTCGTTCGGAGTAGGTTGGACCATGTGGTTATGTATCGTCTTAGCTGGAACTACACTGCTCATCAGTTTGCGTTTACAGGATCAACCCTCCAGTGGTAGCACGAAGATGGAGCTTTCAGGGTTATGGGCTATTCTAAAACGCCGAGAGGTGCTGAGCTTTTTCGCCTGTGTTTTTTTGCTTGCCATGGGTCATCGAATGAATGAAGCCTTTCTCACCATTACGCTCAAAGAATTGGGCGCTGGCGAAGGCTTAATTGGCTGGTCACTACTGATCTCTTCTGTAAGCGAGATTCCAATCTTCATGTTGCTAAGCAAATACGGTAGTCGGTATAAGGAATTGCCGCTGATTGCCTTTGCTGCTCTAATGTATGCCCTACGTCTATTGCTGATGTCGATCTCTCATACGCCTGAAGCAGTGGTTGCGATTCAATTTATGCACAGTGTGACGTTCGGCATATTCTACGTTACCGCAGTTCGATACATTACCAACCTTGTACCGGATGAATACCGCGCCACAGGCATGGCTCTCTTTACGATCGTATGGTCAAGCTTAGCCGGTTTGCTTAGTGGAACACTAGGCGGACTACTGATTCAACATGCTGGTAGACAAACCTTTTATTTAACCGCGATGGCTTTCTCTCTAGCTGCGTTGCTTGGATTCGGCCTAAAGTTATTATTCAGCGGCACACGTCGAACAGGTTGATAAAGGTGAAGATCATTCAGATTCTCAGCAATCTGAATTAAATGCGTCAAATTACACATAATGATAAAGAATCATCAAAAAAAGCACAGCCTCCAAGGTGGGGACTGTGCTTGTGTTCTTATATTCAGCTATAAGTCATTTATAAGAAGTCCGTTGACCGGAAATATTCTTACAATTTAGTTACGTTAGCTGCTTGAGGACCACGGTTTCCATCAGTGATTTCGAATTCTACCGCTTGACCTTCTTCCAATGTTTTAAAGCCGTCGCCTTGGATTGCGGAGAAATGTACGAATACGTCCTCGCCGCCTTCAACTGAAATAAAGCCATAGCCTTTTTCTGCATTAAACCATTTAACTGTACCTTTCAAATGAACAACCTCCTAAAAATATCGCCATCTATGGCGAATACCCTTATTATACTGTAAGCCCCTCCATTTTGCAATTTTTCTTTTTTATAAATCCCGAAAAAATTTGCTTTGAATCGTAGGGTACGGTATCATTTTACCAAAACCGTTAGTTTGGAGACTACCTATGATAAAAAAACATGAAATATACAAAACAGACAAATGGAATATGATGACTGTAGAAGTACAGGGCAAGTATCTCGTGCTTCGTGAAATCTCGGAAGAATGGGGCGAGGAATGTCATACGTTCTTAAGCCGTCCAGCCTTAATGCATTGGGCTGAACGCCGTTTCCCAAAAGCCGATTTCGAGAACCGTGAGGATGAATGGCGCCAGCTTATGGCTGCCTTCAAAGAGGTCTAGATTGATGCAGCTCGATTCAAGTAATGTCGTCATATTTATTATTCTCGCCTTTTCCCTAGGAATTGTGCTGATTCTGGGACGTAATTCCATCCCGGATCGACTGAGAAGAGGCATGGCCCTGATCGCCACTCTTATGATTTGCTTTGCTTTCTTCCTAATTGTATATTTCCTCTACAATATGGGGGCTTAGCTTTTCAAATATTTCAACGTGTACCAGGTCATACTATACGAAATATTGGTATGACTGAGGAGGAAATACGTTGAACTACCGCAGATCATTCGCTATTTTGCTGGTACTTAGCTTAATTCCTTCGTCTCTGCCCATTTCAGCGGTCGAGGCGAAGACTGTTTCATCCATAGATTCATCATTACCATTAAGGAGGATTCCCATGAGTCAATTATTGAAACGTTCCGAGGTACCAACTGAACATACTTGGAAACTGGAAGATTTGTTTGCCGATCAGAAAGCTTGGGATCAAGAGTATGAAGAAGTCTCTTCTTTGACGAAGAAAGCCTCCGAGTTTCAAGGCAAACTGGATAAACCCGAAGCATTAAACGCATGTTTCGAGCTGGAAGATGAGGTATCTCTCAAAATCGAGCGTCTTTTTGTGTACGCACGCATGCACCAAGATGAAGACACAGCTAATCCTACATATCAAAACCTTTCCCAAAAAGCGCAAAAGCTGAGTGTTCAAGTTGGGGAAGCCCTCTCGTTTGTAACACCTGAGATTTTGGCACTTCCAGACGATCAACTGGATGCATTAATTGCTGATGAGCAACTTAAAGCTTACAAGTTCACTTTAGAAGAAATGAAACGGGAAAAAGCGCATGTTCTGAGCAAAACAGAGGAAGCTTTACTGGCTCAAGTGGGTAACCTCTCTCAAGCTCCGCAAACGATTTTTAGCATGTTGAACAATGCCGATCTCAAATTCCCAAAAATTAAGGATGAACAAGGAAATGAAGTTGAACTGACACATGGCAGTTACATTCAATTCCTAGAAAATCCGAACCGTGAAGTTCGCGAACGCGCTTTTAAGGCGGTATATGAAACATATGGCAAACAAAAAAATACGATTGCTGCTGCCCTGAATGCCAATGTAACCAAAAATATGTTTTATTCAGACGTACGCAAGTATCCTTCTGTTCTGGAAATGTCCCTCTACGGCGACAACATTCCGAAGGATGTATACACAAACCTCGTGGATACCATTCACGAAAGCCTTCCTTTGCTGCACCGTTACATGGATCTGCGTAAGAAATTGCTTGGTGTTGATCAATTGCATATGTATGATCTGTTCGCTCCACTCGTAGATGAGTACAAGATGGATATCACCTATGATGAAGCCAAACAAATCGTCAAAGATGGCTTGAAGCCACTGGGGCAGGATTATGCTGATACACTTCAGGCAGGTTATGATAATCGCTGGATCGATGTATATGAGAATGAAAATAAACGCTCAGGCGCTTATGCATGGGGAGCTTACGGCACGCACCCTTATGTCCTGCTCAATCACAAGGATAATCTGAACAGCATGTTTACACTTGCTCATGAAATGGGTCATGCGCTGCATTCTCATTACTCAGATACAACGCTTCCGTACCGTGATGCGCAATACACCATCTTCCTTGCTGAAGTTGCATCGACCACGAACGAAGCATTGTTGATGGATTATCTATTGAACAAATCAACCGATCCAAAAGAGAAGTTGTATCTATTAACTTATTATGCAGATCAATTCCGTACTACGGTCTTCCGTCAAACGATGTTTGCCGAATTCGAGAAGATCATTCATGAACGTGCGGAGCAAGGCGATGCGCTCACTCCACAGCTGCTATCCGAGATTTATTATGATCTGAACGTACAATATCATGGTAAAGACATGGCAGTAGACAAAGAAATTGAAATGGAATGGGCTCGTATTCCCCACTTCTATAACAGCTTCTACGTTTACAAATATGCTACAGGCTTCTCAGCTGCAACTAGCTTCTCGAAGCAAATTCTGGAAGAGGGTCAGCCTGCAGTAGATCGCTATCTCGGTTTCCTGAAGAGTGGCGGTAGCGATTACTCCATCAACATCCTGAAAAAAGCTGGTGTGGATATGTCCTCACCGCAGCCGATCCGTGAAGCTATGAGCGTCTTCAAAGAATTGATCGAGCAGATGGAGGAATTAACCAAATAAGGTTGTTGTTCCATCCTTACGACCTGCATCCCTTGCCCATTCGGGCAGGGGATTTTATAATCATTGCAGGATACAACCTCAGGCTAATGGGGTAATGTATCTTAGTCCTGAATTGTTCAACAAGGAGGCACCACCATGAAAATGCAATGGGCGCTTATCGCAGGTCTTGTTTTTGCACTCTTAACCGGAATATTTGCTGTCATTAATGTGAATTCGGTAGAGGTTAACCTGCTCTTTAACACGTTCCAAATCCCGCTAATTCTACTGATTCTCGGCTGTACGCTGATCGGTGGAATTATTGTAGGGTCATACGGCATCTATCGCCAATATCGACTGCAACGTGAGAACAAACAGTTGAAGCTACGCGTAGCTGAATTAGAGAATGCCGCACCCACATCAAGCACTGACACGTTCGATTCCTACGCTTCAATGGATACATTTGAAACAACTGAACCGGAAAGTTCTGTTGCTAATGACTCTATCGAAAGCCAGCGTAAAGGAAATCCTACAGGTACGTTGTAAAAAACAGGCAGCCTGCTGGCCTAAGGAATGGGTGAGCTCCAACATTCCTGCCAGACAGGCTGTATTTGTTCCACAACAATGATTTTTAAGGAGGAAGTTATACCATGTCTTTTACGATTAATGAATCCTATGTCTTAACTTTGCTTAAAAAAATGCTAGATACACCGAGTCCAAGTGGATATACACACCACATCATCGAGATGATTCGTGAGGAAGCAGACAAATTATCCATTCCTTTTGAATTAAACAATAAAGGCGGAGCGATCCTTACGCTGGCTGGACAAGATTCATCCAAAACGATTGGACTTAGCGCACACGTTGACACCCTAGGTGCAATGGTACGCTCAATTACTTCCTACGGCACTTTGAAACTAACATCTGTTGGCGGATTCTCCATGCAGAGTATTGAAAATGAATACTGCACGATTCATACTCGGGATGGTAGAAGCTACACAGGCACGATTCTCTCTCTTCATCCCTCTGTACACGTCTATCCCGATGCACGTACCTTCGAACGTAAAGAGAGTAACATGGAAGTTCGAATTGACGAAGTCGTTAATTCCAAGGAGGATGTATTAGGACTAGGTATCTGTGTCGGAGACTTCATTTCCTTCGATGCCAGAGCTGTCATTACACCAAGTGGTTATATCAAATCAAGACATCTTGATGATAAAGCCAGCGTAGCTGCCTTATTTGGCATACTGGAGTCTGCTCACCGCGAGGGCTGGAAGCCTCTACATAACGTGTCATTGTTAATCTCCAACTACGAAGAAGTGGGGCACGGAGCATCCTATATCCCTGCCGAGATTAGCGAAATGATCGCTGTAGATATGGGAGCTATGGGTGATGATCTCAGCTGTAAAGAAACCGATGTATCGATCTGTGCCAAGGATTCTTCGGGTCCATACGACTATGAGATGACAAGCCGCTTAATCGAGCTAGCAAAAGTGAGCAACATGGATTATGTCATCGACATTTATCCACAATATGGATCAGACGGTTCCGCTGCGTTACGTGCCGGCAACAACATTCGAGCTGCACTCATTGGCCCAGGGGTTCACGCCTCTCACTCCATGGAGCGTACTCATAAAGACGCAGTGTTAAACACCGCGCGATTGCTCACGGCATATATAACAACCAAATAAGCTAAACGTCATACAATAGGCAATTTCATAATGTAAAAAGAAGCACTTACCATCTTCTGTCCGTCTTATCAAGTTGAATAATCAGTAACCGGTATTTAACGTAAATAGGGTACGTCTTGCACCATAACTTCATGGATAGCAAGGCGTACCCTATTTTAGATTTTTTTATAGAATATAGGAGCATGAAGCTAATAGGCAAGCTCAATATGTTGATGATAACGACGCTCCAAGCTTTCCTTGCTTGCCTGATGTGCACGTATTTCATTTTTGAGCACATGCATGGTACGACGAATCGTACTTTGTCCTTCCTGCACCTGAGATTCAGCTTTACGAATTTTGTCCTGAACCATCCAATCCACGAAGAGGTTATCGAAAAAATAATCAGCGAACGATAGTAAGCCTCCGAGTTCTAAATCGGCTTTGACCGCCATTTTGACATCATCCAGCTCCTTCTGAAAACGTTTCAGATGTCGTCCGGCTTCATTGATGGCAGATTGTGCATCATCCATCCGACTACGCTTAATATGAGTAGATATCATACCGCCACCCATCATGTCGTACACTCCCCAGTTCCCTGCCGACTTCAAAGCCTCTGCCGCACGATCCAAGGCGAGCATTAGACGTTTACCTTCTCGCTCCGCCTCCTGTAGCTCCTTCAATTCCCCGATGACATGCTCGCGATCCTCTGCCATCTGTTGCAGCTCATGATCTCTGGCGAGCAGGTGGTGCTCCTTCTTGCCCCATAGCTGCTTGTAATCACTTTCCCAAAATTGAAGTTCGCGTTGTCCATCCAGCTCACGCTGCACCTGCAACCGCTGTTCTTGAACATCCTGTAACATCCGGTATGCCGTATCATACTCAGCTTTGCTCTCCATGAGCTCCAGCTCTTCCTTCTCTAACCGTTCCTGTTTCTTACCAATTAAATTATAGAAAAATGCCGACAATGTCATGCTATTAAGACGATCTACATCGCTTTGTTCCTTTTCCAAATGCTCCATGCGCCGCTCTACTTTCGCTTTCCACTCGTTCTCTTCCTCGTTTAGTTTCGCGAGCCTACTCTTCCACTTCTCGTAAATTCTCCCCTTTTCCTTCAGAATCGCCAATTGCTCATTCAATTCTTTATAACTCATGTGGTACCGGCTCCCTCCTATGGAATTCTTTACTTATTACAACGTAATGAAAGGAGAAACGTTTCATAATAATGCAATTCACATTTTCGGAGAGATCAAATAAGTTCATCCAAAAATGCGGACAATGATCACCTCCGACTATAACGATGGATGAGTACTTAAACGGTGTGACAGCCAATTATTCAGCCAATCACTTGTCATGATTTCGTTATTTAGACAGCAAGGAATACGAAACATAGCGTCGAATAAAAAAATAATATGTTAGTTTCTTCCTGTTTGTTTCTTGAAATAGAGACGATCTTGGTCAGGTCTTGGTGAGGTATCGTTTGCTTGTGAAGCAACTGAATTTCTTCCCACTTTATTCTGGAGGTAATTTTAATGAATATTGAGCAAAGAAGGACTTGGAACGAAAACCATAAGCAATTAACCGAAATCATTTTAAATGCAAATGAACATGTTCCAACGATTAAGCTTTTTCTCGATCACCATGCCTTGTTATACTCATCGAAAATGAGTAAGGATCGTATCCATACCTTAGAGGACATTGTTCTAGAACATATGGATGAAAGTAACTTAAGGAAGTATCCCGTACGCGCTCGAGATACAAAAAATTCAATCGTATGGCATCTCTGGCATATCGCAAGAGTTGAGGACATAACAATGAATATTTTAGTTGCTGACAGTCAACAGGTACTTCATTCTGATCAATGGCTACAAAAAATGAACATCCGTTTTTCCCATAGCGGAAACAGTATGAGTGATGATGATATTGCAGAATTAAGTTCACTGATCAATATAGAATCATTGTTAGAATATAGGATCGCCGTAGGAAAACAAACCCGACAAATCGTTTCGTCACTGCAGCCAGGCGAGTTTAGAAATAAAGTACAAGATAGTAGGATTAAAAAGTTGTTTGATGAAAAGGCTATTCTTCAAGAAGCAAGTGGTATTGCTGAATATTGGAGCAAGAAAACAATCGCCGGACTTGTACTAATGCCAGCGACAAGACATAATTTTTTACATTTGAATAAATGCGTTCGCATTAAAGATCAGCTGAAAAAGGAAATGAAACAATTAAACCGACTTAAATAACCTAGCCTGAATAGAAAAAGCCCTTTTTCACAGGCAACATCATGTTGCGTTTGAAAAAAGGCTACAGTTTCAGGGTTTAATTCAACTTTTGTTTGAACTTTCAAGCTATGAGCTTGCACTTACCATTCTAGTTAAGAAGCAAAGCAATCTTACGATTTGTTTTGCTCAATTTGCTCTGCCAATTCATTCAAGTACGTCCAACGCTCCATCAGTTCTTCTAGATGACGCTCGGCCTCTGCCTGTTCCGCCATCAACTCCTGCAGACGGGCGGAGTCACTGAAGGCTGCCTCCATATCGGTATTAATTCGAGCCAGATTAGCTTCAGCCTTCTCAATATTCTCATCAATTTGATCATATTCACGTTGTTCCTTGAAGCTGAATTTCAGCTTAGGCTTCGCTGTAGAAGTAGCCGACTTACGCTCATCCGTTGAAGATTTGGAATCAACATTCTCCACCCCACTTTTTGTCTGAGAGGACGCAGCCGTAGTAGATGTCACGTTTTTTAACATCCATTCCGCATACTCACTATAGTCGCCCACATGAACCCTTACAGCACCTTCACCTTCAAAGGAGAGAACCTTATCTACCGTACGATCCAAGAAGTATCGATCATGGGATACGACGAAGACAACGCCAGGGAAATCATCCAGATAATCTTCTAGTACAGCCAAAGTCTGAATATCCAAGTCATTCGTTGGCTCATCGAGCAATAAAACGTTAGGTGCAGCCATTAATACACGAAGCAAATATAGTCTACGCTTCTCCCCACCCGACAACCGAGAGATTGGCGTCCATTGAGCTGTTGGGGTAAATAGGAAACGTTCTAACATCTGCGAAGCGGTAATTAGCGAGCCATCAGCCGTTTTCACGTTCTCGGCAACTTCCTTAATGTACTCAATAACCCGCAATGTTTCATCCATCTCCTGATGTTCCTGTGTGAAGTAACCGAGATTAACGGTTGGCCCCAAAGAAACCTCACCTGCGTCCGGTTCCAGCTTACCGGAAATCATCTGTAACAGCGTCGATTTACCACTACCATTCGGACCAACGATCCCCACTCGATCTCCTGGTACAGCGATGTAACTCAGATCTTCAATCAGTTTACGTCCACCTGCTGATTTGGATAAATGCTCAATCTCTAGAATCTTCTTCCCTAGACGGGTCGAGCCAACCGAAACGTCCATTGAACCGGAGCGGTTCAGCCCTTGTTGATCCTTCAATTGCTCATAGCGATCAATTCTCGCTTTTTGTTTGGTTGTACGAGCTTTTGCACCACGTCGAATCCAAGCAAGCTCTGTACGCAGCAGATTTTGCCGCTTCTGCTCGGATGCTGACTCACGTTCTTCTCGCTCTGCTTTTAATTCTAGGAAACGCGTATAGTTCGCTTCGTACCGGAATAATCGTCCATGATCTAGCTCAAGCATCACATTAGCAACACGATCGAGGAAGTACCTATCATGCGTAATCATCAAGAGAGCTCCACGACGTTTTTGCAAATATTGCTCTAGCCACACAACAGAGTCATTATCAATATGGTTGGTTGGCTCATCCAAAATAAGCAGCTCACACGGATGAATTAACGCAGAAGCTAGAGCTACCCTTTTACGCTGTCCTCCAGATAATGTGCCCATACGTGCGTCGAATTGTCGAATGCCCAGCTTGGATAGAATGCTTTTGGCTTCGCTCTCCATCTGCCAGGTCTGGAGGTGTTCCATCTGTTGATTCAAACGCATCAGTCGCTCTTGCAAGGCAGGATCGGAAGAATTAAGTTCCAGTAATTCCATCGTCTCGGTATATTCACGCACTGTCTTCATCTCAGGGCTGTCGCCTTCAAATACTTGTTGCAGTACGGTATTGTCTGGATTAAATTGAGGATTTTGCGCTAGAAATTGAATGCGTACATCATTCCCGATGGCAATCTGTCCATCATCCGCAGGTTCAATACCTGCTATTACACGTAGAAACGTTGACTTTCCTGTTCCATTTACCCCAACGACACCAATCTTATCTTGATCCCCCATACCAAATGAGGCATCCTTGAACAATATTTTTTCGCCATAGCTTTTGGAAATTTGCTCTACAGTCATTATGTTCATCGTTTGTACCTACTTCTCTGTAAATTGATATTCTATATATCTTGTTACTACGTTCTATACTTGAATAAACGAACGGCAGCCATCCAGGAACAGTGCCGCTGCAAAGGAAATGCGTTTGTTCAGATCATCCTCGTTAAACTCAGGATTAAGCATAATGTCCATTTTCAGCCGATCCAGAATTCCTATATAAGCCTCAGCTAAGAGCACAGGCTCAGGTACATTGGCGCTTTTCAGCACCTCACATACCATACTCATATATTCATTCATGAACCCCTTCATAAACTTCATCAGATCAGGGTCATTGTTAGGTGCCATAAAAAATAGTTTCGTATGATTACGCCGCTCATAATAATAAGTTAAGTGCGTTTTCGCGATAGCACCAAGCTTGTCACCCGTATTATCATTGGATTTCAAAGCATAATCAAGACGGCTAATAAAGCTATTACAGTCCCGCTTCGATACAGCAATAAATAATTGTTCCTTGCTTTTGAAATATAAATAAATCGTGCCCTTTGCAATGCCGGCCTCATCTGCAATATCGGACATCTTGGTCTCATAAAATCCTTTTGAACCAAAGATACCATAAGCCGCATCCAAAATAGCCTCTGATTTGTCTCCTTGAACAGTACTCAACAGTACTCCCTCCCTACAACGCCAAAATAATCCCCAATACAATAGCCAAACATCCGCCAATAAGCGAGCTTAGCACGTTTACCAGATCGTTACTCATCCATGACCATCCACGTGAATGCACTGTAGAATGACCGCAATGTTCAGCAACCTCCACCTCGCGTCCACACACTGTACAACGGTACATATGCTGGAGCGTCGCTCCTAGATAAGAATCTGCAAATGCGCCTCCAAGACCACCGACTAGTCCAACACTCATCCAACCGAACAAGCCTAGTCCTTCCAGTCCTGCAATCCAAGAAAAGAAAAACGCACCTAATCCAATTAAGGCTCCACCCACAGCAGCAGCCATAGTTCCTAGCCAGGATACGCCTCCCGAAGTACCGGGTGTAAGCACCTTCCATGTCACTACTGAGCGTGGTGGTCTACGACTCAAACTTCCCCACTCCGTTGCCCATGTATCCGATGTAACGGTAGCCATTACACCGATAAATGCATACATCCAGAATGGATGTGGAGCAATCCAGTTTGCTAGACATAGCACCATGCCTATACCACCGTTAGCCAGCACTTGACCAGCGTCCCGGTTTCCTGTTTTGGCATAGGACTTCTCCAGCTCCTGCTTGCGATCCTTATGATATTTGGAGAGTAGCGTTGAGGTGATGAAAAATAATAGCAGCGTTCCAAACCAGAACAGGTTACCTGCCCCATAATAAATCGTTCCCATCAACACAGCCGCAAGACTGCCAGATTGGGTGAGTGATTTTTTTCGGTAGGCTGCTCCAGCTACGATTAAAGCGCACACCGCGCCAATGATCCAGTTCATACATTCTCCTGCACATGGTAGCTCACAGCGCCCACATGACGTCATTTATATTTTTGAAATCTAATTATACCACGGTTTGATCCTAATGCCGAAATACGAACTCACCAGCCGAATAAGCGAAGAAACCTCGCTTAAGATATGGAATTCATTACCACACAGGTTTTATCTCTATTTAAGTTTGAGTTCAGGTTTTTCAATTACACTATATCTAGAGCAAGTACATACCAAATGAACTATAATTCCAAATTGAAATGAGGATGACCTTTATGAATATGAAACGTGTAATCATTGTTGGTACGATGATTGTAACGATGTCTTTTGCCGGAACAGCTTGGAGTAAGTCCGCCATTACACCGATTCCCCTTGCCAAATGGTCTATTATCAGTATGAATGCAACGGATCAGAGTGAACAGAATGAGGATGCATTGCTTCATGCTCTTAATCAAACTACGGACGCCGAATTCGTTCGAGATTTGTATGCCGGTAAATCGCTACGAATGATCGCTGAGCAAAACGATGGTGATATCGATGCGGTCATCGCTCTACAAGTTACCCAGCTTAGCAAACAGTTGGATGAGCGACTTGCGAATGGAAGTATCAGCTTGGAACAGTATACTGCACAACAATCAGAACTCATATCATTGGTAACTGAGAGCGCTAATACCTCATACCTACCCATATAAGTGCAGCAGACATTTAGCGGGCTCGAACAGCACTCCCAATCTCATTGGCATATAAAAAAGGAGCGTTTGCACGCCCCTCTTGTTATTAATGTTACTCTCAATCAAATGCTCTATGTTTAATTAGCTGCTACAATCGTACACTTACCAACCGACTCGCCATTCCAAGTGAGTTCAAGTACATCGCCAGCTACAGTTGATCCGACACCCTCGGGTGTACCGGTGAAAATGACATCACCTTCTCCAAGACCGTAGTGTTGTCCCACGTAGTCCACAATCGTCTGGAGATCGAAAATCATATTACGAATATTACCGCGCTGAACCTCTTCACCATTTTTACTCAGCGTAAAATCAGCCTTTTGTAATGAATCTACATCTGTGAAGGTTTGAAACTCCGTGATCGGCGCTGAATTTTTGAAACCTTTGGCCGCAGTCCATGGGTGACCCTTCTTCTTAATCACCGACTGTACGTCACGTAATGTAAAATCGATACCGAAAGCATACGCATCAACTAGATCCAGAATAGAGCCTCCTGGCTGGTAGTTCTGTCCGATCCGAATCACTAATTCGGCTTCATAGTGTACTTCACCTTTGGTAGAAGGCAATGCCATTGCTTCTCCATTAAGCGGCACAACCGCATGAGAAGGTTTCATAAAAATCATCGGCTCATCTGGTACCGCGTTACCCAATTCTTCAGCATGCAGTTTATAATTGCGTCCTACACAGTATACGTTACGAATATTTGTCAGCATCGTTAGATAACCACCTTTACCAGATTCATTAGCACAGATTAAGAATGTATTTTACTATTTCATATAAATACATATTATAATTCACTTCGAAATGATTGCAAATTAGGGTCTGAAGAAATGACGCGTCGTTTCGTGGAACGCCTTTTCCCACACATCAGGACAATTCGTACATAACATCAGCGTAGGATCAATTGCCGCGAGGCGTTTCATAATCGTTTTGTCATCCACTGTCCAAGCCATCACCTGAATCTCCTCGTGTTGCATCTCACGCATCAAGGATTTATCCACATTCGTATAACCGATGGACAGGAAGCTGCACTGCAATTGTTTCAATCGAGCTAACAGATCGCCTGGACGAGCATCAATGATCAATCCCGTTTGAAACTCTGGTGCGATCTCTTTCGCTTTAGCTAATGCTTTCGGTTCAAAGGAAGTCAGCACCACATCATGCTGCATATGTCTTTGTCGCACTTCATGAATGACGGCGGCAGGAAGATCAGGATACATATCACCTTGCGTTTTCAGCTCAATATTCAGTCGAACCTTGCCACAGCAACGATCAAGCACCTCGCCAAGGGAGGGAATCCGTTCTCCTGCATAACTTTTTCCTTTCCAAGATCCTGCATCTAACCTTTGAATCTCAGACCAATCGGTCTCCCGTACTAGACCCTCTCCATCTGTAGTTCGATTGAAGGTAAAGTCATGAATGACAACAGGAACACCATCACGTGAACATTGTACATCCAGTTCGATCCATTGCACTTGGGGCTGCTCCATAGCAAGTTCAAAGGCTGCCATCGTATTCTCTGGTGCAATGGAAGAAAACCCACGATGCGCGACACAGCTATTGTTCAATCTGATCCACTCCTCCGCAACGTTCTAGCTTCATTCATATATGACTTACAGTTACATTCATCAATATGCTCAATACTAATTAACTTGGGGTAGCAACACCACTAGCATCAAATCGAACACCTGGCGAAAGCTTCGTCATCTGCTGTAGCAGTAACTTATTAGCTTCACCTAGCATAGGAATAGCCTGACCCAGTGCAGCTTCGTAAGGAATCACCTTCATGCTGCATTTAGCTTCTGCACTACAGCGAGCTTGAAATACAGCCGTTTTCCACGTTTCCTCTGTGGTTGATTTGGAGAAAATAAAATTCCCTGTACTATATGCAATCCATTTACCCTTATAGTATTCCATACCTTGTAACACATGCGGATGCCCCCCTATAACAAGGTCTGCTCCTGCATCTACAAATTCATGTGCCAAGCGAGTCTGGTCATCATTAGGTGTACTTACTCGCTCTACTCCCCAATGCGCCACGACAATAACGAGATCTGCATTTTTGCGCGCATCCTGAATGGCTTTTACTGCGGCAGTGGAACTGTAGGCTTCAGCTACACCAGCTCGATTGCCTTCCGCCTTCCAACTTGTCTCAGGAACCACACGGCTGAAGCCAAGTAATGCAATCTTCATTCCCTTACGCTCCAAATATGCCGGTGCAAATGCTTCATCCTGATTCATGCCTGCTCCGGTGTGAGCGATTCCATATTCCTTCAAATAACCTAGCGTATCCACTAAACCCTCTACACCCTGATCCAAAATATGATTGTTCGCGAGATTAACCGCATCAAATCCCGCATCTGCCATAGCCGCTAACGCTTTGGGCGAGGATTTGTAAACATATGTTTTGTTCGCTGCACCTGTACCACCAGTCGTTACCGGTGTTTCCAAGTTTCCAATCGTCAGGTCGTCATCCTTAAAGAGGTTTCCTAACTTCTGAAAGGGGTAATCGTATCCATTCTTCTCCAGCAGCTCAGCTACTTTTCCCGAGAACTGTATGTCCCCGACAAAATGAATCGTTACATCATTAGCTGAATGAACAGGCTCTTGGTTCCCTGGTGCTGCTGCCGAGCTCCCATTTCCTGTAGAGCTGTCTGACTTAGACGGTTTGGCCGGCTGCTTTACGTCCGTTCCAGACGTATTATTCGTATCCGTGTTGGCGGCTTCTTCCGTGTTGTCCGTCTGGTCATTACTAGTCTCTTCAGCATCTTGGTCATTGGACACAGCCGGCTCCTCTTCTGCCGTATCATCCGTCTCAGGGGTTGCCTCAGGTGTCGTTAACGAGTCACCTCCTTGAGATTCAACCTCACCGGAGGACTCTGGAGTGACCGTTGTCTCCTCCACCGTACGATCTGCCTGCTCTCTCATTTCAATGGCATAATACAAGCATACAAGTCCGATCATAACTATCAGCAACAAATTAATGACCCAAACGATCCGTTTGCGAGTACGTCTCGTTTTTTTCTTTACTTCACTTCGTTGAGATCTTGGCGGATACATAGGCAACTCCTCTTCTATACAGCAATCTTAACCATTATACCAGCCATGGTATGGAATGGTATAAAAAAAAGCTGTCTTTCCTGTAGAAAATCTACGCTCAAGACAGCTCTTTATGAGATGGTTCAAAAGAGTTTCTTTCGAACATTCAATCTCTGTTAATTCGCGGCAAGTTGCTGTACCGCTATCATCGACATTTCTTTTGCCTGTCTGATGCAGTCAGGTAACCCCACACCTTCATAACCCGCACCCGCGATATAAACACCAGGCAACTGTTTGCCAAGCTCTTCACGCAATGCAGAGATATGCTCTAAGTGACCTACCGGATATTGCGGCATCGACTTACGAAGTCGAGTGATCTCAGCAAAAATCGGCGTGGCTTCAATGCCCATTGTCTCTCGAAGATCCTTCATCACCAATTCAGTGAGTGCATCATCCGGAAGCTCCACATTTTGCTCATCCCCGGAACGGCCAACATAACAGCGCAGCAACACTTTATCATCTGGGCTAGTATGCAGCCACTTTGTTGATGTCCATGTGCAGGCAGTGATGTTGCGGCCTTCCTTACGCGGAACGAGGAAACCCGAACCATCGAATACGTGCTCTACATCCTTTTTCTCAAAGGCAAGCACCACATTGGCTACAGATACATAATTGATCGCATCAAGTGCTGCCGTATCCACATGGGGTTGCAGTAACGATGATGCTACATACGTAGGCACTGTAATTACAACCTCATCCGCATCAAGGCTCTTACCATTGTCCAATTGCACCGTATATCTAGCGTCGTTTCCAGCCTGAACATTCAATGCTTGTACTGAAGTATTCATCAGTTGCTCGACATCCTGTAGATCATGTACAAGTGCATGAACCAGGCTTTGAAGGCCTTGACGGAAATTAAGGAAAGCACTTTTTTTCGTGCCTGTGTGAGTTTCTGCAGGCTTACGACCTGTCATCATACCTCGAATCAGGCTGCCATAGTCCCTCTCAACCTCTCCGAATTGAGGAAAAGTAGCTTGTAGACTTAATCGGCGCATATCCCCTGCATAAATGCCTGCAAGTAATGGTTCTGTTAAATTCTCAAGAACCTCTGTGCCTAGACGTCGTTCAATCATATAGCCTAACGACTCATCTTCTGTTGTACGTTTGGGAAGAATGAAGAAATCCATTAACGCACGCAGTTTACCTGCAGGGGATACCAGACCACTCCGCAGAAAAGGTCTAAGCTCCGTTGGAATACCCAGAACGAGTCCTGCTGGCATCGGATGAAGCTTGCCGCGCTGCATGATGTATGTCTTCTTGGACTCCGGATTTTGACTGACGAGTTCATGATCCATCTCAAGTTCCTTAGCCAGATCAATCATCGCAGTTTTGCGAGCAAGGAACGAATCAGGTCCCTTTTCGATAACAAATCCGTCACGGTGAAGAGTCTCAATCATACCGCCCATGGAGGAGCTTTTCTCCACCAGAGTGATCACGGGTTCAAACCCCGCTTCCCGATAATGTTTCCGTATATAGAATGCCGCGCTGAGGCCGGTTAGTCCGCCGCCTACAACGACGACACGCCGTTTCTTATCTTCCATTACACATCCGTTCCTTGCTGCCACTGGCTTAGAATGACGTCACTGAGCGTCTCCATATAGAGTGGATCACTGTTCAGAGAATCCGTACGCATGAGGCGCATATCGATCTCTTTAGCAATTGCTTTGGCTTCAATATCCAGATCATACAGCACTTCCAGATGATCTGATACAAAACCGATTGGAGCGACTAACACATCCTCCACCTGCTCACGGGAAAGCTCCTGAAGTGTATCCAAAATATCAGGACCAAGCCAAGGCTCTGCTGTACGACCGGCACTCTGCCAAGTGAATTGCCAGTTCGTGATGCCCAAACGGGAAGCAATGACCTCAGACGTTTCCAATAGCTGTTGCGGGTAAGGGTCACCGATATCTACAATCCGTGCTGGCAAGCTATGTGCGCTGAACAATACACGAACATCCCCACGTTTGGCTCCTGCCTCTTCGAACATATCCAACTTCGAACTTACGCGTGAAGACAGAGCCTGAATCAGCTTCGGATGCAGATGATAGCTCTCGACAAAGGACATCTGAATGCCCATTTCTTCCGCCTTCTCACGTGCACGCTTAATATAGCTGCCTACACTCATTGTGGAATAATGGGGAGCAAGTACGATCCCAATAGCCGACTGAATTCCGTCCTTTGCCATCTGCTCCACACCATCTTCAATGAAAGGATAAGCATGCTTGAGCCCCTGATAACACTTGAACTCTACCTGACTTGCACGCTCGTCCTTATTCAATGTCTCTTGCAGCGCCCGAACTTGATTGTCGGTGTTTTCCCGAAGGGGGAACACGCCCCCCACAATTGCTTCATAGCGATCACTAAGTTCCTTCAATTGCTCCGGCTCAGGTGCACGGCCTCTTCGAATGTGTGTGTAATAAGCCTCGATGCTCTCCATATTTTCAGGTGTGCCATACGACATCACGAGTACGCCTACAGTATTAGTCATTAGTAATAGTCACCTCAGTTTTTAAAGCTTCTGTTGAATATTCATGTATATATGCTGTCAGCTCTCTCAATTTATCAAGCGATGCTTCCGGAAAGAGTCCATGTCCCAGATTGAATATATAACCCGGCTCTTGGATACCTTGATCAATGATTACTTTTGCCTGTTGTTTAAGCAATTCCATCGGCGCAGTTAACACATACGGATCCAGATTACCCTGTACGGCAAACTTACCACCTAATCTTTTGCGGCCTTCTGAGATAGATACTCTCCAGTCCAATCCAATAACATCTGCTTGCAGATCTACCAAAGTAGGCAGCAGTTCGCCTGAGGCTACACCAGGGAAATAAATTTTCGGTACATTCAAATCGGACAATTCGGTAAAGATACGAGTAATCGTAGGCAACACATAGGTTCTAAAATCATTTGGTGAAAGCGCGCCTACCCAGCTATCAAATAACTGGAATGCCTTACCGCCGTTGGCAATGTGTGCACGAACATATGTAATTACCATATCACCTAATTTTTGCATCAATTGATGCCACATTTGCGGCTCACTATACATCATCGTTTTGGTTCGAATGTAGCCTTTTGAAGGTCGACCCTCAATCAGGTAACTAGCAATCGTGAACGGTGCACCGGCAAACGTAATGAGCGGCACATCTAATTCTTTATCCAAAATTCGAATAGTTTCTAATATATGTGACAGATCACCTTCAACGTCAATGGGACGCAAACGCTCCACATCAGCCGCTGTCCGAATCGGATTATCAATGACCGGTCCAATGTTTTTGACAATATCAAAATCAATGCCAAGCGAAGCAACCGGATTCATAATATCTGAATACAAAATAGCCGCATCCACGCCTAATTTACGGACGGGCATGAGGGTTACTTCAGCCGCGAGCTCGGGCCGCTGGCAAATTTCGAGCAAAGAATATTTTTCTTTAATTTTGCGATATTCGGGATCGTAACGTCCAGCCTGCCGCATGTACCATACTGGAACACGGTCAACTTGTTGTTTGAAACTCGCCAGAATCAGACGATCATTATAGCTCATGTAAGAAGCCTCCAATAGTTTTTGGACTCATAATTACCATTATGCCCTTTTTGAAGTTCTGTAACAACCTCGTATAGATGTGTTCCAATGACAATACTATGACATTCGTTACACCCCTCATCCATATGCCAATTGTGTTATAATAGTTAGATGGTGTTTTTCGAGAATTACAGAAAAAGCTTTGAAAGGAAGTGAAAGCACTTTGAAAACATGGAAAGTTAATCTCATTGTGCTTTGGTTTGGACAGTTTCTGGTCAACTCGGGCATGACCATGATTACCCCATTTTTGTCCCTTTACCTCGCAAGGGATCTGGGCGTGGTGGGCGAGCATGAAATTGGCATCTGGGCGGGATTTATTTTTGCAGCCAATTTCCTCACGTCCTTTTTGTTCCAACCCTTATGGGGCAAGCTGTCCGATAAATACGGGCGCAAAATTATGCTACTGCGCTCAGGATTCGGGATGGCGATCGTTATCGCGTTGATGGGTCTTGCACAAAACCCTTGGCAGTTGCTCCTATTACGCCTTCTGAACGGTACAATCTCAGGCTTCAACCCTGCCGCAGTCTCCCTCATTTCGGGAACAACACCCAAAGATCGTATGGGATTCGCCATGGGAATCAGTCAGTCTGGACAAGTTGCCGGTACAATCTTAGGTCCACTCATGGGCGGTTTGTTAGCTGATGCTGTAGGATTTCGGCCTATATTCTATATTACAGGTGGATTAATCTTCGCCGCTTCTATGCTTGCTATGTTCCTTGTAAGAGAGAAGTTTGATCGCCAAGAAGCAGCCAAGCTGCCTGAACAATCCGTATTGTCCGGTTTGAAAGAACTGAATAAATCACCACAATTACCTGTGCTCTTCGCCGTAACGTTCCTGCTACAGTTTGCCATGATTAGCCCAATGACTCTGTTGCCACTATATGTGCAGGAGCTTCATGGTTCGGCTCTAAATGTTGCGTTCTGGGCAGGACTCGTAGGGGCAGTTACCGGCATGTCCAATATGGTGATGTCACCATTCCTAGGCAAATTAAGTGACCGGATCGGGGCACACAAGGTGCTCACCTTCTCTCTCATCGGGACTGGGCTTATGTTAATTCCCCAAGCATTTGTGCAGAGCGTGTGGCAGCTCATCTTAGTTCGGTTTGCAATGGGGGTATTTATGGGTGGATTGTTGCCAAGTGTGAATGCCCTGATACGTTCGTACACACCAGATGGGATGATCAGCCGTGCTTTTAGTTTCAATACGAGTACACTTGCGCTTGGAAACATGCTAGGTGCAATCATCGGTGGTTTCATGGCCGGATTTATCGGCATCGAAGGTTTGTTTATCGTCTCTGGTGGATTGCTACTTCTCAACATGGTCTGGGTGCGGTTCAAATTGTACAAAAGACCTGTTCGTATTGAACAGAGCTGAACATAATATAAGTTTGGTACAGTAGCATCGCAGAGCCATGTGCAGTGTTCGCAGCATGTGAGCACAACATGCAGCAAAAAGCCGCTTCAGCGCCATTTCAGGCCTGGGAGCGGCTTTTCTTTTATTTTCGTTTATAATCTTCGTTCGTGAAATTGAATCGGATATTCCTTGACGCCAAAGACAAAGGCGCTTTGAATTGGCTCCAATACCGTATCAGGGACTAGTTGTATTCGTTCCATACGCAGAAGCAGCGTGTGCAGCACAACTCTCGCTTCGAGCCGAGCCAGCGGTGCACCTAGACAGAAATGAATTCCGAATCCAAATCCCATATGTCGGTTCGGCTTACGATTCGATACGAATTCATCCGCATGTTCAAACCGCGCACCGTCTCGATTGGCAGCACCAACCCAGGATATAACCTGTTCACCGGGTTTAATCGTATGGCCTCCTAGTTTCACCGTCTCCCTCGCCACACGTCCAATCGCCACAATCGGCGGATAATAACGCAGCGTCTCTTCTACGGCACTCACGACCCGATCCGGATGCTCACGCAATTCAACCTGTAATGCGGGTTGTTCAGAGAGGATGCGCACTGCGTTTGCAATTAGGTTGGTTGTTGTCTCATTCCCGGCTGCCAGCAAGAGAATACAGAAATTGACCACTTCTTCCTCCGTTAACTTCTGACCCTCAATCTCTGCAGCGAGTAGCAAGGAGATTAGGTCGTCCTGCGGCTCTAAACGGCGCTGTTCCATAATGTCTGTGAAATAGGCGTATAACTCCTGCATATTCTGCTGTTTCTCTTTGGCCAACTCCTGAAATGCCTCTTCACTGTCATCGCTTGCGCCCTTCACAAGCACATCAGACCAATGCTTGAATTCAAGGCGATCTGTAGCCGGAACTCCAATCAGTTCAGCAATGACGATAACGGGTAGCGGTGTTGCGAGATCATCAATCAGATTCATCCTTCCTTTGGACAAATGCGGAGCCAGCAGCTCATCTGTGATTTCCTGAATGCGCGGCGCCAGCGCCTCTATAGCCTTCGGGGTAAAAGCCTGATTGACCAGATCACGAAGCTGTTTGTGCTTCGGAGGATCTGTCGTTAACATGCTGGAACTCGCGCGGTTACGCTCAGAAGAGAACAGCTTAGGATTTTTTAATACATACTGTACATCTTCATATTGAAACACATCCCAGCATTCACGATGCTCATCGTATCGGACTGGAGTGTTCTCACGAAGCTCTGCATACACCTGAAAGGGAAATAGTTGCCGCTCCTTGCTGTGCAATTCCCGAATAGGAATATAGTTGGCATATTTTCGGGGCGCTTGTTTCATCGTGTTTCCTCCAATCAATAATATATATTTATTTACATATATGTTCATCTTCATTATAACCACAACTGGATATCGATTCCAACTCAAATAGCGTAAATAAGCCTCTCGTCCCATCTCCTGCTCCAAACTACCTTAATTTTGTCGAAAAGATTATATGTAATATTAGTTAACATTAATATCTCAAAATCAAATAAACAAACTAGCTGATATTATTCATTATCCGGAATTAAATACTTTTCATTATGTCATTTACCGTACAAAAGACCATTATTACTCTATAATTCTATGAATGTAATCGTTATCTCTAACAAAACCTTCATTTGTCATATTATCTAACATAAAATAAAATCATCTCAATCTATTTACATAAAAAAAAGAGAATACCTCACACAAAATCACTTGAAGGAGCGTGTCAGCATGAAAAAACAATCTCACCTTCGCCCTTGGGCCGTTTGGAGTACTGCCGCATTAACCGCACTAACCCTTACTCTGTCCCCTATTGGAACTTATGCTGCTCAGGCCGCTACGGTAGAGGTAAACGGCACAACAGGCGCTGTTCAGAGCGCTCCAGCCACGCCAGCACGCAATACCACCATCCCGGCAGTACCCGAATCTGCCAAACAATCTTCACTCCCTAATGTGCTTGTGATCGGTACAGGCGGAACAATTGCCGGACAATCGGAAGACGCAACCAGCTTCCAAAATTACAAGGCAGGCACACTTCTCATTGCTGACATGGTCAAAGATTTGCCGGACAAACAGAAAATAGCGGATGTAAACACACTACAGTTTGGCAATTCAGGTTCAGGCTCCTATACCATGGCTGATCTGTACGACTTGTCTCAGACTGTAGATAAAGCCCTGGCTCAATATGATAGCGTGGTGGTAACTACAGGCACTGACACAATGGAGGAAATAGCCTACTTCCTCGATATGACGGTTCAAAGCGATAAACCCGTTGTCATCACAGGCTCGATGCGACCTTGGACGGTAATTGGCTCTGATGCCCAAGCGAATCTCTACAATGCCATCAAACTGGCCGGAAGCGGTCGAACCCAATCATTCGGCACCGTGTTGATGCTCAACGATACCATTCAGCTCGCACGCGGTGTAACAAAGAGCAATGATTATCGGACAGACACCTTTGAAACGCCAATGCTCGGTGCTGTAGGTTATATTGATGAAGAAAACATTCGGATTTACCGAGCTCCTGCTCGGGCGATGAAACCGGAAGGTACAGCGAAGCCTGTATTCGACCTTAGCAAAATCACTAAAACCGATCTCGCCAAAGTGGAGATTGCCATCTCCTATCAGGAAGCAGGCGGCGGAGCTATTGAAGGCTTCGTGAAGAGCGGAGTGAAAGGTATCGTTACTTCGGGTACAGGGGCGGGCGGTATCTCCAGAGCGATGGGGCAAGCTCGTACAAAAGCGATCGAAGAAGGAGTTGTTTTCGTAACGACGACACGGACAGGCTCGGGTAGTGTCTATGGCGGCGGTAATGGCATTATTGCCGGGGATAATCTCAGCCCACAACAAGCTCGGATTCTATTAATGCTTGGACTATCCTTCAGTGATGATTTTGATACGATCAAAAAATGGTTCGAAACATACGGCACACCAGAGGTATAAAAGTCAGTAAAGAATATTTGCCAGATGTACGTGAAAAAGGCCGAAGCAGAGGTTCATCCTGCTTCAGCCTTTTTTTTCCTGCGCTTTAAACCAAATTTTCAACTGAGTTCAGTGGATCTATTTCACCCAAGCCAGCGCCAAGCCGTCATAGTCTGGCAGCATCGTCGTGACAAGACGTGGGTCACTTGCCATCTGCTCGTTAAAACGACGTACAGCAAGCACAGCCGGACCTTGCTTGTCCGGATTAAGTGTACGGCCGCGGAGGAAACAGTTGTCCCCTACGATAACCGCACCTGGACGTGCAAGACGAATCGCATAATCGAGATACACCGGATAATTTTCCTTATCTGCGTCAATAAAGAAGAAATCGAAGGTACGCTCTTCCTGAGCCAATTGCTCCAGACTGTCTGCCGCAGGACCAATTCGGTATTCGACTTGCCCGCCGAAGCCACCCTCCTCCAGATGTCCGCGAGCCATCGCTGCGTACTCTTCTTTCAGCTCAAGAGAAGTTAGGGTTCCCCCTTCGCTTAAGCCACGAGCCAGGCAGATGCCGCTGTACCCGCCCAGCACGCCAATTTCGAGTACAGCTTCCGCCTTCGAGGTTTTTGCCAGGAAGGTCAGTAGTCGTCCATACGCCGCAGCCACCGAAACCTCCGGCATGCCATTCGCGCGAATGGCCTCTTTTACTTTTAACAAGAGCTCATCCTCTTGAAATAATTGATTTACATATTCGTCAGGTGTCAGATTCACCACGAAGTTCCTCCTTGCATACTTGGACTGCTTTCCATATAAATGCCCTTGGATAGCTTTCCATATGGATGCCAATGTTTTATAATGAATGTTTGTTATTCAACACAGTGTAATACATGCATTACACACGAATGATCTGCATTGAAGTCTATGCGGGTTAGACCGCATTACTCATTGTAAGTTTTTTCACGGCAAGCGGCAAGGCCGCACCGTTACTATATCGCCGCCAGAGGACAAGCCCCTGCGGCTCGAAATGGAGTTGAATGAATTCATATGGCTCGATTGCAATTGATTGCAACCTCTGCAATGGGACTTGAGGCCGTTGTTGCCCGGGAACTGAAACAGCTGGGATATGAGGATGCCAGGGTCGATAATGGCCGAGTATTTTTCACAGGAGATTATATTGATATTTGTCGTTGTAACCTGTGGCTGAGAAGTTCGGATCGCGTGCTGGTTAACATGGGTGAATTCCCTGCAACCACATTTGATGAATTGTTTGAAGGCACCAAAGCACTGCCATGGGAAGAATGGATTCCCGCAAATGGTGAATTCCCGGTGGAAGGACGCTCGCAGAAATCACAACTAAGCAGTGTGCCAGCTTCACAAGGTATTGTCAAAAAGGCGATTGTTGAAAAGCTAAAGCTGACGCATCACACCGAATGGTTCCCCGAAAATGGAGCACGTTATGTGGTTGAAGTTATTCTACTGAATGACCGCGCCCTCATTACGCTGGACACAACAGGACCCGGACTTCACAAACGTGGATACCGTAAACTTGTTACCGAAGCGCCGCTGAAAGAAACACTGGCAGCTGCTCTGATTCAGCTTAGCCGCTGGAATGTTTCCCGCCCGTTCTACGACCCATGCTGCGGTTCAGGCACGATGCTGATCGAAGCGGCAATGATTGGCTGGAATATCGCACCAGGGCTTCGTCGCACGTTTAATTCTGAGAATTGGGACGTAATTCCTGCTGAACTATGGGAACAAGCACGTGAGGAAGCATTTGACGCAGTACGTGATGATGTCCCTCTTCAGATTTCAGGAAGCGACATCGACCCAGAAGCGATTGAAGTCGCACAAGCGGCAATCAAAAGTGCAGGCTTTGCCAAAGATATCGAAGTCAGCGTACTGCCAGCCCACCGCGCAAAACCACAAGGGGAATATGGCGTAATCATTACCAACCCACCTTACGGTGAACGCTTGAGTGAAGAAAAAGAAGTGCAGAAGTTACTTCGTTCCCTTGGACGTTCTTACCTGGAGATGCCAACATGGTCGTTCTTTGCAATCACCTCCACCAAAGCATTTGAAGATTATTTCGGGCACAAAGCGGACAAGCGCCGCAAACTATTTAATGGACGAATTGAGACCCAATATTATCAGTATTTGGGACCACTCCCTCCACGTAATAAATCTACCCAAGCTTAATCAAAATGTGATATTTGAGTGTTCGCTCCTTACAGGAGTGGACGCTCTTTTTTATGCTTACTTGTATGGTTTCTCTTAGAAATTTCCATACTACACAGCGTAATACTAGTCTTAATCACTGGTTAGACAAACCCCGCTGGTTGAAAAGCAACCCAGCCACGCTATAATGAATGAAGCTCCGTTTACATTCCGATAACAAAACTTTAACAAAGGGAGACATCATTCATGGTTTTCACTTCGTCTTCACGTAGCAGCATGCTACGCAGACTTTTACATCATCCTTTATCGCTCTATCTGTTATTCATTGCACTCATGCTGCTCAAATTAATGTGGCTACACCACAACCTGCATGCTTACAACATTACGATGGGACTGTTGGACAAAATTATCGCGATCGGTTCCCTGCTCCTCATTTCCTTTTGGACATGGTGGCTGCCACGTAAAGGCTTTAAGATCTCGCTGATCGCACTAAACCTAATTCTTACAGCACTCATCTATGCAGATATGGTTTATTATCGCTATTTCCAGGATTTCCTTACCATCCCCGTGCTTCTGCAAGTTAAACAGGTGGATGCACTAGGAGATAGTATCGCCACATTACTTCAACCTGGTGACCTACTGTTCTTTGCAGACTGGATTGCATTCGTAATCTATGGCGTTGCACGCCTCCTAACCAGACGTACACGTGCGAATCGCACAAGCCTGTATGGATACAGTAATCAACCTTACGGACACACTCGCAACAAGGCTCGCACACGCCGTCATTTTACAGCCGGAGGCATCGCTCTAGTGCTTGGATTATCCCTTGCGGTCGGTCCCATCTATTATTACAGCAAAACCTGGGCTAAAGGGCTGTTCGATAACAATTGGTGGAACGTATCCATGTACAACGTAACTGGATTGTTGGCTTTTCACGGTTATGATCTCTACAACTTTGCCAAAGATCGGATTGGGTCAGGACCTGAGGCTGATCCTGCTGATGTAGATCTGGTCAAATCCTTTTTTGCCGAAAGACAGAATCAACTACCACAGACTGATAGCCCACTGTTCGGTAAATATAAAGGGAGTAACGTTATCGTTGTTCAAGGCGAAGCATTTATGAATTTCATGATTGGCCAAAGTATCGGTGGTCAGGAGATTACGCCACATTTCAACGAATTGATGAAGGAAAGCCAGTATTACAGTCATTTCTATCACCAGACAGGACAGGGACGGACATCGGATGCCGATTTTGGAGCTAACATTTCGTTACACCCCCTACCTATCGGCTCAGCATTTGTACGTTACGCCGACCATACCTATGATTCCTTACCCTCAATTCTGAAGGACACTGGATACAGCACGAATGTCTTTCATGCCTATGAGAGTGGATTCTGGAATCGCTATACGATGTATCAACAGATGAAATACGATAAATTTTATAGCAAAAATGATTTTGCACAGGATGATCCGCTTGGTTGGTCTTTATCCGATGTCTCTTTTTTCAGACAGTCTGTTGAGAAAATGGATAGCGAGGTTTCCGAGCCCTTCTACTCTTTCCTTATTACGCTTTCCAGTCATCATCCATATGCACTACCTGTTGATAAACAGCAGCTTGATGTGGGGGAATTCCAAGGGACCATGTTTGGGAATTACCTGCAATCGGTTCATTATGTAGATTCAGCTCTGGGTGGTCTGGTGGAGGATTTAAAAAATCGCGGATTATGGGATAACACCATATTTATGTTCTATGGCGATCACGATAATTCCATTAAGGAACAGGCACAATACGAAAAATTTCTAGGCAGATCATTAAATCAGCTTGATATGGAGCAAATTATGAATGAGGTGCCACTGCTTGTACATCTACCGGATGGAGCCGAAGCTGGAACGATTGATGAACCCGCAGGGCAGCTTGATATCACGCCGTCTGCACTCCATTTACTGGGCTTATCCGATCAATCCTACTACCATATGGGGAATGATGTTTACGATGGCTCTAGTCGTACTGTGGTGTTGCGTAATGGTGCGTTTACGGATGGTTCTGTGTTCTACATTCCGTCTGATGATTACATCTATGAGCACGGTTCCTGTTATGACTTGTCCACCCGTGGGGAAACGGACATTAATGCCTGCCGAGCAGGACATGATGAAGCTTCGAAACGACTTCGTGTGTCGGACACAGTCATTACGTATGATTTAATCGCACGCTTGCGTGAGGAGCTGTAAAATAAAACGGAAGTGCTGATGCGAGAGTATATACGTCTTCGGCACTTCTTTCTTTTATCCCATACAAAATGCACCCTTGCGAAAAATATAAAGTCGCTATATAATTGTAACTATGATAGTTTCATTTAAAGCTGATTTACAGAAAAATGGAGGTTATTCGAATGAATATTGAGATATGGTCTGATTTTATGTGCCCTTTCTGCTATATTGGTAAACGTCGTCTAGAGAATGTATTGGAGCAGTTCCCACACCGGAATGAAGTGAAATTCGAGTTCAAGAGCTTCGAACTTGATCCTAATGCTGAAGTACACACAGGCAAAACCAACACCGACTATTTAGTATCTAAATACAACATTAGTAAAGAACAAGCACAAGGCATGAATGCACAGATGAATGCCAATGCGCGTACAGCAGGTTTGGAGTACAACATTGATGCAATGGTTCCTACCAATTCCTTCGCTGCTCATCGCTTGACACACTGGGCTAAATCTCAAGACAAAGCACTTGAGCTGAGTGAGCGGTTATTCCAAGCTGTGTTCATCGAGGGTAAACATGTTGGAGATCATGAAGTATTACTCCAACTGGCTGAAGAAGTAGGATTAGATCGTAGCGAAGCTGCTGTCATCTTGGAGAGCAATCAATTTGCCGAACAAGTTCGTGCAGATCAAGCTGAGGGCGAACAGCTCGGCATCCGCGGCGTACCATTCTTCGTACTGGATCGTAAATTCGCTATCTCCGGTGCACAGCCTGATGAGGTGTTCCTTGATGCCATCCAGAAAGCATGGGACGAGCGCTCCCCGTTCACGATGGTTGAGTCAAGTGCAGCAGACGATGAAAATAGCGGAGTATGTACAGAAGAAGGCTGCGAAGTTCCACAACGCGATTCAAAATAATAAATAAACACAAAAGCAGCAGGATGAAGGGAATTCTCCCAATCCTGCTGCTTTTTATATATAACATACACACAGCTCATTGTAATAAGAAAAGAACGATCCGTTCCATATCCTCACTAACTAATGATTAAACACTCGTATTACAACCGAGCCTACTCCTTAATCCCAGAAAAGTTGATCCGGATGTGGCCCTGTCCGTTTGTCCGCATCGAGGGCATCAATCTGTCGTAGCTCATCCGGCGTTAATTCAAAATCAAATATGTCCGCATTTTCACGAATACGTTCCGGTGTCACGGATTTCGGAATGGTCACAATCTGATTCTGAATGTCCCAGCGCAAAATTACTTGCGCAGGCGTTTTGCCATACTTTTGGGCAATTCCTTTTAACGTGGATTCATTATTTAGCTTGCCTTTCATGATTGGGCTCCACGCCTCAAGCTGAATGCCTTGCTCCCCGCAGAAGTCCTGCAGTTCCTGCTGGATCAAGCCGGGATGTAATTCCACCTGATTCACGGCCGGTACTGTGCCGCCTTCATCTATGATATCGCGCAAATGATGTACCTGAAAATTACTTACACCAATGGCACGTACACTTCCCTCACTATATAAACGTTCGAATGCTCTCCACGTATCCTTATATTGATCTCGTCCAGGCCAGTGGATTAAGTATAGGTCAATGACATTAAGTCCTAAAGCCTTCTGGCTCGCCTCAAATGCACGAAGGGTTGAATCAAAACCTTGATCCTCATTCCAAAGTTTGGTAGTGACAAACAATTCATTCCGAGCAACACCACTGCTCGCAATGGCTTGTCCTACTTCCTCTTCATTTCCGTAAATGGAAGCCGTATCTATACTCCGATATCCTACCTCCAAAGCCGTTTCAACCGCCTGCTGAACTTCTTTTCCCTTTGCTTTATATGTTCCGAATCCCAGCCATGGCATGGTCACTCCGTTGTTCAGTATCGTGCAGTCTGTAATATGTTTTGTCATCGTCTACCTCCCGTTTGGAATTTGCCTGCTCATGGTCTATTAACCTTCTGACAAAATTTCAAGCGGAATAATCGGAGATTACATACAAAAAAACTCGCAAAGCGGTTGGCTCTGCGAGTTCGTTTGGTGACAGGAACGTCTAGAAATCCTTTGGCTGCTTGTGATTCTGGATTGAGTTCAACCTTCTCTTCTCCTCGGCGAACATTTCTTCCGCCAATTCTACGCCTTGACCACCAAGGGAACGCTCCGCTTGACGCATCGCCTGTTCGGTGTGAGCCAAACGACGACTTGCCTGTTCAATGGTTTGTTCTGTTGGATGAGACATTGCTTGAGAAACAGCATAGTGAAGTTTGTTCACCGCATTCTGCGCCTGAGATACGGTTGTACCCGCCTGCAAACTGGAATCATAACGCTTCGGCATAATTATTCCTCCTTGGGATCATGTTCCTGTTACCTCTATAGGATGGTTAACCCAAGGCTCCCTTATTCTCTTTTTCTCAGGCACATGCAAAAAGGGATACACTTTTTCTTTTGTCTTAAGACAAACAATCTTTTTAAACGTAGAAATACCGTAACTTTATACTTATTCATTCCGTTATTGACAATAAGTCGCCTTAGGAGGAGGAATCACTTTTGCGTAAATGGCTTATGTTGCTCATCTTCGTATGTCTTGTGGGTCTAATGACTGCCTGCAATCGGGCAGGGTATGAGATCACCGGATATACAGCTTCATCCATTAATGCCCAATTTCCCGTTCCAGCCAATGCTAAACAAATTAAACTAACAACGAATTCAGGAAATCCGAACGTTAATGTAGCTGTTACATATGAACTGAAAAATATAGGCGGAGAACAAGGTCTCTATCCTCCATCCGATTACTTTCAGAAACTAGCCGAAGAAGGCTGGAGCGAAATCGAAAACGAACGATTAGGACATGTGCATTTTTTGCAAAAAGAAGATCGTGTGATTGCTCTTGAGATCCGTGAAGACACCTTCGAAATACACGAAATGAAGCCGGACTTCAAGTTTAAACAAAAATAAGAGAGGCCAGTGGCCTCTCTCTAACAAGCATATTATGCTCGCATAATTATACATCGTTTATTTGACGAACTTCGCTACTTTTGCCAGCACTTCTTCTTCTGAAGGAGCACTGATGTACCGACCGTTAATAAAAACGAAGGCACGTTTCGCACAAGGACCACAATAGGATTTACATCCAATCTTGATCTCTGTGTCTGGAGCCATTTTCTCCAGCTTAGGCACGATTGATTTCAACCGAATGTGGTTACATTTTTCGCATACGCGGATATCGTTAGCCATGATTTCCCCTTCTTCAAGTTCCTAGTGATCGCCGTGATTGCCTTTGGATGGATTCGTAATAACGAAGCCTTCTTGAGGAAGATACAGGTAATCGATTTTCACGCCATCCAGCAATGGTTGATCATTCTCGATAATGACATCGATGTCTTTATCCGTAGATACCACAGTGTCATTCTCTTTTGGCGTATCCAGATCAAGTCCATAGTGAGCATGATCCCCGTGTGCGTGTGTAATTACAACACGCAATTTTTTGCCTTCGTTCTCAGGCTTGTCCAATTCAAGTTTCAATACTTTAGCCGCATTGCGAGTGATTTTGCAGTTCATGTGCTTCATCTCCTATATCGTAATTGCTGGTTACAACAATTTCAGCATTCTTAAACTCCAGCATCTATTGTAAAGAAAGTTTTGGCTCTTCGCAATAACAATGATTCTAGACAGGTGCTAGAATGATGTATTTTTCATATTTTTATGATGGTGTACTGGACCGAAGCACTGGATATTTACGTTCAGCACGGCTTACAAACCAGTTCATCAATATAAGTGTGACCCCAATATCATCAATTGGCATGAACGGCATCACATCAGGTAGAACCCAGTATAATAACGCAGGAATAATAAATAACAACTTTTCACGTAAAGGAATTTCTGATGCCCGTAATAGACGCGGTAGCCTTCTAAACACTTCCGACCATCGTTTAAATGACAACAACCTTCTCCACTTCATACGATCCCTCCTCATGCTGACTATTTATTACAAGTGAAAACTCTGACACAATGGCTATTCCTTCGATCCGAAGCCATTGACCGAAGGAACAACGAATGCCAAAAAGCGGACTTTTTTCGGAAATTAACTCTATAGCAAACTTAGCAAACAGGCCAAGTAACGACACCTGTGTCTGTTATACGAACGGTACAACCTTATCGTTTCACTTCCTGTCGGCTCAATCACTAGTTTCATAGGATAGCAGCTCTGCCAGCAACATACCAACCTCTACACAAATATCATTAAATTGCTCTACGGGTAGTGGATTGACTCCAAGGCCAACTTCTACTGTAAAACCAGGCTTGCGGTACTCCTGGATGAACCAGTCCTTATACCCCGCATCACTACCACCTAATTTTACAGCCTTGTATCCGGATACCTTCGCGAGCCTTCTGGACAACGGCGCACTCTCTCTAGGCTCCAAATCCCGATAGTTCCAGTAGATCTCTTGCCCTTGGCTATGCAAGGATACGACCACATCGAACTCATGCTGCTCCGTCCACTCAGCTAGAGCCAGCGCCTCCGGCTCAGATAATGGAGCCGTTCCTGCATAATCACGAGGGCCAGGTGACGTGATTCCCCTTCTCGCCGCCTCTTCCTCCCAGTGAGCTGGAAATTGATCATTCAGATCAACCCCCCTTATGTTTGCTTTCCAATGAGTAAAGTGAGCTCGATCTGCGTTCCAAGCGAGCAGTTGTTCAGCGTGTGGATGTTGGTTCACAACACCTTCCTGCACTAATTCAACGCCATCTGGATTAACCATTGGAACCACCCACAGTGTCGTTTCCTTCATCCAACGCTGAGGATCAAAACGGTGCCACGGCGTATGAGTACTGTAGGCTCTAGCATACTCTTCAATAAAACGCATAACAACAGCTGTGGTTAGCCATTCATTGGCATGTACAGAAGCATTGACATGGATATGTCTCGAACCTTGACCAATTCGTAAATAATGCAAAGGTTTACCCATCACGCTTGTGCCGATCGAACCTGTCTCCACAAAGGGATAATGGCTGCTCAGTAATGCAATATCCCGATGTAATTCACGGAAGCCATACTCTCCCTTCAACCTGACTATAGTTTTTCCTCCGAATTCAGGAATATGAATGCACCGACCACACCAATCAATCACGTTGGCGATTTCAGGATTGTCTTGACGTAATTCATCTTCGCTCAGACCAAAACGAGCTGCAATTGTACTTACTTGCTCACCTGGTTGAACCGCATATCTTCGCCCAGTGCCGGGCAAGATTCGTAACATCTGTCCAGCCAGCAAATAAGGCTGAGACGCCGCTTCCGGATTTAGTCCAGCAAGCAGTTCGTTCGTCATGTGATGTGCTGACGCAATACGAGCCAACGTGTCTCCAGGCTGAACAATGATCCACTGTATTTCCATGGGCAATCTCCTTTCTCTGAGCCAGATCTATTCCTCTTGCTTCTACTCTCACGACTGCTGTTCTCCCTCTATGTCCTGATCATGTTATATGTATGCTCACCCGCTCGTCCATCATGTGACATGTTTCGCAGTCTTCTTCACCGCTCCATAGATGACAAAAATCCCAGAGCCATCGGCCTCTGGGATGAATAAGAAACTATATTGGGTCATGTAAATATGATTACACTGAAAATAATCAGGATAATTGCGTGACCTGCCATACAACAGGCGTTTTTGAGATTTGTTCCCCGAGCCATTGCCTTGTAATATTTTGAAACATACGCGGATCCCCTGTACAGAAAAATTGATGAACTGGAGTTTCATCTCCACTCGCCAATTTCCGTTTATCATACAAAATCGTGCTGATTTCCCTCGCCGTCTCATCTGCAGAACTGATGAGCTTCACTTCCTGTCCCATCACTTCCTGAATCGTATCCATCAAGAATGGATAATGGGTACAGCCTAGAATGAGACAATCAATCGGCTGTTGCCTGATCTGGCTTAAGGAATGCTCCACCGTCAATGTCGTCTGTTCGGAACGGAATTCACCTTGCTCGACTAATGGTACAAGTGCCGGGCAAGCCTGGCTGACTACATCAATATAGGGTGACAGTTGTTTAAGTGCGGAGGTATAAGCACCGCTTCCAATCGTCCCTACGGTGCCAATGACACCGATGCGCCCTGTGCGTGTAGCTGTAATAGCGGCACGCGCTCCTGGATGAATGACGCCGATCACTGGAACATTCACTTTAGCCCGAATATAGTCGAGCGCTGCTGCTGTAGCCGTATTACAGGCGATAACAATGACCTTCGGATCAAACTGGATTAAGAAATCTACGATTTGTTCCGTGAATTGTTTAACTTGTTCGGACGAACGGGGTCCGTACGGTGTCCGGGCAGTATCTCCAAAATAAATGACCTTTTCCCGCGGGAGTTGACGCATCACTTCCTTAGCGACCGTTAATCCTCCTACACCTGAGTCTAATATAGCGATTGCTTGCTGCACGAACACACCGCTTCCTTCTTCATTGAATTGGTTCTGATATCTAATAAAGTTCCATTGCTTTCTTCCTACCGTATGACATTTCAGGCAAAAAGGTACCACCATCTTACCCGATTTTATCACTGGGTTCAAATAAAAACCCCACAGTGCACCTCTCTCGCGATTAGCGCACACAACAAAGCAGGCTCTCCTCCATCTTCATGAGGAAAGCCTGCTGCTTATGTCAAGCGTGGCTTAATTATCGTCCTTAGAATCATCTGTAGTCAATTTAGCTACGACGTCGCTGTCCGCTTCATTTGCGACGATGTCACTGTCAGACTGAATTGGAGCATTCGAATCTGTAATAACAGCAGAAACCCGTAACTCCTTACCGTCTGCACAGTTGCGCCATGATTGAATGTCCTGGATGACAACGTCAGCTGTTTCTTTCACTTTGGTTACGATCTGACTGCTCTGCTCGCCAACTTTAACAGCCAACTCCTGACCTTTCTCCGTCACCTGACGTGCACCTTCGGAAATATCCTGACGAAGCTCACGTCCGGATTTTGGTGCCAGCAATAACGCGGTTACCGAACCAACAACTGAGCCGATTAATGCGCCCCACAATAAACTTTTGTTTGAATCCTTCACGCAACATCTCTCCTCTTCTTCGAGTTAAGTCCGGTTTACAACCACTGGTGTCGTGACTGAGTAACCGGGCGAATGCCTACTCTGTTGATGCAGTATAGTCAGCAAGGGCTTGACCTGACACACCTCAGTTCAAAAAAACTTTCATGGTCATACTCTTACCGTCATGCTTAACGGTTATGCTGAGCTGGCTCCAACGGAGAATTTTCAACAGTATCCCCGGGATCAAGGTCAATGACATAACGTCCTGGAGCAATCAGTGCGGCCTGATGTTCACATCGCCAGCGTCTTCCTCCTGAGGAACCGAGCGTTTGTCCATCCTGTAGCACATCACCTTGATCGAATATGTAGTATGCTGCTCCAAGCAAGGTTTGAGCCACTGTATCTGGGTCAAGACCCGTGAAATGACATTGGACATCAGGAACCCCAAGCGCAGACAGTCCAACCGTATCCATCACAAGTTCACGCAGTTCTTCTGTTCCACCAGCTTGGTACATTCTAACGTTCATCGCAGCGTAAAGATGCTCTTCACGCTCCTGTGATAGCTTGTACGCTGTTGGCTCAACAAGTTTGTCACTGCCGTACCAATACATTGCCTCACACGGCAAGACCTCAAGCACTGCCTGCAACATCTTCTGAAATAGCCCTAAACGCTGTTTGCGTGGCATAGCTGCAGTAAACATATCATGAATCCTAATCGAATACTTAGCTTCACGCACAACCTGCTCCGCCTCTGTCCAATGCCAGGCTTGCTGAAGTGCACCTGCAAAGCGCGAGAGATCCTTCACCTCAGAGGCAGCCAGCATACAGGTTTGCGCCGGGATATCCCCTTCCTGGAATGAAACCTTATAATCCAGATGGTAGAAAACCAGCATTTCTGCAGTGGCCTCTGCTGCAGCACTTGTCCCATCCTGCGGATTCGTTTCTTGCGTTTGCTTGTCCCGATTCGTGTCTGCAGTTTGTTGCTTCACATTCACTCGAACTTGTCCCGTATAACGACTTAACGCTTCCTGCAAACGAACATGATCAATTACCGGCAACTTGTTAAACAACAACTCCACCATATAAACCGGATGAAATCCGGACGGCGCATTCTGTTTGTCATTTTCTTTATATTGTTCATTCTGAATATCTGTCATGCTGCTTCCCCTCATTCCTTACTCTGTCCCTCGATCTGCCTGATTCGTAAAAGGATCGAGTTCTCGATCTACATAAGCGCTCACTTGGTCTGCAAAGCGTTCAAGTATTTCGGGTAGGTCCGAACTCAGTGGATGCAGTTCTGCTCGATTCCAACTGAAATAATCTTGTACGAGTGGTTTCCGCAAAGAAACGAGCTGACGAAGCACCTCGTATATCGAGGAGTCAAATACCTTCTCTTCATGATTAATCTCGATAATATCATCATAGCTGCTTGCATCTCTCATAATAAAACCATCGATGAGATAACTTCCTACATCGGTGACGATCTCAATCGCCAGATGCAGACAACGTTCTTGCACTAATCCCATCATAAGACCGCCATCCCAGGCTTGTGTTGAAAGTCGTAGCCCCTCAGCTACTTCCGGTACCGCAGCAAGCCGATGGGCAATCTGCTCTCTATTTACGTAATACAATACATTTCACTTCCTGTTCAGTGAATTATCGGTTCCGTTTGCCTCTTCGTTTCAACCAAAATATCATCACAGGACAAGCGATCAGGAACACGATAAAAATATATAAAAATTCCATAACGTCTCTTAAATCGCTCATACCCGCTCTCCTTTAACCGCTCTAGAATGAGATACCTAAATTAAAATTCGTAGTCAACAGCGATCGATTGTTCTCTAACCTCATTCATGTATTTAATTACTTCTTGATGCAGTGGATGTACCTGGTAGGCTTGTAGATCATCAAGAGATGCAAATTCCGCAGTTAGTGAAATGTCAAAAGATCTGTCTGAGCGAAGCACATCTACACCTACATCAAGCGATACAAGAACATCGATTTTACCTTGCAAATTGCGAAGCACATTGGCAGCTTCTTCAATGCGTTCTGGTGAACGATCTTTCATTTTGAACAGGACAATATGTTTAATCATCGAACAAACACCTCGTTTGTGAATTATTAGTGGAATAAATGTTTTTTCATGTATTCAAAATATATCATAACGTCATCTATTACGAAAGGATACTTGAAAACGTTCTCTAGATGAACGAGTCAAATAAAGCAGTACACGATCTAGCAATGTTTACTTTGTGGATTGATCTTCTTTGGGTTCTTCGGTGCGATCGACAGGTTTATCCTGTTTATCATGCTTCTCCTGCTCCGGTTTGGGTTCCTGGTTATCTGTGTTGCGAGGCTTCGCCCACTCCTTATCAGACAACTCTTCCTGTTTCTTAAGTATAGCAATAGCCTGTCTAAGTTTGTTCGGCAATGGAAGACCAATCTTGGCATAGTTTTCAGTAATCGAGATCAGTTCATTCACTAGATAAAAGTATATCGCGCCGCCTTTAATAATATCCGTTCCCATCAAAAGATCGATCCGATGCGCTAATAGAATAACCGTTAGCATCAAACCCTTTCGTGCAAGCCCCCAGAATCCAATATTACTGTTTAACCCTGTCCCTGTTCTCACGGCGGCTGCGAGACCCGTTATATAATCGACAGCCATCGCAATCGCAAGCAGACTAAGCAATTGATCCCATCCTCCAAAAGCAAACGTCACGAACGCTCCCGAAATTGCAGCAAGTGTATTAACGGCTGGATACACGTTTCCCACCTCTCTCCCCTGTAGTCATCCTACAAGATATGTAAGAATACGAGATTTTGACAAGCCAACCACCTAGTTAAACTTGCGGATTTCCATTTCAGATTTGTGCACATTGCTAAAACAAGTCATTAACGAAAATCCAATAATCTTGGGGAAATAAGGTAAATAAACCGCACCGCATCAACAAAATACAGGAAAAAGTAAAATAGTCCTATAAATAGTTCTTAAGAATCACTTTATTATTCAATACACTTCATTTGTTCTCGTAAATTTAGTGAATCATTGTAATCTAGGAATATACTAGGATGCAATTTGCACACCCACTAGTTCGTAACTCCTCCTTCCAGACCAACTCTTTCTCCTCTCAAAATCGATTCAGTTCAACAGACACTTGAAAGTACCCCAACTCTTATTGTAGTATTTGGTTAAAAAAATCGGAGGAAATATGCCTAATCAACCAGAACAACATTCCATCCAGGCGTGGTCTCTGATCAACCGTAAATATTTGGGAAAAGGCGTCCGTGTTAAACGGTTCCGCAAACCGACACGCTGTCAAATCCGCAACCGTGTTCTTCTAGCTGTGCTGATGGCCAATGATATTAAGTTGTCCCAGCTCGCCGAAGACTTGTCCATCTCTTCACGCAGTGTAAGCGCGTGGGTGTATGAAGGGCGGATACCCGGCAGTACGAATTTGGACAAGGCTTGTCAATTACTTGGATATCCACGACACATTCTTTTTAATGAAGAGGTTGTGCGCCAAAGTCCAGTTATTTGTCAACCCGAGCCTTCCCGTTTCATGAAGCGTACGGTGACCCGTTCTCCGGTAAGTAACCGTATCTTGACAGGCTTGTGTATGGTCCATGATTTGTCGGTGACAGATGTCAGCCACTGGATCGGGGTTCACCCCGGCACTTTCCGCAAATGGCTGCATCAGGGAACGCTGCCTTCTGCCGCGTTTCAAGAACAAGCGGAGCAATTTTTCCGCATTCCGAAGACCATTTTGTTCGCAGATGTCATCTTGAAAGAACGTCACAATAACTAAAATTAGCGAGCAACCAAAAGGCTCTGTTATTCCTTAAGGAATACAGAGCCTTTTTAACATATTTTCCTGTTCTGGATAGATCCGTTGTATAGATTCACTGGAAAATCCACACAATACCCTAACAACTCTCAAAACACAGGTGATCAAATGAAATTAGATAAGGATATTGGTATTTCTCTCGGATTTTTAGCAGGAACGACATTTGGCAGTGGTGTCGCATTTCTCTTTCGTCTCCAAAGCTATGGTGTCATGGGTAGTGTCGCAATCTTCGGAATGATTGGAGCTATTACCGGACTAGTCATCGCCAAGTCTAGGCATCGTATGAATGGCTGAAAAGGCTGAATTCAGCCTCATAACATAGAAAGACCCGATCATTGCTTCATCGCAATGATCGGGTCTTTCTATCAACTTAGATGCGGTCGAGAGGACTCGAACCTCCACGGGGGGTTAGCCCACACGGACCTGAACCGTGCGCGTCTGCCAATTCCGCCACGACCGCATAATATGTATCTTTTCATCATCAATGAAAAGCAATCGGACGAACAACAAGATGTTGTGCCGTAATGTAGAGTATACATGTTATGGAAGTAGAATGCAATACGTTTTCATTTGGTTAGTTATTGGGACATATGTCCTTTTTTAAATGAATAGAATCTCCTATCGTTAAGACAGAATTAGCTCGTACAATTCATTCCAATCCATCCATTAATGATATGGGCATTCATAATTACGACGAAGGAGAGAGTCACATTGAATCCAATAAAGCTTTGTTTTATCGGTGCAGGATTTCATGCATCTACTAATATCTATCCTTCTGCTATTGAAGCCGGAGCCGTTATCCAAGGCATTGCAACCCGGAGTTTGGAGCGTTCTCAGGCCGCTCTTCTTCGCTTCGGCAGCATGGGACAGGCTTATGACGATGTACAACTTATGCTTGAGCATGAGGACTGTGACGGTGTTGTTGTCGTGGCACAACCAGAGGATCAAGTCGCTTTAACGCTGGCGTGTATCCGCGCAGGCAAAAACGTCTATGTGGACAAACCACTGGGATGGAATGCTGCAGAAGCCAAGATGGTTTCGGACACAGCCGATCAAGCAGGTGTACTGCTTATGGTTGGGTTTATGAAACGTTATGCCCCCGTGTATCTGAAATTAAAAGAATTGATCGATGGCGAGGATCTAGGGAAAGTGCGGTCATTCCAGATGAAATTCGCTGTCGATAGCACTCCCTTCTGCAAAGATGAAGAGCAGTTCATCAAACTCGCCGCTATTCATATGGTAGATCTGATGCGGTTCCTCTTCGGTGAAATGGTGCAGGTTACGGGTACAACGTTCAGGGATGGCGAGCACATCAATCAGAGTATTTCCTTCCTGTTTGATAACGGAATCGTAGGCAGTGCATATTTTGCCGGCATGAGTGCATGGTCACGTGAAAGTGAACACGTACTAGTAACTTTCAACAACGGATTTGCGTCAGCAGATGAACTCGCTACACTTACAATCCATTCCTCTCAGACCTTCGACAATCTGCCCTGGAAATCTCTAGCGGAGCAGGATATCGTGTACACCCCTTCTGCTTCTCCCATGTCCGGTGCCTATCGAGACCTTTATTTAAGAGGGTTTGTCGGTGAGATGGAGCACTTTGTGGAATGCTGCCGCAATCATTCTCAGCCACATTCTAATGGTCAAGATAATATTAAAACCATGGACTTATGTGACGCGATCCTTGTTGCATTAAAATAACGTTTATACGCTATTCATTAAGGACAAAACAATGAAAAACCAATATCAACTAAGAGCTAACTTTTCAATAAACCTCGATGTTTCGCATTGCGATCTTCGAGGTTTATTCGACTTTTTTTCTACGTTTTATTGGGGAGCATTTCATTCTCTTAATATCATCATAGGGTTTATAATGTGTCATAACCATGATATGCTGTCATTAGAAGTATACAGTCTATTTAAGGTTGTAGTATCAATATAGATACTGCATCATCAACCTTGAATCGGAGGTGCAATCCATGAAACAGAATTCCGCTAACCTTTGTCCCAAGCCATATGGCTGTTCTGTAGAAGTCACACTTAGTGTCATTGGGGGAAAGTGGAAAGGCGCTATTTTATATCACCTGTTCTCAGGCTCATTACGATTTAATGAGTTACGCAAATTATTCCCCGATATCACACAGCGAATGCTCACCTTACAGTTAAGAGAGCTCGAAAATAGTGGTATCGTACACCGAGAAGTATATCCTCAAGTCCCCCCTAAAGTGGAGTACTCGTTAACTCCCTTTGGTGAAACACTACGACCGATTATTTACAGCATGCGAGACTGGGGAGAACAATACACGAACGAAGTTATCGCCAAATCACAGCAAGCAGAATAACGAAGAAGCTGCTCCGTATATACGAAGCAGCTTCTTTTATTTGCATTATTTCTCTACGGATTGAATAGTGATCGTCCGATTCCGTCCTTCTTCTTTGGCCTGATATAAAGCCGTGTCCGCCAAATGAAATAACTCCATCGACGCCGCAGAATGAATAGGATATTCCGCTATACCTGCCGATATTGTGACAGTCCGATCGATAGGCATTGCACTATTCTCTACACTGGAACGAATATATTCAGCCACCTGGTAAGCAGTACTGGAGTTCGTTTGTCGCAGCAGCACAACGAACTCCTCTCCTCCGAAGCGGGAGCATACATCCTGAGGTCGTACCGCCTGTCGGATCAGATCAGCAATATGCTTCAAAACGATGTCCCCTGTATGGTGCCCATAAGTATCGTTAATCGACTTAAATCGGTCTATATCGATAACGATAAGTGAAAAAGGAATCTCCTCATCGATCCAATGCTGAATGACTTCTTCAAATGTTCTGCGATTCGTCATGCCTGTTAATACATCCGTTCTAGCGTCGTACGTCAGCTGATCCGTCTGCTTGCGAAAGCTCGCAAGTGCACCGAGTACAGCTTGTGTAAGCAGATCCGCCTCACGATTCCAGTGTGGCTTCATCACAGGTAAGTCCACTTTGCCTTGATCCACCCGGTTAACCAAATCTGCAAGAATGACGAAAGGGCTGGCCAATTTACGAGCAACACGAATGACAATCAAAGTCAGAACCACAAAAGGAACTGATGTATAGATCAGCAACATGCGAATATGATGACTAAGCTGGTCGAATACAATCTTGGTTGGCGAAACTACTACCACTCCCCAGCCCGTAGTCGGAACTTTAGTATAACCCGCAAGTGAGTCGAGACCTGACAGATTCTTGTATCGTTCTTTCCCTTGTTGATCATCTAACAACTTATGTACAACCGTATTGTTACTGATATTCTCACCAATCCGCTCCGTATCGGGGTGAAATAGAAGTGTACCCTTCGAGTCCACGATAAAGAAATAGGAACCGTTGCTTGATTTCAACTGACTTCCAAACGAATGACTTAAAATGTTGCCCTCTTGCAAATAAATACTTCCACTCACATAACCTTCAAAAGTTCGATCCGAACCAAAGATCGGTTGACTCAGAAATACAATTCTGCGCTGGCCAATTGGCGTGACATAAGGCTCCGATATATATGGCGTTCTGGAGTGCAATGCATTCTTAGCTGCCGTAGAGCTGATATGTTGACCCAGTCTGGCTCCCATTGGCGAGACACCTCGAACAAGTCCCGTTTCATCCACAAACGTCAACGAGTTGAAGTAGTTACTGCTGCCCCGAATCAGATCAAGTGTCTCTCCGATTTTAGCAGTGTCCGTATAATCTACATCAGAGAACGATTGCGCTGCATACTCCAGGCTGCTTTGCATCGATTGAAACAACGAATCAAGCGTCTGACTCATCTGTGTAGCACTAGAATAATTACTAGCCAGTGTGTTATCAATTAGCGACTGTTTCTGAGATGTATAAAAAGAAATAAATATGATGGTTAGCGTCATTAGAACAGCAATGGTAACAAGCCCACCCAATAAGGCCGTCAGGCTAATTTTCTTCACATTTCTTATTTTATTTCTCCATGTTGCTACTTTGTTCTGTGCGGTCATTATTACTTCCCCCGGTTTTTCTTGAAAAGACATATGTCTACCATTCTATACGAATGATGTTAAGAAGAAATAAAAAGTTTGTGAAGAAATTACAATAACTCACGAATGAGTGACAATTTAATGAACCCAATCCAATCATTGAATGGATCATGCGGCTTCAATCTAATCCTGAATCACGTATCCTTCTCCCAGTTCCTGTTCAACAAATCCCGCCATGTGTCTGGCCTGAAAGGCAATTGGCTGATCACTAGCTACGAGGATTCTGTTCTGCTGCTCGTCTTCTGTCTCAACTGGCAATGCAAATGAACGAGTATACTCAAATAACTCACATAAGGTTGTATGGATTGCATTCACGAGCCTATCATTGCCTGCACGGCCAAATACATTCATTATGACCATACCCTCTGCACTTAACTTCATCTTAACAATCTCGAAAAAAGAAATGGAGATGAGTTGTTTGGGAGTTCCTTCAGATGTAAAAGCATCAACAATGATATAATCATATGCTCCAGAACGCTCCTGCTGCAACAATTCTCGTCCATCACCTACACTTACTTGATCCCCCTCATAACCAAAGAATGTCCGACTGATCTCTACCACTTCTTCATCAAGCTCTGCTACCTTCACCTGCTTACCCGACAAATATGAAGGCAACGTACCAATCCCATGTCCTATGATATACACTGATTCATAGCTAGATGCATTATGTTCCATCAGGTGAACCATAGCTCTTGGATATTCCAATACCATTCGTGCAGGCTGATCAAGATCCATTGCCCCCTGCACAGCTTCGTTGGAGAACTCCAGCACTCGAAAATGTCCTTGCTCTTCATATAAACGCTTCGTGTCGTAGACCTTCAGCTCATGTTGTTCACTTTTATTGCGATACAAAACTCTCACCACATATCCACCCTTCCATTACCTATAAAATACTTATTATAGATCAAATCACGATAACGCACGAATCCAGTAAACTAAAAGACAAAAAAAACACCGCTCGGATAAGCTCCGGTAACGGTGTTTTAGCGCCTACATGAACCTCAAGCTTCATTATGTCCAATGGCTTCGTGTAATGCCTGCACATATGCAACGCCCAGATTAGACAAGGAGGTACTTTTGTGACTAATCCAACCCACATTGATTGTCTCTTCGCACTCTAACGGAACTGGAATAATCTCATTACCATTTAAGTCCGCACTAAGCACACCCGTCGAGATCGTATATCCATTCAAGCCAATCAACAGATTGAATAGCGTTGCACGGTCATTAACCTGTATGCTTTTTGGATGAGATAACGTGCTCAGAATCTCCTCTGAAAAATGGAATGAATTGTACTCGCCTTGGTCGAATGACAGATAGGGGTAGTCCTGAAGCTGTTCAATCGCAACGGAGGATTGCTTCGCAAGCGGGTTCTGCACACTGATGAAGATATGTGGTTTCGCAGTAAACAGGCTCGTAAATACGAGACCTGCATCCTTCAACAGTTTATTAATGACCTTCGCATTGAACTCATTCAAATAGAGAATACCAATTTCACTGCGAAGACTTTTGACATCTTGAATAATCTCGTATGTTTTCGTTTCCCGTAACGCTAGTTCATACTCCTCCTGACCATATTGCTGAACCAGATGAACAAATGCGTTCACAGCGAATGCGTAGTGCTGAGTGGATACAGAAAAATGCTGTGGAGAGGGCTTCGCATTAAGGTAACGATTCTCCAGCAATTCCGCCTGCTCCACGACTTGGCGCGCATAACTTAGAAATTCGACGCCTTCTTTGGATAATGAGATGCCTTTATTGGTTCGTTCAAAGATCGTAATTCGCAGTTCCTGTTCCAGGTCACGGATCGCATTCGATAGACTTGGCTGTGATATAAACAAGCGTTTGGCCGCTTCGTTCATGGAGCCACGCGTGGCTACCTCAATCACATATTTTAATTGTTGAAGTGTCAACGCTTCACCCCTCTCTTTCTAATTCAAACGGCAGAGCAATACTCTCCTCTTCCCAACGCATCAGATTCCAAGGACTGTCTGGTCGCTCAAATAAATGTTCAATCAGAGAGAAGTGCTCTAAGGCGCCATCCTCATCGAACTCCTCTGACCAATATTGACGGCCAATGATATATGCGAGTGCAAATTCTGTCCAGCTTGAATACGCCCGTTGAATCCGCTGCGCCATTTCAAACATAAATGCCCAGGCCATTTCCTCATCCATATAACCGATCTGCATTGCCATTCGAGTAATCGATATCGCTCTGCCCCAATCCCAAGCGCTGACTCCTGCTGTATTCAGGCGGCTGTCATAGAATTGTATCACTCTAAATTGTGCAGCGCGCTTCTCATCAATTATGCCAACAATATAATTTTCCTGCTCCTCGTAGTTCATGACAGATAGCAATGCTCGATCTTGGTCAAAGTCAGCCCCGTGCCCCCTGTTCTCACGGAAACTTTCCACTTGCCTGCGAAATGATTCTTCATCTCGACTGCTCCATGCTCGATCAAGCATTTCGGTGATCCCTTCTCTTTTTCCCTCTAACAAATCAATGTCGTATCCTGCAGCGAATTCCAAATGGTTCGCTTCTAGCAAAATGGCGCCTGCTGCCAATGTCCACTGCTGTCTTGTATCAAGCAAAGAATGCATCGTTGAATACCTCCACGTTATAATACGGTCTAAGCTCTTCATCATTCAAAAGATCCGGGAATTGCAGAGGCTCCGTTTGTTTCAGTCCACCCTGGAATAGATTGAATTTCAGCTTATTGAACCAGGCTCCACGCTGACTCAGACGTTCTTCAATATCCTGAAGACGTGCAATATAATCCGCATGATGCGGTCGATCCGTTACAGCCTCTTGCGCATAAGCAAGTGCTTGTTCTCCTTCTCCAAGATGCATATAGGTTAGGCTCAGCAAACTACAGGTATCCCCTCGCAAACCAAATTCGTATGCACGAGTGAACATTTTTCGAGCAACATCGTATTTACGTGCCTCATACAAGTGTAAACCACCATAAAAGTAGCTGTAACCGTCGATCTTAGTAGGTTCTACCGTTTTATAATAATGCACGATTGCATGATCAAGCTCTTCCCAACGTTTCTGTTCCGCTAAAATGCGGAGCATCTGCAGGAGTGCCCACGGATTCTGAGGCTCCTGATGTTGGATCTTTCGAAGCCATATCGCAGCTTCATCGAATTTACGGTCTGCAAGCAGGCATACCGCAATCATTTTCTGAAGATAAAGACTCTCTGGGATATCATGATGAAATTCAATGAAGAAATCATGGGCAATGCTCCAGTTTTTCCTCGCAAATTGTAAATCTGCCGCTGCACCAAGAGCTTCACCTCGATAAGAAGTGTCTCCCGTTTCCAAATATTGATCAATCGTAGACAGCATTAAGTCAATCTTTCCCTGCCTTCTATAGGCATTGAATAAATGATACAACGTGCTTGGATAAGTTTCGATATTCAGACAGGCTTCGAAACACGCCTCAGCTTCCTCGAACTTGTCAACATTCATATATGAAACTCCAAGATAATGATACAGGCTAGCGCTCACATCAACTTCATGCCTATAAGACTCAAAACAAGCTATAGCATGATCATACTGTTCTAAGTGATAGTAACTGAACGCTAACCCATAATCGTAGCCTGCGCCACCCTTGATTGATTTTGCCTGCAAATAATTCGTGATAGACACTTCATACTGCTCCACCATACGATAGGCCTCACCGAGATGAAAATAGATTTCCGGCTCCTCTGGCATGTATTCTTTCAGAGTTAAACCGTCAGGAATCATCTCCTCATAGCGATCAAGATTATAATTGACCTTTGTTCGCAAATACAAAGCTTCCTTATGGACAACAGCTTGCGCATTAGCAATTTGTATAGCCTGATTGAGATACGTTAGAGCAAGATTAAGATCCGTAGCATATGCAGCTCGAGCAGCCTGGAACCAAGCATTACTACTCAACTTCACCTCGGAGCCAAACTGAGTAAACATCGATAAAACCTTATCTGATTGTTTGCGTTCAAGGTAAAGCTCAATTAACTCCTCAACCTGCTCCGTTACAGAGAAACGGTTATCTTGAAGCTCAGCTTCCAAATTTGCAATGCGTTCTAGCTCATATTCATTTCGAATCAGCCATAGACGAGTTCTCAGCTCCAAATCCGCCGGGAAGCGTTCTAACGCCGCTTGATATAAATCAATAACCTCACGATGGCGCCCTAATAGTATCAGACATTGCGCTGCAGACGATAATGCTGGACTGTAAATTGCCGGCTCCACGGCTTCAGATAATTTCATATTTACAGATAACGCTTCTTCCGTGTGCCCACCCTTCAGCAACATGTCTGCCAAGAGGCGCAGAATCTGCGGATCATTAGGGAATGTGACAGCAAGTCTTGTATACATATGGAGTGCAGTCTCCCAGTCCTCCACATTGATCGAATATCTTCCAATTAAGCGTAACAATACAGGATCTTGTTCGTACAGCTCGTATGCTCTGCCCAGCATTTCATGCGCAATATTCAAGTCTTGATGGATAAGTGCCCGCCTTGCATATTCACGGAGATATAGATATTCATCTACCTGTAGCCCCTCTGCAACTGCCTGTTGCAAGTGTTCGAACTGCAAGTCGTAAGGGCTATGACACTGGTAATAAACATGACTGAGGAACGACGAGGAAAATCGCTCAGTTAACTGAAATTCATTTTCTGTCCATTCAAACGTCTCATCTAGTAGCCTCCATACCGAGATTGGCAGCCAGCTACGTTCACTCAGTACCATTAACAATTCCGTGTGCAAAATTTCCCGAATCTGAATGCTCCAGAATTGCTCATCTTCCACTAGCTCCAACCATAGATCGTAGCGAAGTCTTGAATCGAAATCTTCGTAAAGCGTGATCGTTCGATCAATGAATTGATGCACCGCTTCCACCAAGGAATCTTCCTGCTTCACATTGCCATGTGAATGGTTTTCCGTATGTATATTTTGCTGTGAATGTGCTTCATCTGGTGTGTTTAAATCTACATGATCTGTATGAACCTGTTCTAAATATGTGTCTGTTGTTGCAGCAATCATACCCGTAGATGCAATCTTTCTCGCCTGCTCGTAAGCTGCTCGCAGTTCCTTGAAACCTTCTGGATTGTCTTCTGGATGATTATGTTTTAACTGCGCCGTGTACGCCTTCCTAATTGCAATCAAATCTTCGGTAGGTTCTATGCCAAGTATGCCCCAGTAATCCATGATGTTGTTCCCTTCTGTTCTAGAATTCTTGTCCGTCTACAATCTACTTGCTACATACGATCTAAACCTTGCTCTAGTTCCTTCTTAATATATCACATTTGGAGTAAACTCTACTTTTTTTGCGGAGGTCTGTGTCTCAATTCTTATACTCATGTCCTACATAATCAACAAGCTCTCCTTCATAGGTGTAAGAAAGACATGGTGAGCAGATGAATATGAGGTTCTTAACGTTTAATTTCCATGTGCTTACTTCAAGGAGGGATTGTACGTGATGAACAAAGGAACACCGAAGCATGGTAAGCCATTCATTGTACCTCAGCCGATACGAAAAGATGGCGCAGGCGGGCCGGACCTGGGGCCGCGCGATGTGGTGCGAGACCTGCAGAATCCGGATATGCTCGTACCTCCATCTACAGATAACGGATTGTTACCTAATCTGAGAATGTCCTTCTCCGATACACATATGCAGTTGAATCATGGCGGGTGGTCACGTGAGATCACGGTTCGGGATCTTCCTATTGCAACTACACTTGCAGGAGTAAATATGAGTCTTACCCCTGGAGGAGTAAGGGAACTGCATTGGCATCAACAATCGGAGTGGGCTTATATGATTCTAGGCACCGCACGGATTACATCCGTTGATCAGAATGGGCGCAACTTTATCGCTGATGTTGGTCCAGGCGATCTATGGTTCTTTCCTAAGGGTGTACCTCATTCCATTCAGGGACTGGATGAGGGCTGTGAATTTTTACTCGTATTCGATGATGGAGCCTTCTCAGATCTCAACACATTATCCATTTCCGATTGGTTTGCACACACACCGCCTGATGTATTGTCTCTTAATTTCGGTGTACCTGAAGCCGCATTTGAAGGCATGCCAGCAGAACAGGTGTACATTTTTCAAGATCAGATTCCCGGTTCTCTCGCAAGTCAGGAAGTTCAGTCACCTTATGGCACCGTTCCTCTGTCCTTCAAACATCGCTTGTTAGCTCAGACACCGATCATCACTCCTGGAGGAAGTGTACGTATCGTGGATTCAAGCAACTTCCCGATCTCCACGACGGTAGCTGCCGCACTTGTTGAGATTAAGCCTGGAGGCATGCGTGAGCTTCATTGGCATCCTAATGCAGATGAATGGCAATATTATTTGACCGGACAAGGACGAATGACGGTTTTTGCAGGCAATGGTGTTGCTCGAACATTTGACTATCGGGCTGGCGATGTAGGGTACGTTCCTGTAGCCATGGGGCATTATATCCAAAATACGGGTAAGGACACACTATGGTTTTTGGAGATTTTCAGAAGTGATCGTTTCGAAGATATTTCGCTTAATCAATGGATGGCCTTAACCCCGCGGGAACTGGTGCGTGATAATTTGAATGCGTCTGCTGAACTGCTCGATGCTTTACGTAAACAGAAATGGCCTGTCGTCTAAACGATCATATTATTTTTAGATTAGAAATTATTGGGTAAAGAAGAGAGAAATCAACTTTAAGGAGGAATTTTGCAATGAGAGCTGTTACGTTTCAAGGTATTAAGGATATTCAGGTGAAGCAGGTTGAAGATCCACGTTTGGAACAAAAGGATGACATTATCGTTCGCATTACCTCCACCGCAATATGTGGGTCTGATCTTCATATTTATCAGGGGGCTCTCCCCGCGCAAAAGGATTACGTTATCGGTCATGAACCCATGGGCATTGTGGAAGAGGTTGGTTCCGAAGTAACGAAGGTGAAAAAAGGAGATCGCGTCGTCTTGCCTTTTAACGTCTCCTGCGGAGACTGCTTTTATTGCAACCACGACATGGAGAGCCAATGCGATAATTCCAATCAGAATCCGGAAATTCATACCGGTGGTTATCTCGGCTTTACCGATCGTTACGGTAATTATCCCGGAGGGCAGGCAGAGCTGTTGCGTGTACCGTATGGGAATTTCATGCCATTTGTTATTCCTGAATCATGTGAATTGGAGGACGAGGCACTATTGTTCTTATCCGATGTGCTACCCACTGCATACTGGAGTGTAGAGAACGCTGGTGTAAAACCTGGGGATACCGTTACAGTGTTAGGAAGTGGTCCCATCGGGCTCATGACACAGAAATTCGCTTGGATGAAGGGCGCGAAGCGAGTTATCGCTGTGGATCGTCTTCCCTACCGACTGGACAAGGCCAAACGCATGAATGATGCAGAAGTATATAATTTTGAAGAATACGATGATATGGGCGAGTATATCCGTGAAATCACTCAGGGAGGTACTGACGTTGTCATCGACTGTGTTGGCATGGACGGCAAGAAGTCGACGCTAGAGGAAATTGGGCAAAAGCTTAAACTTCATGGCGGTTCGCTCGGAGCCATTGAGATTGGCATGAAGGCCGTGCGGAAATTCGGTACTCTTCACCTTACCGGCGTCTACGGTTCCTCTTACAACATGTTCCCTCTGGGGAATCTGTTTGAACGAAACATCAATATAAAAATGGGACAAGCTCCCGTTATTCACTATATGCCAAAATTGTTCCGTAAAATCACGGCTGGAGAGTTTGATCCAACGGAGATTATCTCCCACCGCATTGCGCTAGAAAATGCCAGCGAAGCCTACAAAATCTTCAACGATCATGAAGACGAGTGTACCTAAAGTCATCTTAAAACCGTAAATCAGATGTAGCTTAACATAGATCATGAACTGAAAATGAACTCTATCCCAAAATAGGTAGACGCCCCATACAGATGATGGGTATGTCTACCTATTTGTCTTGGAAAATTAAACTAGAATAAGTACCTAAGATTACCCTCAAAGTATAATCACTGTGTGTACCAGTGGAATAAACTCACTTTACAAACTATTAAGGTTTACGAGCCTGAATGTACACACTTTCTCCCTCAAAGCTTAGTAAACTCCCATCCGCTGATTTTTCAAGCTTAAAGTACTTATGAATCTGTTCTTCAGCATGTAACATGCTGGATTCCAACTCTCTCATTGCCTCTGCGGGCAAGGCAGCACGTTCACACCAGTCCGTAAACTGGAAAGGCTTCTCAAAGGTCACCATAGCGTCAATCCGGAAGCCTGCCTTTTCGAACATCGAGATCCATTCTGACTTACGCCAAGCACGACCGTGACTTGGATCACGCCATTTCTCAATATCATTATAAAAACGGTCATAAACATCACTTTCAGGTGCAACGTTATCAATGAACAGCAACTTACCACCTGGCTTCAAGACCCGTAATGATTCATTAACAAAAGCAGCAACGTCCGGAAAATGATGTGCAGCAATCCGAGAGGTTACGCGATCAAAGGTATTGTCCGGGAAAGGAAGCTGCTCCGCATCACCTGCTACAAAATCGACATTGGTATGTCCATTCCCATGAATAAATTGCTGGGCTACCTGTAACATTTCCTCGGTTAAATCTAATGCAGTCACACGGCTTACAAGCGGTGCCAATGCGTTCGCAACATGTCCTCCACCTGTAGCAATATCAAGTACGTTCATCGAAGAGTTCACTTCAGACGATGCAACCAGCCATGCTAGATCCTCACCCTTGGCATGCCGAGCACTCGTTACATACTTGTATGCATTACTGGCAAACTGCTTTTGAACCTGTCCTTTGATCTCATTAGACATAGAATGTCCTCCGTTCTGTTTGGTATGACTTCGCTGGATTTACACCTTAATGCATTTTCTTTTGTTTCACTACTTTTATGTTTCATTGTATGAAACTAAGTTTCATTAATTAACTACTAAATCATAACATACCCCTGAACAAAGTAACAATCAAAAAAAGAGCACCTTCCGAGTAAACGTTACTCAGAAAGTGCTCATTTAATTATTAAGCTATTGTTGAACTTGTTTTATTATTTTACAACCTTAGGCAATTTCGACTTCCACAATCCCAGAATCAGACCTGAGATCACTGCACCAATTGCTACTGCAAGCAGGAACAACAGGGCATGGTTTGCCAAGAATGCAACGAAGATTCCTCCGTGTGGAGCCGGTACGTTAATACTCCATAATTGTGTCAGTCCACCCGCAACAGCCGAACCAAGGATGCAAGATGTCAGTACACGAAGCGGATCTGCAGCTGCAAATGGAATAGCACCTTCTGTAATGAACGAGAATCCCAGTACGTAGTTCGTCAAACCAGATTTACGTTCTTGATCTGTAAACTTAGATTTGAAGAATGTTGTTGCTAAAGCAATCGCCAATGGTGGTACCATACCGCCTGCCATAACAGCAGCCATCCAAGCACCATCTGTGTTACCACTGGATGTGAAGACACCAATCGCAAAAGTATATGCCGCTTTATTGAACGGTCCACCCATATCAATGGACATCATGCCACCAAGCAACAAGCCAAGCAGTACTGCATTACCTGTACCAATATTACCAAGTGCATCAACAAGCCATGTGTTCAGGGAACCGAAGATTGGATCAAAGATATAGTAACTCACGGCACCCACGATCAACAGACCAAGCACCGGGTACAACAGGATTGGTTTCAGACCATCAATTGCTTTTGGCAATCCTTTGAGTGCCTTACGCAGCCCAATGATGACATAACCTGCTAGGAAACCGGCAGCAAGTCCGCCAAGGAAACCAGCATTAGAGTTCACGGCCATCAAACCACCGACCATACCTGGCATTAAGGCTGGACGATCACCGATACTCATCGCGATAAAACCAGCAAGGACAGGGATCAAGAAGTGGAATGCACCTGTGCCACCACCGATTGTTTGCAGCAATTGTACAAGTGGGTTTTCCGGGCTTGCAATTTGCTCAATCAGGAAGGAAATCGCCAGCAGGATACCACCACCCACGACGAATGGAAGCATGTGAGAAATCCCGTTCATCAGGTCTTTGTAGATTTTGCTACCTACACTCATTTTACCTGCTGTGGCTTCGTCATTCTTGCCAGCTGCACCCTGACTACGATAGATCGGTGCATCGCCGTTAACGGCCTTGCGAATCAGTTCTTCGGATTTGCGGATACCGTCACTTACAGGTCTTTGCAGAACCGGCTTCCCATCAAAACGAGCCATCTCTACATTTTTGTCTGCTGCCACGATAACGCCTTTGGCACGAGCAATTTCATCAGCAGTCAGAACATTCTGAGCACCTTCAGAACCATTCGTCTCTACACGGATGTTAATGCCCATCTCTTGTGCTTTTTTCTTAAGTGCATCTTCTGCCATAAACGTGTGGGCGATGCCTGTTGGACACGCCGTAACCGCAACGACAAAGTCCTCAGAGTCAGCATTCCCAACAATCACACCAGAGTTTTGCTCTTTGTTAGCTGATGCATTAGCTGCCGCTGCGGCCGCTTTCTCTGCTTTTGCTTTCTCTTTAGCTTCCTCTTTCTTCGCCTCTTCAGCTTGCTTGGCATCGAACAATGCGCTAACTTCTGCCGGTGTATCCGTGCTCATCAACTGCGAGATGAAATCGCTATCAATCAACAACCTGGAAAGTGCAGCAAGTGTACGCAAATGTGTATTACCCGCACCTTCTGGTGCTGCAATCATAAAAAACACATGAGCTGGCTCGTCATCCAATGCTGCAAAGTCAAGACCTTTACGGCTTTTTGCAAATACAACCGTTGGTTCATTAACTGCGGATGTTTTGGCATGTGGCATAGCAATTCCGCCGCCAATACCTGTGCTGGATTCAGCTTCACGTTTATAGATCATCTCTTTGAACAATACGGGATCATTGATTCGTCCACTTTTGTTCAGACTCGCAATTAATTCATCAATCGCTTCATCTTTTGTTGTCGCTTGTAAATCCATGATCATCGTTTCTTGGATCATCAGATCTGTTATTCTCATTTTGGTACACTCCCTTAGGTTCAGTCGACCTGCATTCGCAGGCCGATCATGTATACAATGCAAACCTTCTGTAGATCAACTAAATTTTAGTAATGCTGACTTGCGTGCGTAATTCATCGATAAGATCTCTAGTGGCAAGGTCATCAGAGAACGCAGTAGCACTTCCAGATGCAACACCTGTACGGAAGGCTTCCAGCAAATCACCGTTCAGAACGTAAGTACCCACAAATCCACCAATCATGGAATCTCCGGCACCTACCGAGTTTTTAACGACACCTTTTGGAACATTGGCATGATGAACCTCTTCCTGCGTAATGAATAGTGCTCCCTCACCAGCCATGGAAATAAGGACATGCTTAGCGCCTGCTTCTAATAGTCTGCGACCATAGGTTATGAGTTCTTCACGCGTTTCAATCGTTACGCCGAACAGTTCTGCAAGTTCATGATGATTCGGCTTCACAAGCAATGGTTCATGGACAAGAGCCTCCATCAACGCCTTGCCTGTTGTATCAATTACGAACTCGGCGCCAGCTTGTTTACATACCTTGATCAAACGATCATAGAAATCAGACCCTAGAGCAGGTGGTACACTTCCCGAAAGAATAACGATATCCCCTTGCTGTAGTCCTGACATCTTCTGAAGCAATTGCTCTGACTCTTCGGAGCTAATCGCAGGCCCTAGTCCGTTGATCTCTGTCTCCTCACCATGCTTCAACTTAATATTGATGCGTGTGTCATCTGAAATGGTAACAAAATCAGTGCGGATCGCTTCTTCCTGCAATCGATCATTAATGAAACGTCCTGTGAACCCACCAAGGAATCCAAATGCTGTGTTTGTGGCACCAAGCTGATTCAGAATGCGGGATACGTTAATCCCTTTACCACCCGGAAGTTTCAAGTCCCGGTTCATTCGATTCAGTCCACCAAGTTTCAGATCATCCACTTCCACGATATAATCGATGGAAGGATTAAGTGTTAACGTATATATCATGTTATCCCTCGATTATTTTAGTTTTCTGGGCGATTAAGAGCCGCCAGTGTTCTGGTAACTGCTCCGTAATCAGATCTGCCTCTTCCAAATCAAACAATTTGGCAAAAGTTATTTCCCCGATTTTGCTGGAGTCAGCCAGCACGTAAGATTTTCCCGACAACTGATGTGCACGCCTTTTAATCAAGGCTTCCTCCGGATCGGGAGTTGTATACCCCATTTCGGCATCTACCCCGTTCGTTCCAAGGAAACATTTATCGAAGCGGAAATTATCCATGTTCTGTAACGCAATACTGCCTATCACAGCTTTTGTATGGATTTTCATCATGCCCCCAAGCAGGTAGCTACGAATCCGCTTGCTTACCAAGGCTTCTACATGAGAAAGTCCATTCGTCACAACCGTGACATCTTTTGCTTCAATAAATGGAATCATGGCAAGGGTCGTTGTCCCTGCATCGAGATAGACACATTCGCCATTTTGGATTTCCTGAGCAGCCAAACGAGCAATCGTCACCTTCTGTTGGATGTTTTTGAACGTTTTCTCTTCCATGCCAGGTTCCAATGACTTCTCATTCACCAATGCAGCGCCGCCATGAATTCGCTTGAGCATCTGACGACTTTCCAAATCGATAAGATCACGCCTGATTGTTGATTCAGAGGCGCCAAGTACATCGACAAGCTCCTGTAATTTCACAATTCCCTGTAAATGTAAGCGCTCTATAATTGCAGCATATCGTTCTTCAGTCAGCATCTTCATTCCTCCAACTGCTTCTATAGTATCATAAATCCAGCAAAAAACAATCATTTTCATTCAAAATAATTTATAAACCTTCAAAAACATGCAAATTTCGACGTGCTAACCTTTCAATATTGAACCATAATAACCCCAAACGTTCAAATTCATTCAAAACCTGAACGATATAGATTCTATAATAGAACGATAAAAATCCTGAAATGCAACGTTCTGCTGCACTACAGGATTTCCCTTTATCCATTCATCTGCGGTTTAGGCTTAAGCCACTGCCCCTCTTCATTGATGAACGCACCTTTGTAACGTCCCATCTCCAGTTGCTCAATCAGCTTACCCTCGTCGATTGCCAAAATTTCTGCCAACTGGGCTGACGTGTAGTATTGATTTGGATCATAGTTTATAAGTATAGGCACAGCAGTATCATATAATTCTCTGATCAAATTCTCGAATGAACTTCGTCCAAGGTTCTCCATATTCTTAAAATCATTCAAGTATTGAGACACCAGGTTGTGAAACGACTTATTCCCCAGATTCATCCATACGGTATTACATGCCTGAACACTCATGTAGTTTTTCTCTACATCGAAAAATTGAACCTCTTCAATCTTCATATACTTTTCTTGAAAGGCAACGATTTTAATAATCGGTACGTTACGCTGCCGCGAAGCTTTTTTTAGATGTGCTCTGAATTGTTCATAACTCATTTGAACCTCAACCATGTCTAGTACATACACCTGCCTTCTAACGTGTTCCAATCGACATTTTACAACAAATCGTCGGGAAGTGTAAGATTATTGCACAAAAAAAGCAAAAAAACGTATGCTGATTCCTCGCACACGTTTAGTATACTCAACTAAATGTATTCTGAAGTTACTGGGTAATATTAAATGATTCGAGTCTCGAACAGACCTAAATCACTCTACAAATTCCTATCGCTTCAAAATGACTTTCATTTCAGTGAAGCATTCTCTGCCCATGTGGCTGTGAACTCCTGCTCATTATAAGCAAAAAAGCGTTGTAATATCATATCTCGATCGTCCAAAAAGAGCTGATCCGCTATGGCGGATACTAACTTCGGGATTGCACTTCTGGTTCCCGATATAGCCGACGCGGATAAACCGCAGCTTGCCAGTGCAGAATAATTGAACACAAAGAGTCCGTGTAACTGAGAAGCTCCCTCCTCATCTCGACTTGTCAACGCAAAGCCTGGAGTTAAATAAGGGTGGGCATCAAGTAAAGCATTCCGATGTTCTACAGGTGCCTCGTAACGGTCTTCCCAGCGTGCTATATGCCCTTCCACTAATTTCAGCTCTGGACGAAGAGCCGGATCACTGATTAAGCCTGTGCTAATCACTAGAAAATCAAACGTGAAGCTTCCTTGCTCTGTTGTGATAATTACCTCATTGCCTTGAACCTGGACATTCTGCCATGGCGAGTTCAGATGTAGTCTGAATCCAGGCCAGACCGCTGCTCGATTAAACGTATCATTCGTTGGCGGCTGATTAAACTTGAAGAAATGTGAGATGACCGCATATTTATCTGAAGTAGGCAGGGCATGGAAACGTTCAATCATGCCTGACTGCTCCATCTGACGAATCGGATTCACACGGGGAAGCTGTTCTCGGCGTACGAATACATGGGCTTCTGCCACACCGGTAGCGAGCGCATGGCTTGCATTATCAAAAGCAGAGGCGCCCCCACCAAGCACAGCAATCTTTTTCCCCTTCATTCGTTCAAAATCAATCACTTCAGAAGTATGTGCATACAGCTCCCGAGGCAACTTATCTGCAATCATCGGCGGCACATGCCACTCGCCTCCCCCTTGAATTCCAGTCGCAAGCACCACTTTACGTGCAAGGATGATATCTTTCTGTCCTGCTCTATTTACCCGAAGTCGGTATACTCCATGTTCCGTAGGCTCAACCAGTGTCAATTTCACCTCATTCATCACAGGAAGCTTCAATACTTTCCGGTACCAGCGTAAATAGTTCATCCAATCCCCACGGGGAATTTTATCTACCTCTTCCCAGCCATCACGCCCGGTCTGCGCTTCCCACCAGGAACGAAAGGTTAACGATGGGATGCCCAGATCAATGGAGGTCAGATGTTTAGGCGTACGCAACGTAACCATTCGGGCATAAGTCTCCCATGGCCCTTCGAATCCAGCTTCGTTCTCGTCAATAACAACGATGTTGGAGATTCGTTCACGAAGAAGGCCAAACGCAGCCCCAAGTCCACTCTGTCCCCCGCCCACAATAACGACATCATACACATGACCTTCTGTATGTTCTCTTGTACACGTCCAGTCTGCACCACCATATGACAAACAAGCAAGATCATGCATAACACGTTCATTCAATGTTTCAAGGCTCACAACGCATCAACCCTTTCCTGGTGCAAGACTGTCAGTTTATTTTTCATTCATTGTTCGTTTTGTTCGTTTTGTTCGTTTTGTTCGTTTTCCTCATTATTTCTCATGTCCGTATGGAAATAGATTAGCGTTATTATATGAGTTGTGATACTTCATTTGAAGTTGATGATAGATTTCTTGTCATTAAGTCTAAAAATAAGGATCATACTTGTTAATTTACACGAAGCACCTCATCAAAGATGGAGATAGCTGGTTTACTTTTCTTCCTCGTACAAGTAAGTCTACAAATACAAAAAAGACAGACCAAGAAATTACCTTGATCTGTCTTCACTATGAGTCCAATGCTCCGTCTGTTTACGGCGCTGCACTTTTTCAATAATTAATTTCTCAGGTGTCACGTCATTGCCCAGTGGATCGACAACGGACACGCCTAACATGGTTGTAAGTACTTGACCTCGAATCGCCTGCAAATACTCTTTTCTCAGTTCTTGCTGTTCTTGTTGTTCTGCTTGCGTCAGCCCAGTGCTGCTACGTTGTTTTCTACTTAATTCGTTGATACGTCCCAAAATAGGAATCATGACATTCACCTCACTTTTGTTACTGCAATGTTCAAACAGATATTTCGAATATCTTCAAACTAAGTTAATACAACTTTACGGATTTGTCTATAGGCTCATGACTCTGAAGCAGTAATCAGGTCATCTGGTGTACTGACCATACAATTCCATTTGTTGCACCGCTACCTAGATTTAACGTGACCGTCAATCCATTTGCAGCATAGAACAACCCAATCACATCTCCTGCGTTTAATTCCACTTCCACTGCTAATGTAACCGAACTGCTTCCTAGGACCGCGCGTAGCGTTAGTAGTGTAACCGCCACATTCAAAATCGGTAATAATCCACTCACCAGTGTCGTTACTGTGGGGGATGTTCTTTGGACAAGAAAAGCAGGGTTAACCCCAGCACCTAACGATAAGGCTATGGCCGCGGTCGTTGCATAATTGATTGTAGCTTCAATAGAATACCTTCCCGTCACGGGAACTGTATAATTGCCTGTCGTTGCATTAAAGTTGGCATTGCCGTAATAAGGACTAGTAGTCGTCCAGTTGGTTAACTGAGTACTTGTTGCTGTAGAAAGAGTTGCAAGGAATGCAGAGAATCCTTGTGTGGCAAAGTTCGGTCCCGTCGCACCTGTTGCTCCTGTACTTCCCGTTGCACCAGTTATACCTGTGGTTCCTGTGGTTCCTGTCGCGCCCGTTGTTCCCGTCGTTCCTGTAGTGCCGGTCGCACCTGTTGCTCCTGTTATACCTACTCCCGTACTTCCGATTACTCCGGTGGCTCCCGTCGCTCCTGTAGTGCCCGTTGCACCGGTTGCTCCGGTTATTCCGACACCCGTAATTCCCGTTGCTCCGGTGACCCCTGTCGTTCCTATAGTACCGGTCGCACCTGTCGCTCCGGTTATACCCACACCTGTACTTCCTGTTGCTCCGGTGGTCCCCGTCGTTCCTGTAGAGCCCGTTACACCAGTTGCTCCTGTTATTCCGACACCCGTACTTCCCGTTACTCCAGTGACTCCCGTCACGCCTGTAAAGCCGGTTGCACCAGTCGCTCCCGTTACACCTTCACCCGTACTTCCTGTTATTCCTGTGAACCCCGTCACGCCTGTAGTACCAGTTGTACCAGTTGCTCCCGTTATCCCTACTCCTGTACTTCCTGTTACTCCGGTAACTCCTGTCACGCCTGTAGCACCGGTCGCACCAGTGGCTCCGGTTATACCGACACCCGTGCTTCCTGTTGCTCCAGTAACTCCCGTGGCACCTGTTGAACCGCTACTTCCTGTTGTACCTGTAGCACCGGTCACACCAGTTGCTCCTGTTATACCTTCACCCGTACTTCCCGTTGCTCCGGTAACTCCCGTCGCACCTGCAATGCCGGTTGCACCAGTTGCTCCCGTTATACCAACACCTGTACTTCCTGTTACTCCGGTAACTCCCGTCGCACCTGCAATGCCGGTTGCACCAGTCGCGCCTGTAGTGCCGGTCGCACCTGTCGCTCCCGTTATTCCCTCACCCGTACTTCCTGTTACTCCCGTGAGTCCAGTCACGCCTGTATTCCCTGTAACTCCTGTCGTTCCGGTACTTCCAGTTGAACCCGTTATTCCTTCTCCTGTAATTCCTGTTGCTCCAGTGACTCCCGTCACGCCTGTAGATCCGGCCCCACCTGTCGCTCCAGTTTCTCCGGTTACTCCGGTGATGCCAGTTGTTCCTGTACTTCCCGTTACTCCAGTGACTCCCGTCGCGCCTGTAGTGCCAGTCGCACCCGTCTCTCCTGTTATTCCTTCTCCTGTACTTCCCGTTACTCCGGTGATCCCCGTCGCACCTGCAGTCCCGGTTGCACCCGTCGCTCCCGTTATACCTACACCTGTACTTCCTGTTGCTCCTGTGTTTCCTGGTCCTCCCGTGGTTCCTGTACTCCCTGTAGCTCCTGTTGTGCCGGTGCTTCCAGTTGAGCCGGTATCACCTGTCGTTCCTACCAAACCTGTGGCTCCGGTTGCTCCTGTTATTCCCACACCTGTGCTTCCCGTTGCTCCAGTGTCTCCTGTCGCACCTGCAATACCGGTCGCACCCGTCTCTCCTGTTATTCCCACACCTGTACTTCCCGTTACTCCGGTAACTCCTGTCGCACCTGCAGTCCCAGTCGCACCAGTTGCTCCCGTTATTCCTACTCCCGTACTTCCTGTTACTCCGGTGATCCCTGTCGTTCCTGTAGTACCGGTCGCACCAGCTGCTCCCGTTATTCCTTCTCCTGTACTTCCCGTTGCTCCAGTGTCTCCTGTCGCACCTGCAATACCGGTAACTCCTGTCGCTCCCGTGAGTCCCGTCACGCCTGTAGTGCCAGTCGCACCTGTCGCTCCCGTTATACCTTCACCCGTAATTCCCGTTACTCCGGTGAGTCCCGTCACGCCAGTAGTGCCAGTCGCACCTGTTGCTCCTGTTATTCCTTCACCCGTACTTCCGGTTACTCCAGTGACTCCCGTCGCTCCTGCAGAACCAGTTGTGCCGGTTGCTCCTGTTATACCCACACCCGTAATTCCCGTTACTCCGGTAACTCCCGTCGCACCTGCAATGCCGGTTGCACCAGTCGCTCCTGTAATACCGACACCCGTACTTCCTGTTGATCCGGTAACCCCCGTCTCACCTGCAGTACCAGTTGCACCAGTTGCTCCCGTACTTCCCGTTGCTCCGGTGATTCCCGTCGTGCCAGTAGTGCCGGTCGCACCTGTTGCTCCGGTTACACCTACTCCCGTACTTCCAGTTACACCGGTGGCTCCCGTCGCTCCTGTAGTGCCCGTTATTCCGACACCCGTACTTCCTGTTGATCCGGTAACTCCCGTCACGCCTGCAATGCCGGTTGCACCAGTTGCTCCCGTTATACCAACACCTGTACTTCCTGTTGATCCGGTGACTCCCGTCGCACCTGCAGTCCCGGTTGCACCAGTTGGGCCTGTTATTCCTATTCCCGTACTTCCTGTTGTTCCGGTAACTCCCGTCTCACCTGCAGTACCGGTTGCACCAGTTGCTCCCGTTATTCCTTCACCTGTACTTCCTGTTGCTCCGGTAACTCCTGTCGCACCTGCAGTCCCGGTTGCACCCGTCGCTCCTGTCGCACCTGCAGTCCCGGTTGCACCCGTCGCTCCTGTCGCACCTGCAGTCCCGGTTGCACCCGTCGCTCCTGTCGCACCTGCAGTCCCGGTTGCACCCGTCGCTCCTGTTATTCCTTCACCCGTGCTTCCGGTTACTCCGGTAACCCCAGTTGTACCTGTAATGCCGGTCGCACCAGTCGCTCCTGTTATACTTACTCCTGTACTTCCCGTTGCTCCGGTGATCCCCGTCGGGCCTGTAGTACCGGTCGCACCAGTTGCCCCGGTTATTCCTACTCCTGTACTTCCTGTTACTCCAGTAACTCCCGTCTCACCTGCAGTGCCGGTCGCACCAGTTGCTCCCGTTATACCTTCACCCGTACTTCCCGTTACTCCGGTGACTCCCGTCTCACCTGCAGTGCCGGTCGCACCAGTTGCTCCCGTTATACCTTCACCCGTACTTCCCGTTACTCCGGTGACTCCCGTCGTTCCTGTAGTGCCCGTTATACCGATACCTGTACTTCCGGTTGCTCCAGTGTCTCCTGTCGCACCTGCAGTCCCGGTTGCGCCTGTCGCTCCCGTTATACCTATACCTGTGTTTCCCGTCGCTCCAGTGTCTCCTGTCGCACCTGCAATACCGGTCGCACCTGTCGCTCCCGTTATACTTTCACCCGTACTTCCTGTTACTCCAGTAACTCCCGTTGTTCCTGTAGAGCCAGTCACACCAGTCGCACCTGTTATACTTTCTCCTGTACTTCCTGTTGCTCCAGTGACTCCCATCGCACCTGTTGCACCACTACTTCCTGTTACACCAGTTAAACCTGTGCTTCCTGTCGAGCCCGTTGTTCCTGCAGTGCCGGTTGCACCCGTCGCTCCTGTTATTCCTACACCTGTACTTCCCGTCGCTCCAGTGTCTCCTGTCGCACCTGCAATACCGGTAACTCCTGTCGCTCCCGTGAGTCCCGTCACGCCTGTAGTGCCAGTCGCACCAGTTGCTCCTGCTATTCCTACTCCCGTACTTCCGGTTACTCCAGTGACTCCCGTCGCTCCTGCAGAACCAGTTGCGCCTGTTGCTCCTGTTATTCCTTCACCCGTGCTTCCAGTTACTCCGGTAACTCCCGTCTCACCTGCAGCGCCAGTTGCACCCGTTGCTCCTGTTATTCCTTCACCTGTACTTCCTGTTACTCCGGTAACTCCCGTCGCACCTGTTGCACCGGTCACACCAGTCGCTCCCGTTATACCCACACCTGTACTTCCTGTTACTCCGGTAACCCCAGTTGTACCTGTAATGCCCGTCGCACCATTCGCACCTGTTATACCCACACCCGTGCTTCCGGTTGCTCCAGTAACTCCCGTCGCGCCTGCAGTACCTGTTGCACCAGTTGGGCCTGTTATTCCTTCGCCTGTACTTCCCGTTGCTCCGGTTACTCCGGTTACTCCCGTCGCGCCTGCAGCGCCAGTTGCTCCCGTTATACTTTCACCCGTACTTCCGGTTACTCCAGTGAATCCCGTTGCTCCTGCAGCGCCAGTTACACCAGTAGCTCCCGTTATACCCACACCTGTACTTCCTGTTGCTCCTGTGACTCCTGTTGTTCCTGCTGTGCCCGTTGCACCAGTCGCTCCTGTTATTCCTTCACCCGTACTTCCTGTTACTCCAGTGACTCCTGATGTTCCTGTAGAGCCGGTCGCACCAATCGCTCCTGTTATTCCTTCGCCTGTACTTCCCGTTGCTCCGGTGACTCCGGTGACTCCCGTAACACCCGTAGTTCCAGTCGCACCGGTCACTCCCGTTATCCCTTCTCCTGTACTTCCTGTTGCTCCGGTAACCCCCGTTGCACCTGCAGCACCAGTTGCACCAGTTGCCCCTGTTATACCCACACCTGTACTTCCTATTGCTCCAGTGACTCCCGTCACGCCTGCAGTACCCGTTGCGCCAGTTGCACCAGTCGCTCCTGTTATACTTTCACCCGTACTTCCGGTTGCTCCGGTGACTCCCGTAGTTCCTGCAGTGCCCGTTGCACCAGTTGCTCCCGTTATACCCACACCCGTACTTCCTGTTGATCCGGTTACTCCCGTCACGCCTGTAGCACCGGTCGCACCAGTGGCTCCGGTTATACCAACACCTGTACTTCCTGTTACTCCAGTTACCCCTGTTGTGCCTGCAGTACCTGTTGCACCAGTCGCTCCCGTTATACCCACACCCGTGCTTCCGGTTGCTCCAGTAACTCCCGTCGCGCCTGCAGTACCTGTTGCACCAGTCTCTCCTGTAATACCGACACCCGTACTTCCTATTGCTCCGGTAACCCCCGTCGCACCTGCAGCACCAGTTGCACCAGTCACTCCTGTTATTCCTTCACCCGTACTTCCGGTTACTCCAGTGACTCCCGTTGTTCCTGTTGTTCCGGTAACTCCCGTCACGCCTGTAGCACCGGTCGCACCAATGGCTCCGGTTATACCGACACCCGTGCTTCCGGTTGATCCGGTAACTCCCGTCGCACCTGTAGCACCTGTAGTTCCAGTCACACCAGTTGCTCCCGTTATTCCGGTTACTCCAGTAACCCCTGTTGTGCCAGTCGCACCAGTTGCTCCTGTTATTCCTACGCCCGTACTTCCTGTTGCTCCGGTGACTCCCGTTGTTCCTGTAGTACCGGTTGCACCTGTTGTTCCCGTTATACTTTCACCCGTATTTCCAGTGACTCCAGTACTTCCTGTTGCACCCGTTGCCCCTGTTATACCGACACCTGTACTTCCTGTTACTCCAGTGACTCCCGTCGCGCCTGCAGTACCGGTTGCACCAGTTGCTCCCGTTGTGCCTACTCCCGTACTTCCTGTTGATCCAGTGACTCCCGTCACGCCTGTAGTTCCAGTCGCACCGGTAGCTCCCGTTATACTTTCACCTGTACTTCCGGTTACTCCAGTAACTCCCGTTGTTCCTGTAGAGCCGGTCGCACCAGTTGCTCCCGTTATACTTTCGCCTGTACTTCCGGTTACTCCAGTAACTCCCGTTGTTCCTGTAGAGCCGGTCGCACCAGTCGCTCCGGTTATTCCTTCACCCGTGCTTCCGGTTACTCCGGTAACTCCCGTCGCGCCTGCAGTGCCTGTTGCACCAGTTGCCCCCGTTGTTCCTTCACCCGTACTTCCGGTTACTCCAGTAAATCCCGTTGTTCCTGTAGAGCCGGTCGCACCAGTCGCTCCTGTTATTCCTTCACCCGTGCTTCCGGTTACTCCGGTAACCCCAGTTGTACCTGTAATGCCCGTCGCACCAGTCGCTCCTGTTATTCCTTCACCCGTACTTCCAGTTGCTCCGGTGACTCCCATAGTTCCTGTAGAGCCAGTTGCACCAGTCGCTCCTGTTATACTTTCACCCGCACTACCTGTTGCCCCGGTGACACCTGTTGTTCCTGTAGTGCCCGTTGCACCAGTTGCTCCTGTTATACCCACACCCGTAGTTCCTGTTAATCCGGTGACTCCCGTGGCACCTGTTGAACCACTACTTCCTGTTACAACGGTTAAACCTGTGGTTCCTGTCGCGCCTGTAGTTCCAGTGATTCCTGTTATACCTATAGTACCAGTCGCGCCCGTAGCTCCGGTTACTCCAGTAATACCAGTAACTCCTGTTGAGCCGGTAACACCGGTCGTACCTACCAAGCCTGTAGCTCCCGTTTTTCCGGTAGTACCAGTTGCTCCAGTACTTCCCCTAATCCCTGGATAACCTCGTGGTCCTCGAAGGAGAAGAATTCTGTGGCTTTTCTTCTTTTTACGTTTACACCTGTTTACGTGAGATAACTTCTTTTTTTTCTTTTGGATGAAGCGCACTGTTGATTTTTTAACTTTTCGTCTGCCTCGGCGGCTTGAAACATTTTTGCACTTCTTTTTATATGAATAGCTCATCAGATCATCCCTCCTTCTTGTACTCCACGTCCAATCTCCGAATTTGGCAATAGTACACTCTATGCAAGGGACTTGCTCTGTGCGTCATTCATATTAAAAACCAAAATACTCCATCATTTCAGTGTGCCCGGATTAGTACCGTACATTTTTCTGAATCTGCTGATGAAGTAACTTGTATTCGTGTACCCTACCTGATGAGCCGCCTCTGATACACTAACTTTGCCACTTTCCAACAACTCGTGCGCTTTCTCCATTCGTTTCTCAATGACATATGCATGAATGGACTTCCCGTATTGCTGCTTGAATGCTCGTTTCAGCTTATTTTCATTCATCATTGCGGGTCGAACCAACTCCGGAATCGTAGGTGAATCTGCATAACAAGCATTTAGTATTCGCTTTACCTCCTTCAGCCCAGCCCGGTCGGAATCACTTAACTTTATCTCTGGCAATTGCGGCTGTGGGCGATCGGTCAGCTCTCCAGTAAGCACGACGATTAATTCCGTCAACTTGGCTTGCAAATAATGTTCACGAAGGTCATCAGAATATGTACATCCCAGCATGTCCTGTATAACACGACGGGCTACAGGCGGGATGTCCATTCCGGCTATTCTAGGCACATGATTGAAGTTGCTAATTGCTCCGGTCTCCCGAATCTTCTCGAACAGTATGGAACAGAATCCAGGAGCGATCTGGAACCCCATTTGCATACTGCGCTCATTTTCTTCATATGTATTGGTCGCCGCATATGCACCACCATCGTATATCCCGAAATAATTCTCTGGTAAAAGATGCTCACGCCCCGTATCTCGATTGCGCCATCTCTGCTCACCCATAAGGTTAAAAGCAAGCACAACCCCTGCATGTTCACCTTGCTCGTCTACGAATGTATTCCGGCGTGGGGTAAGATCTGACCATGACCATGTGGCTTGTGATCCCAGCCTTAACGATTGAAACAGCCCACTCCCTACATGTTCTGGAACATCAAATGTCGTCATGTGCATCCTCCTTTTTCAGCTATTCAAGCTCCCGATTGAGCTAACAAGTGCATCAGCAGACCATGTAACATATACATCAACAAGATCCTTTAACTTGTAATCATATCTAACCTCGACAAGGAGCAGTTCACATGGAATCCCTAGATCATATTTATTACGTTGCACTCACCTTTCACATCCCCAAGCAGAGGCTTAAACCATATCGCACATACCTTGAAACCCAAGTTATTCCCGTTTATAAGCGCCATCGGAATACGATGATTTCAGATTATAAATTGTACACACAAAAAATAACGACTGAAAAACACGGTGATTTTCCCGTATGGAACATTCTACATGTTCTGCAACTTCATCATCGCGAGCAAGTCGATTCGCTTCAGAACGAACTAGATCGTATACAACCGTTTCCTGAAGCTGTCGTCGTTCGTCAGGAATTGCTCTCCAGTACGCCACGTAGCCATTTCCCTATTCAAAGTGAACAAACCCGCAGACGCTGGCTTAAGCCGCTGCAGGTTGTTGAATATGTTGATGTGGAGTTCAATAAATTGGAACAATTCCGCGACATCATGATGCAGCGAAATGGACCAGCCATGCATTTTATTTGTAATGAACGAAGATGGTGCCATAGCTTCTACGCACTGGAGACTGAACAGGTATGGACTCATCATCCAGACTACCCTTGGTGGAACCAGCTTCATATTATTGCGCTATATCCGGAAGCCCCATTTAAGTATAAAAAAGATTTTGGACTTGGTCTGGCTAGAGCCTCAGATATTACTTTTGAAGAGAACATGGAGCAGTTGAAACAGATTCGCACAATGCGGTACAAATGTATTAGCTCACGATTGTAGAAGATTGCGCAATCGGGATTCCGAATCTAACTTCGGGCAACTGTTGCAGTATCCATGCGCATGACTGCCGCTTCCAACCTGATAGGCCAAACAACAATATCGGCGTATCAAAAGCGGCTGTCCTTGCCACCTGGGATGCTCGAAACATTTTAGCTTACTCGCAAACGGAGATTCTGTATCACCTTGCGGAGCAACCCATACGCTGCGATCCTCTTGTATTCGTGTTAATCGTTCAGCCGTTTTCCATATGCTTTCATCATGGATCATTTGTGCATACAGCTGTTGCACATTGTGTGCAATAAGTGCCCACATGACCTTCTCACTCGCTCCCGTATCATCAGCTACACCCTTAAAGATCGTTTCCAGATGTAGCTGCAGTCTTCCTTTAAGCATGGTGAGCTGAGATCTTCGCTTAGTAAGATCTGCATTTGCAACTAAGCACTGCTCCAACTGACTCTCATAACGCATTCTTCCTGATCCAGTCAGTTCCACACGTACAACATCGTTTTCAATTTGGAGTAAGGTGTCATACAGACTGAATGCAGAGACGACAGCCAGAACCCATACCGAATAACGCTTCGCAAAAAGTGTGCCAACAGCAGCACTTCCCGTGCCTCCAAGTTTAAGCCCCTGCTGTGTAGCCTGTTCACGTAGAAACGATTTTCGTCGCTCCTCATTGAGCAGATCTTTCACCGTAAAGGAATACTCGGAAGTCTCCCATGAATTTCTAATCTTCGTCACAAAAAAGTGTTGTAATGCCTCAACTAGCTCGGAGTGTTTCGGAGCTGAATCTTGATCTGAACCTGGATAACGTCCCATCTATTGAATCATATCTTCAATTTCGTTGATAATCTCACTACGTCCGATAACTCCCCAGCCCTTGAACAACCAGAAGGAATCCGTTGTATAGACCTGATCCGCAACGACCGCAGGGACACTCTTCCAAAGGGAGCTTTCGTTAATGCCATTTAGATAATCCTCAGCGTTTGGGTCAACCTCCAGAACTACAAAATCAGCATCAATATCTGCAATCTTCTCCATAGACAGATCCTCACGTTGTTCGGCTGGTGTCACTCCAGTAGGTTCAAATCCAAGATCATGATACAACAGCGTATTGGTTGGATGTCCTTTTGCCGCATAGATCTGTAATGTTTTCTCTCTTACACGCAGATAAGCTAATTTCTTCTCATCCATTTGTTCAATTTTTGCTTTAAGCTGGCTGGATTGTTGTTCCACTTCAGCAATTTTTGTTTTGGCCAGATCGACCTTGTCATACATCCCTGCAATAGTTAACAAGTCCTGTGTCCAATAGGTGGTATCATCCGTATAATCCAGCCATTCGGTACCAAGTACGATGGTCGGCGCAATTTTCTCCAACTGCTCATACGAGTTCTCAGCAGTTCGGCTCTCAATTAAGATAACATCTGGATCAATCTGAAGAATAGCTTCTAAGTTAGGGCTGTCTGCAGAACCTACGATTGGAACTCCAGCCAACTGATCTGCAAGATAAGGAAGGTAATCTCCTCCATAACGCACTTCTACATTAACACCTGCTGGCTTCTCACCTATCGTCAACATGTGATCAATATAAGAAGCAGACAAGACGACCATACGATCAATTTTTTGTGGTATAACTGCTGTTCCTTTAAGATGTTCAATCGACTGGGTACCACTCTGTTCTGCCGATGTGTCCTGATCCTGAGGTGTAGTCTCCGCTACTTCCGACGTTTTCCCGCATGCCGCTAGAACAAACACAAGCAGGGTTATCAGTACGATCCATGATGCTCTCTGTCTAAACATTCTAGTAAAACCCCTCTACTATTTAATAATAATAATCATTATCACTATAGTAGGGAAAAGAGTTCTTGCTTACCATGGATTATTTCACTCTCTTCACTTGGACAATATCACCGTGCAGTAATACCAAGCTGCTCCGCTACATATCTCATAGACCACATGCGACCTGTGGGCCCTAACGTTTTGAAGAAGATATCCTCTGCATTGTATACACGACCCTCTTGAACTGCCTTCAATGCTAGCCACTCAGCCGAACTCTGCAACTGACGAAATTGAGCGCGAGCCTCAGCCGTCGGATCAACCATGACAAAAATATGATCTGCCTCATATAAGCGCAAAGCATCAAATTGAGTTTCAACAGCCCACTGCTTCTCTGGAAATCGATATGGCAAATGAAACCCTAGATCATCGTATAGTAAAGCCCCTGTCTGGCTATTGCGTCCATACATTCGGTAAAACCTCGCGGTCACCCGAAGAAACATCACACGCTGCTTTCCCCATCTCGATTGAATGCGCCCTCGAAGCAGCTGACTTAGTTCTGCATGCTCTTCAATCCACCGCTCAGCCTGTTCAGTTCGTCCCATAATGTCAGCCATGTACAGAAGCCTTTCATCAAAATGATTACTGTGTTCCAGCAGAGTCGTAGGGGCAATGTGATGCAGTGCTTCATTAGGCTCTAGTCGGTCACTCGTAATGATTAAATCTGGTTGCAACCTTCGCAGCTTGTCGTAACTCTCATCGAAGCTGTTTAACATAATCCCCTGATGACGATGTGCTTGGAGCATAGGAATAGCAACTGGATGTGCCACTCTCTGATCGTAGGATAGAGCGGATACCGGCGTCAGACCAAGCGTAATGACGTAATCATCCAACCCGTAATACGTGGTAGCGATACGATTTACTTTCTTTTTCATATACAGGGTTGGAGCAATGCCTTCCTTCTTCTTGAACATCCTGCTGAAATAATGCTCGTCCTTATAACCGACCTGCTCTGCGATCGCTTTAATCTTATCGGAGGAGAACAGCAATTGTTTGGCTTTAGCCATACGTCGTTTCAATATATATTCCATTGGCGTCATATGAAGTTGCCGTTTGAACGTTCTGGTAAAATGATTCATGCTAAGCCCCGCCATTTGGGCCATCTGCTCCATGCGAAGATCTTCGGTATAATGATCCTTCATGTATTCAAGAGCCAGATCCATACCTGCGACAGGTGGAGCTGCTTGCTTGACCTGATTCATTAGCTGTATCAATAACTGGTGCACAAGATGCTTCCTACGTAGATTTACTGGACTCTCTGTAGGACGTTTACCACTTACCAGTTCATTCATAAGCTCATGAATATCTTGTGTATTGGAAGACATGTGAAGCTTGCCCATAACAGGAAAATCAAACGTGGACGCATGCCAATTATTCTGACTGCGAGTAAGTGCCACACACGAAAATAAAATGATCTGATATCGGACGGGTGCCTCCGTATACGTCTGGAGCTCCACATGCATGCCAGGCTTTAACAGGAACCATTCCTCTTGTGACACTGTATGTACAACGTCATTAATCATAAGAGTTCCCTTTCCAGCGATAACTCTACATATGGCAAATCTATTCCAGGTTCTTCGCTGAATTTCTCCCGGCTTGCTGCCGTATTGACGGACATGCACAGCAGAGAAATACAGCTGCTCCAGTCGTTTTATCCAATCCATTTCTTCCATGCTGACTTCCTTTCCTGTTTGGATCAAATTCACTAATCCATGAATAACAATCTACTTTTTGGCATTCAGTAACAGATTCTTGATTGTATCTAGCTGCAATTCCAGGGAGTATGGATCTTCCATCACGAATTCGTCCCCTTTGTCTCCGAAGGAGCCATACGCATAGACCTGTCCTTTCTGCACAGCAGGAAGGTGTTTCCATACTTCACTGTTCAATACTTCATTAGCCCCTTCATCTTGTGAACCATATATGAAGACATGATCTCCAATGTACTCGGGCAGTACCTCAAGAGAAATATTCACGAATCCTTCCTTCATATCTAGCGCTTGCTGAGTAGGCGGAAGCTTCAACATATCATAGATGGTAGAACTGCCGTAATTTCCACCTTCTGCCGCCATAACATACAATGCTTTATTACCAACCTGTACGATGGATACGGTCTCACCGTCTTTGATAATTCCATCAATCTGCTGCTTCGCTTCTTCGACGTCTTCTTGGTACGCAGTAATCCACTTCTCCGCTTCCTGCTCTTTCCCAAACACACCAGCGATTCGGCGCAGCTTCTCCAGTGGCCCTGAGGTCGTCTCCCCTTCCCAATAAGGTAAAAAGACGGTCGTCGCAATTTTCTCATAATCCTCGATATTTTTGTCAATTGAACCAATAATAAGATCTGGCTCAAGTGAAACCAACTTCTCCAGATTCATCGGGAATTCCCCGCCCAAATCTTCAATGCCTGCGATAATATCTTCGGAGATACCGGACTTCTCGATCCACGATTCGTTTAGCATAAATGTTCTCACACCGATAGGGATGATGCCGAGCTTCAACAAGTATCCCATATATTGATCTGAGGCTACACGCTGCGGATTGGCTGGAATGACAACATCACCTCGCAACGTTGACACTGTCCGCGTCTCTGCGGACGTAGCTGATTTTCCGTCCGTCGTTGCCTGATTACTGGATTGTGCCGTAGATGTAGTCGTTGCTGGTTGCGTATTGCTTGCAGACGGTGCAGGACTTGAACAAGCCGCGAGCAAAAGCGTGAAACATAGCAACATCGACAATGCTGTCATTTTAAATTTTCCTTGCATAAATAATTCCCCTCCAACATTCTTATGATATTGATAATCAATATCATTATAAAGGTGAGAATTAAGAGGTTGAAGGGCATTTTCTTGCATCAAATGGGGCAAATCATGCTTTTTTTGAAAAGTAATCGCTTGTTTGGCTCCATTCATACGCTGTTTCTTTTTGTATTGCAGAGGTGAAAGTCCCTGGATCTTCTTGAAGCTCCTACTCAGTGAATGGGCGTCTGGATAACCAACCTGTTCGGCAATCTGTTGCAACGTCGCATCGGTATGAGTCATTAGGTATGCAGCTCTCTCAACACGTCTCTGTGCCAGATATTGAATAGGGCTGACATTTAACTTTTGTTTAAATAGTCTAGACAAGTGCCCCACACTACATTCCAATTCCTCCCCCATCTTGTCCAAACCAAGAGGTTCATGTAGATGCGTGTTCATATATTCGACCGCTCTTGTCACCAAATCCGGTTTGGAAGGCTGAATAGACCGTTTATGTAAATCCTCCAATAAAGCGTAAACCCACTGCTGGAATAACACTTTGGCATGTAGTTTAGCCAGTTTGCTAGGCTGCTCCCACTCCCAATAAAGTGCTTCAATACATTGATACATATCCAGCGGGTTGGCAGGAATCATAGCGAACTGATCCTGGAATGGACGCTCATGCTCCATCAGATATTGGACTTCCATACGACAGGGCAATGTTAGAACCGCTTTGTACAAAATCATATAATAAGCAACACCTGAATCGGTCTCTATCTCTAGCGCGGCAAGCTTACCTCCATGAACGACATGGAAACCATCGATAATATAAAGCTGTTGATCCATTCTTACCCTTGCGGTTCCGTCAATCATATATAAGTAAGTACTTGCGGGCAATTGATAATGGCTTAGCTTCTCTCCAGGTTCTAAAGTATTTTTTCGAACATCCAAAATTTTGATAAAAACATGATTCCATAGAAGGATATGATCATTTAAATTCATCTTTTTCGTAAATTCTCCTGTCCAGGCACAGCTTTTAACGTTATACCTTAACTATAAGGAACCGGTCTATACGTATTGTTCGAATATATAGACTTCCTTTTATTATAGTTTAAATGATAATAATTCTCAATGAAATACAGCCAATATGTTTGCCTTCAAACGGATAAACTACATCCACATAGATATTTCAGCTGCGTACTATACAAACTCCATCTTTTGTTAACCTGTTGCAAATCCATAAAAGGCATGATATATTAATTGAGCCGTCAATGATTGATGCCTCAAATATTGATCCATCAATGATCGACAGCAGCCAACGTAGTAATCATTAGGCAATGGCATTGTATACTGGCAACTTTAATTATTTGTTAACATACGCCGTTGTTCATGATTCAGATTCACCCGGGAGGTCTAGTCATGACACGTATGGTTTCCAAAGAAGAACAGATCATCAATCTGCTGAATGTACTGGGTAACAAAATTAGTCCCAAGTTCGAACGCTGTACAGGTATCAGCTCCTCTCGCTTTGAGATTTTGCATGAATTGGATCAGGTCGATGAGATCAATCAGTCCATGCTTCAGAAAATCATCAATATCGATAGTGCTGCCATTACACGCCACCTAAAGCAACTAGAAGCGGATCAGATGGTGACCAGACGTAAGAACCCCGATGATAACCGGGTAACTTTTGTTCGTCTGACAGATCATGGTCGCAAGCAGATTGAAGGCTATAAGACAGAGAAAACCAATTTTATTAACCAGATTCTACAAGATTTTAGTGAAGAAGAAGTGCTTGCACTCGCTGATTACTTGGAACGTATGCAAAACAACTTCTAACCAACCTATATATAGAGGAGAGAAATATACATGAGTACAATTGAAAGCAAATTCCAAAAAACAAATGATTTTAACGAAATAACTTACGGCCGTCGCTCCGTTAAACTTTACGATCCTGAAGTTAAAATCAGTCGTGAAGAAATGACAGAGATTCTGGCAGAAGCTTCACGTGCACCTTCTTCTGTTAATATGCAGCCGTGGCGTTTTCTTGTTGTAGACACACCGGAAGGTAAAGAAAAACTTGCTCCTCTGGCTAAATTCAACCAAAATCAAGTGCTGACTTCTGCTGCTGTCATTGGTGTATTTATCGACATGAACAATGTTGAACACCTGGAAGAGATCTTCAGCAAAGCTGTGGAACATGGTTTCATGCCACAGGATGTCAAAGATCAACAAGTTAAATTTGTTAAACCTTATTATGATAATATGCCTGCAGCAGCTCTGCGTGACGTTAACCTGATTGATGCTGGTCTTGCTTCCATGCAATTGATGCTGGCTGCTCGTGCACACGGTTATGACACTAACCCTATCGGTGGTTACGAGAAAGATCAAATCGCAGAAACATTCGGAATGGACAAAGAACGTTATCAACCAGTAATGCTGATCTCGATTGGTAAATCTGCTAAAGAAGGTCATCCTTCCTATCGTTTGCCTGTAGATACAATCACAACTTGGGCATAATCTTAGCTACATTTATTGCTGGTTCTAGTTAAATTCTAGTTAGATATGGCCAAAATGGTCTCTGTCTTCCCACTTTACAGGAGTAACAACCATTCGAGCCAACAAATATACATTACAACGGAGGTAGACTATTATGATTATCATTCACGCACACCTGCAAGTTAAACCGGATCAAGAGCAAGCTTTCCTTGCTGCAACTAAAGAATTGATCGCTGCAACACGCCAAGAAGAAGGCAACATCAGCTATGAATTGTTGAAACATACAGAGCAAGAACAAAAATATACGATGGTTGAACTGTGGAAAGATGAAGCAGCTACAGCTGCTCATAACGCAAGTGCGCATTTCCAAGCTTTCGTTCAACAAGCTGCAGCTTTCATGGCTGCACCAATGAATGTTGAAGTATTTGCTGGAGAAGCTGTTAAACACTAATATTCCCTCTGTGTTGCATATTCAAGCTATGCATGCGATATGTATAGAACAGTACAGCCACATGAAGCTCATCTAATGATGATTTCATGTGGCTTTTTCATGTTTATAGATTGCAACAAACAGCACATACACTAGATAGTTTGGTTTTCAACTATACTAGTATTGAAGTTACTTACTTGATGGGACGAGCAGGAGTAATACTTTGCGGGTTGTTGAACACATTTTTGGGATCATACTTGGCTTTGACTCTCCGTAATCTGGCGTAGTTTGCACCATAATACACAGGTCCATAATGCTTGATGCCTTGGTCTGGTACGTTAATATATGAACCTACAATGTATGGCTGTAATTTTTGGCGTGTGTTACGTACGATTGCAATATTTTTGGCGGCTTGAGATGGTTTCGTCCACGAGCTGTTCCATTCAACATAAAACTTCGCTTTGCGCCAGAAAAACGCTGTAGACCTAGGTGATTTACGACTTACTGCTCCGCCCCAGTTGAGGAAAAAGAATCCCGCAAACTCCCCTTCTACATTTTCCAAAAATCTACGCATCGACTTGATCGCTTGGTCTGGAAATGGTCGTTTGGCGAAACCCGAAGAGAACTGGTTACTATACCTTTGAGTAAGTACCGGATCTGGTGGCAACAGGAAGGTTACAGCATCAGGATAAGGCACCGAGCGTATAATCGTTTGCGTTGGTGTTCCGACACTGGTGAGTGGCTTTAACAAGCGAAGTGCTTCTGTTTTGGAGCCAAGAAATAACCCCTCCATACTCACATTTCCACCCTTTTTAGGTCCAATGGACAACTCACTGCCCAGTCTTGTATCCACGGACGGAGCCCACTTTTGCCAAGCTTTCAGAACTTTCTCCCATTGAGCCCACGGCCAAGTAATCCGATATACCGTAGCCTTTGCCGGTGCACGACGTACTTTGAATTTGTATTTGGTGTATACCCCGAAGTTACCTCCGCCGCCTCCCTGAGATGCCCAAAAGAGATCTGCGTTACAATTCCGGCTTGCCCGAATGACTTTTCCGTTAGCGTCCACCATCTCAAGTTCGAGCAAGTTATCGCTAATTAATCCAATGGTGCGCTGGAGTGGCCCGATCCCACCACCTAACGTAATTCCACCAATACCTACCGTCGGGCTGTCACCAAATGGAGCGATGAAGCCTTTTTTCGCCAGCGTATGTGCGATTCGCCCCACTCGATTTCCTGTGCCCACAACGACTGTTCCCTTTTTGGTATCCAGCTTAATGGTATTCAGTTCACTAACATCAATAACAATGCCACCATTCACCTGCGATAGATTCACTTCAAGTGCATGCCTTCCACTCCGTGGTCTGATAGGTACGTTATTTTCACGAGCCCACTTGATGGCATTGGATACATCTTTCGTTTTTTGGGCAAAAACGAAGACTTTAGGTTTTCTGTCGGTATGAGGATCCCAATTTTTACGTGCCGCCTCATAACCTGGATCTCCTTTATAAATAACCCGTCCGGTAAGCTTTGTTGATGATTTCACCATATGCCACTCTCCCCATTGACCATTTGTTGACTCCCACTCCACGAAAGTACCCTATACTGTATGAAGGACATTCGCGGAGGGAATGGGCGAGTTCAAAAAAAGAATCTTCCCTCTTGGCCAATTGGACCTGGGAAAATTCCTTATACGATGAGATATAATGATCATCACAGATCGATTAAAATGCGTTTAACCGTCAACTGGGTCAATCTTAACAAGCTTGCGTGGCTCCTGTTCTTTCTCACCATACCAGACTAAGACATCAGCTAACTTATCCAGAATGCGAATAAAATGTTCCTGGTCAGTCGCTGAGATGTTATCAGCGTATTTAAAAATCTCATCGAAACACAGCTTACGCACAAACGCCGTGTACTCGGCATACACTTCTCGTCCCTTTGCAGAAGGTTTAACATAGATGTCTTTGCGATTGCCGCTTAGATGGTACTTCTCCAGCAAGCCTTTTTCAGTCAAGTTTTTCACGTTCTTGGAGAACGTACTGCGACTAACGCCAAGACGTGCTGCCATTTCGGACATTTTCTCTTCTTTATCCTCAGCTTCAAGAATGTACTCCAAAGTCTGAATCTGTGAAGCCGAGAACATCACATCTGTACCATAACTTCGCTGCAGCTTATAGGTGTTAGAATATGCATTGCCATATTTGATAATCTTCTCAACGAGTGCTCGATGGTTGCCCATCCATTCCAATTTCATCGGTAATCCCTTTCATCTTCAAATTCTCTCTAAATGTACTGAAATCAGATATGTTTTTCAATCCACGTTATCGCTTCTTCAATAACTTCATCACGATTAGGCTCGTTAAAGATCTCGTGCATGAGGTGTGCGTAAATTTTCAACGTTTTATCGGTCGAGGCAATATCTCCGTAAAAGTCACGTGAATCCTGTTCACTCACCAGTCCATCATTCGCTCCATGCAGAACAAGTACCGGATCAACAAATTGCTTCGCATGTTCCTTCAGCCACGCTACCCCATACCCCAAGCTATTGAACAGATCTACAGAAATCTGCTTCTCAACCAGCGGGTCATTATTGTATGCGGATACAACCTCTGGATCACTACATACGCCACTTCCAAGCTCATTCGGAAAATACGTGCCAAGTGGAAGGTCAAGCGGCAGTTCTCCGGCAACCTTTGTATTGTAACGAGTGAGTGCTCCTGAAAGGATAATACCTTTTACTTTGCCAGGGTATTTCGTCCCGAACGCAGAAGTTGCAAAGCCGCCCATGCTATGTCCAATCACAAATATCGGGATATCACCGCTCTCTTGCAATGCTGCTTCAACAATGACATTGACATCATCAATGATTTGATGAAAATCACTGTAGAACGTGCGCTGCCCTTCTGATCTGGCATGACCCCGATGGTCAAACCGATACACACTAACCCCACGTTTATTCAGTTGTTCCGTTACATAATCATAGCGCCCAGCATGCTCGCATAACCCATGAACGATAACGACCGCGGCCTTCACATCACTGACAACATTTTTACTGAAATAAAGCTGAGTTCCGTCAAAAGATTTAATCTTAGTCTCAATCGTATTCATATTCATCCCGTCCCTTTCACTGAGTTCAAGTCATCGAAATGTTGTAGCTTGAGTGCTTGTGAATCAACAATCCATGATTCTAAGTCAACATCAATTTGTATTCATTAAACATAATATTGTTTCTTACGGAAACAATATATCACGACTTATGTACCTTGTCTACGAGAAATTATAGCGCTTACAAAACAGGCAAATGCATACCTTCTGCAGTTCAACCACAAATCCTCTCATGCTTGTCGATTTCCCCTCATCATTAAATAGAATAATAGCCCAATTAAAATTCAATTTTATATGATGAAGTGTATTAGAGATGTACCATATTAATCAACTGAACTCTCTATCTTAACTCGAAACCATTTATGAAACCTCTTGTTCCTTTGAATTCCGCTGTTGCTCCCCGCTCTTCTTCTTTCGATTCCGAATAGATCCCACAATCCATAACAAGAGTGGCAGCAGAATAAAGTTCACAGGTAGATTAAACGGTACAGCCACTAGCTTAGGAAAAAGAATGGAGCTATCCACGAAGTCACGTGGTATCATCGAGAGCACAATCGCAATTGGAGCAGCGATAAATATAAAAATGCGCCAACGCTTGATGCCCAACCATTGAGAAGTCCCGTAAGAGGCTGCAAACAAATAAAGCGATACTTTGATAAAAATCCCCATAATCCAGATCGCGACAACGATTGAATCAAGATTTTGCAAGAAACCGAAGGAAACAAAGCGCACTAGATTGAGAAACGGATATGTTTGTCTGGATGCAGTTGAGTAGCCAAAAATTGCGACACATTGCATTGCAGACAATAGCGTAAAGAGACCTGCTACCACTGATCCGAGTACAGCTCCTTTCACACCATCGCGTGGATGAGAGAGAAAAGGTAAAATCATCATGAGCAATATGTTGTCCCCTAGAAAGGACGCAGTTGGCAGAGCACCTTTGACCAGCACTAATAGATTGTTGTCAGCCATGACTGGCACCAGATTATGAACCTGAACCTGTGACATGTTGAGCAACAAGGGCACCATAATGCCGAGCAGAATGAGCGGTCCCAATACCTCACTGCATCTGGCCAGCACCTCAATCCCAGCGAATGATACGTAAACCGCCACAATAATCATACCAACAATCGGGATAATGACTGGGGTCAATGGAAGAATCGTACCAATCATAAAATCGCCATATTGTCTCAATATGATCGCTAGCACTGTAAACCAGTACAAAACGTATAGCAAAATGATAAAATGCCCTAGAATCTTGCCCATAATCTTAGGTGCATAGGTAATGAGGGATTCATTCGGATACATCATACTGATGCGAGTCAAGATATAGGCCAGCCCCACGGAGAACATGCTGGAGAGCAATATGGATATCCAGGCGTCCTGCTTGGCAATAGCAACGGTAGGATTGATAGTGAGTAGAATGGTCATACCAATCTGCATCGTAGAGATCATCCAAAAAATTTGATTGCCGCTGATCTTCTCCTTGCTCATGGGGCCTACTCCTCTCTATTTGGATTGTTGGGTGCTAAACATACCGGGACGTAAAATATCCGCTTTTACTATAACCGTGAACTTGATTTGCGGAAAAATAGCCTCCCAATCCTTCTCATGCTTTTTCCATATGCGAGGATATTTACGGTGAAAAGCGCCAGCAAAATTGAAAATGTCCGTTTTGTATTTGTTTTTGGCTTCATCAATTGCCAGATAAATACGCTCCTCAATATTTTCTTCAAGCTGCTTTTCAATCCTGTGCAGACTCTTGCTACTCTGATCGGTGTTAATGTCCGTTGTATTCTGAATTAATTGATTCTTGCAATTAACATGGATTGTAATGAACCACTCGCCGTTTCTAAAAACAGGCTTAATTCTTGAGCGATTTCGCAGCAACTGTACCGACAACGTACCATCCGAATGTTCTGGACGTATGGTAATAATCGCATTATCCATTTCGTTAATAGCCCAAAGAATACCTCTGGTTACTCGAGTATCGGATACACCGATCAGCTTACCGTCATGCAAGATCGCTGTTCCATTGATATAACCGACGCCTTTTGAAGGGTCGTCCTGATTAGGTGCTTGCAGCAACTCAACCCAGGGGAGCAACGCCGTCTTGCTCTCTTCTTCTAACATCTCCATCAAATGTGCCATCGACGAGGTGATGCTCGTTTTGTTAACAGCCATCTCACGCAAAACTTCAGATGTATTTCGCTCCAGAATGGAGTGCATCTCCAGTACTTTTTTGGCTTTACCTTTGCTAACAAAGACATAAGCTCGCTCACGCGGCTCTGAATCCCGCATAAGGAAATCCATATCCTCCTTTATGCCGTGTTCTACCTTGTCTGCGCCAAATATGTATACTTCAGCATGCCCCCAATAAATTTTGCGTGAAAACTTCATCTGTAACTGGGACAATGCATCGGCAATATTTACACCGGAGGCTGATTGTACAAAAGTTGTACCTGTCCCGCCTGACGCTTCCCCAGGTGACTGACCCTGCGCTGAATCTTGAGGGATGAAGATTTGTATACTGACTTCAATCGTCTTGTCATCCCGCTGATCAATGGCTACACCTGTTACAAGCGCCAAGTCATTGACTTCCTTACGATCCCAACAGCCGCTCAGCAAAGGACACAGTAACAGGACGACTAGCAAAAGTAAGGCAATACGCACCCGCCTGTTCATGAGGAAGCTCCTTCTTCTCCTTGATCGGGACGATCGAAAGCGGATTGCCGAATCGTTTTTTTCTTCCCAGTCAGGCTTGGTCGTTTCGTATTGCTCCAAATCGGCCCCCGCATGAAGCTGTCTAACATCTCACTCCATTTCATTGGCGCAAGTGGTTGCAAGTAGGGAACACCCAGTGAACGAATGGAACATAGATGAATAATGATGGCAATTACGCCAAGCATCAGCCCAAGCAGACCAAACATCCCCGATAAAAACATAATGGGAAACCGCAATAGACGAATGGCAATACCAGCGCTGTATTGGGGCAGTAGAAAAGAAGCGATGCCCGTTATGGCAACGACCATAACCATTGGTGATGAGACAAGCCCTGCGGAGGTTGCCGCTTGTCCAATGACAAGCGCACCGACGATACTGACGGCGGAACCTACCTGCTTCGGCAAGCGTACACCGGCTTCTCGCAATGCCTCGAAGGAAACCTCCATCAGCAGTGCTTCCACAAGTGCTGGGAAAGGAATATCTTCCCGTGACTTCGCAATGCTGAGCAGCAGTGAGGTAGGTACCATTTCCTGATGGAATGTCAGCACCGCCACATATAGCGAGGGTAGAAGCAGCGAGATGATAAGAAACAGAAATCTAAGCCAGCGAATGAAACTGCTGATAATATAGCGCTGATAATAATCCTCCGGCGATTGCAGCATAGCAAAAAAAGTTGTAGGTGCGATGAGGCAAAATGGTGTACCATCCACCATAATGCCGATTTTCCCTTCGAGCAATGAGGCACTAACGACATCAGGACGCTCCGTAACCTGAATCTGCGGAAATGGCGAATACGGATGATCCTCAATCAGACCCTCGATATATCCGCTTTCCAGCACGCCATCAATATCAATTTTCTCAATGCGTCTTCTGACCTCTTCCACCAGAGAATGATTGGCGATTCCATCAATATGCACAATCAGGACAGCGGTCTTCGTATATCGCCCAACCTGAATCGGATTTAACTTCAGTGCGGGATCTTTAATTTTGCGCCGCAGCATCGAGGTGTTGACACTTAATGTTTCGGTAAACCCTTCACGAGGTCCGCGGATAATCGATTCTGCCGCAGGCTCCTCAATGCCACGTTGCTGCCAACCAGGTACGCCGACGCTAATGCCGAATGGCAGCTTATCCACGAACAGCGCTACGCTTCCGTTTGAAATGTGGTTAAGCAGATCTTCAAAACTCGTAACGATGGTTAGCTGGCTTGTAGTGACGATCGAGCATATGTAGGCAAAGTCAATCTGGGAATCACCAGCACGCGCTTGTAGCAACGGTGCCAGAACGTGCAGGTCAAGAAGCGACTCATTGACCATTCCGTCGATAAACATTAGAAAAGCATCTACGCTGCTGGCGAGCGGAAACGTTCTTGTTTTAATATCCGATGAATTGTTATAAATCTTCTTGATGATGTCTACATTCGCTGCTAGCTCCGTGCTGAAGGGCATATCCCGGTAATCTAAAATGTCGACCATCTCAATGCTCCTTAAGTGAGTAGAGTAGTTGCGCAAGTCTAACTTAAGGATATATTTTCTCAAAACGGATTTTTTATTCTCTCTTGGCAAAGACACAAGCTACTCAATGGCATCATGTATGCAGTTTTAGGTGCGTGGGTTGGAATGTTAGCATAGGCTAAACCACTAGTTCTCAAGGCTTTCAAGCTATCAAAATGATAAAAACTAAAAAACACCATCACATGATGTGACGGTGCTCTTACCAAACTTTTGAGACTTTCGCCATAACTCTAGCTGCGGTTCTTAACTCCCCAATCGCACAACTGTTCCAACACGGGCAACAACGTCTTAGCCTTGTCTGTGAGGCTATACTCGACTTTGGGCGGCACTTGTGGATACTCCTTCCGCTGAACCATCCCATCGGCCTCCAACTCTTTTAGTTGTGAGCTTAGCGTCTTAAATGTGATTCCCCCCAGCTGCCTTTTCATTTCATTGAAGCGAACCGTTTGTTTTTCCGCTAAGAGATAGAGAATAATCATTTTCCATTTCCCTCCAATTAGGGACATCGTATAACCAAAGGGTGTATCTGCAATATTCGTATCTCCGCCGTTCAAATCGGATATTCCCATCATTTCACACTATCCTTTCAGATAGTACCTATCTTTAAAGTGCGTACTATCCTATTCTATGTCCCAAGTTTATACTTAGCCTTACTTTCAAGTAAAGGAGAGAAACATATGAATGCAGTTCAAACGTATAATCATAATCTCTGGGATCACGGTATTTCACAAGGATACAGTGTCAACGGTACCCTCTACATCTCGGGTCAATTCTCCCATAATGCAACAGGTGAGTTCGTTGGAGTTGGTAGTATCGAAACCCAGACGCGTCAAACCCTGGACAACCTGGATCACGTGTTAGCAGAATTCGGAATTACGAAAAACAATCTCGCTTATGTTGAAGTGTACCTAACTAACGCACAGGAACATGGAGGGCAAGTTATTGAGATTTTTAAAGAATACCTCGGGGATCACCATCGTCCTGCTGGTAGCCTTATTGGTGTTACCTACTTAGCTTTCCCCGAACAATTAGTCGAGATCAGAGCAGTAGCACATACGGAATAACGCTATTATAAGCGGTTAGTAGCCTCTCTTAGCAAAGTGAAAAGCGGAGATTCTCAGCATATGTGCCGGGAATCTCCGCTTCTCATAACAATTAGTACAGTCTGATCAAAAAACTGCCACAATTAAAAGAGCGACTTAGTGCACGTACTCCCGCTCAATTCGTACTAACTTGGTACTCTCCTCAAAATCAACGGACAGACCCAACTGTTCAGAAACAAATCGCAGTGGCACAAAGGTAACACCCCGACCAACAGTTGGAGCTACGGGAACTGTCGTTTCTACCCCGTTGACCCGGACTTGCTGGCTGTCCGTCTTCAGAACAATTTCCTTCTTATCATCTGAGATCCGAATGACTCGATCAACTGGATCCCACTCGACGTCGAGTCCTAGTGACTCACTTACAAGCCTTAGTGGAACGAGCGTGCTTCCTTTTTCAATATAAGGACGATTCACTTCATCAAAATAATTCGTTCCCGTACGTGTCTCATACGACCAACCTTTCTCAACAGAAAATTGCAGGTTCCATTTCTCCGTCTCGCCCGGATAGAAGTGCTGGGATAAATCATAGAAGTCTACCGTATAAGATAACTCGGTAGCCTGTCCACCCAACGTACGCAAGCCAGTAATGTCAACTTGGTATTTCCCTGTGTAGTCCTCTACTCCGTCCAGACGGAAAATAATAGCGTTAGACACGCCGAACCCACTTAACTGCACATTCAAGTATAGATCATTGTTTAGATCGTTATTTGTACTATCTAGCACCCATTTTTTCTGGCTTTGCAGATCAGTGACTTGTACCTTTACATTCTGCAAAGAAGGCTTCTCATACTTGTCGGGATTCAACGTGACAGACCATGGGTGAGAACCGCCAAATAACTGCTGCGGGAAATCTGCTGCCGGCCAGGCGATGTAATCATAATTCACTGCCTCAGCACGAGACTTGTCGAACACCTGCATTGAACCATATCCACCAGCGATACCAAAACCCACCTTCTGCAAAGAAGGATTGAGCACCCAACGGCGATGTCCTACTCGATCTGCATTCCTACCTGTATCTGGCATATAACCGTCTAATACATTTCTACTTAAGTTATCTCTTCCGCTTGACAGGTTACTACTTTTAGTGGATTCATAGCCTCTGTTATAGAAATCATCTGTCATATCTGCTGGTTTCTCAGGATAGTGAGACAGCTTATCGGTAGCAGCCAGTAAGACCGCACCATGCTGTGCCAACGCATTCAAATCGTCATCCAACTGTACATCACTTGGCAATCCTGCCAAGGCACGAGCAAGATTCGTAGCTAACAAGGCTTGTTCAAGCATTGTCTGATTCACTTTTCCGATCTCATATGGTGCTTTAAAGGAAGGTTCCGTATCATAAGTCTTTAATCCAACATTCATGTCCTGCAGTTGATTCCATGTTCGCTTGACCTCATCCCGTTCTGGAAAAACAAGTCCTGCTGCTGATGTCAGATTAGGCGCTAGCATAAATATCACAAGCCACGCCATCGTCACAGCAGACCATCGCAATACAATTCGTTTCATATCTCTATATTCCCCATTCTCTTCGTAGCTATTGTTATAAGAAGTCTTTGATCTAAAAAATGGTTGTTCCTCTAGCTCTAACTATGTATCTCTCCAGCAAGATGTAAGATGTACCTAAAAAAAAGCTCACTCCTTTACTATCATATTTAGTTGCTTGTATGCCATAAACTTATAAACCTTCCATCATCATAACAGAACCCTTATGTGGGTTCTACTATATTTAACCAAGCTGACCAACCTTGCCATGAAGTGCGGCACCAAGGTACTGGGAGCTGCACACGAGTGTGAAAATAAAGGCTTCCTTTAGTGATAGAAGCATCAGCTTTAAATTTTTTCGTGTGCACTGAATTTTTTTTGTATATAAAAACTGCAATTTAACATAAAAAAAACCGCCAAACACGAGAAAATCCTTGTGTTTAGCGGGTTCTTTAAGTATGGAGCCTAGGGGGATCGAACCCCTGACCTCTTCGCTGCCAGCGAAGCGCTCTCCCAGCTGAGCTAAGGCCCCAAGATATACAATAATAACTCGTCCACCTCTGCAACCTTACGCAGGCGACCCTTTTATCATATTCAATCGGTGTTTTACTGTCAATATCTTTTTCTGCTCCTACAAAGCTGCCCAAAGGATCTGGAGAAGAACAATCTTCCTATCTGGAACACAATCATGATGACGTATCGTAACCCCAGCTTGCTCTTCTCCCTTTGCCTAGGCATCTAATCCTCGAGGTCTTCTTTGGACAGCAATGATTTCAATTCTTTCATGAACATATTGATGTCTTTGAATTGACGGTACACCGAAGCAAAGCGAACATACGCCACTTCATCCACGGGAAAGAGCTGTTCCATCAATAACTCACCAATCTGACGACTCTCCACTTCCGCATCAGCGGTATTACGCAAAGATTTCTCTGCTTCAGAAACCATCATCTCAAGTGTCTCCACCGAGACTGGACGTTTCTCACATGCACGAATAAGTCCGCGGAGAATTTTATCCCGACTGAACTCTTCTCGGCTTCCATCTTTCTTAATAACAATCAGCGGTGTTTCTTCCACCATCTCAAATGTGGTAAATCGGCGGCTACATTGCTCGCATTCACGACGACGACGAATGGATTTTGCTTCATTGGCCGGACGGGAATCAAGCACCTTGGTGCCCATAAAAGCGCAATAAGGACATTTCATTTTTCGATCACTTCCCATGTTTGACTTTTTTCCATAAGTTCCCTGTAAGCATTTTGTAATGAAAATGGTATCTACGACACATAATACTTTTACCAACCGCGAGGAGGTGAACAGCAATGGCACAAAGCAACGGTAACTCCAACAACTTGGTGGTAACTAAAGCTTCCGCAGCCCTGGAACAACTGAAATACGAAGTTGCTCAAGAACTCGGAATCAGCATCCCACAAGACGGATACCAAGGTAACATGACTTCTTACGAGAACGGTTCGATCGGTGGATACATCACGAAGCGTCTGGTAACAATTGCAGAACAGCAATTGGCAGGTCAATACCAATAATATCTGCATCGTAATACGGTATTATAGAGGAGCATGGGGCGACCGGTGAACAACCGGTCTGCTCTGTGCTTCTACTATTATAACCGGCTCTTGTACCGTGCATGATGCCATTCGTTTTTTTCACAAGTCACCTGCATCTAACTACAGCATCCCACGATATATCCGAACTAGAACGTATTATAGATCTTAACATATTGATTATAATAATAAATAACGCGTTGTACATAGTGCCGGGTTTCCCCAAAAGGAATGTCCTTGACTGTATCAAAAGAACCATCCCACACGCCATCTCGGAGCCAGCTACTTACTTTACCAGGTCCTGCATTATATGCAGCAATCATAACCGCTTCATTGCCATCGAACTGATCGGACAAGTTCTTCAGATACCAAGTACCAAGCTGAATGTTCCTTTCAGGCTTATGCTTCAGTTCTTCTAATGACGTACCCGGAATTTTGGCCTGCTCCATAATCCAATTCGCCGTATCAGGCATGAGTTGCATAAGTCCGATGGCACCACGTTTGGATTCCAAGCTCGTTTTGAAATTAGTCTCTACCTTAATGATCGAAGCAATTAGAAACGGGTCTACCTCATAGCTATAGGATTGTGCCCGTATCTCATCCTTATATTGAATCGGGTAGAACCACGCCATCCAGTTCGTATTCAGGAACAGCACTAGAACGAAGGAAACAAACATCAACAACAGTACTCGTTTCTTACGCAGCCATTTCATATTAAACCCTTACCTTGAAGGAGAGATATGACTTGTTGCTCTGTATCGGCCCATGATCCGCTGTTATCAATCACGATATCGGCAAGCTGTTTCTTCTGCTCAATGTCCATCTGGGCTGCAATCCGGGCATCAGCCTGCTCACCAGTCAACCCATCCCGGCTCATTAATCGTTCTCGCTGTAACTCTCTAGGTACGTATACAACGACGACTTCATCGAACCCTTTTTCCAGACCCGACTCGTACAATAACGGAATATCCGATACGACAAGCTTATCCGGGTGTGCCTGCTCATATGCAGCCGCTCGTTCTCTCATCTCTCGGCGAATCGCCGGATGGGTAATAGCCTCAAGCGCTTTACGTTCCTCTGGATGCTGAAAAACAATACTACCTAGCTTCTTGCGATCCAACGTCCCGTCTTCATGAAGAATGGCTTGTCCGAACCGCTGAACAGCGGCAGCCAAAACAGGATGCCCGGGCATCATAACCTCCCGGGCAATAACGTCTGCATCAATGAGCAGTGCTCCTTTACTGGCAAGAAGGGCGGAAACACTGCTCTTTCCTGTGGCGATTCCGCCGGTTAAGCCAATATTCATCATTTCACCTCACAACAGCTTCATTATTCCCATAAACATTAATAACAGTGCTGGCAACACGGACAAGCGACGCATCCATTGCAACGCAGCAAAACGAAGTCCAACCTTCATCCCAAGTGACAGAAACGCTCCACTGAACAATGCAATGACAAGTGCTGTCCACAACGTTGGAAATCCAAGTAATGCTGCTCCAAGTCCTGCACCGAATGCATCCAGTGATAGAGCAATCCCCAGCCACATTGCTTCCTGAGTCGAGATGCTTCCCGAATTATCCATATCTGCCTTGGAGGGACTTCGTAGTATTTGAATCACGACGCCTAATTTTCGAAGTTCTAAGGTGAAGACCATCCGCTCCACAGATCCGCCTGAAGCAGATTGCTCCAGTTCCAGTGCAAGAACCTGATTCCTTCCTTTGGAAGTTACGTCTTGCTCTGTCAAGGCTGATGTTCCGATGGCTCTACGCTCCACATGCTCACTTGCCGAGTCTTCCTCCGTACCTTCGTCTGTCTCCGCTTTTTCCTTACTCTGCTTGCGAATAAGCTGGAATAGTGACCATCCACCAATCACAATCAAGATTACAGCACCAACTTCGGATGCTACATTCGGTGAAACTACTCGTGAGAGAAGCACTCCCACCTGCATAGACAAGGCAATAACTAATCCCGAACAAATGGAGATAACAGCAATGGACAACAACGGAATCTTGGTTTTGCGCAGCCCATATGTAATCCCGACTCCAAAACCATCTAAACTAAGCGCCAAAGCAAGCGCCAGTAACGAAATAAAATGATGCAGCACCCCGGATTCCTCCCCTGTGCGGATCCATTCCAACCGACAGATGTCAGTATGGGTATTCGCCCGCTTATTTCTGCCATATCAGTATATGGAAGGAGGAATCCAAGGGTGCTACAGTTTAAGAGATCGTTCGAAAAGTAATGATGACTTCAGGCTCAGCGTAGTGATGCAACTAAAGTATAGGTTGGCATTTCGGGCAGTAATGTGTACCTCTGCCACCCACCACACTTTTCTCAATCATTGTACCGCAATTATGACAAGGCTCGGCTTTACGTCCATATATCTTCAATTGATGCTGGAACATGCCCATCTCACCTTGACCATTCACATAAGACTTAATCGATGAGCCACCTGCATTAACCGCATCCTGTAATGTGGACACAATCGCTTCGTGCAACACCGTTAGCTGAGCCTCAGACAATGTTTTGGCAATCGTCTCTGGATGAATACCTGCGCGGAACAGAGCCTCGTCCACATATATATTCCCAATCCCGACGACATATGCCTGATTCAATAATACCGCCTTGATCTTGGTTGTCCGTTTGCCAACGGCATCGCGAAAGGCAGCAACCGTAAACGCCGGATCAAGCGGTTCTAGACCTAGCTTCAACAAGGGTTTGGAGACAAGCTCCTCTCCCGCATTGAACAAATGCATCGTGCCAAACTGGCGTACATCCTTATAACGCAATTCAGTTCCGTCGGTGAAGTGGAAGATTACATGTGTATGCTTCTCTACCTCTTCGTTCTGCTGGTACACACCATAGCGCCCTTCCATCCGAAGATGAGAGACAAGCACCAGCCCGTCCAGCAAAATACGTAAAAACTTCCCTCTGCGCTCCACACCGATCACTGTATGTCCCGCGAGTTCTAATGCAAAAGCATCTATATCGTCCGGCCGCTGAATAATACGCGGCAAACTAACTGTAACTCGATCAATGGTCTTGCCTACGATAAGTTGATTCAAAGTTCTTCTGACTGTTTCGACTTCCGGTAATTCCGGCATGATGTTCTCACCTCCCCTATATTATAACGGAAGATGAGGCTCAGCGGCACCCTTTCTTGTGTCAAAAGCATGGGCGTAACCAATTGTAAAATATCGGTAGCTCCCACCACTTTCCATGCAACCATTATCTATTATTTCGCCTCGTACCAGTTCTCCCCGTAGCTCACTTCAGCTTTGAGCGGCACAGACAGCTCTAACGCTTTTTCCATGACAGCTGGTACTAGCTCTTTCATCGTTTCCAGTTCATCTGCCGGCACTTCGAATACAAGCTCATCGTGTACCTGGAGCAGCATACGACTGTTCAAGTTACGCTCACGTAACGCCTCATCCATCTGAACCATGGCAAGCTTGATAATGTCTGCTGCTGTTCCCTGGATTGGTGTATTCATCGCTGTACGTTCAGCGAAGGAACGTATATTGAAGTTACTTGCATTAATTTCAGGAAGGTAACGACGACGCTCCAATAACGTTTTGACGTATCCATCCTTACGCGCTTCCCTCACAATATCATCCATATACCGACGTACGCCTTGGAATACTTCAAAGTATTGATCAATAAACTGCGCAGCTTCTTTACGCGTAATGTTCAGGTTCTGAGATAAACCGTAGTCGCTTATGCCATACACGATTCCGAAATTTACCGCCTTGGCTGATCGACGCATATCACTATCCACCTCTTCAGCCTTCACCCCAAATACGTCAGAGGCCGTCTTCGTATGGATATCCATATCATGTACAAAAGCTTCCTTTAACCGCTCGTCATCCGAGATATGTGCAAGTACACGCAATTCGATCTGGGAATAGTCTGCCGCCAAAATCGTCCAGCCAGGCTCGGAAGGAACAAATACCTTCCGGATCTTACGACCTTCCTCCATCCGGATCGGAATGTTCTGCAGGTTCGGGAATTGACTGCTCAGGCGGCCTGTAGCCGCGATCGTCTGACGATAATACGTATGAACTTTGCCATCTCGCGGTGAAATCTCCTTCAGTAGTCCTTCCACATAAGTGGATTGCAGCTTCGCCAACTGACGGTATTGCAAAATATGCTGCACTACTTCATGATACGGAGCGAGCTTTTCCAATACTTCCGCATCGGTGGAGTAACCCGTTTTGGTCTTCTTCACTACAGGCAAACCTAATCTATCAAACAAAATCTCACCCAACTGTTTCGGTGAATTAAGGTTAAATTCTGTACCTGATAAGCGATAGATCTCCGACATCAACCGACCAATCTGTTCTTCGAATTCATGACCCAATGCTTGCAAATCAGCCGTATTTGCCTTAATCCCCTGTTTCTCCATGTCAGCCAAAATACGTGATAATGGCATCTCCAGCTCATGGAACAGCGCATTCATCTCATCACTCTCTAGCGCCTTCTCCTGTAGTGGAATTATGGCTGCCACCGCCGCTGCTTTACGACATAGAAAATCACCTAATACTTCAGCCTCAGGCACTTTATACTTAGCACCTTTGCCCATAACGATATCATCCTCTACCAGAGAAGGTAGCCCGTATTTGGCAGTTAAGCCACTAATCGTCTGGTTCGACTCTGTTGGGTCAAGCAGATATGCAGCCAACTGCACATCAAAAGCTGCTCCCGCAAATTCAATGCCATGCGCATGAAGCGCAAGATCTACGCGATGTAGATCATACCCTCGCTTCGGCTCGTCCGGATTCCCTAGCCACGCTCTTACAGAAGATGCCGCCTTTGATTGAAGCAATTCGGGAGACAAGAAGATATATTCTTCGCCTGCACCTAATGCAATCCCAACCAATTCCGCCTGATGCGGATTATCTCCGTGCGTTTCCACATGGATAACATTAATCGTCTCAAGCGATGCAAATAGCTCTTCAATCGTTTCCTCTGTAGCAATGGTAGATATGACCTCAGCTGCTGGCACAGCTGCTGCTACGTCTACCTTGCCACTGAAGTTTAGACGTTCAAGCAATGACTTGAATTCCAGCTTCGCTAGTGCTGGCCCTGCTGTTTCTTCCTGTAAACCAGCAAACTGCATATCTTCCCACGTCTGCTCCAGTGGAACCTCGCGGTGGATCGTGGCTAACTGCTTGCTCATCCGAGCGTCTTCGGCGTGAGCTTCAATCTTTTCTTTCATTTTACCTTTCAGCTCAGCTGTGCCATTCAGTACATCCTCCACCGAACCGAACTGATGCAACAGCTTTAATGCTGTTTTTTCTCCAACCCCAGGAATGCCTGGAATGTTATCAGAGGTGTCGCCCATCAGACCTTTCAGATCAATAATCTGCAATGGAGTCAAGCCATAACGTTCCTTAATCTGGGCAGGGTCATACAATTCAATATCCGTTACACCTTTACGTGTTAACCCGATATGAACATGGTCTGAGGCAAGCTGCAGCATGTCCTTGTCACCCGATACAACGAGCACCTGTCTTCCCGCTTCATCCGCACGTTTGGTCAACGTTCCGATAATATCGTCCGCTTCGAATCCTTCAAGCTCAAACTGTGCAATGCCGAATCCTTGCAGCAATTCTTTTAGCAATGGGAACTGCTCTGATAATTCAGGCGGTGTTTTCTCGCGGCCACCTTTGTACTCCTGATATCCTTCATGGCGGAAAGTCACCTTGCCCGCATCAAATGCCACCATCACATGTGTTGGCTTATGCTCTTCAAGCAGCCTTAACAGCATTGTGGTGAAACCATACACCGCATTGGTATGTAATCCTTTTGAATTGGTCAGTGGTGGCATTGCAAAAAACGCCCTATATATAATGCTATTTCCATCTATAAGAATAAACTTGTCCATTCCAGCACCTCACGTATCATATGGTCATACTTCAAATTCTATATCTACTCTCATGATACCATACACGCCTGCAACAACAAAAAAGAAAGGAACCTTCCCTATGAACTACCTATATGTATAGGTGTCCTGAGAAAGCTCCTTCATTCCGTGCGTGTAAGTCCCCAATTCCAATCGTATGCTTGTAAATTACAATTACTGATTCAGATCCGGACGTTTGCCCGTGACCAGATATACCGTACTCTCACCGATGTTGGTTGCGTGGTCACCGATACGCTCAATGTACCGACCTACCATCATCAACAGCATCGCTTGTGAAGCCCGGTTTGGATGATCTGTCATGAACGTGTATAGATCACTAATCATGTGGCTGTACAGCTGGTCAACCTGATCATCAGTCTGAGCCATTTTGTAAGCCAGATCTGTGTTTTCCTTCAAGAAGGATTCGATGGATTCATCGATCATTACTTTAACAATCTCTGCCATTCTCGGAATATCAACAAGAGGTTTAATCAACTGCTGACCTTCCATACGAAGTGTTACTTTGGCTACATCCAGTGCAAGATCACCCATGCGTTCAAGATCACTGGAGATTTTGAAAGCAACAATAATGCGGCGCAGATCCTTGGCAACCGGCTGCTGTGTAATAATGAGCTTGGAACCAAGTTCCATGATTTTGTCTTCCAACGCATTCAGAATTGCGTCATTCTTGATGATGACCTGAGCCTTTTCCACATCCAGCGTCTGTAGACTCTCGATTGCTCCATCCAGTGCTGTTCCTACGTGCTCGCCCATCTCACGAAGCAATGTACGCAGTTCCTCAAGCTCTTGATCAAATTCTTTTCTTTGAATCATAGGTTCCATCCCCCTCGTCCATCATCTCCGGATATGCCGGGAACATTCCAATCAGCTTACTTAACCGAACCTACCGGATATATAATCCTCGGTTCGGGAATCCTGCGGTGTGGAGAACAATGTCTCGGTATCCGCGGCTTCCACCACTTCACCATTCAGGAAAAACACTGTCCGACCGGATACCCGCGCGGCCTGATGCATGTTGTGGGTTACCATAACAATTGTATATTTATGATGCAATTCCTTAACAAGCTCCTCTATTTTAAGCGTAGAAATTGGATCGAGGGCTGAGGTTGCTTCGTCCATAAGTAATACGTCAGGCTGAACAGCAAGTGCACGTGCAATACACAGACGCTGCTGTTGACCACCAGATAGACTAAGTGCTGACTTTTTGAGTACATCCTTCACTTCGTCCCACAGAGCTGCATGTGTCAGACTTTGCTCCACCAATTGATCCAGCTCAGCTTTCTGCGTTACTCCGTGGAGGCGTGGGCCATAAGATACGTTATCGTAGATCGATTTTGGAAAAGGATTCGGCTGTTGGAACACCATCCCTACACGCTTGCGCAACGTTTCAACTTCGATCTCGTTGCTGTAAATATCCGAGCCGTTCAGCAGAACTTGTCCTTCCACACGAACACCTGGAATCATGTCATTCATCCGATTCAATGTACGGAGCAATGTGGATTTACCACAACCTGAAGGACCAATAAACGCAGTAACCGTTCGCTCCGGCAAGTCCATCGATATATTTTTAAGCGCATGATGCGTATCATAGTATAAATTAAGTTTATCAATGTGAATGAGGTCTTTCATGGATGCTCACTTCTCCTTCGCTGCAGGGAAATTTAGTCCCTTTACGTTGATGCCCAATTACTATGATCAGAACAAGCTTCTTGGCCATCTTTAACATCCTACCTTCCGATTGTAAAAACCGTATCACTTTCATGTTAACGGAATGTAAAAAGACATCTTCTACGCTATGACCCAGCAGGGTCTGATCACAGCAACGATGGATGCCTTATATCCATTATGATGTTAAGAAAATATGTAAGGAGAAGTTTATTGAGCATGCACCATCACTTTTAACTGTGTACGAATATGTGTAGCCATATCTGCTGCTTTCTCTCCCTCTTCTGCTATCCCCTCTGCAATCCGAGACATCCCTGCAACAGCGCTGCTCATATCCCTGAAAGCAACCTCTCCAGCAGTAACATGTGTTGAACTGTCATCAATCTCTGCGGCGCTTGCCCGAATCGATTCAACGGTCTGTTTCGTCAAGTCACCAATACCTTCAAGCAAAGACGACATATTACCTGCCACCTCACGAGTCTGCTTGGCAAGTAATCTAATTTCACCGGCTACCACTTGGAAGCCGCGACCGTATTCACCTGCATGGGCAGCTTCGATCGATGCATTCATAGCGAGTAATGCACTTTGATCTGCCAACGATCGGATTGAACTTGCCATCCCTGCTCCAGTTTGAATCGAGTCCAACATTACATTTGCATGCTGACGTTGCCCCTCCATATGTCTGTAGACCTGTTGATAGGACATTTCGACTTGTGTGAGGCTTCGCTCTCCTTCTGCGGACAACTGCATAATCCGCTGTGCTTCTTCACCTGCTTGTCCTGCAGCCTGTACTAGACTTGTGACCGAATCGTTAATGCGAGCAATCTCCTGTCTTGATTCGGTGATTGTTCTAGCACGTTCTTCACTTGCCTGATGCTGCAGCTTCCGTGATAGAAACATCATATCCCGCATCGTTAGCACGCCTATTAGCTTGCCCTCTTCCGTAACCAGGATACAGTCATAAAAATGCTGCTCCTCTCGCTTCAGGGCGATATCAATGATGCTCGGCGCGTCTGCGGAAACATCCACAATAACCGGCATTGGATCGACTACATTTTGGACTGCTTTACGATAAAATAAATCTGCTGCAAAACGTCCATTCAGGAGTCGATATAACGTCTCCCTCATTAACAAACCAAGCGGCTTCATTTGTTCATCACACATTACAATACATGGATATGCCTCATCTGCATTTAACATGCCAGCCGCTTCCCCACAAGTGGTATGTACATATACAACCGGAACTTCACGGCAGTAATCACGAATGGATAACGGATGCTTAAGAAGTGCCCTTTCAGGCTTTTCAACTTCCTTCATATCAGTTATGTTCTCTTGTACATGGCTGTCTTGTTCTAACGGGTCAATTGGCCTCATTTCAAGCAACATAGGCATAAATGCGCATTCTCCTTTACGTATGAACTCCATCCTGCGGTGCATTATGTAGGTATAAAGTATCACTCATTCGAATTTATGCTACTCCTCATTCATGAAGGAAAATAATTCTTTATGTAAAATCACTGTAAAAAAAACTCCCCAATCATCGTTAACTCGAATGATGGGGAGTTTTTCTTTTTACAACCAATTTATAACCTACACCACGAATCGAATCAATGTGAACCGATTCTGGATCTAACTCTAGCTTTTTCCGCAATGAGCTTACATGAACATCGACTGTACGTTGACCTCCGATATAATCGAAGCCCCAGACCGCATTCATCAGATCATCGCGAGTGAGCACAACGCCCGGTTTCTTCGCAAGATAGAGAAGCACCTCGAACTCCTTCGGCCGCAAACTAATGGACTGTCCACCAAGCGTTACTTCATACTTCAATGGATAAATCTCCAGTTCACCCAATACAATTCGCGAGCCTTCTTTGTCCTCTGGCTGAGGCAAGTCCTCACCGTTGGAATATCGTCTTAACACTGCGTCTACTCTGGCGAGCAATTCCGATACGCCAAATGGCTTGGTGATATAATCATCTGCTCCTGATTTCAGACCTTGTACAACCTCAGCTTCACCGGTTTTGGCTGTCAGAATGATCACCGGTGTCGTTACACCTTGAACTCTTAATTTGTTCAGAATGTCTAGACCATTCATTCCTGGCAACATCAGATCTAGCAATATCAGGTCAAATTCCTGCGATAATGCTCGATCATATCCAGAAGATCCGTGATCCTCTGCTGTTACATCATAGCCTTCCTGTGTAAGGTTATACGTGAGTAATCTTGATAATGTAGGTTCGTCTTCAATTACAAGCAAACGCTGTGCCATGATACCCCTTCTCTCCTTATAGTGCGCGTTCAAACAGTCCAACTTCGAGAACAACCTCACTTCTTATAGGTTGTTCTATAGCCACAACACATTTCCTATCATATCATCTATTTGTTAACTGAGTGTAAAGAAATAAACACCTTTTTACAATTCGATTCCAGAGGCCTATACTTCTTCATCCTGAATTAACGGAAGAATGACACGAAACGTTGTTCCCAGACCGAGTTCACTTTCTACGGAAAGTTTGCCGTGGTGGAGTTCAACAAGGTGTTTAACAATGGATAATCCAAGTCCTGTACCACCCGAGTTCCGTGATCTCCCTTTATCTACACGGTAGAAACGTTCAAAGATTCGTGGCAAATCGTTCTTCGGAATACCTATGCCGGTATCAGATACCGCAAATACGACCTGCTCCTCATCATCCTCATGCTCTACTGTCACTTGTAATTTCACGCGTCCACCTTCAGGGGTGTAATTGATGCCATTGGACAATAAGTTGATGAAGATCTGCTTCATCTTATCCTCGTCCGCCTCGATATACAGTTCCTCAGGCACAACCATCTGCATTCGAATCTGTTTTTTCTCAGCCACGGTGGATAGTGTTCCCAGAACCATTTCAAAAAAGGAGTGTACGTGAACAGGTGAACATTGCAACGGAGCACGCTTGGATTCAATTTTGGACAACTCCAGAATATCTCCAATTAGTCGGTTCAGTCGATCCCCTTCATCATAGATGATTTTCAGGAATGAGCGTTCTGTTTCCTTATCCTGCACACCACCGCTTAATAACGTTTCAGCAAAACCTTTAACCGCTGCTACAGGCGTCTTCAGCTCATGGGATACATTGGCTACAAACTCACTTCGCATCGACTCCAGCCTGCGAATTGCCGTTACATCCTGAAGAAGGAATAACATTCCGCGGTAACTACCATCGTCTTCGGTCATCGGCACACCATCAATACGAATCAATCGTTCCTCTGGATTAAATACACTGACTTCCTCATGCATTCGTTCTTGCAGAGCGACACTCTCCTCAATGGAACGTGTTAGCTCATAGTGTTTCTTTAATTCTACATACGGCCTACCCGTAACTCGTGCAGCCTGAATGCCGAGCATCCGTTCTGCTTCTCGATTCACCAGTGCAATAGACTGCCCTGCGTCAATCATGACAATGCCACCTGTCATATTGGCAAGGACACTTTGCAGCAATGCCTCATTATCACGAATCGTTTTGAGCTGGGTTTGAAGACTATCGGCCATTCCGTTAATCGCAAGCCCCAACTGACCGATCTCATCCCGGCGTGTGACATCAACTCTGGCGTCGTACTCTAATTTAGTAATTCGATGAGCGACCTTGATGATATGCTCTATCGGCGAGGTTAAGCTTCGAGCCACACGATAACTCACAAGGGCTACGATGAGAAACAACAATCCAAGGGCTGTAAATGTGATCACCCAACCACGTTGAAGTCCTTGATCGACAGCAGCAAGGCTCATGGATAAACGGATATAACCGTCGAATTTACCTCCTGGTACTTCAACCATGTCACTCTGATCGGAATTGACAGGAAGTGCGACATAGAGCATGTCCTGCCCTAACGTCTCACTATATCGAATGGCCTGACCATATCCTTCTCCAATCGCACCCTTGATTTCTTCACGTTCCAGATGATTATCCATATTGGCTGGATCGCTCTCCGAGTCACCGATGACTGTTCCGTCCTTATTGATAAAAGTTACTCGCGAATCTGTCAGCCGATCGAGTTCAATTGCACGCGCAGAATAATACTGTCTGGTCTCTGGAGATGTCGGATCGCTTGCATCGTGAAACGGAAATGTCGCTTTTAACAAATTAATCTCACGCACCATCGTTTGTTCCAACGCTGTGGTATGTGTAGTCTTAAACACTCTGCCCATCGTATATCCCGCTACAATAACGGATACTCCGATTAGAACCATCATGATGATGGATAGGCGAACTCGAAATGGTCTCATCAATCTCTTCCTTTATTGTTGATTTATCGAAAGTATAACTTTGCGTACTTCAACTCAACTCAATACGATCTCCACGTGTACCTGGCAGAGAAATGACCAAGAACTCAACATCCGCTGCACTTCGATTCTGCATCTGATGAGGCTCACCTGGAGGAATCTCTATCCCCTCATGCGTTTCAAGCTCGAATTCCTCACCTTGGAGTTCCATATAACCTGTACCACTTAAAATGAAAAAAAACTGTCGGCTAACCGAGTGATAATGTCTTATCTCAACTGTTCCCGCTGGCATTCGCTCATGGATGATGCTCAATCCTTCGTTCTGTAGCAGATGCCATCCGTCACATTGATTCCCCCATATATAATGTGATGCATTTTGTTTGCTAATTTTCACGCTGGTTCCCCCTATCGAAGTCTGTTTGTCTATCTTATCACAGATTTCTTTCGACAATATGGGCATTAACGCAGACGATCAACTTATAAAATTCCTTTACTATTGCCCTCGTTCATAGTTATTGCTGTTATGTTATAGATCAATGGGAACAAGCGACAACTATAATAGACATCTAAATAAAATATCATGTAACTATTACGTCTGATGCTGTTCTATGTAAATTCTCCATGGATTTTCGATCTTTTTGTAAGTATTCTCAATCATATATAAAAAGACGTCCCGACCAGCTAGGCTGATAAAGGGACGTCATGTCTAATTCATCTTGGGTTAAGGCTGATTAGCCGTTCACTACTTCGCCGCCGTTGACATGCATGACCTGGCCACTCACATAGGAAGAGTCATCTGAAGCCAGATATACATAAGCAGGAGCTAGTTCATCAGGCTGCCCTGGACGCTTCATCGGCTGAGTTGATCCAAATTCACTCACCTTTTTCTCATCAAACGTTGATGGAATCAGAGGTGTCCAGATCGGACCAGGTGCAACGGCATTGACTCGAATTCCCTTCTCCACAACGTTCATAGATAAGGAACGTGTGAACGACGTAATCGCACCTTTGGTCGATGAGTAATCGATCAGGGATGGATTGCCACGATAAGCCGTAATGGATGTTGTATTAATGATCGTGCTGCCTTTTTTGAGATGTGGCATAGCCGCCTGAGTAATATAGAACATTCCATAAATATTGGTACGGAACGTACGCTCCAGTTGCTCAGGTGTTATATCCTCTAACTGTTGCTGCGGGTGCTGCTCAGCAGCATTATTCACAACAATATCAAGCTTACCCAGTTGCTCAATCGTCTGCTGCACAGATTTTTGAGCAAATTGATTGTCACCAATATCTCCAGCGATCAAAATGCATTTTCTTCCTTCCTGCTCAACCTGTCGCTTCGTTTCTTCGGCATCCTGATGCTCGTTCAAATACACGATCGAGACATCAGCACCTTCTTTTGCATAAGTAACTGCTACAGCTCGTCCAATACCACTATCTCCACCCGTGATTAACGCCACTTTACCTATCAACTTTCCGGCTGCTTTATATTCAGGTTTTTCAAACTCCGGTCTAGGATGCATTTCTGATTCAATACCAGGCTGCTGATCCTGATGCTGGGCTGGCATTGTTTTTTGGGTCTGTGTTTGCGTTGACATAAAGCATTCTCCTCTCATTAAACTGAATTGGATATTGACTCTTGTCTCACTGTGTAGGATGGCATGAACAGGACAGATTATTCTGATCTTCAATCTTCTTCCTGACAACCTTCAGCATGTTGCCTCTAAATTTACTTACCACTTCGCCTACGAATTAAACAAGCAAATGTATGGAATTGGAATGATATTACTGTAATTTTATGTATTTTCGATGTTTTTCACCGTTTAACCATATACTAGGCGATAAAGTTCGTTTTATTTTCAAAAAAGCACTGTTTCATATCGTAATTTGTATTCCTATGCCGCTTTGGCTGATGTACAATGTACAGTATACAGATAAGTTTTTAGAAATCATTACGATTTGGAGAACAGACCATGGGATCAAACATTGATTCATATATAACACTTGTGACCACTTCAGCCGTTTTGAATGTCTTTTTGTGTTTATATTCATATTTTAGAAGAGCTGAAATTCCTAGTTCCAAAATATTCATGCTCTACACAGCAGCTCTTAGCGTTTATACGTTCGGATATGCGATTCAGCTAGCCAGCAATACACTGGAGCAGATGAAATTCTGGACAGTTGTTCAGTATATGGGTATGCCTTTCTCCGCTTCACTCGGCGTGCTTCTCATGATTCAATACACCGGGAGAACTTTATCTCGAAAAGCAACCATTGCCATGTTCATCATCCCTTCCATTACGCTCTTCATGGTAGCCACCAATGATTATCATCATTTATTCTACAAACAGGTTTGGCTTGAAATCGATTCAGGAGTCCCCCTCATGAATATCTCCATAGGCCAGTGGTACGTTGTACAAGGGGCGTTTACCTTCTCGTGTCTACTCTGTGCCTGTCTTATTCTCGTTGGGCAATGGAAACATACGAAGAAAATGTATCGCAAGCAATTACTCACGCTAATCACCTCACAGCTTATTCCGATGGTCGCTGCCTTCGTTTATCTGCTGGGTCTTACTCCGGGTGGATTAGATCCCGTTCCGGTCCTGATGTGTATCACATCTGCCATGTATATCTGGGCCATTTTATCCTCACGTCTGCTTACGATCGTTCCGATTGCCAAAGACAGCATATTTGAGAGCATGCGCGAAGGTGTACTTGTACTTGATAGTTCCAACCGTCTTGTGGATTACAATAAAGCGATGTGTCTCATGTTGCCTGAACTTGAAGTGAGTATGATCGGAAAAAGGTGGGACGATATCTGGCTTGGCCTCGCGGGGGAAACCTTTCCAGTGGAGTATGGTAGAGAAGGTCTTCAGACCGACTTATACTGGCAGTTAGAAGGACATACCGTATGTTATCAGGTTAGAACATCCTATGTTTTTAATAAAGGTGCTCAGATCGTTGGAATTTTAATTATGCTGATTGATATAACCGAACAGCGTTTTCTCCAGGAACAGCTAAAACAAATGGCTTACTTTGATGGGCTTACCAAAATCTATAATCGAACGCAGTTTTTGAATAAGGGAAAGGAAATTCTGAATGATGCCAGATTAACCATGCGACCAGCTGCCTTTATCTTGTTTGATATCGATCACTTCAAACGAATTAATGATACCTATGGACATGATGTAGGCGATAAAGCGATTATTCACGTTGTCACGGTATGTAACCGTTATCTGAACTCTGATACGTTATTTGCCAGATATGGTGGAGAAGAATTCGTAATTGCGATGCCTGGCGCATCCCTTCAGGATGGACAAAAGCTTGCTGAACAGCTACGAACGGCGTTGTTCAATGAGCCGCTTGAGGTTGAAGGTGTAATCATTTCGCTGACGTCAAGCTTCGGGGTTGCACAGTACAGCGGGGAAGAAGATTCATTAGAATCGTTACTACGAGATGCAGATCTTGCGTTATATGAGTCGAAGCGTAATGGGCGAAATGCTGTATTTGCCTACAGCGCGAGTCTCGCTTAATTCACATGACCGAGCCAAATTAAACTGATTTTCAACACTCCGAATAATAATAAGTATTGCATCACACAGCTCCATTCTGGAACACATCTATAATTAAGTCCCTCAGCAATAGTTAATACATCTGAGTTGCGAATACCTTAAACAAAAGAAAACAGACAGTCTGAGGGCTGTCTGTTTTTTTACATCTTGGTTTGTATGTGCACCTGACACCAGCCAGTTCAACTTGTCCCATCGTCATTATGCTGGCACAATTGACCAAGGCCAAAAAATCAGGTTAGAACGCTTTACGTATTGTAATACTGATTCATTCTTAGATTACGCTGCTATCCACCATGAGATACACCATAATAAGTAAGAATACAGCAAGTAGTGTACTGAACATACGAATCTTGCCATGTTCTGGACTTACATCACGGTTGCTCTTCACACCTTCTGCAGCCAAACGCAGCGGTTTCCCCATGATTCCACCGATGGCAGCCATTGCAAGCAACAGGACAACCACTACACCCATCCACAAGTGAGAGTACTCCCCTTTGGTCATCAGGTAACCCCCAGTCAGAAGCTGGATAATCAGTCCATACTGAGCGATACGATTCAAGGATCGAAGTGATGTGAATGCGCCCTCTTGTGCTGCTACATTCAGCTTACGGATCCTACCAACTACGAACGGCAGAATCAGGTAGAAGCCTAACGACAGTGCTCCAACAATATGAAGCAGATACATAATCATTCCCAAAATTTCCATCCTCCTCAATAAATTCGGTGTGCTATACATCACATACCATTATACTGGGGAACTTATCCAAAAGAAAGAAAACCCCCGGTTTTTCGGGGGTTTTCTCCATATTCTTGTTCAAAATCTTTTCAAACTTAGATATTTACAACGGAAATGACATTTCGAACAGACTCAGCAGATTTATCCAGCCCTGCTTTCTCCTCAGCTGTCAGATCCAATTCAAATATTTTCTCGATCCCGCCACCGCCTAGAATCGTCGGCACACCCAAGAACAGATCGTTATAGCCATATTCACCTTCAAGATAGGCAATAACCGGAATGATGCGTTTCTTGTCCTTCAAGATGGCTTCCGTCATTTGCACAAGGGACGCTGCTGGGGCATAATACGCGCTACCGTTACCAAGCAGGTTCACAATCTCACCACCGCCAACGCGTGTACGCTGAACGATCGCTTCAATTCGGTCTGCTGGAATTAACGTATCGATCGGAATGCCTCCAACACTTGAATATCGAACAAGGGGTACCATATCATCCCCGTGACCGCCAAGAACGAATCCACGTACATCTTCAACAGATACGTTCAATTCTTGTGCGATGAATGTACAATAACGGGCAGTGTCGAGTACGCCTGACTGACCAATTACGCGGTTTTTGGGAAAACCAAGAGTTTTATACGCTGCATAAGTCATTGCATCTACCGGGTTGCTCAGAATAATGACGATCGAATCAGGGCAATATTTTTTCACATTTTCACAGACGGACTTCACGATTCCCGCATTCGTATTGACCAGATCATCACGGCTCATGCCCGGTTTGCGGGCGATTCCAGCCGTAATAATAACAATCTCCGAACCTGCAGCATCTTCATAGTTGGAAGTTCCGACGATATGACTGTCGAAGCCTTGAACAGGACTTGCCTCCAGCATATCGAGTGCTTTACCTTTTGTCGGGTTCTCCAGTTGAGGAATGTCTACTAGAACGACATCTCCGAGTTCCTTTTGGGCAAGCATCAGTGCAGTCGTAGCACCGGTAAAACCGGCACCGACTACTGTGATTTTTTTGCGCTGAATAGTCACGATTCACATCTCCCCTTACAGGTTTTTAATGATTTGATCAGCGAATTCAGAACATTTCACTTCAGTTGCTCCGTCCATCAGACGTGCGAAGTCATACGTTACTGTTTTATTGTTAATGGATGTTTCCATACCTTTGTAGATCAGGTTAGCAGCTTCTTGCCAGCCCAGGTGCTCAAGCAACATTACGCCAGACAGGATTACGGAACCAGGGTTCACGACGTCTTTGTCAGCATATTTAGGAGCAGTACCATGTGTAGCTTCGAAGATCGCATGTCCAGTTACATAGTTAATGTTAGCTCCTGGAGCGATACCGATTCCGCCCACTTGCGCTGCAAGTGCATCGGACAGATAGTCACCGTTCAGGTTCAATGTTGCGATAACATCGAATTCGCCTGGACGAGTCAATACTTGTTGCAGAGCGATATCAGCAATCGCATCTTTTACGATGATCTTGCCAGCATCTTCAGCTGCTTTTTGAGCTGCATTCGCTGCATCTGTACCCTCTTTATCTTTGATGATATCGTATTGAGCCCAAGTGAATACTTTATCGCCGAACTCTTCTTCAGCCACTTCATATCCCCAGTTTTTGAAGGCACCTTCAGTAAATTTCATGATATTACCTTTGTGTACCAATGTAACGCTCTTACGGTTATGGTCGATTGCATATTGTACCGCTGCACGAACCAAACGTTTCGAACCTTCGGAAGAAACTGGTTTGATACCAATACCGGAAGTTTCAGGGAAGCGGATTTTGTTAACACCCATTTCCTGTTGCAGGAATTGGATTACTTTTTTCACTTCATCGGAACCTTCTGCATATTCGATACCTGCATAGATATCTTCTGTATTTTCACGGAAAATAACCATATCAACCAATTCAGGACGTTTAACCGGGGAAGGTACGCCGTCGAAATAACGTACTGGACGCAGGCATGTATACAAATCAAGCTCTTGACGAAGTGCTACGTTCAGGGAACGAATACCACCACCGATTGGTGTAGTCAGAGGTCCTTTGATTGCTACGATGTACTCACGAATAGCTTCGAGCGTATCGTTCGGCAACCACTCCCCGTATGTATTAAATGCTTTTTCACCAGCAAATACTTCGTACCAAGCGATTTTTTTGCTGCCGTCATATGCTTTTTCAACTGCTGCATCCAATACACGTTTGGAAGCTTTCCAGATATCGCGACCTGTACCGTCACCTTCGATGAACGGAATGATCGGGTTGTTAGGAACCTGCAGTGCACCATTATCGATCTGGATTTTTTCTCCTTCAGTTGGATGAGCGAATTTTTCTAATTTCATAGTTACAATTCCTCCTTGATCGTTGTGTGAGTTTAGGTATGATTCATACCGCTTGTCTAATCGAGGGAAGGGTCTTTGTTTTCAACCAACTCTCGTTAATTGAAAGCACCCTTCGCCCCATCCTTCATTATTATACTGGTTTTGACGTAATTAGCGAAGCTCGACTGAAATGTACTTCTGTTCTGTTGGTCCAGTGTACTCAGCACGAGGACGAATAATACGGTTATCTGCGAGCTGCTCGAGAATGTGAGCAGTCCAACCGGATACCCGGCTAATCGCGAAGATTGGTGTGAATAACTCGTGCTCAATGCCTAACTGTGTATAGACAGACGCAGAGTAGAAGTCTACGTTTGGCTTCAGACCTTTTTGACCTGTAACCAATTCTTCAATCTTCACAGACATATCATAGAGACGTGTATCATTATTCATGTCGCCCAGTTCTTTAGACATCTTCTGCAGATGCTTCGCACGTGGGTCACCATTTTTGTACACACGGTGTCCAAAGCCCATGATTTTCTCACGGTTATTCAGTTTTTCCTGAATTGCTGCTTCAAGGCGATCCGGGGTGCCAATCTCATTCAGCATCTTCATTACAGCTTCATTAGCACCGCCATGTAGCGGCCCCTTCAACGCCCCGATAGCGGAAGTGACGCCGGAATAAATATCGGACAACGTCGCAACCGTTACACGCGCTGCAAAAGTGGAAGCATTCAACTCGTGATCCGCATGTAATACGAGCGCTTGATCCAATGCTTTTACTGCTGTATCTGACGGTTCTTCACCAGTCAACATATATAAAAAGTTTTCGGCAATGGAAGCGCCTTCTTTTGGTGCTACAGGTTCTTTACCCTGACGAATACGAGCGATAGCTGCAACAATTGTTGGCAATTGAGCCTGCAATTTAACCGCTTTGTTCTCGTTCGCCTCAGCCGTCATTTCGTCAGCCTGCTCGTCATATAATCCTAGGGCAGAAATAGCAGAACGAAGAGCTGCCATCGTGCTCATGTTTTTGGGATACAACTTGATTTGTGCAACGAGTTCACTTGGAATCGGAGCATAATCACTCAAGCTTTTACGAAGGGATTTCAATTCATTTGCGTTCGGCAATTTACCAAACCACAGCAAATAAGCAACTTCTTCAAAGCTTGCATGCTCTGCCAAATCATCAATATTGTATCCACGGTATGTAAGTACACCGTCTACAATAGAGCTGATCGAGGAGGTTGTTGCAACGATGCCTTCCAGACCTTTGGTAGCTGTCATATTACTCTCTCCTTTATTAAACGAAATCAAAAAACACTAGCCTAATGAAGCTTTCCATAAGCATTCCTGGTGTTGTAAACATTTACATTTCATAAAATAGTAAAGAAGTAAAAATTCGGGTTTTTCATCTGTCAATCGATAATTACTTATATAATCATACTGGATTTTGTCGTTTATGTGAACATGACGGAAGCTCTTTTGCACATCAAACATATTTATCAGGTCGATAAAGCATTTTTGAAAGCCTTTACACAACCAAGGTTTACATTTTATTCTACATATATAGTTTTGACGTAGCGCTGATCAAACCATTCTTTTTATTGCTATTCTTCCCTGCCATCTGGCATACTCTAGGCAAAAGAATACAAATCTTGTGCATTTTCACGAAATCAGCGTTTCAAAATGTCCTATTTGCTCTATATTAATTAGATACCTTCATGGAACTGAATGAACTATTAGATAAGGAGACGTGAGGTTTGGACAGAATTATATTGAAGCGCCTACTGCGCGGATTATGGGTTATTATTGCGACGATCCTCATCGCAGTGGCCATTTATCTGCTGTTTCCCCTGTTGTATCCTTTTGCAATTGCCTGGATCATCGCCTATGCTATGAACCCTCTTGTTAAGCTACTTCAACATAAAGCACGGTTCCCACGCTGGCTCGCTGTCACTCTATCATTGATCGTATATTTCGGGGCTATCGTACTCGTGTTATCGGCTGCTGTAACCCGTATGGTGAAAGAGGTTATTTCCTTAACTACAAGCTTCGATCTCCATGTTGATGAAATTAAGGCCGTATTTATCCGCTGGACGGAGAATGATACGATCCAAAGTCTGATTACACAGATTAATGAATTTTACAAAGAAAATCCGAACTATCAGGAAACGATCAACAGCAATATCAGCAAAACAACAGAGACGGTCGGAACCGCGGTTACGGATCTCGTCACTGGATTCTTCAACATGATTCTAAATCTACTTACTTCGCTTCCTAACATGGGTGCAGTGCTAATCGTTGTGCTTCTCTCCACGTTCTTTATAAGCAAAAGCTGGACCCGTCATAGCATCACTGTATCCGGCTGGGTGCCTTCCTCCATTCGCAAACCGATCACTGATATATGGAATGACTTGAAGAAAGCTTTGTTCGGTTATGCAAGAGCACAACTCATTATGATCTCCATTACTGCTGTATTTGTGATGATTGGATTACTGATTTTGCAGGTCAAGTCTGCCTTCACGATTGCACTTCTTATCGGGCTTGTTGATCTGTTACCTTATCTTGGAGTCGGATTAGTTATGGTTCCGTGGGCAGCCTATCTCATTATGAACGGGGATCTGTATCTGGGAATTGGCATTTCTGTTATCTATCTGATTGTGCTGGTTGCACGACAGATTATTGAACCTAAAGTATTAGCTAGTAGTGTAGGACTAGATCCTCTTGCCACACTCGTGGGCATGTTTGTAGGATTGAAGCTATTTGGCGTGCTTGGTTTGATCATTGGGCCGGTAAGCCTGGTGATTCTCGATGCATTCAATCGAGCCAATGTGCTGCGGGATCTGCGAACATACATCATCAACGGAAGGGTCCGATGAAGCGTACAGTGAGGTTACTTAGAGTATGAGTAAAGGCTCCACACGGCAGATGAATCTGCACGGGTGGAGCCTTTTTTTGTTCAAATACATATTATCATTATGGACGGCGATAAAATTTGATGCTGCCATTCTTCATCTTTTTCTCAAGCCATCCTAAGAAAAATAGACGATACACCGAACGTGTTACTGGAAACACCAAAGTAAAACCGATGATATCCGTTACAAAACCCGGAATTAGTAGCAAAAAGCCGCCAACGAAAACAAATAGTCCATCGACCATTTTTCGGCCAGGTACTTTACCTCGTTCCATCTCATTTCTGGCATCCACAAGCACTTTCCGTCCTTCAAATTGCAGCATTGCTATACCGATCAAGGACGTGAGAATCATAAGAAGCAGTGTTTTTCCCGCTCCGATCCAGTCGCTCATAAGAATAAAACCAAACAGTTCAATAACGGGAACGATGAGCAGTACAGCCCACATCCATCTACGCATTCGTATTACTCCTTTCCTGAGAGCCACACTTTCTCAAGTGCACTGTAGAGCTCAGAGGCCGCCTTATCCAGCCTTACTACCTTCCAGTCCCCGTTCACCCATACATGTTGGGTAGAGCCTGTGACTAATCGTTCTCCTGGCCTAGATTCATCCGATGACCACACTCGTTGTCCTATGCTGTCCACACCATTATCTGCAGTCACTCGTCTTATATCATATTCATAATTCAGTCGTAGACCGCTAAATGCAGTAATTCGGGTGAAAATCATAATTTCATCATCGTACCTTGCAGGTTTATGATATTTCACATCCAGCCCGGTTACGGGAAGCAGTAACCCCTGTTCCTCCATTTTACGATATGTATACCCCATTTGGCGAATCATCTCAGTTCGACCGATCTCAAACCAATTTAAATAGTTTGCGTGGTAAACTACGCCCATCTGGTCACTCTCTTGATAACGCACGCGGAGGTTCGCCGCATACCAATTCCCTGTTTCATTTTGCTTCATGAGGTTACTCCCTTCGTTATACGAGTCTGAATGTGTTGTGGTTGCACAATTGCTACATAGATGGAAAAAAGCAATGGGACATAACGCCCCATTGCTTCATTGCCATTCTTTACATCATTATTTCCTATCCAACCATTAAGCTTGGTTAGGAATTTGGCTAACTTTGATCAGGTTCGTGGAACCGGAACGACCCAAAGGTACACCAGCTGTAATTACAACCAGGTCGCCTTCTTTAACAAGTCCGGATTTCACTCCGCCTTCAATTGCATTTTCAAACAATGCATCTGTAGAATCAACCAATCTACCTTTGACAGGTGTTACACCCCAAGCCAGTGCAAGACGGCGGGAAGTTCTGTCTTCTGTTGTTACAGCGATGATTGGTGCTTCTGGACGATATTTGGAGATCATACGTGCAGTATGACCTGATTCAGTTGAAGTAATGATCGCTTTTGCGTTCAGATCTTGAGCTGACAATGCAACTGATTGGCTGATTGCTTCTGTTACAGTTGTTTGTTGAGCAACACGTTGTTTCAGATACAGCTCTTGGTAAGGCAGAGCAGATTCAGCTTTTTCAGCAATACGAGACATCGTCAGAACGGATTCAACTGGGTATTTACCCGCAGCCGTCTCACCAGACAACATGATTGCATCTGTACCGTCAAAGATTGCATTAGCCACGTCACTTGCTTCAGCACGTGTTGGACGTGGGTTACGTTGCATGGAATCCAGCATTTGTGTAGCAGTGATAACCGGTTTACCTGCAACGTTACATTTTTCGATCATACGTTTTTGTACCAATGGTACTTCTTCAGCAGGAATCTCAACACCCAGGTCTCCACGAGCAACCATCAGACCGTCAGACACTTCAAGGATTTCGTCCAAGTTGTCAACACCTTGTTGGTTCTCAATTTTGGAGATGATTTGGATATGTCCAGCATTATGCTTTTCAAGCAATTCACGAATCTCAAGTACGTCACTAGCTTTACGCACAAAAGAAGCCGCGATGAAATCGACACCTTGCTCGATACCAAATACGATATCATTAGCATCTTTTTCAGTGATACCCGGCAGAGAAATAGCAACGCCCGGAACGTTAACACCTTTTTTGCTCTTGATCGAACCACCGTTAACGATACGGCATTTGATCTCGGTGCCTTGCACTTCCACCACAGTCAGTCCGATCAGACCGTCGTCGATCAGAATTGTAGATCCCGGCTCAACATCATTTGGGAGATCTGCATACGTAATGGAAAGACGTTCTTTGGTTCCCAGAATCTCTTCTGTTGTCAAAGTGATGTACTCATCTTGAACCAATTCGATTGGTTCAACTTCGAGTTTACCTGTCCGAATTTCCGGTCCTTTGGTGTCCAGCAGGATCGCTACTGTTTTGTTCAGTTCTTCGCATGCTTGGCGAATCGCTTTGATCCGTCCGCCGTGCTCATCGAAATCACCGTGGGAGAAGTTCAGACGGGCCACATTCATACCGGCCATAATCAATTTTTTCGTGTTTTCCAGTGACTCACTGGATGGGCCAATCGTACATACAATTTTCGTTTTGCGCATTTTGGGTTTCCTCCGATTTTAAAAGGTCTCTCTGTATATGTCTTTTTCTTTTTCCAACTATTAAATTTACTATACTTTCGTTCATTTGTATAGGAAATTCGTCACATCATTCAGCATTTCCCGACAAATTATTCACAACATCCACTTCTACAGGTGGCTGAGGAGCTTGATCTGGGACTGGAGATTCAAATGTGACCGAGCCAATCTTACGGAACTTCTCATAGCGATCCTGCTTCAACTGGTCGCTGCTCCACCCTTTCATCTCTTCCAGATGACGGATGAGAGCCTCATGAATGGCAGCCGCAGATGCTTCATAATCCCGGTGAGCCCCGCCACGAGGTTCAGGTATGATGTCCTCAATAACGTTCATTTCAAGTAGATCTTTGGCTGTAATCTTCATGGCTTCTGCAGCCTGGTCTGCCTTGGATGCATCTTTCCACAGAATCGAAGCTGCTCCATTCGGAGAGATCGCCGAGTAGATGGCGTGCTCCAGCATGAGCACACGGTTACCCACGGCCAGAGCAAGTGCGCCGCCGCTTCCGCCTTCACCAATAACGACAACAATAACAGGCACAGACAGTTTTGCCATCTCCATCAGGTTACGAGCAATAGCCTCCGATTGACCTCTCTCTTCAGCAGTATTACCCGGATACGCCCCTTTAGTATCAATAAACGTAATAATTGGACGTCCAAATTTGTCTGCTTGTTTCATCAGGCGCAGCCCTTTCCGGAATCCTTCCGGATGAGCGCTCCCGAAAAAGCGGGCGATATTGTCTTTTGTATCTTTCCCCCGCTGCTGTCCGATGACGGTCACTGTCTTGCCATCCAGCTTCGCTAGTCCACCAACAACAGCCAGATCATCACCAAACATGCGGTCACCGTGCAGCTCAATGAAATCCGTGAAAATCAACTGGATTAGATCGAGGGCTGTTGGACGCTGCTGATGACGAGCCAGATGCATTTTCTGAGCCGCTGTGATCCCAGAGTATATTTCTTCTTCCAGTCTATGATAACGCTCCTCCAGACGCGCAATCTCGTCTGTGAAGTCGATGCCTTTTTCCTGTCCGAACTGTACGAGCTCTTCAATCTTTTTGCGCATCTCAACCAGAGGCGCTTCATATGGCAACTCACCCGCCATTTAGACCCCTCCTTTTTCACTATGCATATCTAGAAGCTTGGCAAGGGTTGTACGAAGTTCCTTCCGGTGAACCACCAAGTCCAACTGTCCATGCTGCATATTAAATTCTGCTGTTTGGAAATCATCAGGCAGTTTCTGACGAATCGTTTGTTCAATAACAATTCTGCCGGCAAAGCCAAATACAGCTCCCGGTTCAGCAATGTTAATATCGCCCAAGCTCGCAAAGCTCGCCGAAACACCGCCCGTAGTCGGATCTGTAATTACTGAAATATACAGGCCACCCTGTTCATCCAATCTGGACAACGCTGCACTCGTCTTGGCCATCTGCATCAAGCTCAGAATACTCTCTTGCATCCGAGCACCACCTGATGTAGAGAAAATAATAATAGGCAGACGCTTCTCAGTAGCATATTCAATGGCACGAGTAATTTTCTCTCCAACCACTGAACCCATACTACCTGTAAAGAAGTCAAAGCTCATAACCGCTACGACAACAGGTAAACCTTCAATCGTACCCTCACCTGTAATAACGGCTTCTTTCAGGCCGGATTTCAGACGTTGCTGCTCCAGCTTGCTGCTGTACCCTGGGAAGCCAAGGGGATCTACCGATACCATATCCGCATCATGTTCCACGAATCCTTGCTCATCCAGAATCATCGCGATACGTTCCATGGCGTTAAGACGCATATGGTAACCACAAGAAGGACAAACCTTCAGGTTCTTCTCTAGTTCCTTACTATATTGAATCGTGCCACACTTGCTGCACTTGTTCATTAGCCCTTCAGGTATTTCTCGTTTTGGGCGCTCACTCACTTCTTGACCTTCGCCTTGAAGCGCACGCTCGGAAGGTATGGTGGCGTACTTCCTTTTCTTCTGGAATATATCTTTGAACACAACTACACCTCTCCAGCCGTTGATTTGATTAGCCGCAACTTGCAGTTATCGTCAATGACGACTTCTCCACGCACGACGGTAAACCGCTTACGTCCCACAAGCTGCCGTGGGTCTTGTCCAGCACTCACAACAAAAAAATCCACCGGCATAAGGCAAGGATCAGCGGCTTCTGTCAGCACGTTTGATGTTACCTGCAATTACCGAAAGATTGTTGCGCAGATGCTTGAATCTATCTTGGTAGGGTCTCCGAATGCAACGAGATCGGTTCTTGTCCTAACAAAAAAAGAAGGAAGGACAGCAGCATACAGCACATGCAAGTCGATTCCTCTCTCTCCGCTTACGCGGTCAGCCCTATGTACCAATGGTACTTTCTCATTCGCCAAGGCGTGTCTGATGTTGAACGATCAGGAATGCAGAATTGAATTCAGCACTTCCTGGACTTCTTCCAGTTCCCCTGAAGGAACGCGAATCTCAAATTGCTGTTTGGATAAACTGATGGGACGGGTCTGTACCAGAAAACCTTCTTCCGAAAGCTTGGTCTTGATCTTGTCCGCAACCTTTGCCGTCGGTGCAATGTAAATCACCGTCCACATACCATGTCCGCCCCCTAAGCTAATGTTCAGAGCCCGTATATTGGACTAATGATAACATACCTCACTTTTTTTCTGCAAGAAAGGGTTCGCGATCTATCGGTAGAAAACAGGATTATAAAGGACATTTGCTCCCTAAAGACAACCGAAACGGTCAATGAGATGTTTGCATTTTGAAGCGTTTTGTACACATACACAGGTCTTCCAAGCGAATACTACATCATGGAAGACCTGCACCTCTACCTCTACAAAGGACAAATCTTAACATTACAACCTATACGTCATTGCTTGTTTATACATCACTGGGATATTTCTTGGCTTTAATATTTTTGTGTGCAATACGAGCGGAAGCAGCAGCTGCAAGCCCTGCTACAAGATCATCCAGAAACACATGAATGGCCGATCCGTGCTCATTCAGGTCATGAATAATGCCTATTTTTTCTTTGTCCAGATAACCAAAGCTAGTTAAACCAATCATACCAAATACATGTGTAATGCCAAGCGCCAGAGTCTCGTCCACTCCGTACAAGGATTCGTCCGCTTCCATAATAGCCTGTAGCGGCTGAGGCAATAAACGTTTCTCTGCAAGCTCGTCAAGGGCTATGCCCGTGTACAGCGTATACTGCACCTCACGTTTTTGCAGCACAGATTTAACACTGATGACACAATCATCCATGGTCAGTTCCGGGTGGTACCCTTTTTGCAGATGATATACAATCTCCGCGATCGCTTCAATCTGTACACCCCGCCGGGCCAGCATAGCTTCTACGATTTCATATGACATATCTCGACCTCCCGCCTCACTCCCCCGGAGAACCCCAGGTTCTTCGGTGTTCTCAAGTGTATGCAGCATACTCACAAAATGTTCATAAAAAAAGCCACACCACTTCAATCCAGCTGGTAACTATTACTAAATAAAATACAAAGAACCTGTTCATTGACATCGAACAGGTTCTTCTTATGTTGTGTAGACAGACAGGTGGTCTGCTGCCTTTATTTAATTTTGACCGTTCCCTCACCGAGCATGTTCTCCATTTCGGCAAAGAGGGTTGGTGAAGGCTTAATCCGGTAGCCGTCACTCAGTGCGAGCAGCTTCTGCTGCTGCTCGTAGAAAAGAACGGTGGCTACAGGTCCTGGATGCTGCTCCAGAAGCTGTTTCAATCGCGCGAGCAGCTCCGGAGTCTCAGCCTGCGGGCTAATCTTCACAAACACCCGCTGCTCCACTGCCTGAGGCCGACGAGCCGGCTCCGCACTGCCTGCACCGGGGCGTCCAATCGGAGCGCTTCCCGCCCCGGCTGCGTCACCCCTTGCAGCATCGCTACCGCGCACTGCTGCAGAGCCTACGCCGCTATGCTGCGCTCCGGCTCCAACACCCGCACCAGCTGGCTGCTTCGCCGCAGCCGCTGGACGTGCACCGCTGCCGGGCTTCGCGCGCCGTTCACGACTGCGTAGCTGCTGTTCCAGTGCCGCCGGTGTGAGCGGCGCCACCTCCTCAGCCAGCAGCTTAAACCCTTCGTCCTGCTGCTGCACCTTGGCGCGCACGACGAGCAGTTCACCTTTCCCGATCACCTGCTGGCTTCGCCGCCATACTTCGGGAAAGAGAACCACTTCACAGCGTTCAATCTGGTCTTCGAGCTCCATGAACGCCATTGCTTTCCCCTGTTTCGTCGTGATCGACTTCACAGACACAACCATGCCCGCTGCAACCGCCATCGTATCGTCGGCCGCCTCGGTCAGCTCCATAATTCGATCTGCACCGCTGGATTCCAGAATTTTCTCAAAATCATCCAGCGGATGTCCAGAGAGGTACAGACCGAGTAATTCACGCTCTAACTCCAACTGCTGACTGGCAGAGAAAGGCGGAATTTCCGGATATTCAATCTCCCAATTCGGTGTCTCCACAAAATCAAACAATTGAATCTGCAAGTCCTCACGTTCCTTACGCCATTTCAGCGCTGCCTCTACCGTTTCATCCAGCATGGCAAGCAGCTGTGCGCGATGACCAGGCAACGAATCAAAAGCTCCCGCCTGAATCAGCGATTCAATTACCCTTTTATTGCACACCCGCAGATCCACACGTCGACAAAAGTCGAGCAAGCTGTCAAAAGGACGTTCCTTACGCACCATCATGATGCTTTCCATCGCTTGGGTACCTACGTTTTTGACCGCAGCAAGACCAAAGCGAATGGCACCCGACGTCATGGAGCTCTGTACGTTCTCTTCCGATTCAACCGCTGTCTCTGCATCTAAGAGTGAAACTGCTGGCTGTGAAGCTCGATTTTCTTCATCCTTCGTATGTTCTGCTGTAGAAGCTGTGACAATGCCCGTTCCTTCGTGCTTCGGAGAAGATTCGGTTATTGCAGTAGATGCCTGCCATTCATAAGCAGCACCCTCTTCACCAGGCTCAGGCCCCGGATCATCTGGCAAAGGTGCATCACCGTAATGTGAATGGTCATAACCATCATCATGATGATTCATAGCTTCCTCTTCCGTAGTCTGGGCGGTCTGTGTTGTGGCGTTACTTTCCTGCTGCTCAGATGAGGTAAAGACAGGTGTAAACAGAATACCACTATCGTTCACATCAGGCGGCAATACCTCTATTTCCATCCGCCGACATTCCACGACATACTCCGCAACTTTCCGGTGGCTACCCATCACTGCTGTTAGCATGGATGCCATAAAATGCACGGGATAATGGGCTTTGAGATACGCCGTTTGGAAAGCCAGTACACCATAAGCAGCGGCATGGGCACGTGGGAAACCGTAGTTTGCAAATTTGACGATCATATCATAGACCAAGTCTGCCTCAGCTTCAGTATATCCCTGTTTCAGGCTACCCTGAACAAAGTGCCCGCGCTCCAGATCCAGCACTTCCCGTTTTTTCTTCGAAACAGCTCTGCGCAGCAAGTCGGCTTCTCCCAGGGAGAAACCGGCCATCCGTGAAGCAATCTGCATGATCTGCTCCTGATAGACGATGATACCGTAGGTATCTTTTAGGATTGGCTCCAGATCAGCATGCGGATAATCCACTGCAATCTGACCGTGCTTACCCTGAATATATTTGGATATAAACTCCATTGGACCTGGGCGATACAGAGCCAGAACGGAGATGATATCCTCGAATACACTCGGTTTCATGTCTTTCATGACACGCCGAATTCCCGCAGACTCTAACTGGAATATGCCCATCGTATCGCCGCGCCCCAGCATCTCATACGTCTGTGCATCATCATCTGGAATATGGCGAAAATCTGGCACTTCTCCATGCTCTCCAATCCAACGAAGACAGCGCTCAATTATCGAAAGGGTACGTAATCCGAGAAAGTCCATTTTGAGCAATCCGATGGCTTCCAAATTCTCCATAGAATATTGCGTCAGAGCAGTGCCCTCACTGCCTTCTTGAAGCGGCACAGCGTCTGTCAGCGGATCACGAGAGATGACCACTCCGGCTGCGTGTGTGGAGGCATGACGTGGCATACCTTCTACCTTCATCGCCATATCCAACAGCTCACGCGTTTTCGGTTTAGTCTCATATAACGTCATCAATTCAGGCGTCGTTTCCATCGCCCGCTGAATGTTGATGCCAAGCTGAGCCGGAATTAACTTCGCGGCCTTATCTACTTCACCATATGGCACGTTGAGTGCCCGTCCAACATCACGTACCGCTGCACGAGCAGCCATTGTACCGAAGGTAATAATCTGCGCCACATGTGCTTTTCCATACTTGGCCGCAACATAATCAATGACTTCGTCCCGACGCTCATCACTGAAGTCAATATCGATATCGGGCATGGAGATCCGTTCTGGATTCAGAAACCGCTCGAAGAGCAGGTTGTACTTCATAGGATCAACATCTGTAATTTTCAGCGTATAAGCGACGATACTACCTGCGGATGAACCCCGACCAGGCCCTGTCACAATGTTCTGACGGTGAGCATAGGCGATAAAATCCCACACGATGAGGAAATAATCAGAGAATCCCATGCTATCAATGACCCGAAGCTCGTAATCCAATCGCTGCTCCAGCTCTGCACGTTGCTCCTTGTCTGTCCACCGCACGGTGTTACTGTACCGCTCTTCCATGCCTACCTCGCATAATTGACGCAAATACGTAGACGGGCTTAGCCCCTCTGGAAGAGGTCTATATTCAGGCAAAATAGATTTGCCAAACTCCAGCTCCAGTTCACATGAATCCGCAATGCGAACGGTATTGGCTATAGCTTCAGGCACATGAGGGAACAAACGCGCCATGTCTTCCCCACTTTTCAGATATAGCTGGTTCGATCCAATTCGCAGCCGAGTTTCATCATCAACGGTTTTACCTGTCCCAATGCAGATCAACACATCCTGAAGCTCGGCATCCTCTTCTGACAGATAGTGAGCATCATTCGTCACTACGAGCGGAATCTCCAGCTCAGCGGCTAATTTGATCAGCTGTGGATTCACACGTTTTTGCTCCGAAAGACCATGATCCTGAAGTTCAAGATAGAAGTCTTCTCCAAAAATGTTTTTGTAACGCAGCGCTGCACGCCGTGCTTCCTCTTCTCGTCCGTGCAATAAATGCTGTGGAACCTCTCCACCCAGACACGCACTTAAACAAATGATACCCTCGTGGTGTGCCTGTAAGCTCTCCATATCGATTCGTGGCTTATAATGGAAACCTTCCAAATGACCAATCGAACATAGCTTCATCAGATTACGGTAACCCGTCATATTCTTCGCCAGCAAAATCAAATGATGTATCGGCTGATCCTTGCGACTCCCCCGCTCTTTGCGAGAGCCAGCAGTCATATACGCTTCACATCCGATAATCGGCTTAATGCCCCGTGCTACGCACGCTTTATAAAAAGGAATCGCGCCATACATCACGCCGTGATCCGTTAGCGCAAGTGATGTCATTCCGAGATCTGCAGCTTTGTCCACGAGATCCGAAATACGCGCAGCGCCGTCCAGCAAACTATACTCACTGTGAACATGCAAATGCACAAAAGAACTCATGTTATTTCTTCCTTTCGCCGCTATTATTGCAATACGCAATAACTCATATAATGAATTGGTTTCATAATACCTTTAAGAAGTCATGCAATTCATTTCAATAAAAAAGTTATTTCTGTTGCTACCTCTCTTCTAAATCGCTAATGCATCAATAGAGACCAAATACTTTATTATTCTATTTTATCATAACGTCCGGGGGCACGCCCATACAATAGAAGTACAAGCCGCCTTCCTATTCGAACTCGGATTTGGAGACGCGTACAGGGCCTGAGAAGGAGTGTTGCTAGATGAGCACATTTTTGTCCAAAGCTATTCTTGATTTCTTTATCGCGTTTGGGATCGTACTTGGCGGTGCAATGCTTGGAGGGATTGGAGCCGTCATATCACTTCAGCCGCCTACACAGACGATGCTAGATATTTCAGGCAAAATAAAAATATGGGCGCTTGCAGCGGCAGTCGGAGGTACGATTGATCCTATGCGTGTCATTGAAAGTAATTTCTTTGATGGTAATCTATCACCGGCGGTGAAACAAATCTTGTACCTCATCTCTGCATTTATGGGCGCTCATATGGGAACCGAGTTTGTGAAATGGGTATGCGGCGGAGGGCGTGGCTGATATGGTCACGAGGCAAGGTTCATGAGAATTCCGCCGTTCTCCAACTACCTTCCATTAATGCGAATGACTGCTGTTTTTGTTCTTGGCATGATTGCAGGAGCCATTGTTTACAACAGTATATTCCACCTCAGTTACAATACATTGTGGTTGAACAATCAGGAATTGCAGCTGCAACTTCATCAGAATGAGAAAGATATCAAAACGCTGAAAAAATATAGTAAACGCCAAACCGTCATCAAAGAAATTAAAGTTCGGGCAGAGGATTCTGACAAGGGGCCAGACGAGGCTTCATTAAAAGTGTTATTGCAGAAACTCGGAGATGAATTGGAGGCGCTTCGTGGACGAGACGTTTTCAACATCGACGAATATAGTAAAATGACCCGGATTATGCTGAATCAAAAGGTTTATACCGTTCGAGAGAAAGATTATATCGTTCAAGTAAAAACGATGCTAGTAATGGAAGGTGTCCTCCAGGTCTGGGTTCAGATTCGTCAACATGTTCCATCCTGACCCGCAGAAGTATTTTCAAGAATGTAAATTCACGAGTACAGCAGCAAAAAAACTGCCCTTGTCTGCAAATGGCATGATACAATAAGGGCAGTAAATGCTTTCCAGAAAAGGAGCCTGGTATTCGTGTTTATTGAAGTACTCAAATACAGCCTTATCACCATCTTTACATTGACTCTGGTCTGCGCAGCCGTAAATAGCATTCGTTCCCACCGAAGCACACATCCTGCTACCACAGGTGTCTATCGTTCCTGGACTAACATCTGGATGGGTGCAATGCTTATCGTACTGGCTCTAATCCTCATGTTCGTCTTTAGCGGTTCAACGTTATCCATCGTTGTGGAAGCGCTATTTTTGCTGGTGGGTGCATACAATCTGTTTGCCGGTTTACGCAACCGTAGTCACTATGCCCGACTACAGCAACAGGCAGAAGGCAGATCACCTCATCCATCCAGTCCGTCCGTGTAGTTATTATCCGCCAAGTATATTCCATACGTTTAAAGTAAAAAAAGAGGATATCTCACTACATCGAATACATCTCTAATCCCGTACTTCATAACGGTTGATGTATACGATGAGGGGATATCCTCTTCGGCATTCCACTACCACTCACAACAGGGAACACGACGCTATGCATGATCAATCGATTGTAGGGTCATGACCGCTTTGCATACGACATTTCCATCACGCGTAATCACAATATCCATTTTGCAGGTGCGGCGGCTTGTCTCCAAAATAATCGGGCGAACGAGGATCTGATCCTCAATCTGCACGGGTCTGACAAAATAAGTGGTCACATTATCCACAACATGGTCGTTGCCTGTCACATCCCATGCAGCGCGGCGTCCAGCTTGTGTCATGACGTTGAGGAGAACTCCTTCTGAGATGGTTCCAAGATCCGTCGCCATCTGCGGAATAATAAATCCATGAAACATCAGTTCATTCTGCTCTCCACGTTCTTCGGCGAACCCGTTCCAGATCAGATGATCGAAGGTCTCCCCAAGCTGGGGTTGCTTCTGAGCGTCCCGCATCGCCTGAAGGACTTCCTTGCGTGTGACGGAGGCAATTAATTTGCGATTCCGATCCACGATGGGCAAGAAATCAATTCCCTCCCAAGTCATGATCTGAGCGGCCGAAGCGAGAGAGGTTTGCAATGAGGCCGTAACCGGGCGACGTACTACGCATTTTTCAATGCTCTGATCCTCTTTTAGCTCACTCACATCTTTGAGACTCACAATGCCAATGACACGGTTCCATTCATCCACCACGGGAAAGCGATGTTCTCCTGTCTCTGCAACCAGCTTGTGGAAATCCGAGGCTGAACTGGTCACCTTAAGTACCTGAAGTCGTGGTTTCTGGCCGATGATATCTTCAACCAGCATAATTTTTTTCTTGATCAGTCGGTCAAAGATCGCTCGGTTGATCATAGAAGCTACAGTGAACGTATCATGTCTGGACGAGATAATGGGTAGGCCAAGCTCATCAGCCAGCAGACGTACCTCTCGACTTGTTCCAAAGCCCCCGGTAATCAATACACCGGCTCCCTGCTCAAGGGCAAGTGAGTGTGCATTATCACGGTTTCCGACGATCAGCAAACTTCCTGCATCAATATAACGAGCCATCGCTTGCTCTTTCATCGCACCAATAACATATTTATGGAGCGGTTTGGCAAGTCCGTCACTACCACCGAGCACATGCCCTTCTACAATTGTCACCACATCGGCAAAAGTAAGCTGCTCGGTCATGCCCCGTGGTCTCTTCTCGATTCGAACGGTTCCGATTCTTTCCTTGGTTACAACCATTCCAAAATTCTCTGCCTCTTTCACCGCACGATATGCTGTCCCTTCACTTACCCCAAGCTCTCTTGCTAATCCACGAACGGATATTTTACTGCCAACCTTCAATTGTTCGATATGCTGCAGCAGTTGTTCATGCTTCGTTACGTTCTCTTCCTGTCCGTCCAAACTGTATCACCCCCGAAGATGCATCTGTACTATTCTGTATCTATTATAACACGAGCAGAGGAAAATAACCCCATTGTCTCTCCTTATGTATACAACCTCTTTATTAGCTCAAGGACACCTTCATTTTTTTCGAAAAAGGGCACCAAAAAAGACCGCATCTCTTCACTCTAGAAGAGAATACGGCCTTTTCACAGTAGCTCCAAATCCTACACTACGCACCTAACCATGCTTAATCTACTATACGTTCGTTCGTGAACGACTTTTATACCGATTTACTCTGTTCCTGCTTGTCCATCAGCTTCATTTCCCATTGCCGCAACTTGGCGCGTCTAACAGCTTCAAGAGCACGCTTCTTCTCTTCATCCACACCAAGGATGAAATGTAAGTGAGCACCGATGATTAACAGGGAGAATAACACCCATACGATACCAAAAATGTTCACCCAATCCATCCCACCTGCGAAGGAAATTCGCGGCAAGGCAATAATTAACATCGACAAGGCAATCAACAGATAGATCACATGTTTTGCTTTTTTCAACCTTTTCACTATTCACAGCTCCTTCGTTCTTGATCGACTCTATATGTCTAGTCTATGAACCGGATCGCTGTAATATGAAAGGTTTGGACAAATCGTTAGAATGCATTCGTATAGCCATAAATCGATGTATATACGAGCGTATGGAGCTACTATACAGATTGAACTATAAACAGTGAGTCTCTAATTCAATCTATATTTCACCTTACGCTTCTGAGCCACCATACAAGTGACCAAGGCTATCAGCGATAATTTTGTTCACATCTTCAATAATGACACTCAGACGACGCTCAGCATCAAATAGACGACGGATGTTCAGGTTAAGGCTCAGTACCTCAAACAGCTTCTCCATTTTCTCCATCTCTTCTGGTGCAGGCATATCCCCGCTCATCATACGTTGTTGCAATTCCATTTGCTGGTCACGGAAGCCATCCAACATACGTTTTGCTTCTGGGTCAGCTTCAATCAACTTCATTGCAGAGGTAATTTCCTCCACCTCATTGCTTTCTCTCAGGGCTTTTGCCAAGTCATTGGCTTTGTCATAAATGTTCACTATAATTCCTCCTCGGATATGAGTTGTTGTTCGTTTGTTCATCACATTCTCATCGCAACGTTCATCCGTGTTAATACACGTAAATAACTACTGTCAAACAAGGCAAGTCAAAACAAGCCCTCCATCACCTGACACAAATGAAATGTATTTAATCCAATTGGGTCAATCACCAAGGGATATATGTCCTCATATGATGAAGCACATGCCATGTTCAGATGCCACTTCAATTCGAGATCAGACATCAAGTTGCCGCCCGGAAGGAGATCCGTGATGTCCAAAAAAAAAGTAACGATTCAGGTTACCGGCTCGGGCATCCTGCAGGACGACGTCATCATGCTGGGCGAAGGGGTACTCAAAGCATTAAAGATCCCTTCGGGAAGGCCGCTTCAGTTACAATTTGGCTCTTTCCGCCGTGAAGTTACCGTCATCCCGGTTCCACGCTATGACGGTCTACGCATCAATCAGACGGTAGCCAGCCAAACTGGCCTTGTGCCCCGCTCTGTGCTTAGCGTATCTTATCGTTCCGCCAGTCGTACGCTACGCCTTGGACCCTTCATCAGTGTGTTAGTGAGCCAGGATTACCCCGATCAGCCTGATCGACCCTTCGGCTCCATCACGATGTTCTGTCATGAACTGGTGAACGCCTGTCGAAAGCAAGGCGCCTATGTATCCTTCTTTACACCAGAGGATATTGGAACGACCAAAGGTCAAATGCGAGGCTGGGTGTACGATGACGGCTGGAAAAAGACCATTCTGCCTGTAGCAGATGTCGTCAATAACCGGCTGACGTCCCGTAAGCTTGAGAACAAACCTAGCGTACAGCATTTCATGAAAGAAGTAAAATCGCTCTACGGTACTCAAACCTTTAATGAAAAATTTCTGGACAAAAATGAAGTGTTCGATGCTCTGAAGTCCATTACAACGCTCAAAAGAGTGATGCCGGATTCTCATCTGCTCAAAACCTCTTCCATGCTCAAAACGATGTGCAACCGGTATCCCGTCGTTTTCCTGAAGCCTGTTCGCGGATCTCTCGGCAAAGGGATCATTCGAGTTTCCCGCCAGAACGATGGAAGCTTCCTTACTCTGGCTACAAGCGTTGGAGGTACTCGCAAACAGACCTATACTTCACTGGATAAACTGTATGCCAGTCTGTCTGGAAAAATGAAAACAACCCGTTACCAGATCCAGCAGGGATTGACCTTGATCGATAATAGCGGCAGACCTGTAGACTTCCGTGCTCTGGTGCAGAAAAACAAATTAGGCAAATGGAGTGTCACTTCCATTGTTGCTCGCATTGCTGGTGGAAGTCACTATGTCTCCAACCTGGCAAGAGGCGGCAGTCTAAGCACCGTCAAGGAAGCTGTAGCCAAGACGGCATTGTCCAGTGCAGCCAAAGCTTCAGCCTATGCTGGACTTCACACGGCTGCACTTGATATTGCAAAAGGGATTGAGCAAGCGATTCCCGCGCATTTTGGTGAACTCGGGATTGACCTGGCTCTGGATACCTCAGGACGCGTCTGGCTGCTGGAGGTCAATTCGAAGCCATCCAAAAATGATAATACACCGCTAAGCGAGAGCAAAATCCGACCTTCGGTCAAAGCGATGTTGGAATATTCAAGCTATCTCGCCGGATTCTGAAGAGTCATCTATAACAGGAGGTGTAGAGCAATGTTCCCATGGCATCCGCCCAAAACCATGGCGATACTGGTTCGTGGCGAGGAAGGAACCGCTCCCTTCGCAGATGAACTCTTCTGCAGGCGTCTTAGTTTGAAAAGCTCTAAGTTCAATCTCAACATATTTGTTCTCGTCATATCAAGCGAGGTGACACGCAAGCTGCCTACGCATGGATATGTGTATCGGTACGGGCAATGGAAGAAAGATCCAATTCCCGAGATCCATCTGCTGATGGATCGTTGCTTGCGACCTGTCCCCAAACAAGTACGCCAACAGCTTCATTATCTTGTAGCGTCAACTAGCGGACAGCGAGTGCGTTACTGGTCAACTTCGCTACCTGGCAAATGGAAGGTGCATCGGGCGTTATCTCGTGAACCAGCAATCCGTTCCTTACTCACACCTACACTCCTCCTACAACCTGGTGTGAAGTGGGAGCCTTGGTTAGATCGCTGGCCATCAGGACTGTTCTTCAAACCGGTGGCTGGAACTCACGGACGAGATACATTCCGACTCGTTTCAGAAGAAAAGGGCCGCTTATGGAGCGTAGATGGTCGAGACTCCAGCAATGTGGCGTTTAGCTATGTACTTCGTACACATCAATCGGTACGTAACTGGGTCGAATCAGCTATGACCCGCCACAGCATGATTATGCAGCCTTATCTTAATCTAAGCCATCACGGGCATCCATTTGACATTCGCGCCCTAGTACAAAAAAACGGAAACGGACATTGGTCCCTGACCGGATGTATGGTGCGTGAGGGAATTGAAGGATCGCTCACTTCTAATTTGCATGGTGGAGGTACAGCACATCCTGTGCAGTCTTATCTGATGGATCGATATGGTTCATCTCATACCGCTATTTTGCTGGAGAGGATCAAGCAGGCGGCTACTCTAATTCCTCCTCTGCTGGAGAGCCGATTTGGTCGGCTGGCTGAACTTGGCATTGATTTCGGAGCAGACACTGACGGTCGTCTCTGGCTGCTCGAAGTGAATTCCAAACCAGGTCGATCCGCATTTGCAATGGCGGATAATCCGCAGATGCATACAATGACGTATACCGAACCACTTGCCTATGCTCATTATTTGCTGCAACAACATGTGCTCACGGACGTCTACCGTCCAACAATGAAAATGCCGAATACATCCAGCAAAGCTGGCCTGAAACCCATCCCGATTCACGGCGGCTAAGGCCTGCAGCGCCCGCTCGCCATGGAGCCGAAGGATCTTTTCAGGATAGGAGGATAAATCATGAGTTTGACCTTTTGCAATCTGCATTTCACACAACAGCCGGATAAGGTGGTATATGTGTCCAACGCACTAATGAAGAGTCTCAACCTGTCTGGCAAAAAAACGATAAACCTGCGATTCGGCCGAGACCGCGTACCCGCTACGATCAAACCAATTAAGAAGGCGGGTAAACATCTCTATCTTGCCTCAGGCATCCGCAATCTGATGAATGTCCCCAAGCGTGGGAGCATCTACTTGCGTAACCTGCAAAACGATGAGGTTCAGCTTGGACCACTGATCGGCGTATTGTCTGACGGTCCGGGAACCAGTACGAATCCGTTCAGCTCTCGTACCGGTTTTATCAAGCAATTGCTTCGTGAAGGGAGTCGTAAATCTTATATTTATGCCTTCACACCAAGAGATATTAATTGGCAAAATGAGACGGTGTCCGGGTACTTTTTGAATGAAAACGGGGGCTTTGTACGTAAAACTGTACCGTTGCCGGACGTTGTATATAATCGGTTGCCGAGCCGACGTTCCGATTTTTCGCCTGCAATTAACCAGCTGCGTGAACGGTTCATCCGGCGGAAGATTCCTTTCTTTAACTGGAGCTTCTTCAACAAATCGGACATCTATAAATTGCTGGAGAATGACCCGTCTGCAGGACGTTATATTCCCGAATCCATTACAAACCCTACAGTTGAGCAAATGAAGGAAATGCTTGAACGCCATCAATTTGTCTACTATAAACCGACGGCTGGAAGTCTCGGCAATGGGATTTATCGTCTGACCTACTCGCCTAAACGGGGATATTTTGCACGTTATCGCAAAAAAAGCGGCAATGCACTTTTGCGTTTTGGCTCGTTCAATAGTTTGATGCGGATGTTGCAAGGCAGACACGGCAAGCAGCTCCGTGGTTACGTCGTTCAACAGGGAATCCGTCTAATCGAAATAGATGATTGCCCGATTGATTTTCGTTTTCACATGCACAAAAACGGCAGCAATCAGTGGGTCGTCGTTGGTATCGGCGCCAAGAAGGCAGGTCGGGGTAGCGTAACAACACATATCAAAAACGGCGGCTCTCTAATGACCCCTGAGCAGGCGCTCAGCCGTAACTTCGGTGACCGCGCGGGAGAAGTGCTAGGGCAGGCCAAATCCGTCGCTATTACACTGGCCCAGGCGATTGAAACCCAGCACCAGCATTTGATTGGTGAGATTGGCTTTGATCTGGGCATCGATCAGGAGGAACATGTATGGATGTTCGAAGCGAACGCCAAACCCGGACGCTCCATTTTCCGTCACCCTTCACTCCGAGTGGAGGGAAAATCATCAGTGGAGCACATCTTGGAACATTGCCTGTACTTGAGCAAATTCAGGAAGAAGGACGACATTTGATGAGCCTTCACGATGATTTTAAACCTGTCATTGCCGTTTTGACGATGCATGATGATCAACGGATGTTCAGGGGGAATCATCAAAATTTTCAAGACATTATACAGACCGGAGAAAGTATGGGTTATGTGGTGTACATCGTGACCGTTCGCGATCTGAATGTGGCTGGTCCTACCGTTAAGGGTTACACCTACCACAAAGGAAGTGGAAAATGGACTTCACAGTCCTTCCCACTTCCCCATGTCCTGTATAACCGTATACCCAGCCGGGAAGATGAGCGCAAACCATCGGTTCAACGTAAAATCGCTGAATGCATGGAATCCGGGATTGAATTGTATAATCCTTTTTTCTTCAACAAGTGGAATCTGTTCGAGTGGCTCAAAAAGTCGAAATCGACTCAAAACCTAATTCCATACACTCGCCGTATGCGCAGTGCATCCGCACTTGCTACAGTGCTCAAAAGCTATCCTTATCTGTACTTGAAACCAGAGAGCGGCAAAGCAGGAAAAGGCATCATGATGCTCAAGTTTCAAGAAAAGGATCGGCTCCCTTATCGGCTCAAAGTCCAAAGTTCCAGAAAAAGCACCACATACAAAACAGCTACACTTGCAAAATTATGGGCTCGCATTCGTAGAGAGACGGGTCACACCCCGTACATTATGCAGCAAGGCATTGAACTCGCTTCCTCTCGCAAACGCCCTTTCGACCTACGGGTACTTGTGCAGAAGAATAGTAAAGGTCAATGGAGTGTTTCGGGCGTCGGTGCGAGGTTGGCCGGTTCCCGCAGCATTACAACACATGTCCCTCGTGGAGGTAGCGTCGAGGATCCGGAACAACTGCTGACTGAGATCTTCGGTGAGGAATTAACCAGCACAATGATGAAAAGGGTAAAATCCACCTCACTGATGATTGCTAGGCAAGTTGAGCGGGGATCAGGGCACACCCTTGGCGAGATGTCCATGGATCTTGGCATAGACGATCTCGGCGAAATCTGGTTTTTTGAAGCCAATGCGAAGCCAATGAAATTCGATGAACCACAGATTAGACGGAGGTCACTGGAACGTATTTTCCACTACAGTGCCTATCTTGCTCGTCAGTCTAAACGATAACACTTATTTGAACACTTACTCGAAAGGAATAAAAGCTAAAGAAGGTGATTGTTTGTGTCCTCACCTGTTCTAGGCATTATGACGTTATACCTGAACGAACACCGAGCCTTAGAAGAACGAAGCATATATCGCAGGATGATCCTCGAAGGACGCAAGCGAGGACTCGATATATATGTGTTCACACCTGCGGATGTACATTCTGGAGGTAAGCAGATTGAAGCGATGGTGTTTCATCCGGAGAAAGGATGGTCCAGAGAGTGGCGTCCTTTCCCCGATATGATCTTCGATCGTTGTCGGATACAGCGTAATCGTCGATTTCAGCAGCTTCTTGCTTTTCGCGAAAAATATGGGCATCTCCTATTTTTGAATCGTCCATTACGCAACAAGTGGACGATTCATCAGACCCTCTCAGGTAAACCCGCCTTTAGCGAGCATCTGCCAGATACCGTACTGTTCCAGGATATGTCCGACGTGAATCGCATGTTGAAAAGCGCTTCTCTCATCTACCTAAAACCGATTAATGGAACCGGTGGGCGTGGCATTCTGCGCATTGAACGTAGCAAAGGTGAACCCAATATGGTTTTGGTTCAGGGGCGGGATCAGAAAAGGCGGATCATTACACCGCGTAAAGTCCATCTATCTCGACTTGGCTCCCTGCTCCAGCACTGGAACATGAAAGATAAATATCTGGTTCAAGAAGGTATCCATCTCCAGCTTCCCAACGGGCGTGTGCATGATTACCGCATGCTTGTTCAAAAGAACGGCGAGGGTCAGTGGGAACTGACAGGTTGCGCCGGGCGAATGGGAGCGGAGAAAAGTGTCACATCCAATCTGCATGGCGGGGGTCAGGCGGTAGCCATGAACCGATTGATGAAGCAATGGATTACGGATGAAGACCAGCGAATGGAGATTAACACAACCGCTGAGAAATTCGGCATTGATGTGGCTTCCTTTTTGGAGGATACGTATGGGGATTTGTGTGAGCTGGCGCTAGACTTAGCCATTGATAAAAGTGGACGGATCTATCTGCTTGAGGTGAATCCCAAACCTGCACGCGAGGTATTTGCTCGTATTGGTGAACGTGAAATATATCAAAAGGCCATTACGCAGCCTCTGGTTTACGCATTATGGGTGTACCGCAACAAGAAACCAGGCATCCCTCGAAAAGAAGGTAGCATCATAACGACGGTGAAGAAAAATACACGGATGAGAAAAATCCGGAAAACCAGATAAATGGTTGGTTACAGCAGAAGGAGTGAATGTCACTTATGTGAACATCCACTCCTTCTCACCGTTCTGTTACCACTCATTCCAATCATGGGGATTGAATCGAATCCTTTTCAACTGTCCATTGCACTGTGTCGTTATCAATTACGATGACTCCACCTTCGTCACCATACCTGTACGCCACTTTCATTCGCATCCGTTCAGGTTCCAGTTTACACGAGGTTACCTCTGTCATCTGGTCAGTCTGCTGATTGGCGGGCAAACATAGCGTAAGAATGCCGATTGAACCTGTAAAAGAAGCTTTGCCTTGGATCACCGTGGTTTCTAGCTTGGAGCCGTATATTTCGGATACCCAGCCCGTTTGCTGCGTAAGCTGAAATGCATGTTCGGGTATACCTGCTGTCATCCATTGCATGGAAAGCGTGGTGTCCGTTTCTGAATACGTCATGTGAGCTACTCGCTCGTCAGCTACATCACCTTGCCATGTGAGACGAGCATCTGGATGCAAGTGAAATTGTTGCTCTAATACATGCTCTTCTTCCGCGTCCAGCCAATCCACAACAAGGAGCAGAGGAACATCCACGCCTGATAAAATCCAGCGGCGATGTGTAACCGGATCGGGTAAGCGGTTATAACCGTTATGTGATGCGTCTACAAAATGATAACCTTCGTTACTCTCCCAGCGGAATGTCGTAGCTACTGCTTCAGGCTCCCCCCATTGCTGTGTTGATACATATGGAGTCTGATCAAGCCCATCCACGGTAATTGTATTGTGGGCTCGTGTGCTTTTGAAATAGTGTCGCCATTCGCCTTCCTCGTACGTATAACGTCCGGTATCTGTAAACAAAAGCTGATTACCCCACATCCACTCCATGTTCAAAGCATCTGCATGTCCATGCGCTCCGCCCATAGAAGCAGCATCCAAGAAGAGATATTGACGATGGTCTCTCATCACGTAATACCCTGTCTGCGGAAAAGCACAGCTTGACAATGAAGGCGTGTTAGCCTTCTGAAGTGTCATACATCGTTCATACTGATCTGCGCCGAGAAGCCAGAGACATTCTGCGCTTTCTGCCCCGCGACCGATCCAATGATCGTCCTCCAGAATAGCACCGAGCAGGGTTAATCGCTGCCTTCCATCGCTGACCCAGTCGGAATCGCCGATTCCGGTTGATTGATGATCTGGCCGGATTAACGCTTCGGTAAACGAACCCATTTTGCGTAGGCCTTCACCATACCATGCCGAGAAAGGATGACCCGCTATTTTCCCCAGTAAATAAGGAGTTCCAAACATTTCAATGCTCGCATTATGGTAGTGAGTTGTCAGTTCAACTTGTATTCCTTCTGAATTAATCTGGTGAAGCAGACACAACTCCAGTCGTTCCACCGCTACCTGCCGCCAATAAGCAGCTCTCGGGTGGGCATGATGAAAGATTGCGATCATGAATAATCCCTGCATATGCATGATCGCGTGATTGATTTCCGTGCTTCCTAGATAACTAGTCAAAAATTCGGCGTGCTCCTCTAAACCTTGCCTGAATTCTGCCTGAAAGTCGGCGTCAAGTAGTGGACTATCCTCCATGTATTTATAGGCAGCTACCCATGACTGTACACGCAGTCCAGTCTCTAGTAGACGCCAAGGACCTGGCTTTTGGAAAAAGACGGCCTCATCATAAGGCACTTGAGCAGGTACCGGATTCTGTTCTCTCCAGCTTCGAAAGTGAGCCATAAAGGTGGACACATACAATGGATTGCCTTTCATCAAGTACGCCTTGCCCAGATCAATCATATGCCAATGTCGGTTCATGCCCCACGTAAATTCCAGATCATTCGTTGGATTATGAAGCCAATCTACAGGGGTTCCCATTGGAATCCAGCGACTCAGATCATTCGTATAAGGCACGATAAATTCATTGATTATGGCACGATTAGCAATCGTTACCGAATTTCGTGCCTCCTCTGGGAAATGTTTCTCATAATAAGCAGCCGCTTCATGCAGTTCAACTGTCGAAAGGAAGAAATCACTCATTGGGGCTCCTCAATGAAATCCTCACGAAATGGCGTAAACACATCCAGAATGATGGAATCTTCCAGTGCCTTCACCCCATGTGGGACGTTATAGCCAGCATAGAAACTATCCCCTGCTTTCAGGATGCGTGTATCCTCACCAACTTGAACCTCAAAGCTGCCCTTGACGATATAGCTTACCTGTTCATGCCGATCATGAGAGTGAACCTCACCAATTCCACCTTTCGCAAAGCTCACCTCTACCATCATCAATGTTCCGCCCATACCCAAAATTTTACGAGAGCTCGTTGCGTTAATGACTTGTTCAGGAATCGCTCCATTTTCCAATATCATTGTTTTTGCCCCTCTCCTCTGGAATGAGCGACCGGAGTACGTAGACACCGGCCGCTTATATTTACTTATCACCACACTGCTATTCTTCTGTAGATAATTTGCCTTGAAGCTTAGAGGAATCAAAAGAAGGATCGGCGCTTATATTGGTTAACCCTGCCGCTTTGGTCTTCTCCAGTGCAGCATTGTATCTGCTATTCAGATCTTTGATCACATTATCGATATCGCCGCCCGTGAAGACAAAGATGGAGAATGCATCCGTCCATTTGGTTCCTTCCAGTGAACTCTCCGTTACTACCCCTGGATTCGCAGGGAAAATCGCATCATAGCGCTTCGGCAGGAAGCCCTCAATGCCAGGAATGTTTGGCTTCTTGCCTGAGCTTAATACCGCTGGAATCAGGGAGATACCATAGCCTTTTTCGTAATACTCACTTTGTAGGTCTTTGCTGTACACATACTCCATAAACTTCCACGCCGCTTCTTTTTGCGTTGAATCTGCACTGATCCCGATATATGAACCGCCTATAACTTGCGAAGCACCCTTGATCGTTCCATCACTTGTGGGCACAGGAGCAGCAGCCCAGTTCTCTTCGGTAGGGAATTGGTCTTTGTATACCCCCGGCTCGCCCGAATGATTGATGTACATCCCAATTTTGCCTTGTGCAAACTGCGCTCTCAGCGGATCAATATCCAGACTTTCAACCCCTGGTAGCATACTTCCATCCTCACTCATCTGGCGAAGCGCAAGTGCAACATCCTTGTACATGCCAAAATCGAATTGACCTGTACGGTAGTTGTAACCATCGATACCGTAGTTGTTACTGGCTCCTGCGATGGTGTTGGCCGCTCTCCAGAAACCGCTTCCACTTTTGAACGGGCTAGCAAAGCCATAGATTCCTTCACTTTTCCCAGCTTCCGTAATTTTCTTCGCATCCTCCACCATTTCGCTCAACGTTGTAGGCGGACTTGTGATCCCGGCTTTTTGGAAAATATCTTGGTTATACACAAGCCTCCATACTTGTCCGGTATTCGGAAGAGTATATATTTTTCCATCTATTGTATTCTTGTTATCGATCAGGCTGTCTTTGAATGTAGCTTTCATATCCTCACTCATATACCCATCAATTGGAGCAAGATATCCCTTTTGATAATAGGTCTGAAAATCATTGACTTGCAGCACATCCGGTGCTTGTTTACTTGCAAAAGCAATATCTACCGCCTGTGGGTAATTGTCACCCATCACGGTCATTTCCACTTCAATATTATCTTTATTGGTTTTATTGAATTCATCAATTTTGGTTTTCATAAAATCAGCATCATGGCGATCGGGCGTCCAGTAGATGACCTTGGTTTTCCCTTCTGTACTTGTTCCATCACTGCCACCCGTTCCGGTGCTTGCTGTTGTTGCACTGTTGGTAGAACAACCTGCCAAACTCAATGCGAGCAATGCACTCAGTGTAGTCATCATCCATTTCTTAACCATTGAAATGCCCCCCTATGCTTGTCTGGACAACCTGTCAGGTTACCCGATAACGTAATGATAATCGCTCAAATGTAGATGATGTGAGGGACATTATAACTATGAATGGGGGGACAAATGATGTTCCCTGCATTCATTAATTCAGATACATTTGACGGAAATGCGTAGGTGTCATACCACAATACTTTTTGAACAAACCACTGAAATACGGACGATCCTCGTAACCGAGCATCTGACAAATCTCCTGTACTTGTATGCCTGCAACCAACAGATCCTTGGCCTTCTCCATCCTCATTTTCGTAATATATTGAATCAAGGTCATGCCCGTTTCTTTCTTGAACGCATTGGCAAAATAACTTGGACTTAGGTGAACTGATTGAGCGCAAAGATTCAACGTCAGGTTCTCTTCCAGGTTCATACTGATAAATTCCTGAGCTTTATGAATAGCCTGCTTCACATCCGTAAGCCGCTTCTTATCCATGATCTCACAGCCCATACTGCTGAAATGCTTGATGTACCCTTTCCAACCGTCAAATGTCAACGAGCGCATCTCCTCAAGCACCATCAGGTCAGCTTCTAAACGCATGCGTTCTTCCTCCGTAATCTCATCACAAAAGGCACGATAGATGGCAAACGCAAGCCCAGACAACAGACGAATCATCGTAAGTGGCTCAGGATACCCCTCCGAAAACTGCCATTCCTCCAAAATATCATCAATGATCCGGTGACAGGTGCTTTCATTGCCGCACTTAAGCGCATAAAAGAGTTCCTTCTCCTTCTCCAAAGGGTAAGCAGGGGCTACCCACTCCTGACGTTCAACGATTGCATATTGGAAGATGCAGTTTCCCTCACTATAAAATCGGTAGCCAATGGCTTTATCGGCATGTGCATATGCATTCCACACTTCCTGCGGTCTTCGGGCAATCGTGCCCAAACCGATGGAAATCGTCTTTTTGCTGAACTGTTGCACATTGAGCCGACATTCCTCCAGCAGCTCTGGAGCTGTCATGGATGCAGGTGTATTGAACATCGCCACAAGCCGGTATCTGCTCTCGCGTAATACAACACCTCTGGTATGGCGATTTAGTGTCTCTTCCACAATATTCTGAACTGCAAAAGGCACGATCTCGGCATCCAGGTGCATTGTATTCTCACACCGGGTATACCCGTCGACTTCTATGACCATAACCTCAAGATTCGAAGAATCGAGATCAATCTGTAGTTCATTCCAGCGATTCTCATTCATAAAACCACCAACTTCATGACGAAGCAGTCCCAGAAGGTAGCTATGACGAATATGCACGCTACTGCTCTCAACCTTTTGTTCCAATTGTTCAAGCTGTCTCGACTGTGCCTGCTCACCTTCAATCACTTCTCTTACCTTGAGCACTGCGCCTAATATTTCATCAGGAGTAAAAGGTTTGAGTAAATAATCGGAAGCCCCTAGTTTAATCGCCTCCTGGGCATAACGGAAGTCGGAGTATCCACTGATGAAAATAAACTTGGTGCGTAGCCCAGCATCCGATGCCCGTTTCATCAATTCAAGCCCGCTGAGGCGGGGCATTTTGATATCAGTAATGACAAGATCCGGCTCTTGCTCGATAAGAAGCGACCACCCTTGTTCGCCATTGTTGGCTGTACCTACAATTTGTACCTGATGATCTTGCCAAGCAATGGTCGAAGATATACCTTTTACAACCGCCTGAATATCATCCATTACACATACCGTCAAATGATCCATACTACCCCTCCTCAGGTGATTGGAATCGTGATGATGACCTTCGTTCCGACGCCTATGCTGCTCTCAAATACAACTGAAGCGGCATCTCCGTAATATAGGCTTAGTCTGCCATGGAGATTAGCGAGCGCGTATCCTTGACGTCTGCCTTCGGCTCCTCCCCTGAGCTGCCCCTCAGCCGTTTCCATACCGCAACCGTTATCAGCAACCTCTAGTGTCAGCAGGTCATCATCTCGATTAATTTTAATCACAATGACGCCAAGCTCATCTTTATCCCTAAATCCGTGCAAGATCGAGTTTTCAACTAAAGGCTGCAGCAATATTTTCAATATTTCTACGGAATAACAGGATGGATCACCCACCTCAATACGATAAATGAATAGATCCTCATAACACTTTTGTTGAAGTTGTAGATACTGCTCCACGTGCCTAATCTCTTGTTCTACATTGGTCATGTCCTTCCCATCATTCAACCCGAGTCGGAACAACAGTGACAATGATACGATCATTTCACTAACGTCTTTTTTCTCACCACTCTCACTTTTCCAGAACATCGTATTTAACGTGTTGTACAGAAAGTGAGGATCAACCTGTGCTTGAAGCGCTTTCACTTCAAACCGTCGTTTATCCCGCTCAGTTACTCGTACCTCCTCGAACAAAACCTGAATCTGATCCAGCATGCGATTAAAACGATGCCCAACCGCACTGACCTCATCATCGTACTTGCTGCGAAAGCGTACATCCAGATCGTTCGATTGAACTTCAACCATTAAACGGCGTAGCTTATTCAGCGGCTTGAGCAGCGCGGATGCCAGCAAGTTCGACAGCCCCAGAGCGAGCACAATGCAAAAACCCATAATGCCAATAACGAGCCAGCGAATTTTGCGCAGCGGAGACAATAAATCTGCTTTGGACTGCACACTGACCATCACCCAGTCCTCATTCATCGATAACGAAGAATAGTTAACGAGCATGTCCTCTCCTTGGCTACTCGTATACCTAAAATCTCCACCAGTACCACGATTAATCTCGCTGCTGAATTCAGGGTCAGTAAGGTAACTCACATCCTGGGAGGTTGATCGAATGACCTGTGCACCATTTTTGTTCAGCAAAAACAACTGAATTGAGTTATTCATCAAGTCCTGATCCAGAATATCCCTCATCGCTTCTTCCTTCATATTGACCACCATATACACGTTCGACAATGAGTGATTATCAACCACAATCGGTTTGAGTAAGAGTGACAGCACATGATCCTTCGCCTGGAACAACTGACTTTGATGCGAACCAAACCACATCGTATTCCAGCCCTGCTGCTTCACAAGCTGCCCGTATTGCTTATCAAATCCATCATCCCGGTTCGGTACATCTTTGGTTGAATAAAAATCACCAATTGGTGTTGTTAAAAAGGTCGTATCAATTAAGGGCTCTACAAGCTTCAATTGCGTAAATGACGTCTGCAGGAGTGAAAGATTCTGATAATAGTGGGAGTCATTATTGTTGCGAACATCTCGCATCACCTGAGTGAAGGTCTCATTCAGCATAAAAGAATATGAAGATACAACGATATGCCTTAAGTGTTCATCCATTACCTGCACAGACTTATTCAGGATTCCCTGCTTCAGTTCAAGCGCGTTCCGTTCAATGCTGCGAGCAGCAAATAAATACGAGCTAATTCCTGTTACACTGATGCATAACACTACGAGGAAAATGTACAACAGTTGTATCCTTTTTTTCAGAGTCATCTTATAGAAGTTCATGTTCATCGGCGTTCACTCCTCGGATACGGATCAGCTCTGCCACTGTAGATTAACAAGAGTATAGCACAGCAGAATATCCCATAATACCGTTCCCATTTTAAGGAAATTACACCTATCCTTTGACCGCGCCTAATGTCACCTGCATAAATGATTTGTTCGCAAAAATATACACAACGAGCAGTGGCAATATGGATAGACACGCCCCAGCCATCATGAGTTGAACCTCAGCGGCAGCTCCGATGCCATAACGCAGATTCGCCAAGCCTACAGGTAAGGTTTGCAAATTGGGATTGTTCATCGTAAATACAAAAGGCAAGATGTACTCATTCCACGAGCTCTGAAATGCTCCAAGTCCTGCAACCGCCAAACCGGGACGAAGCAGTGGAAGGATGATGCGCCAATACACGGTGTAAAAATTACAGCCATCGATCATGGCGGCCTCATCCAGATCACGCGGGATGCTTTTGAAGAAGCCCACTAAAATGAAGTACGTCGCGGCATGGGCGCTAATTAAAATAATGATGACGCCCCATAGGGTATGATTCAGGCCTAGTTTGACCATCAGATCGAACTGCGGACGCAGAACCACGGCTCCGATGGATATAAACAAGGTAGATGCCATCAATACGGAGTACGCCTTCTTGCCTCTAAAATTCACCCGATCCACGGCATACGCCGACATGGATGAAACCAACAGCATTCCTGTTGTTGCAGTGACACTAACAAAAACGCTGTTGAGCGTGAATCCTGAGAAATTGGCTGTTCGCCATGCCTGAGCATAATTAGAGAACTGCCATACCTTAGGCAATATCGTTGCACCGCCCGTTAATTCCTGATTCGTTTTGAAAGAGCCCAGCAGGACTAATAGAATCGGAAACAGCGACAGGACAGCAATCAGAAGCAGGAAAATCGTGAGAAGTGTTCGCTTTAATCCTTGAATCCATTTGGGTGAAAGACTTGGTTTCATAACAATCTGTGACATGTTCGGTTCCTCCTGTCTGCTGTTAATAAACATCATTAAGCTTCTTGGATATCCAGAAATAAATGAGCGTGACAGCGCCTACAATAATGGCCGTTGTGAATCCTACTGCACTGCCGTAACCCAGTTGCTGGAGTGATTGTGTATCAGCTGAGATCGGAAATAACAACTTAAAGAGATACAAGTACATCACTTCCGTTTTGCCATATGGGCCTCCTTCGGTTAATACCATAATGCTCTCGTACCCTTTGAGTGCGGTGGTAATCGCCAGCATAATAATCATCTGCAGCACAGGACCGAGCAGTGGAATCGTTACATTTCTAAGTTTCTGGAACTCATTCGCTCCATCCAGCGATGCTGCCTCGTACAGTTCTTCAGGAATACTTTGCAGACCGGCGATAAACAGCAACATATAGTTCCCTACAGCTCCCCAGATCGCAATGATTATGGTTGTCATCATGGCATGATCCGCATCCAACCAGCCAATTGGGGCAGAGATCACATGATACTTCACGAGTAGTTGATTCAAGATGCCGTTGTACGAATTAAAAATAATAAAGAAAACGATCGCCATAACCGAAGCACTGAAAATGGTTGGAAGATAGTACACAGCTCTCAGCAGCGAACGCCCTTTCCATTTGCGATTCAAGATGATCGCGAGCGTCAGAGCTAGCGGGATTGTGACCACGAGTTTACCTAATGCATAGACGCCTGTATTGCCAACAGAAGACCAGAACTGTGTATCCCGCATAATGCGGGCAAAGTTGCCGAGTCCAATAAATACGGGCGTTCCAATACCTTGATAATCGTAGAACATATAACGTAGAGCCCATAAGAGGGGATACACCCCAAACACGAGAGTTAGAAATAGACTGGGAAAGATGAACAGGTACGCATGCACTTTTTTCGGCTTCATCAACATTGACCCCCTTACTAGCTTTTGCAAGAAGTATAGAGCGAGCACCGTGTGAAGCGGGATGGGGAAATCCACTTTTTACAGGGGAGAATGTAACTGAGTGATTGTAGATTGTAGATAAATGAACGTGAGGGAGTGAATGAATTGAGCGAATGCGAAAGAATGTGAAAGAATATGAGGAGCATAAAACAAAAAAAACTGCATCTCCAACAAAACTTCATTGGAAATGCAGGTTATACCTTGTTAACAACAATAAAAATGTGAAATGTTTTATACGGTTATTCTGCTTCCTTATACAGACGAAGTAGCTCTGTGAAATCAGAGATCAGTACATCCGATCCGGCCAGTTCTTCATCCCTACCAAAACCAGCATAGGCGCAGCCAATGACGGTCTGCCCATTCATTTTCCCAGCTTCTACATCCGATGAACGGTCACCTACCATCCACGCATCCTGAATCCGATGTTTCTCAAGCAGGATCTGAACAAGATTAACTTTGGAAGGCGTTTGGTATTGACCGGCACTATACACCCCTTCAAACAAAGGCATGATCTCATGAGCAAACGCCACACCTTTGACGTAATCCTCAAGTCCATTACTCGCTACAAATAACCGCACCCCTTGCTCCTTGAGCGCTGTTAGAGTTTCCTTAACGTTAGGATACAGGGTAGAACTTCCTTGATCGAGTCCTTCAATCTCCAATTGAAGCAATAATTCATCCGCACGGCGATGTGCTGCCTCTGATGCTTCAGGCATAACTACTTTCCAAATATCTTCAAGTAACATACCAAGACTTCCAAGCATCCGTTCCTCAGGAGGTGTCTCTCCTTCGAAGTGCCCTTCGGCTCTCAGTGTATCAAACAATTGGTGATAGGCAGGCAATAACAATGTTTCTGTCTGGAATAGTGTGCCATCCATATCAAATATCATTGCTTCCGGTTTAAGCAGTGCCTTCTCTTTTGTCATATCAAAACGTCCTTTCGGATTGGGATATGTATTCGGAATCTTTCCCTCCCCATGATAAACATAAACGTTTGTAAGTGTAAACCGACAATGTAAAACACACTTCGCAAACATTATACAATTCAAAAGATAACATTATACATAAAGTAAACAAACTATATACAAAGTGATTGAGTTTAAGTATAATACTGAAAATAGTCATTCAGACCCTACATCTAAAGTCCCTATTTTATGTTTTTCCTGTTTTTTCGACAAATATATATACCCGACAGAGAGGAATAACAAACATGGTAAAGCGCAGAACCTTTAAAATTTTCTACAAGATTGGTTTGGGCTATTTGCTCGTGCTGGCTGTTCTAGCCGGTTCTATTGTATTGATCCAAAATAGCATTAACCAGCTCCAACACGAGCTTGATTTTCTGGTCGATCACGATATGAAAGTGCATGATTTGACGTATGAATTGGAAAAAACGATGGTAGATATGGAGACAGGGCAAAGAGGATATGTCATTACAGGACAGGACAGCTATCTCGTTCCCTACACCGAAGGTCTAGAACAGAAGGAAACGATCACCACACAACTCAAAGCACTCATTGCTGATAATCCAGCACAGCTCGTCTTGCTTGAGAATATACATAATGTTATGAACAATTGGGTACAGGTTGCAGGCGAACCCGTTATTGATTCACGACGAGCTAACGATATGTCCACCGTGCAGGCGTTCTTCGTGAATGATCCTGGTAAGCAGGATATGGATCAAATTCGTGATTCACTCATGACGTTCCGCACTAATGAACTAGCGTTAACCGAACAACGTACCGAAGCACTCAAACAAAAAAACGAGCTACTTAATATAGAGTTATACGGTGCGCTCATCCTTGTTGCCTTGATTTCAATCATTGCAGCTCTGACGCTGTCACGCTCTATTGTCAAAAACATTCGTAGCGTCACCAGTGCACTGAACGACATTGGCTCATCTAACGGAGACCTAACCCTCCGGATTGCGACCCATATGAAGGATGAGACGCGTGAACTCGCAGATGCGGCTAATGCAATGCTGCTCGGATTGCAACACATGATGCTTGAGATTCAGAACAATGCCAGCATCCTGAGTACGGCTTCTGATCGATTGGATAAAGGTGTGTCGGATAATCTCTCTGCAGGTAAGGAAGTTGCCACCGCCATGGAACGAGTCGCCGAAGGTGCAGATGAACAAGTCGTTCTGACACAAACGATGGTTGCTGCCATGGGGCAATCGCTGACTGGACTAAACCGAGTATCCTCTTCTACTGCCGATGTAGCTGAACGTGCTGTAAGAACGGAATCCATCGCGCTGGATGGACAAGAGCGTATTGATAATGCAGTGGGTAAAATGGGAACCATTGAACAATCATTCCGCTCCGTTCAGGAGTCCATTAATGACATCTCTAAAATGTCGGATCAGGTCATCTCCATTGCAGAATCAATCTCAGGAACGGCTAGACAAACCAATCTCCTTGCTCTTAACGCTGGAATTGAAGCCGCACGAGCTGGAGAACATGGTAAAGGGTTCGCTGTTGTCGCCACCGAAATTCGCAATCTGGCAGACCAGAGCGCTACCTCAGCCAAACATATTACTAGCATCCTTGAAACTGTACTTGCAGGCGTTCAGAACACGGTTCAGATTGTAGACTCTAATACCGTTCATGTCACAGAAGGATTACGAACAATAGAGGATGCTGGACATGCCTTTGCTAATATTACAGAACACATTCATAATCTAAGTGGGGAAATGGTGGACATCTCCGCTGTGGTGGAAGAGCTCACAGCAGGCAGTCAAGCTGTTATGTCTTCTATTCATGCCGTATCCGCTGTGGTCGAAGACACTGCATCAGCAACCGAAGAAGTATCCGCCATGACCGAGGAACAATTGGCCTCCTTGCAGGAAATGACCGATACATCTAAACAGTTAAACCAAATGTCCGATGCGTTGGATCAGCTCGTGAACCGATTTAAGCTTGCTTAATGAGTGTAATGAGGAAGTTAATTTACTAAACTTAAATACAAAGAAGCAGCAGCCTGAATTCGGCAACTGCTTCTTTTTTTGATTTTGGAGCACATTGAAACCCTGTGTAGAGAGGAAAAACCTTCTGTATCGTTCATTTTATGATCAAGCAGATCCAGAAGGTATCCCTTCAATTATTTCTTCATATCGCTCAAGTTACTTACTTCGAAGTGCCTCCAAAATTCGTTGTGCTTCAAGTCCAGCTCTGAAATCATATATTCTGCCTGGTCTGTCTTGAATGCGTGCAATTACATGTTTCAGCACAGGTAATTCACTTAACGATTCGTCGACAGTAACAGGTGTTAGTGACGCTCCAATTCGTCCACTCATCAGTTGATCCCAGTTTTCGAGTGCGATTGTACCTTCCGTTCCATACACCACCATAGATACGCGTTCCTCACCCGCAAAGTGTGAGATTCCGTTCATCTCTACCCGAGTACCGTCTCCAAGCTGCATTTCAGCATGTATCTCTGTCTCGCAACCGTTCGAATCATCGGGATATTGTACCTGACTGCTAACCACATTCAGTCCTCCGAACACCGTCTGGATTACATGAATCCAGTGAATACCCACTTCTAAAATAAATCCACCCTGATCTCGGGTCGTAATCCATGGATTCTGTTGCCAAGCTCGCGGCCATTGCGGGAACTGGAGAATCAGTTCGATTTTACGAATGTTACCAAGCGTCGTGCCTTCCTGTACTAGCTTCTGCAAATGAAGAACCGCAGGTTCATGAGGCATGGAGAAATGGATGACATGAACCACACCTGACTGCTCCGCTGCAGCAAGCATAGCCTCGGCTTCCTCCACACTGTTAGCCAGAGGTTTCTCACAGAAGATATGGATTTTACGCTGAAGCACCTCCATCACGACTGCATAATGATACTTGGGTGGCACCGCAACGTACACCAGATCAATCTCGTGTTCATCTAACAAACGGCGATAATCCGTATATGTACTTGTCTCAGGGTTTGAGGCTGCATAATCAGCAAGAGCCTGCTCATTGCTATCACACACGGCAACGATGTCTACGTGCTCGTTCTTGGCTTGATGAATTATATGTAAGCCCATTTTACCTAGTCCAATTACAGCCATTTTTATCGTTTTCATTGATATCACTCCAATCGAATTCTAGTATACCAGAAAGTGATAAAGCGCCACTCCTTTTTGCATAGATACGAAAAGCGATACCTTGCTCTTGTTTTTATGTTTAATTCAGTTAAAAACCATCATTTTCAGTCATTATTTTACATTAAATGTAATTATAAAATAATAGGTATTTTGTTCCAGATTTTTTTTACTATATTTTTTTCTCATATCTGATAAGACTTTAAGCGCAACCATCCTAAGAATCAAAAATTAATAATCTTAAAAATCTATTGACAAAAAACCACAAAAAAAGATACTCTTCCTAGTATCAAGCATTTATTTCCTATTACAACCCAATACCGTGATTTCCCCTCAATAAAAGGAATCAGGCCTTTAGGTCTACAAACCTATTTCATGAAGCGAGGTGCCGAAATGAGAACCGTTGCAGATTATTTAGCGGAAGCTTTGCGTAATCTAGGCGTCACCCATGTCTTTGGCATTATCGGAAAATCCATTTGCCCTGCTGCGTTGAAGATGGTCGATTATGGTTTGGAATTCATCCCCGGACGCCATGAATCCAGTTCTGGATTTGCCGCATCAGGTTATGCACTTCAGACTGGGAAGTTGGGTGTAGCATTTGCAACCTCAGGTCCAGGCGGAACCAATCTACTAACCGCTGCTGCCCATGCGAAGGCGAACAACCTGCCTGTATTATTCATTACCGGACATCAGTCCATACAGGAATTAGGGCTTCCTCAGTGCCAGGATTCCTCCTCTTATTTAGCTGATCTAGCTGAGATGTTCAGACCTGCCACATTGTTTAGTAAGTTAGTCGAGCGTGGAGACCATTTCGCCACACTTTTCAATCACGCAATCTCCATTGCGCTGGGTCCGAACAAAGGACCCGTTCATCTCTGTCTTCCGTTTGATGTACAGACTGAGCTTTTGGAGCAATGCCGAATCATTCTTCCCGAACCTGAACCTATGATTAGCATCACCAATCTAAACCGAGTCCTCCCCTTAATTCAACAATCTACACACCCATTAATTATTGCTGGTAAAGGCGTTAGCCGCGCACATGCTCATGATGAACTATTACATCTGGCAGAACTACTTCATATTCCCGTCATCACTTCACCTGGTGGCAAAGGCGCCATTGCCTGGAATCATCCGTTATATCACGGCCCTTGCGGAGTCGGAGGTTTCCCCCATGCAGATGATCTAATGAATCAGAGTGATCTATTTATTGTACTTGGCTCACGTTTAAGTGATATGACGATATGTAATCTTAAGCCTGAGAATCACCCGGCACACCTCATTCAGTTTGATAGTGATCCTACCTTCGTTGGTAAAATTCTAAACTCAAAAACCTTACATATCACCGGCGATCTTAAAGATAATATGAACTACCTTCTTGGGCACCTCACAGAACATACAGAACAACTTCAAGCACTGAACAGGGAGACACCACCTGCGGAGTATTCCCTTCCGCTCCCTGAATTATCTCAGTTATCGTTGGCATCTGTGCTAGAGGACATGAGCGATATCCTTCCATATGACCACACCTTGTTCGTGGATGATGGCAGCCACGGATTCCATGCAGTTCAGCGGTACAAAGTCAAGAAACCTGGAAGTTTCGTATTCGATGCCTACTTCGCTTGCATGGGTAATGCCATCGGTATGGCGATCGGAGCCAAAGCCGCTTCACCTGAAGAAACGATCGTATGTATTACAGGTGATGGCTGCTTCATGATGTTAGGCACTGAAATTAATACCGCCGTCTGCAACCAGCTTCCGGTGATTTTCATCGTGGTGAACAACAAGCAATTGGATATGGCACTCAAAGGTATGCAAAAAACAACCGGACGGATTGATGGCACGTTATTCGAGGTTCCAATGGACGCATCGAAGTTTGCAGAATCTCTTGGCGCTGTGGCCTTCCGAGCAGAGACACAGGCCGAATTCACCGTCGCGCTTAAGGAAGCCCAACAACTAAATCAAGTTACGGTCATTGAACTGCTTACAGATCGTGATGAGATTCCACCAACAGCGCATCGTACACTTAATTTGAACTAGGAGGAACAGCGATGAGTGAACAAGTAACTCAGGGTCTAGAACGTTTTACCAAGTTATCCGGAGAATATGGTGCGCGTGCGCTGAATCCGATCAAGGAACAGTTTCCTGAATTGGCTGAGTTCATTATGGGGACAGCCTACGGGGATATTTTTCAACGAACAACGATAACAGATCAGTGGAAAGAAGTCGCCATCATCTCTTCATTAATTACACAGGGACAATACGAGCAGTTAGGTGTGCATTATGCAATGGCTCTAAGTGTTGGAATAACCGTGGATCAACTCAAAGGAACTTTGCTACATTTAGCCCCATGTGTCGGTGCTCCGCGCATCATTAGCGCGTTTAATATATTGCTCGCAACACTCGAAGAAATCCAGTAATTCACTTTTCTACATTTTTATACATGATTCGACTTTTTTTATTGATCTTCTTACATCAATCCCTTTATAATATGGTTAAATTATCCTTCGTTATAGCCCACAGGTCATATGTCGTCTACAAGAACTGAAAGTCTGTGAATTTGCTATCGGGATAGCCTTAACTCATTTAAAGGGAGAGAACAATCATGGGAAGTTTTATTCTTAAAACGGATGCAGCAAACAAGGTATTAAACATTGAGCTAGAAGGTTCATTTTCACAGGAAGACGGATTGCGTTCAATCTCTGCGTATCAAGATACCATTGCTAAGATTAACACCCAAGAGTACAACTTGAATATTGATTGCAAAAAACTGAACGTTACTGCTCCAGAAATTGTGCCATTGCTCGAAGGCTGCCTCGCGATGTTCAAAAAAGACGGATACAAAAAAATCGTTCTGACCCTTGAGAATAATTCTATTCTTAAAATGCAGTTATCCCGACTCGGCCGCTCGGTTGGTCTGGACAACCTCGAAATCATATCTACTGTGACAACTTAAAATGCAAGTTCAAAAAGGACGGTTTTCAGTACCGAGAAGATGGGGTGAAGATAGAAATGGAGTAGCGGAGCGTAGGCAAAACTACGTGAGCAACTACATTGTTTCCGAAGGAAACAAGCTTCGTAAGCCTCCACTTATTTGGGCTGAATCCCATATTCGACGCTGAGATGCAGTCAGGCATCCTTCGTAATCAAAAGCGGACTTTTTGAACAACTACTTAAAATACCAGGCGGACAAGCTCTGGATACACCGTCCCGCACAGGAGGAGAACGAAGATGGCAGGAATTCGTATTGTAGACATCGATATCTATCATCCATCAACCAAGGTGGGCAATGACTTCTATATTGAACATTTTGATGCGAGAGGTGTAGATATTCGCGGGTTGTTAAAAGCACTTGGGCGCGATCAGCGTTATAAGATTGACAATGAAGATGAAAACTCACTCAGTATGGCGTTCGAAGCTGCTAGCAATGTTCTAGAGAAGACTGGACTCACGGGTGCAGATATTGACCTCATTGCTTATGCAAGCCAGACACCAGAGTATATCTTCCCTACGAATTCCTTAATGATTCATCGTCTGATTAACGGAGCTTCTCATACCATCTGTATCGATAGCAATGCGAACTGTGCTGGAATGACCGCTGCCTTCGAACAGGTTAGCCGCCAGATGTTAGGCAATCCACGAATTCGTCGCGCGCTCATTATCGGTTCGGATTATGTAGCTCCTCATGCAAACCCAGATGATCCGGTATACTTCGCTAACTTCGGGGATGCTGCGGCAGCCGTAATCGTGGAGCGCGAAGAACAAAGTGTCGGTTTCATTGACTCCATCTATCAGACAGATACTTGTGTGTATGGTAACTCTCTCTTTCCTGCTGAAGGCTTAGCGAAACTGGGTAAAACCGGAGTAGATGCGGGTGCTTTTCACGTAAAATTCACCCCCTTCGATGATTCCATCTGTGTAGATGCCGCTTCCGAATCCATTCGAACGTTGCTCGCGCGTAATGAAATTGCACCGAGTGAGATCAAAGCCGCTTGCTTCTCTCAACTGTCCATCGCCAATATCCGTGCTGTATCGGAGAACATTGGCATAACAGATGACATTGCGGTATACATCGGAGATGAGTTCGGTTATACATCCACGAGCAGTCCATTCATTGCATTACACCGAGCCATTGCCTCAGGACAGATTGAGCGTGGTGACAAAGTGTTATTCTGGACTGTCGGTGCTGGGTGGCAAAATGTTGCCATGGTCGTTGAATATTAAATAGTTGACTATTAAATAAAATGAAGGCAACCGTTCATTGGTTAACTACAATGGCGGTTGTTTTTTTATTATGCGTAAAAAAAGACCGTCCAAAGTGGACGACCAATTTTTTTGTAGTGCTCATTGAGAGTTCAATTCAATAAGTACTTGATGAGATACAGCCCACAAGCAATACCCACTATTAACAATACGATGGCCATACTCCGTTCAGCTTTCCACAATCGAATGGCGTTGGCAACATTCAAGATTGTTAATGCAATCATGTTAACCGCAGTATTCAAGTAAAAGAAATTGACTGAAAGGAGAACAAACACTGCAATTGCTACGAGTATAAACCACATCGGCATGCTCTTAAATATGCTTCTTGTCATCCGCTCACTCCTAAAGTATGCATTGTGTCTAGCGTTAGCGATACAAGTATCCTGTGAAGTTTGAGGGAAATTCTTGATTTAACACAATAAGTATTATTATAGCAATTATATGTATAAAATGTAAGACAGAATCACATGGTATCCACCCTGTTTAAAGGTAGCCAGTTCGTTTCTATTTGATCATGTTCTCTGTTCTCGTAAATAGCTTCCTTTCTGTTTGTCATAAGTTGCTTCATATTTCTGATCTAAGTGGTCATCTAGATAAATTAATCCATTTTTTTATAGTTGGATATTGCTACGACTATGTGTTAGGAATATACACTAAAGACCACTGAGGTGTTCGTGGATGATTTTCCACTCTTCCTCATTTATTTTGACAAAAACATTTGTCGCTCTACCACTGCCAGCTACAAACTTTCCGTTAAGCAATCCCTCATAATGATATGTATAAATGCTTGTTGCCGTATTCTCTTCAGTAACTAGCCAATGTACATCCGAAATGGAGTAAACTTCATCCTTAATCATTTCCCACGAGTTCTCAAAATAACTTTGAATTTCATTCATCGTCTTGCACGTTCGATCTGAAAACCAATAAACCGCATTCGGGTGTAGTAACTGTTTAACATTCTCAAACTGATGTGTGTTGGTCGCATGAATATAACGTTGAAGTGCATTCTCATAGCTCATTGATCGGCTCTCTCCTCTGCTCATTTGTTGATGTTTCTATTTAACTATCATTATATAAATTTCGTGTCAAGATTCTATAAAGTGATTCTGCTTGGTTAGATCAAACGATGTGATGTATAGATGTATAGATGTATAGATGTATAGATGTATAGATGTATAGATGTTTAGTCGTAAGTTCTATATATGTATTTGTCTTGAGTTAACGTCTGCAATTGGATCTCCTTTAGCTTGAATGTTCTCAAATTAAAAAGCCCCATCAGTATATAACTGATGAAGCCTTATCACTTTTAGTATTCACTTACCTCAAATGTCAGTACCCGGTCAAACAGGATATAATCCTTCCGGCTCTTGAACGGACCTTTGTTATTGTCATGCTTGTCAATTGCATATGACGCCCTTCCACTTCCCGCTTGTTTCGCTTCATACCAGTCGATAAAGCTGTTAACTTCTTGCATGCTCAAATCGAATTCCTTCTCAAGACCGGTAGTCATAGTCACGACAAGAATCGCTCGGTTACCTGATGGCTCTTCTGGTTCAACGACCGGCCCTTGAGGAGCTGCAGATGCCTCATTGGAGTGTTCTGATTCAACACCATCAATAACGGCACTCACAACAAAGTAGTACGTAGTCCCATTCGTCAGTCCGGGAATAACGAAATTTCCATATTCATCTTTTGTTGCTGTTACTGTTTCTGTATACTTCCCTGACTCAGTGCCGTATCTTATTGTATAACTTTCAGCAGAAGCAAATTCGTCCCACTTCAAACCTACCTGAGTATTGCCTCCAGTAGCTTGAAGATTAAACTGAATAGGATTGGTAGATTCAATTATGCCTAAGGTAAGTTCGTTAACATGAGCCCATGAAGCTGCACCATCTACTTCTACTTTAATACCATCATATTCACCTGGTTTAATTTCAATCGGGTCTGTTACTGTAACTGATGCATTTACATACCTACTTACCTTAGAACTAACCGCTGTCCATTTTCCATCTTTCAGACCATAAATCGTGTAATAATTATTTGATTTAGGATTAGAATATGCGGCTATCTGAATAAAGCTTAAATTAATTGGCTCAGGAAAAACATATTGAATATTCCCCTTATAAGCCCCTGCATTCCAGAGAGTATTTAATTTACCATCAATAGAATTCTTTCCATAGTTCGAACTATATGTACCACTTACAGTTATCACTGTATCCTTGTGCGGGGATACTCCCTGCATTCCCTCTACAGTTAAGTATTCTCCTTCATCTGCGAATGCTACATTTAAGCTCAATAAAAACAAAATAAATCCCAACAAACATGTTTGCAATATTTTTCTGCTCATAAAATAATTCCTTTCATTAAAGTTTTAATCCACATATCATAAAGTTAATTATTTTCGCTGTCTAAACATAAAATTGCTGATCTATAAAAATCATCTAATTTCTTGAATTTTTATTTTATATTGGATATTCAACTCCACATATTACCCGTTTCTAATCTCAATATTTTGAGTAAAATTACATAGTATATCGTCTCAAAGGAGGCAGTAAGTATGTGCGGAAGATTTACTATAATAGATCCCCTAGAGGACATCATGGAACGTTATATGGCATCAATTGCAGAAGGATTTGAATATAAGCCAAACTATAACGCTGCACCAATGCAGTATATTCCGACAATCATTGGGAGTAGTAAAGGGAATCGATTGGGCTCACTACGTTGGGGTCTTGTACCTTCTTGGGCAAAGGATGACAAAATCGGGAGTAAGATGATCAACGCTCGAGCTGATACACTAGCAGAAAAACCAGCTTATAAGCGACTGATTAGTTCTAAGAGATGTATTGTGCCTTGTAATGGATTCTACGAGTGGAAGAAAGAAGGCTCGAGTAAGCAGCCAATGCGGATTCTGATGAAGGACAATTCAATATTCTCTCTTGCCGGCCTATATGATACATGGATCGATCAGGACGGAAATAAGCTGTCAACTTGCACAATTATCACTACAGAACCTAATAACCTTATGGCAGACATTCACGATCGGATGCCAGTCATTCTTCGGTCACAGGATGAAGCGGAATGGTTAAATAAGGATTCGAATAAGGATAGCATTCTGGGACTACTCAGACCATATGACGCTGCTGAAATGAGTGCCTATAAGGTGGATTCTGCAGTAGGGAATGTGCGGAATAATAACGAGGGATTAATCAAAGAGGTTAGTTAATCAGGAATGAAGAGAGAGGTATCCCTATTGCTCTTTTTCAATTCAAATAAAAATACGATATCCTTGTGATTCCAAAAGCAAGACGATTTAATTTCAATTTTTCATAGATAAATTTTATTTATAAAATCTAACACTTAATTGAATATATAAACATATTTATTTATAAATGGAATGACAAAAAAACATCATCATCGATTTAGAAATTATCTATGTACTTAAAAACTATTTCTACCCCAAGAGCCACTCCTCAAAATAAAGGAGTGGCTCTTTATTCAAATCTACTGATAACCGGTACCTAACCCCTAAAATATCTTCTTCGTCTCCCGATCATCCTTCAGAATCTCCACGGCTTCGCGGAATCGCAGAGAATGCACAATCTCCCGTTCACGTAGAAACTTCAGACTATCTTGCAGGTCGACATCATCGGTCATATCAATTAACCATTGATAAGTAGCCCGTGCCTTCTCCTCGGCTGCAATATCCTCATAGAGATCGGCAATCGGATCGCCTTTAGCTTGAATGTATGTGGCTGTGAAAGGCACGCCTGCAGCATTATTATAAAACAACGCTCGATCATGGCTTACGTAATGAGCATCTAACCCCGCCTGATCCAACTGTTCAATGGTGGCGTCTTTGGTTAGCTTGTAGATCATGGTTGCGATCATTTCCAGGTGAGCAAACTCTTCCGTAGCGATGTCATTCAACAAACCAATGATCTTATCAGGAATCGTATAACGTTGGTTCAGATATCGTAGAGCCGCAGCCAATTCTCCATCGGCACCGCCGTACTGCTCCATAAGTAGTTTAGCCATATGAGGGTCACATTTACTTACCCGAACGGGATACTGCAATTTTTTCTCATACACCCACACACAGGGCTCCCCCTTTATCATCCATTTGGTTCAGTTTCAAATCTAACTCTCATTCCAGCTCATAGGCTCCCAAAACGCCTCGATCTTCGTATCCCCAAAATCAATCAAAACAAAAATTTCAATTGCTCATTATGCACATGATCTAATTTCTGCCCACTACTTCTACACTTGCCAAGGCCAAGGCGTCTGAGACCATTCCCACGGATATTTGGAAAAGGCATGGCCAAAGTTCATTAATGGACCGTATAATTGCTGAAATTCCTGTGCCACTCGCATTCGCTCTTGAGAAAACTTATTGTATTGCTCAATACTCTGATAATCTCCAGGATGTGTATCCAAATATAGATTAAGCTCCACCAATACAAAATCTAACGCTTGTAATTCTTCAAGCAACTCATAATATTTAGCATCACAAACCTTCGCTACCTCTTCAGATTCCATCAATTACACCCCCTTTTCCTTAGCTCTCGCCGATGTGTATGGACTGTACAATGCAGGCCATAACGTTCCTACTCTCAGCGCTTCTGCCGGACTGTACTGAGGCCAACCCATGGGCTGAAAAGGAATAAACAATTGGGGAGGAACCAGATACGTCCGAATCTCCTTAGGCTCGCATGGATCAAATGGCCCAATAAATGGCCTGTAAGCACGAATCTGCGGATCTTTCATACCATAAACCTCCTTTCAACATTTCTTCATATCCCTACGCTTCCCGTCTCTATAACCATATGTCTCAATCATGTGGGTTAATCCGTATTTTTCCGTAAAAGCTAAAAAAAGACCTTCGCTCCACTCCCCCAACAGGGCAGCTTCACAAAGGTCAACATTATTGATGATTAATCATCTCACGGATTCACTTTAATTATTTATCTTGATTGTCTGGTTTGTCTTCGTCCTGCGTTATTGCACGCTTGTATACCTTCACCCGGGTAATTCGCAATCGACTGGCTTCCTCCACTTCGAATACGTATCCGTTTCGTTCGCGTGTTTTGCCTTTAACAGGACTACCTTCAAGCTCCTTGAACAGCCAACCACCAATGGTATCTACTTCATCATCCTCGATAACGGCTCCAGTCCATTCATGAACCTCTTCAATAAGAGATCGACCATCGATTGAAAAAGAATCACCGTTACGCTCCATATGTGGACGCTCGTCCTCAAATTCATCATATAGATCTCCGACAATCTCTTCCAGAATCTCTTCGGCTGTTAACAAGCCGGCTGTACCGCCATATTCGTCAACCACCAACGTCATCTGGGAATGTTTCTTCTGCATCAACCGTAACACATGACTTATTTCCATGGATTCCGGAACGTTGAGAATCGGACGAACGAGCGCAGCCAGATCACGCTGTTGTTCTGGTTCAGCCAATAACAAGTCCGTAATGTGGATAAATCCAATGATCTCATCCTTGTCCTCCACCGCTACCGGATAACGAGAGTGCTTCGTCGCATTGATGATCTTCAGATTCTCTTCCAAAGGCAGATTCGTGTAAAGACAATCCATATCTGTTCGCGGTAACATGATCTCACGGGCGAGCATATCAGAGAAGTCAAAGATGTTATCCATCAGCTTGATCTCATCTTTATCAATAACACCACTCTTCGCACTTTGCTTCATCAATATGCGTAGCTCGTCCTCCGAATGTGCTTCTCCTTCGCTTGCAGGTTCAATTCCAGCAAGACGGAGCAACGCATTCGCTGACGCATTCAACACCCAGATGAATGGGAAGAAGATTTTATAGAAAAGGAGCAACGGTGCTGACAACAGAAGAGCAACACCGTCCGTCTTTTGAATTGCCAGTGATTTAGGTGCAAGCTCACCAAGCACGATATGCAGGAACGTAATAATACTAAAACCTACGATAACCGAAACCGTCGATATCAGCGCTGTATCCGCCACACCAAGCTTGGTCATCAGGGGCTGAACAAGCAATTCAGATATTGCTGGTTCACCGAGCCATCCAAGTCCAAGGGACGTCAATGTGATACCGAACTGGGTTGCCGATAGATAGGCATCCAGTTTGCCGTTCACTTTTAACGCATAACCCGCCAGACGATTACCCTCACTCTGTAATTGTGTCAGCCGGGTCTGTCTCACTTTAACGAGAGAAAATTCCGCTGCGACAAATACACCATTCAAGAAGACGAGCAGAAACACACACACCAAGTTAAACAGTAACTGCCCAAGATGAAATTCGGTATGAATATCCAAGTCGAAACTCCCCTTTTCTATCTATTCAGGAATGCACCTGGAAGATCAGCGTGTAATTGCCTTTCTTGATTTGAAATCTACACCCTTATAATACATATCTGCCACCAGCAGATTAGGACCGCAACAGGATGCGATATCACAGTGACAATTCACTGTCTGGTTCAGCGGATGCTCTGCAGACCATTCATGGAAGACATCATCCAGCTTACGATCTCGAATGTTGCCAAAGGCAGGGATGTCCGCGAAGTCAGTCACATACACATTACCTGTAAACATATTTACGTTAACACGGTTACGACCATCCGGGTCATTACGCACTGTTACGTTAGGTTCACTGTGCAGACGATTAATCAACTCACGATCCTGTTCTGCAGCACTACATGCGAAGAATGGAAGTGTACCGAACAGCATCCACATCTCCTTATCACGCACGTCCAACAGTCGATGAATCGCCGCACGCATATGATCAAGAGACAGGACAGGCAGGCTGGAGGCAAAGTTCGAATTGTACATCGGATGCACTTCATGTCGTACACAGCCCATCTCACGAATCAACTGGTGGATACCCTCTAGCTTGTCATGCGTACGATAATTAATCATGGACTCGGCCGAGATAAACATGCCCGCTTCACTCAATTCACGTGAGTTTTCAATCATTTTCTCGTACATCTTCACCGCTACTTCACGTTTAACCGGTCTGCCACTGTTCGCAAATCCAACCTGATGGAAATCATCTGCATTCAGATAATTGAAGGAAATGTGCATGACATCCAAATAAGGAAGCAGCTTCTCATATCGATTCAGATCTAGCGTAAGATTGGAATTGATCTGCGATCTTATGCCACGCTCCTTCGCATATTTGAGCAGTGGAATAATCATCTCATCCACCGTTTTCTGACTGAAACTTGGTTCCCCACCTGTCAAACTAATCGTTTGCAGATGTTCGACCTCATCTAAACGTTTCAACATCAAAGGCAATGGAAGTGCCGGAGCCTCACGCATCGTGAGCATGTCACCCACCGCACAATGCTCACAGCGCATATTGCATAGATGAGTCACGGTCATTTCTACACTGGTCAGTACATGGCGTCCATATGTACGCAAAGAACCGATTGGATCCCATGGATCATTCGTCGGCGATAAAGGCATCGGTTGAACCGATCCTGAATTTAGCATGGTCATTGTTTTTCACCTTATTCCTTTTATTAACCTAAAAATTTTTATTTACATCATACTCCGACTTCATCTTTTTGGAGCTATCTTTTATCATAGCACAATTTTGAACCCCTCGGAGGAACGGGTCTGTCTATTTCGTGTAAGTGCGTGTTCAAAAAGGTCGGTTTTCAGTACCGAGAAGATGGGATGAAGATAGAAATGGAGTAGCGGAGCGTAGATTAAGCTACGTGAGCAACGGACATTTCGGCTGAAGCCCATATTCGAAGCTAAGATGCCTTCAGGCATCCTTCGTAATCAAAAGCGGACTTTTTGAACAACCTCTATAAGGAAACCGCTCTACGCAGACTACATTTTCTTCTGTAAGTTCCATTTCGATGTGGATCACCCAACCAGACTTGTTTTCATCATTAAAAAGCAAGCTTTTGCACAACCTCTATATGGAAAGGGTACAATTAAAAGACAAAAAACGCTCCTGTATATTGAGTCTATTCAACCCAGATATCACGATAGAAGCGCCTGGTACTTATTAAGTTGGATGTCAACTATCCAAATACTGTCCACTAACTGGCATCGAAGGCATCTCATCCGCGCCCTCCACACCTGTAATCATGACTGACAATGCAGTAGAAAGATCAATCTCATATGGTGCATGCAAAACCTGACCCTCCGTATCTTTCAGCACTCGAATAACTGGGCGCTGCGGGAAACGTGGATGGATTGAGGACACCACTCCGACCTCACCTGTACTTAACGTAACCGTCATTCCGATGGGATAGATTGCAACACAATCTCGAAATTTCTCAAGCATCCGTTGTTCATAAAGCGTACAAGAACCGGTATAGAGTACTTCCACAGCTTGATGTGGTAATAAGGCTTGCTGATACACTCGATTCGTTGTCATCGCATCATATGAATCCGCAAGTGCAATCCATTTGGCATATTCATGAATTCCATTACCTTTTAAGCCGAAAGGATAACCGCTACCGTCAATTCGTTCATGATGCTGGAGAGCGCAGTGTGCAGCAAGAAGTGGTATGCCCGGTTCGTCTTTGAGGATACGATGTCCATATGTAGTATGTTGCTGAATAAGTTTGAATTCCTCATCAGTTAATTTGGAAGGCTTGTACAGTACTTCTGAAGGTATCTGTGTTTTTCCGATATCGTGTAACAATGCACCCAGGCCAATCTCCATTAATTGTTGTCTGTTGTAACCCGATGCTACCCCGAGAACCAATGTATATACGCAAACATTCAATGAATGATTATATAGGTCAAAATCAGAATTCATGTCCATCAGCATAATCATTGCTTCCTTCTGACTACCGATGTCCTCCAGAATCGTATTCATTAATCCAGTCAGCGTTTTGCCAAAATGCGGAATCCGGCTTTTCGTTCGAAAGCCAGACATGTTCTGGAACTGCTGTTTAATCTCAACCAGTGCTCTACGTTTAGTCTCCTCCTGCAACATTTCCGGTACAACGATATCCTCTGTTGCTGCATCTTTAACATAGACATATCCAATCCCCAGATCTTTCATTCGAGAAATTAATCGCTGAGTTAATTCAACATCCTCACTGAGCAGTACCAAGCCCTCTTCACTATATATTCGTTTCCCCAGCTTCATGCCAGGCTGCAAAAAGTTTATATGTACTAAACGCACAGCCTATCCTCTCCCGCTCCGTAGATGTAATTGCAACTAGCCGCCGCTATAGCAGAAGGCAAGTACTTGTTATATTTCTCGCCAGCGAGGTCGCAGACAATCGTCCAGCGCTCCTGGTCGTTTTAATTCTATTTCCACTAGATCCCGCAAGAATTCTGGAAGATAATAATTCGTCTCTGTACCCAGAGCGAGTGAAGGATATCCCACATTGAAAGTAAACATCCCTAGCGTACCTACCACATATTGTTGCTCCTCCTGGATAGGGCTACCTGCAATACGTATGGAACGAATTTTCTCATATGCCGGTCTCTGGGGATCAAATTCAATGTCCATTCCATCCACGGATAACGTTCCTAGAACCTTCCCACGAAATCCAAAACCAATGATTGGTTTATCCGTAAACTCTGGCAGCAATGATTGCTCAAGTGCTTCACGGATGTGGCTTCCTTTTAAGCATATTGTACAAGCATTGATCGGAGAAGGACATAGGGAATGTAACATTCCTTTGGTAATCACTCCCTGTGGAAGATCTCCAAGTAACTGTCCTGCATTAACCAGAGACACTTGGGTACCTGTAGCCTGTCTAACCGCTTGTGCAAGCAAGCTGGCAAAAGGGGATTCACGCTCATAATGAACGTAAAGTGACTTGTCCACCATTACAGCTGTCTGCTCTAATGATTTCTCTGCCTCGGCACGATTCGTAGCGATCGCCAGGGTAACCTGCTCTTCCAAAAGTGTTGTTGTCACTGGAACGCATCCACTGCTTACTAGTACAGGCTTGCTTGCAGAGTTCTGACGCTCTAAGACCACTTTACCAAGCCACTCCCCAAACTTGCCGCTTGCTGCTATGGTGGTATTGCCAATCATCAGGGGCTCCTCAAGTACATGATGTGTATGCCCACCCAAAATCACGTCAATGCCTTCAACCTGCTCTGCCAATCTCCGATCTGTCGAAAGACCCAAATGGGATAAAACGATGATGACATCCACCTTAGGAGATAATTCAGCGACTTGCTGACTTAACGTCTCTATCGGATCAAGCAGATCCCATCCTAACAAATCATAAAACGTAGTGAATGGTGCCGTCGCCCCTAACAAACCGATACGAAATTCACCCTTAGTCACGATGAGCGACGTTTGCATCCATGACGGTACAAGCCCAGTGTCATGTTCGACAACATTCCCGCAAACTACGGGACATTGAAGCCCTGAATAGGTTATTGCCAGCTGTTCAGGTGTTATAGTTAGTCCTTCGTTATTCCCGATTGTAATCGCATCATACCCAGTAAGATTGATCACGTCGACGTTGGCTGCTCCAAGTGTACCTTCCGTTTCCACAGCCTTACGATCCATATGATCTCCTATATCAAGAACCAAAACGTTCTCAGCTTGTTCTCTCTCTTTTTCAATCATGGCGGCGATCGAACTCATGGCACCAAAATGACTATGAATGTCATTCGTATGCAGTATTGTTAACACTTGTGTATTCGTGGTGCTCATCCCACCGCCTCCTTCTAATTCCGTTTAAAACGTTCATTCCTCTAATAGATAAGCATAACATTTTCCGTCTCGTTATGATATATTGAAAGGGTTTAGATTCTGAAAAAAAGGTGGAACATTCTCATGAAATTGAACATTCAACTATTTGCAGGTATTGCTGAACGTCTCGGCACTTCTTTGATTGAATATGAATACGATGGAGCCGAACCAACGGCTGCTCATTTGAAGGAACAATTAGCTGAAACATACCCAGAGCTCGCTTCTCAGATTCGTACTTCCTTTCTTGCTGTAAACCAACAGTACGCTCCTGCCGATACTATTATATCGGCTCAAGATGAGATTGCTTTGATACCTCCTGTATCTGGAGGTGACGGTACGGAGGATCGGAATTCCGAGCACGGGGTTTCCTCTACTACTCCAGATGGGCGATATCACATCACCACATCCCCTCTCTCTGTGGAAGCAACGACCAATCTCGTCATCACCGCTAATCACGGTGCTGCTCTTACTTTTGTCGGAACTACGCGTGAAATGACGGGCGAACAACGGACAGTGCACTTGGAATACGAAGCTTATGTCCCCATGGCTCTAGCACAGATGGCAGCGATCGGCGATGAAATTTCTGAGCGCTGGCCTGGAGTCTTATGCGCAATAAGCCACCGAATTGGACAAGTAGATGTCGCTGAGATTAGTGTGGTCATTGCGGTCTCTTCTCCGCATCGCAGCGATTGTTATGACGCAAGTCGTTATGCTATCGAGAGATTAAAGCAAACTGTGCCGATTTGGAAAAAAGAAATATGGGAAGATGGTTCCGAGTGGAAGGGTCATCAATTGGGTCCTTGGAACCCTCTACAACAACAATAATTAGTTATTCTACCTCTTGAATTACTAATTAAATTAGTAAATAAGTCGTTGTCAACCCATTTTTTTCTTGTTATTATAATCATATGTGTCGATATTAGTCGAGGAAAAGGTGGTTTATACGTGAGAGTGCATGTTACTGATCTTAAACCTGGCGACCTGTTAATAAATGACGTATACAACAGTTCAGGTCTCCACATGCTGGTGAAAGGTTCCACGCTTAGCGAAGATGATATTGCCAAATTGCTTCAACACGGAATCGATTACGCAGATGTAGAGCATACACCATCCGATTCACACTCTAATGAACAAACCTTACGTTCCGATCAAACCCGTCTTTTAACTAACCTGTTTGAAGATACGATCAAAGGTACTGAAACGTTGTTCAAGCAAGCCTTGGAGAAGGGATTTATTGATGAGACTCAGGTCGATCATATTTTAATTAACTTAACATCTCAGCTTGAAAAACAAAAAGATGTCGTTTCCCTTCTTCTCATGATGGATGGTGATAACGAATATACGTACACCCACTCGTTACAAGTTGGCATGCTTGCCTTCTATATCGCGGGTTGGATGGGGTATAATCCAGAAGAGTGTTTGACTGTGGCCAAAGCTGGTTATTTGCACGACATCGGCAAATCGAAGATTCCTCCTGAAATGTTACATAAGCCGGGGAAATTAACTCCGGAAGAATTCGAAGAAATGAAAAAGCATACTTTATATGGATATGAGATTATTATGGAGTCCACTCAAGATGAACTTCTTGCAACCGTAGCATTACAGCATCATGAACGTGAGGATGGAAGCGGTTATCCTTACGGACTAAAACGAGATGAGATTCATCCTTACTCCCGTATTACGGCTGTAGCTGACGTGTACAGCGCCATGACAACCAATCGGGTATATCAGACCAAACAAGAGCTGATCTCTGTCTTATGCGAGCTATACAGCCTTAGCTTTGGTCAATTAAACGGAGAAGTAACTCAGGAACTCATTAAACATATGCTTCCTAATTTTATTGGTAAACGAGTTCTTCTCACTACGGGTCAGACCGGCTTAATTGTCATGAATAATCCAGCGGATTACTTCCGTCCACTCGTACAGACATCCTCTGCCTTTATCGATTTAGCGAAGGAAAGAGATGTTGCGATTGTTGAGATTTATGTTCAGTAGCATGTATTAGGCACCAAAACAGACACATCGAGATTTTTTGAAGACATTTCAGGGTCTCAGTATGTAATCATAATTCGTCTTTATAACATATGAAAGGGAAGCCGTTAAACCGGCCTCCCTTTTGTATTTTGAAGAACAGTTAGTTATTATACACAGAATGCTTTAGTGATGATAACCAACAGAATGAACAATACTAAGATTGCGCCTGTCGATGTGAATGGGTTGTAACCACCCACGCCACCTACATTGTTGCCACCACAACCATATCCTACTTCGCTCATGTGATTGCCTCCTCTTCATCAGGTATACCCTAACATATGACAACCGCGTTTTTTTGAACCGGGCGAATTGGCAATATTCCATAAATAGTTATCCGCCTAAATTCAGTTACGTGATGAGTTGCTTGGAGACTATGTTCTAAATTATCACATGGGTATATCATAGTTGGAGTGATCGCTCGCAAGGTCGTTCCTTAGTTCTTAAGTGGTTGCATTCGGGTTTACGTTAATATTTTTCTCCTTACGGTACATGATGACAAGCAGCCTCCAAAAATCATAACTCCCTGTATCCGTCATGATGAATGAACGGTAATAATTGTATGCATCTACTGCCCAGGGGGGACAAGGCATGTTGGCACGATTTTGCTGCTGCTTGATCCAGGACGCCTGAGCTTCCAATGTTCTCTGCATAGAGTCAAACCTCTGTTTCTCCTCACTTGTCATTGGCTGTGCCTCCTCTTCCTCCACCATAGAGCGATATTCGGACTTCAGATATGTTTCTGGCTCGACAACACCATTCTCACTCGCTGTGAATCCATATGAAGGGCTGCTTACTTTACGTATTTCATAATGCACATGTGGTCCTGTGCTCTGACCCGTACTGCCCTGATTGCCGATGAGTTGCTTTTGCTGAACATGTTGCCCAACCTTCACCGCAATTCTAGACAGATGAGCATAACAATGCAAGTAACCTCGATGATCCTCAATCGCTACTGTAAGCCCGTAGCCCCCGAATCCTGAGCCTGTAACCCCTTCACCAGCAAATCGTACGACTCCCTCCAAAAAAGCATAGACAGGGCCATTCCAGGGCTCTGTGACCAGATCAATACCCCGATGAAATGTCTGCCCGCCATGGATGGGATGAATACGATAACCAAATGAGCTGGTAATACGATATCCCTCAAATGGATTTAAGCTCATCATGTCACATCCTTTTCTATCAATAGATGCTTGAATCTATGAGATGGCTTGTGCGAATGATCCTATTTTATACCAAAAAATCAACATTTAGCATGCATCTACGACCGTTTCACACAAAATAAAACACACTTTTAGACAACAAAAAAAGACCGAGGAGAATCCTCGATCTTAATCTGCATTACATCAAATTTATTCAGGACGGATGTAGGACGCAAGCGTCCCATCTTACCCATTAACCCTTGTCAGACAAAGATTAACCGATACTGCCTTCCATTTCGAATTTGATCAATCTGTTCATTTCTACCGCGTATTCCATTGGCAATTCCTTCGTGAACGGCTCGATGAAGCCCATGATGATCATCTGTGTTGCTTCTGCTTCGGTCAGACCACGACTCATCAGGTAGAAGAGTTGGTCCTCGGATACTTTGGATACCGTCGCTTCATGCTCCAGCATGATGTTGTCATTCATGATTTCATTGTAAGGAATTGTATCGGATGTGGACTCATTATCGAGAATGAGCGTATCACACTTGATATTGGATTTCGCGCCTTCAGCTTGGCGACCAAAGGAAGCCAGACCACGATACGTTACTTTACCACCATGTTTACTGATGGACTTAGAAACGATCGTTGATGTTGTATCTGGAGCCAAGTGGATCATCTTTGCACCTGCATCCTGATGCTGATTTTTACCAGCTACAGCGATGGACAGAACGGAACCTTTCGCTCCACGGCCTTTCAGAACAACAGCAGGATATTTCATTGTCAGTTTGGAACCGATGTTACCATCGACCCATTCCATCGTTGCATTCTCTTCTGCAACCGCACGTTTGGTAACGAGGTTGTAGATGTTTGGTGCCCAGTTTTGAATCGTTGTGTAACGAACACGGGCATTTTTCTTACAGATGATCTCAACAACCGCACTATGAAGTGAGTTTGTGCTGTAGATCGGAGCTGTACAACCTTCAACATAGTGAACGAAGCTGTCTTCGTCCGCAATGATCAATGTACGCTCGAATTGTCCCATATTTTCGGAGTTAATCCGGAAATAGGCTTGCAGAGGCACTTCACATTTCACGCCTTTTGGCACGTAGATGAAGCTTCCTCCGGACCATACGGCACTGTTCAACGCAGCAAACTTGTTGTCTGCTGGTGGAATAACGGTAGCGAAATATTCGCGCAGGATTTCCGGGTGCTCTCTCAGAGCTGTATCGGTATCCATGAAGATAACACCTTGATCTTCCAATTCCTTTTGCATGTTGTGGTATACCACCTCGGACTCATACTGAGCCGATACACCTGCAAGGAACTTCTGCTCTGCTTCAGGGATACCCAATTTATCAAAGGTTTCTTTGATCTCAGAAGGAACCTCTTCCCATGTTTTCCCTTGCTTATCAGAAGGACGAACATAGTATTGAATATCGTTGAAGTCCAATCCGTCGAGGTCTCCACCCCATTTAGGCATAGCCATTTTCTCGAATTGTTTCAAGGATTTCAAACGGAATTCCAACATCCATTCTGGTTCATTCTTAATCCGAGAAATTTCAGTAACGATCTCTGCAGTCAGACCTTTACCGGTTTTGAAGATGGATTCGTGCTCATCGCGAAAACCATATTTATACTCTTCCATTTCTGGTGCTTTTTTAGCCATCTTACTCTACCTCCCTATCGTTATTGTACATTGTCCTCTTCGTCGATTCCTTTGCGTAATGCATTCCAGGCCAGAGTGGCACATTTGATGCGTGCAGGGAACTTGTTCACACCGGATAGGGCTTCGAGATCTTCATAATCGTCGAAATCGACTTCTTCCCCTTTCATCAGTGAGGAAAAACGGTTAGCCATATCGAGTGCCTGCTCCATCGTTTTACCTTTAACTGCCTCAGACATCATCGATGCCGAAGACATGCTGATGGAACAGCCTTCGCCCGTATACTTGGCTTCCTGAACGATTCCGTCTTTCAGCATAAGTTGCAGTGAAATCCGGTCGCCACACGTTGGATTATTCAAATTCACCGTGACAGCGTCATTATCAAACGTTCCGCGGTTACGCGGGTTTTTGTAGTGGTCCATTATGACACGCCGGTACAGATCATCAAGTTGCATCGCCAAAATACTCCTTTGTCTGGATTAAGGCGCTGACAAGCCGATCCACATCTTGTTCGTTATTGTATAGATAAAAACTGGCACGAGCTGTTGAGCTCACTTCAAGCCAGCGCATTAGCGGTTGACAGCAATGGTGTCCAGCACGAATAGCTACGCCACTCGCATCTAACACCGTTGCCACATCATGGGGGTGAACATCTCCCAAGTTAAAGGTTACGACACCGACATGCCGTTTAGCTGGTCCATAGATCGTAAGTCCATCAATTTCGGACAAACGTTCCGTAGCATAAGCTGCCAGCACGCCTTCATGATGCGCAATCTCATCCATGCCAATCTCTTCTAGGAAATCGATAGCAGCGCCCAAGCCTACCGCACCAGCGATAATTGGCGTTCCACCTTCGAATTTCCAAGGTAGCTCTTTCCAGTTTGATTCATACAAACCTACATCATCAATCATTTCACCGCCGAACTCAACCGGTTCCATGGACTCCAGCAGCGCCTTTTTGCCGTAAAGTGCACCGATTCCGGTTGGACCGCACATTTTATGGCCGGATAACGCATAGAAATCACAATCTAGATCCTGCACGTCCACCTTCATGTGCGGTGTGCTCTGTGCGCCATCAACCACGATGACCGCACCATTGCGGTGTGCAATTTCAGCAATTTGTTTCACGGGATGGACTAACCCCATCACATTGGATACGTACGCGATTGCTACAATTTTGGTATTGTTCGTAATCGTCTTCTCCACATCAGCCAATTCAATATGACCATCAGGCTGAAGTGGAATGTATTTCAATGTTGCACCTGTCTCCTTAGCCACTTGCTGCCAAGGAATCAGGTTGCTATGGTGCTCCATCTGCGTAATAACAATTTCGTCGCCTTCTTTGCAATTCGCGCGGGCATACGATGAAGCCACTAGGTTCAGGGCTGTCGTAGTCCCACGTGTGAATATGATCTCTTGCGTGCGACGTGCATTGATAAACTTAGCAACCTTTTCACGCGCGCCTTCATAAGCGTCTGTGGCACGGCTACCAAGGGTATGAACACCGCGGTGCACATTCGAGTTCTCATATTCATAATAATGCTTAACTGCTTCAATCACAGCACGAGGCTTCTGTGAAGTTGCAGCACTATCTAGATAAACGAGCGGATGTCCGTTAATTTCCTGGTGGAGGATCGGGAACTGCTCGCGAATGGATGGGTTCATTGTCCCAGCTTCTTCTCAATCAGGGACTGCAATTGGGTACGCAGTGCTTCCAAAGGAATATCCGCCACCACCGGTGCAAGGAAGCCATAAATGATCAGGCGTTCCGCATCCGTACGGTTAATCCCGCGCGACATCAAGTAATGGATCTGCTCCGCGTTCACTTGACCTACGGAAGCTGCGTGACCTGCTGTTACATCATCTTCATCGATCAGAAGGATCGGGTTGGCATCTCCACGTGCTTTAGGGCTCAGCATCAGTACTTTCTCTGTTTGCTGTCCATCCGCTCTTGTAGCACCTTTCTCGATCTTCGTAATGCCGTTGATAATCGCAGAAGCTTCTTCACGCATAACTGCACGCGTAATCATTTGGCTTGGCGTGTTTTTACCAAAGTGGCGAGCTTCTGTCGTGTAGTTGATCTTCTGTGAACCTGAACCGACAGCAATTACTTTGGAATCGGAGCTGGATCCATTCCCTTTGAGCACAGTCATCGTGTTGCTTGCTGTGTCACCATTGTTCATTTCACCAACGATCCATTCGATCGAGCCGTCGTTCTCTACCACTGCACGGCGGAAGGAAACGTCCGTTACGTTCACATTCAACTGATGTACTGTTGCGAAGCGTACTTTTGCACCGGATTTAACGAATACTTCCACAACTCCATTATGGAAAACAGGTGCGGACAGTTCACCGGATACATAGTTGTCTACATAAGTAACAGAGCTGTTTGCTTCAGCAACAACGAGCACGTGAGGTGCAAATGTTGCAGATGCATCATCTGTAAGCAATACGGCTTGCAATGGGATTTCAATCTCAACATTTTTTGGAACATAGAGGAAAACTCCACCATTCCAAAGTGCTGCATGTAGTGCCGCAATAGAATGCTCATCCGCTTTTACTGCTGTGCCCAGATACTGTTTTACCAGATCTCCATGTTCACGAACAGCTGATGCCAGATCTGTGAAGATTACGCCTTTTGCTGCCAAATCAGCAGACAGGTTGGAGTAGATTGTAGCAGAGTTACGTTGGATCACCAGACTACCTTCAGCTTGGTCTTGAACCAACTCTTTAATTGAAGCAGGTACTTCTTCCAAAGAAGTAATTGCTCCGTTCGTTTTATATGTGCCGTACTCGCTGATATTCCAGCGTTCGATTTTTTGCTTTTCCAGTTTAGGAAGCGCAAGCTCACCTGCAAGCTTCAAAGCCTCAAGCCGTTGCTCAGTCAACCAGCCGGGTTCATTGTTGCTCTCCGACAGGGTACGAAGCGCTTCAGACTCAACCGGAAGAATTGTTTGTGTTGTCATGAAATGATCCTCCTCCGTTTTGTCTATTACGCTTCTTGACCTACAGTTTCATCTGTAATTCCCAGTTCTGCTTTTACCCAGTCATAACCTTCAGCTTCCAGACGTTGAGCCAGCTCAGGTCCGCCGGATTTAACGATGCGACCTTGCATCATAACGTGAACGTAGTCAGGTGTGATGTAGTTCAAGAGACGTTGATAGTGAGTGATGATCAAGAATCCACGATCTTCGCTCTTCATTGCATTTACACCGTCTGCAACAATTTTCAGAGCGTCGATGTCCAGACCGGAGTCGATTTCATCAAGTACTACGATTTTTGGATCAAGCAGCATCATTTGCAGAATTTCGTTACGTTTTTTCTCACCACCGGAGAAACCTTCATTCAGATAACGATGAGCGAACTCAGGATTCATATCGAGCTCTTTCATTTTACCTTCCATTTGACGAATGAACTTAATCAAGGAGATTTCGTTTCCTTCGCCACGACGTGCGTTGATTGCACTACGCAAGAAGTCGGAGTTCGTAACACCAGCAATTTCACTTGGGTATTGCATTGCCAAGAACAAGCCAGCACGTGCGCGCTCATCTACAGCCATATCCAGTACGTCTTCACCGTCAAGTGTTACTACACCGTCAGTTACCTCATATTTAGGATGTCCCATCAACGCGGAAGCCAGTGTAGATTTACCTGTTCCGTTTGGACCCATGATTGCGTGGATTTCTCCACCTTTCATTTCCAAGTTGATTCCTTTCAGGATTTCCTTACCTTCGATCGTCGCTTTCAGACCTTCAATGACGAAATTCGTAGCCATGTGTATTGTTTCCCTCCATTGATTAAATTGATGTTTGCTGTCGAAAACGAAAAAGCGCCTATTAATATCTGAACAGAGCTTCCTCTGAATTTCTTAGGGTACTGTAATCTGTAAAGCCAAGAACACTTTAGAATAATTCTAAACTGATTCTCATTGATTATCAAGTCATTTCCGAGAACTCTTGTCCTCTGGAGAAAACATTATTCTACCTGATTCTATAATAAAAGTAGGTTTGAATCAAATGAGAATACATCTTGACAGTATATAAACAGTGACAAAAATCACTGTAACTCATCTTTTGTCATAGCATGTCCTCCTACAAAAAAAAGGACTTATCCATATGATGGACAAGCCCTTCTTGTCTTTATTCTTCATTTTTGAGCAATTCATTAACCTTCCGTACCTGTTCGTCAAAATCCGCAACGTCCATCACCGGCGTCATTTCGCTCGGCAAAGAACCATTCGGAATGGAAATCCATGAACGACAACCATTGTATTCTGACAAAATTGGAATTTCCATCGGTTCATTCAAACGGTACACACGCAGCAATAATACATGGAGCGGATCTTTTCGTTTCCACTTGAGGCGGTCTTCGGCAAAATCCGCAGTCCACATATGTAAATCTAGAAGTTTATCCAGCGTCTCCTGATCTCTAATCTCCACATCTTGCACCACTTCGGCATAAGAGGTGATGCGGATTGTCGAGGCTTCGGGCACCCATTCGGCCAATGATTCCTCAACATATGGATGATCAGAGGACTTGATCAGTTCTTTACGCTGATGTTCATAAGTCGGATACAGAACAAACGCTGGACTTTTCAGCTCAAAATGTCTAGTTTCCTCCACGATCCCGCCTTTACGCATCACCATAATTTGGCGACCGTCTTCTAAAGCCTTGATCGTGGAAGCCCACTCTTTTAATGCCGGTATATTGTTACCTATCATATGCTCCCCTCCCCGAATCGGTCTTGTCAGCAGTATAGACGTTAATGCGCCTACCTGACAACTCTCCATAACGTAGGAAAGGCGACGATTCGTGTACTAGTACATACTCAGGTACTACAGTAATGGTTAATAAACGATGTTTTAGCCCAAGAAGGAGCGAAGCATCCACATATGTTTCTCCAGATCTGCTTTGAATCCTGTCAGCATATCTGATGTAGGTTGGTCTTCAGCAGCATCTGCCGCTTCAATACCTTCTTGATATTCGTTAGACAGCGTTGCAAAATCCTCGATCAGGTTCTGCACCATCTGTTTCGCATCTTCCCCGCCCGCTGCTTCTTGAATAGAAGAGAGCTCCAGATATTCTTTCATTGTAGCTGCTGGGCTGCCTTTGAGTGTAAGAATACGCTCAGCAATTTCATCCATTTGTACAGTCACTTCATTATAGAACTCTTCAAATTTAACGTGCAATGTGAAGAAATTAGGGCCTTTTACATACCAGTGATAGTTATGAATTTTGACGTAAAGGACGTTCAAGTTTGCCACTTGACGATTAAGTAATTGTTCAACTGTTTTTGTTTGATTTGTTTTGTTAGTTGTAGCCATTTGAATCCCATCCTTTATTTAAAGTTAGTCCGTTATACGAGAAAGCAGAGTCATTCTGCCCCTGTATAACAGAGATTTAGCTAATCGGCACCGCTGCTTGCGGGAAGCCTTGTCGGGCGTTTTACTTCAACCGTCCGGCCTATTTGTTTTTACCCTCGTCCCTGAAGTGTGAAACAAGATTGACATCGCCGGTATCAAAAAAAGGGTACAAAAGCCGAGCTAATTCCGATATACTGACATATACCAAGCAAAGAAGTGGGTTTTCCTGTTTCTTCATATATATGGAGGTGGCATTCTTGTCCCAATATCACCCTTTAACACCCCAGGAAGCAATCGAATTGGCGCGAACATTACCTGATCCGTTTACGGCAGATTCGAATCTAGAATGTCGTGAGATCGGTGACGGCAATCTGAATTTGGTTTTCCATATCACAGATCAGAACTCCGATAAAAGTATCATTATCAAACAGGCGCTTCCTTATGCGAAAGTCGTAGGAGAATCATGGCCATTGTCTCTTGTACGGGCTCGCATTGAGCGTGAAATTCTTCAGGAAGAGTATCGTCTCTGCCCGGGAATGGTGCCTGAGGTGTATCATTACGATGACGATCTTGCATTAACGGTAATGGAGGATTTGAGTGATCATGTGATTATGCGCAAAGGTCTTATAGAGGGTACAAGCTATCCGCTTTTCGCACAACACATCGGTGAATTTATGGCAAGAACGCTCTTCTTTACTTCAGACCTCGGCATGAACCAACAACTGAAGAAAGAAAAACAAGGTCGATTTATCAATCCAGATCAGTGTAAAATAACCGAGGATTTGATATTCGATGAGCCCTATCGGATCGCTGAGAAAAATAATTATGAACCTTCTATTGAGGACGAGGCTGAGGCGCTTCGTACGGATGGAGAACTGCACTTAGAAGTCGCTTTATTGCGCGAGAAATTTCTAACTCATGGTGAAGCGCTCCTTCATGGCGACCTGCACACAGGCAGTATTTTTGTAACACCGGAATCCACTAAAGTCATTGATCCTGAGTTTGCCTATTACGGGCCGATGGGCTTCGATATTGGTGCAGTGATTGCGAACCTGTTGCTTAATTATGCTTCCCTTCCAGGATCGATCAAAGATAGCCAAGCACTTCAAGAGCGTGAAGCTCTGTTGCTAGACATGGTTCGGGACGTGTGGACTGAATTTGAGAGCCGTTTCCGTGCACTGTGGGTGAATGATCTAATCGACCCTATGGCAAAAGCTCCGGGATATCAAGATCACTATGTACAAAAGGTTTTCCGGGATACGGCTGGCTTCGCTGGTGCGAAAATGGTACGCCGTATTGTGGGTCTTGCACACGTAGCGGATATCGATACCATTGAAGATGCAATAGAACGTGAACGTGCACAGCGCAAAGCACTCGCCATCGGTAAAGCTCTAATTAAGAGCAATCGTCGCTTGAACACCATCGGAGAACTGTTAGACACCGTGTCTACAGCTGTCTCTGCACTTAAATCATAAATTTAGTAAAAACGGAGGCACACCCATGACAACTTCTGAACACCAGCCTTTGTCCTCCCTTATATGGAAACAGGACAAGCTTGAAATGCTTGACCAGCGTCTTCTACCCGAGACCATTCTGATGCTCAAATTGTACACACCTGAGGAAGTATGGGAAGCGATTCATTCCATGAAAGTACGTGGAGCTCCTGCGATCGGAATTGCTGCTGCATTTGGCGTCGTTCTAGGCGCTAAAGCTTATGATGGATTAGCAACACCAGGCTGGCTGGATCATGTAAAATCCATCTGTGCTCACTTGGCAACATCTCGTCCAACGGCAGTGAATCTGTTCTGGGCGTTGGATCGTATGATGCAAAAGGCCAATGAGCTTGCAGAAGCTGGCACATCGATTGAGGATGGTAATGCAGCTCTTGAAGCTGAAGCTCTTCTCATTCAAAAAGAAGACGAAGAAGTATGCCGTATGATCGGCGAAAATGCACTCCCACTGTTCGAAGATGGTATGGGTGTGCTGACGCACTGTAATGCCGGTGGACTCGCGACAGCCAAATACGGCACAGCAACTGCGCCAATGTATCTTGCTCAAGAACGCGGTATCAACCTTAAAGTATTTGCGGACGAAACTCGTCCTGTACTTCAAGGTGCACGCCTGACTGCATTTGAATTGCAACAGGCTGGCATTGACGTTACACTGCTCTGTGATAACATGGCCGGAATGGTCATGTCGAAGGGATGGATTCAAGCCGTTATCGTCGGCACAGATCGTGTGGCTGCGAATGGTGATGTAGCAAACAAAATCGGAACGTACAGCGTTGCAGTGCTTGCCAAAGCACATAACATTCCTTTTTATGTAGCTAGCCCACTATCCACCATTGACCTGTCTACACCATCTGGCGATCTTATTCCAATTGAAGAGCGTGCAGCAGAGGAAGTTACAGAAGGTTTTGGCAAACGTACCGCACCGCAGGGTGTTAAAGTATTTAACCCAGCCTTCGATGTCACTCCGAACGAATACGTCACAGCCATCATTACGGAAAAAGGTGTCGTGCGTGCGCCTTTCAAAGAGAATCTGGCTGCATTGTTTGCAAAAGATGAAGCTTAATTTTTATTTTTGAATTAAGTTAATGAAATAAACGATTCGTTCAAAAAAGAAATGTGGCTCCCTGAAGGGAGCCTTTTTTTGGTGTAAACATTGAAGTTAGTTTGATATTGGATTGATGTTGGGTTGAAGTAATACTGAAATTGGGATGGTAATCATATTAGATTGGATTGGATGCGATCGTTCATTTCGATGCTTAGATCATTTTCAATAATGCATCTACACCTGTCATGCCAACTTTAATTCCCATAGCTTGGGCTTCCGTTGTCACCGATTCCATCGGAGCATGCAGCAATTGTTCCAGTGTACGCACACCTACTGCCCGAGCTGCAATAATTTTGCGATCTCCCAGCACCTCATTAAGTAATCCCACATCGAGTGCTCCACACATGATATACCCCTTGGATGTATTAATCGTAAGCAGCGTTGTTTTGGGCAGCTTAACCTCTACTCCCACCAACACATGTTCTCCAACCACAATCGGCTCCATCGTCACCATAATCTTCCGATCCACCTCCTCTTCCGCAGGTCAAGATAATTGTATGCCTCGCCCTGAAGAGTCGTGTGGACACCTGCCGTGTGTCGAGAAATGTGGGTTAATAAACCATTCAATGGTCAGTTCGATTATTTATTTGAAATAAGATTCTGTTCAAGTCTATCCATTGATATTTATTTAAATCCTGTTACTCTTAAACTCTGTATTATACTTAACATTTACTTCGAGTCGTAATACTAAAACCTCAATTTCGACCACTTGTTAATTGTTATTTATTTGAATCTGACCTTGTAGTTAGTTAAGTTGTAGCATTTAGAAGAGATTCTGTATTTATCTTATATAAAAAAATTAAAAAACTCCCTGGTATAATCACCTACCATATTCCGTTTGAGTCCTTTTAATCTTAACCGTAGAACATTCTTAACAATCATAGCTAGTCATATCTAAAACACTATCTTAATCCAGTCTTACATTTAGATCATCATTCATCCTCCCCATCAGATATCAATTAATTATGTTCGTTTATTTAATACAATCTTAATATCTGCCGATATAAAACATTGATAATTAAGAAAGCGGTGATCGTATGATTGAAGTTTTAAAAGAAAACTGGTTACAATTTTTAATTCCTACTTTTTCTCCCCTGGTCATTATTTCAGGTATACTTTTGTTATTGGCAAACAAACATGAAAGAATTTTGTTCACTCCGAGAAGAGCTCTTTATCGTCAACTAATTAAAGTCATAATTTTATCTATAATAGTAACTATAATAGGATATTTTCTTATAAACATGACTGCATTAGTATTAAATAAAGAAGATATTATAGCTAGCTATTTCGATCTATTCCTCCTCTTTATAGTTTACCTTATATTAATGCCGATAAATATTAGATTAGCTGAGAAAAACGATATAACGTATCATTGGATTTATCTCGAGAAATATCAATATGTTCCATTGCTGATTCATAAAATTACATTCAACAATAAATTACTGCTTAAATCTTTGACATTTTCTCACAATAAATTTGATCAAGGCTTTATTATCATTGAAGAAACTACAATCCTAAACAATGAAAAAATTTACTTTATTGGACCAAAGAAAAAAAATCCATTCTACGTGAATCGTCCAAAAAAAGAGGATTTTGTTGCAGCGATTGAACAAAACAAGCCATCATTTGGAGACGAAGTCCATTGAGTCCTTTAATTTTTTATTAGACTGATTTTTTAACCTTAAACTAAAAACAACTCTATCAAACTCAATTTACTTATCTGTTAACAACTTACTCTTTTTCTTATACTTATACTTAATAAATTAAGTTAACTTATCTAATTCAATGTTCAATACCGTGCATGGACATCTGCTGATTGAAAAATACTCATAAATAGTACTTTATGAGCACAATCAAATAATTATGAACTGTACCAATTATTAGACACAACTATCAATTGAGGTGTAATTTATGTTGAACAAATTAAGTGTATATGAATAAATCCTTGTTATGCTTTAATCAAAAGGGATTTATGTAGAGAAAGAGCAATTAATGTTGTAATCCTCTTTATTATAACATCGATCTTAAAAACTATAGCGTCTATAAAATCAGACTTTGGTCAGAATTATAGTGATATTCGACGTGAGTCCTTTTTGTTAGAATATTTTCATTCAAAATAAAAACAGGTGGTGTAGCAGGTTGAAAATTTCAAGACATTTTTATCAGTGCTTTTAGTCTAGTCCTTCTTTCACCAGCATTACTCTATTTCTCAGATCATGTGGATGCAAGAACGTATGTAAAAGGATACTAGCGTAAAGATGGGACTTATGTGAGTGAATATTGGTGCGGGGGTGGGTCTTCAAGTTCTAGTTCAAGCTAGACTTATTATCCTAGCACAGGAACTACTCCTTGAAATGTAACAGACACTAGTTCGAGTCGCACATCAGTATCAAATCTATATCGCGGCAATACATATGAGACACAAGTTTCAACAATTAATTTTTTATTTAAGGGTACTAGCGCAATGACGGAACGTATGTGAGACCGCAAAGTATACTTTTAACCATATCTATTCAATCAGTAAAACGTACCAATACGGTCTCGAACATATTTAACAATCATATTGATCGTGTTTGTAATCTTAAACGATACCACAACTGCCCAAATATCCTTTCATATCAACATTTTCACTTCTTTAGCTATTAGATTTTTCTTAGATCATAAGTGTAATCGTAGATACTCCGAAACGCCTTAAAATGCTAGTATTATCAACGATTTTTCTATATTGGAAAAATTTATAAATCAACGATTGGTTTTCAAAAAAAGCTAGACAGGACAAGCGATTTTAGCATTTTTTTATAATTTCAATCGCAACGTAACAGGATTATCTATAATGATGACTTATTTAAGCAATATCTCATAATTATATTGATTGTGACCAATGTCGATAATTACCATAATGGAAGACTAGACCATAGTAAATTTTGAATCCAAACCAAAAGTACTCTTACAATACAAAATTATTATAGAAAATTAGCATAATTTCTACCTATATTGAATATATTAAAATAACAAACAATACTCAGGAGATTAATATATGGAAAAGCCAGTAACTATAGTTTCCTATCCCGGAGAGCAAGTTATTTTCGATGGTGATTTATATGATTATATTGAATATTCTGACGGATCAAAGCACTTGTCTACTGAGAAGAATAGCCGAGGATTCAAGATTACTATCAAAGTGTCTGGTGATCCAGAGGATCATAAAAGAGGTAATGAAGCTTTGAAAAATTTCTTCGTAAAAGGAAGTTTATAGTACATATCTCAAGGGAGAATTCCCATCAAAGTTTACCCCAATAATATAAGAGCCAAAACAAAGGCATCCAGGAATTAATAACCTGAGTGCCTTTTTCAAATCTATATTTTATATAAATATTGATTAAAGGTTGCGATAGCATCTTCAATCATATACTTTTTCTCAACATTACTACTGAGCTTAAGACCTTTTCCTGCAGCCGCATAAAAGTGATGGAGTAAGATTACTTGACGATTGCCCCAGTAATAAAATGAATAACCTCTTTCTTTCTTTAAATCCTTTATAAGTTTTAGAGTTCCCAACTTTTCATTCTTTTCTATCATATCAAGAAAAGTATTACAAGAATCACTCCCATTGCAAACAATCCAGCCATCATCAGTAAGGGAGTCATGGATGGTTTCTAAAAGTGATATTAAGTACTCTCTGAATTGAGGAATTGTAACAAACAACTTTTCTATCTTTGAAGTAGAGGACTTAAATTTATGTGAATGAAAAGGGATGAATTCTGCTGCACAAAAGTTTTCAAGTGCCTTAATGACTTTTTTGCTCGTTTCTTCTTTGCTGGGTAATTTGAAGTCTAGCCAGCTTATGTACTCTTTTTGAATTAATGAAGTAACAAGGGGTGTTATTTCTCTGTAGTACTTTCCAATTGGTAATGCCACATGTTTAAAGACTCCATCAGAGTTATAGTAAGATGAATATTCCTCCCACGTATCTCCGGCGCATTCCTTTTCAATAATTGTTTTGTTTGATTCTTTTGTATCTAAATGAGGATTTAAACCAAATACCACGATTTTTATTTCACCGCCTCCTGAAGCAAGTGGTACAGGAGCGATAATCTTACCTTTATACTCACTCACGAAAGCGACATCGTTTTTAAGATTTAATACCGCGTTAAATCTATTAGTAATATTTATAAAATCTTTCCCTTGCTTCTCAATGTGTCCTCTTAGGTTATCTTCCTCAGTAAAACATGAAATTAGTCTTAGGAATTGGTCTTTCAAATGAATACCTCCTAATAAAATTTTAATTAAACTGGCATTTCAACAAGTCTATACCCCGTACTTTTCTTCTAGGTATCTATCATATGCCTGCTCAGCAAGATCTTCCTCAATTAAACTACGATGCATCTCAGCAATTTCATCAGAATAATCATCGACAGTAATTTCATACCTAGCTTCCTCCAATATTAAAGAGAGATCATCGATATAAGTAATAAAGAAGTCATAGCTCAAGTCATAAACTATCCTCATTTTAACGAGCAATTCTCGCATCTCTTCATCCGAGAGATTGATTTCATAGTGCATAAATTGATTTCTTATTTTGTTGATATAATTAATACCGACCTCAAAATCACTTGATATTTCATACCCACATAGATATTTCGCTCTTCTAATAGCTTCACTCAAAGCAATCGTTCTGAGAAGTGGATTAACATCCAAAACATTGTCCTTGCCCTTCTCTAACATATTCTTTTTAGCAGTCATGTATTTGTCAAGATCAGTAAAAATCAAATATTCTTCATAATTTTTCAGAAGCAACTTGAAGAGTATTTCAATTCCATGATTTAGTGACATAACCGCATCCTTTAAGTTATGAGCAAGTCCATCTTCAAGAATAGGTAATTTCTCCATAATTAAATAGGCTGCCTTTAAGGAGTCAGCTCCATTTTCAGCCAAATCCATTCTAATCATGATTTCAAATCCCTCCATCTGAAACACATCTTTCACTAAATCACTCACAAGCTATCCCATCATTGTCCCTGTCTAACCCTTTTCTATAACCCGACTGACCTTCATATATAGGTGTTACTCCAGCTTTTCTAGCCTCAGAGCAGTTACTATAATAGACATTGTCACTTTGGACGGGGCTTTCTTCATCTTTTAGAACTACAATATTATTAGGTAGGAACAACAATGCAATAACAGCTACCAATACTGGACACAACCCAAGATATGATACCCACTCGGAGGGATAGTCTCTATGTGACCTTTCACCAATTTTGAAGTCGAGCACCAAGTACATCAAGTAAGATATTATAGCAATCACACAGATACTACCTATAAAGTATTTTTCGTTGACAATACACAAAACAGAAAAATATAACAAGCCCACTGTTAAATATATTGGGAACGTAATATGCGCCCACTTTGCACCATATGTGTTCATCGAACTAATAAATATTACAAAGAGGCCAACTAAAAATATAAACACCATACAGAGAACCCCTTTAAACGATGTCATATTCGATTTTCGCTAACTTCATTTCTTATTATGATCCAACGTCTAATCCTTATAAGTCACGATGTAAAATAGCCATTTAATTTTCATCTTTTATTTGAATAAACTTCCCGTGAGAAAACCTAATCCCAATTGAGAAACAGCCCCTGTGATCCAGCTATGCTTTTCCATTAACTCAGAAAATTTAGAGAGGGAACCTTTTTTCACTTTTTCAGAATCTTCAAAAAACTCTTTGATTTCTTCAATCATATCTCTCAACGCTTCTTTATCATCTCCACCACGATCTTCAATAAGCTGGTCAACTTTTTCGAAATTGAAAACATTCTCAACATGTGCGTCTCCCTGTGTTCCAATAGTAGACCCATACACGGTGCCTATATTAAACTGCATCGATGACTGCCTCTCTGGATCAATAGCAGTTTCCTTTTTCACTTCCATCTGGTAGTGAGCAGGTATATCTGAATGACCACCGAAATACCCAGTATTTAAAATTATATACCTCTCAATTAACCCGTTAGGCAACTCTCTACTAACTGTATCACCTTCTTCAGCAGGTATTTTTGAAGCTTCAATGAATATTTTTTTAGTTTGAACACTTGCAGGAATATCGTTGAAAATACGTCCGTCCCTTTTTATTAGTGATACGTTATCTGTTAGCAAATCTTCAAACATAACTAATCCTCCTATAGTAAAATTAATCAAACTCACTTATCTTTTTAAATCTTATTGGCGCTTTTTTAATCCGAGTTTTCAATCTCTTTCTCAAGTAATACGTTGTTGCTGTTATGGATAGATATGTAACCATGTTTTTCTAATGTTCTGACTACACTTTCAAGAAGAGGGTTTGTCTTTTTTACTACTGCTAAGATTAGTGTGGCATCTTCGTAGGTGCTCTTGACCAATCCTTCTATTTGCTCCATTAGTGCAGTTAACATTCCTCTTTGCGATATTCTTTTCTAAAGCAGAACGAAATTTCCGCAACTTCTCCTTGATCGTCATATAGTATTTCGTCTACTCCGCAGTCTATCCACAAAACATCAATAACCTCATCATTACTTTTAAGTTGCCACCAATCGAGACCCAGTCGATCATTTTCTATAGCATCAATTTTATTAAAGATACCGTCTTCTACATCTTCCAAAATACTTTTTATGTCTCCAGACCAAGTAGGATTATCTACTTTCACTATATCCATATCGCTCGTCCTCCGTAAAATGAGAATTGGTTAAGTTTGTTGTTTAACTTATTATAAAAGATTCGCTTCACCTAAATTATCATTTATTAACTGACTCGTCCCTTTCTTCAGGGAGTGAGTAGAAAGTCCCCAAAACCTTTTTTAGGTTTTCTTCATCTATTTTTCGCCGGCTCTTACCTGCTTCTGACTTAGATCTTTCCCAATCATGCTTCAAAAGTATAGAGATGCAATCTCTAAAATTATCAAGTGTCTTTCTTGAGTTGTCCCCATCTTGAATTTGTTTCAACAATTCAATAATTTTGAGGTCAAGTTTATTACCCTTAACATTTAAAGGGTTTAAACTTAAAATGAATTGGGATATTAGTTGGACTTTTTCTTTTTCATTTTTGTAGTTTCCAGAGTATATCACTGAAGAACTTTCTTTTATAAACTGTCTCCATTTTCCGCGCTCTTCGGTTACATATTTGAGAGACTGATTCTTATCATTGTTCGATTTGCTAAATAATGCAGTTATTAATGCGGAGACAGCAGCGGACGAAGCTACAGCAGTTAATATAGTTTCTAGTACATTCATGAATGCTCCTCATCTTTCTGTTGAGATAAAACTACTCTTATATAAACAAAGAATTATTTCAAAATATCTCTTATAAACCCCTTTCCTTTAAAGAATCTTTTAATTTTCCTGTTTAGATGTGCTACATACTCATCACTAGTAACATATTTGGTTCGACCATTTCTTAAATGTAAAAAGAACTTACCTATAGAGCTATCAATAACTTTACATCTAGTGAAGTTGTTTGTTACTAAGTCCCTTTTATATAACTCATAATCATCTACATCGAAAATATATTCTTGTTCGTTCTTTTCAATAAAAATGTAATAATCATGTTCTCTGATCACACGAAAATATTTAATGCTCAGAACAGGTATAAGGTATCCATTTTTAAATTCATATATGTCATATTCTGGCGGTTTAATATCGTTTTCTGAAAACACTTTATCTCACTCCTTTTAGTGAAAGACTACTTTTACTGATTCGAATTCGTTTAGTTATATACCCAAAACTTTCTAGGAGATTTTACTGCACCATGCTCTTTAAATTCAATATCTATTTTTCCGCAAAACTCTTCAAAATACTTGAGTATCTGTTCGTTTTGCTCAGGCGTTTTACCTAAGATGGTGTTAATGATCTCATTGGTATAACGCCCATGTTTATCGTCATGATCCGTATGCTTTTCTGCTGAATTGTCAACATATCCAATAAATCTACTAGGGTAGAAATTTCTGTTTCCATTGTCATCCATGCAAACTATAAAGCATATACCCTTCTTTATCCTTTTTCTATAATATTCAATATAATCCTTTGACCATCTGTAATCATCAAATGTCTGCATGTTACTTTTAATGTCTTCCCAAGAATTAACTAATTCCACTTTGATCAACCCCTATTCATATGTAAGGAACATTTAATGAAAGTATTATTTCACTCAGATAACTTCGCAAACTAAATTGATATATCCCTATTAACACACTCACTTTTCTACCACAATTATACAACAAGAAGTGTCTATCTACCTATGTTTTCTGAATATAACTGTGTTAAGTGGTAGTCAGTTTGACTACTACTTATTCTATCCTTGCATTTTCAAGCAGAGGTATTCATATTGTATACATGAGAAAGCACCCCGAAGGATGCTTAATTACTCAGTTCAAATAGCTAATACATCGATATCCACTATATATCTACAAATACTATGATCTTCACCACAACTATTACACTTGATGAACCAACCTGCTACAATCTTTTTCATTGTTTCGTCATCAATTTGAATACTTTGATTGCATTGTTCACAGGTTAAGGCCGCTACCCCACCACTTTCTTTGAGTACATTAAGGATTTCATGTGGGTAAATCTCTAACTCCGCAATACTTTCTAAGCTAGGCAGAGTCTTATTATATTTTGCGTATCGCACACTACGATTGAAGGATAAATCAAAATCATTCACTTTAGAAATTTTTGTGAAAATTGCCTCACAGATTTCGAGTGAATAAGTTATTAACTGCGGCATTACTAAGTAGTAATAATTCCAATAATCACTCCATATTTTATCGTCTGTGAAAATGAAATTAAGATTACCTTGGTTAGTTAAATAATTTGGAGAGGTAGTAATAAGGTGCATTGACTGATTCCAAATTCGCTGTAATCCTCTTACATCTTTATTATTGAATCTAAGAGTGTACAAAAAATTATTATTATTGAGTTGTTCACCCATATACGTTTTCTTTGAAGCAGAATCTACTATTTTTTGAATCCTTTTCTTATCAAATATCTTGTAATTTGCCACATCGCATTGCTCAATGGGGCCATACAAGAAAGCGTTGTAGAACTCTTCGCAATCATCTAAAAGCCACTCTAAGTAAAGTAAATTGTCACGTATTGGTTTCCTAAGCAAAGTATACGCAACAGTAACCTTTCCTCTTTTAGCACAACTTAGTGACTCATATAAATAATAACAAAAATCAGTTAATAGACTAAAAAAAACATGACTTTCGAATACTTTAACCGAGGTTTCATGAAATCCATTCTCATCCATCCATTTAAACATATCTTCCTCATTCTCAAAAGAATGTGCTGTTTCTTCATTGTCAAATTGTAATTTAAAACTAGTCAATTTATTTTGATCTGATTTTCTAATCATGTCAGCAATAACATCATAAAGGTATAACAGATAATCATGATTATCCCAATGTTTCTCTGGCAAAAAATCATATTCCATAATTAACCTCCACAATTTCCCGTTAGTTAACTCGCTTTATTTACAGAATATCTTTGAAATGCTTTTTTGAACAGGGTAAAAGTATTACTAGATACCATAACGAAAAAGGACAGAGCAACGTTGCACTATCCTTCAATCAACTATACATATCTTGTCTTCTCATTTCCTGATCTATTAAACGTTTCTGCTTCCTGATCAATGTTAACTCCTTGCGTATCTCCATCCTACATTCAATTGTAATGTCTAAGCATGATCCCTCTTTAACCAAGTCATGATACAAACCATCCAAGTAAGTTGTAATGGTTCTCGCCTTTCTCATCTTCTTCTGACACTTCACTTTCCCCACTGTGCGATACGGAATATCCATAATACTCAAACTCATGATCTCATCGAATAATGATCCGTCAGATATCATTTTATTTTCCTCTTTCCTACACCGATGGAGCCATGATTTCATCAAACATTTCCGAATACATCGTTTCAAGTACAAATGATTGCGGCTTAAACCTCCCTAATTTTCTCTTCTTAGCATCCATCACTTTCATCATCACTGTCCATTGCGGCTGTGTTTGTCTTGTGTGATCCATTAACGCCATTGTAAACATAGCGCATGGTGAGGGTGTCTTGAAGAATGTGTCAAGTGCTTCACGTTGCATCTGATACATATCAAGTGACCAGTAAGACTGCTCTTGCTCTGATAAGTTGTAATACTCTTCTTCATAACGCTTGTAACGATACTCTTTAATTAGGTTCTTGATAAATTGTATTGGTTTCATATGTTTATCCCCTTTTCTTCACAAACTGTGCTTACTTCAAAACTAAAGTACTACCTTATAAATGTGAATCAAATCGTCATTTCACTGAAATTCATATGTATAATCTTGTTGCAATTTATAAGAGATTTTTAAGTCACAACGTTAACCGTTCGAGTAAACTGTTACTGACAAAATTGAATCTATTTATACAACGCTGTCAACGCCCTATTAAGATGAATTGAGTAATCCGTTTGTTTTAGTTTGACCAACTCTTCTAAATCGATGTTCCATTGCTTAATACGCTCTTCATGAGCAGGAACAATGCTATGTTTGAAATATTGCCGTAATGCTTGAATTGGATTTAGGTAGTACATATTAAGAAACGATTCATCTGACATTGGATTAAGACGCAGCTGCTCTTTTCTCATTTCGTGCAGAAGATTGAATACTTGATGACCATTTGGATCAAACGGAACTCGCATCATGAATTCATAGCGCAGCTCTTCAGTAACCAAGATAGACTTAAAATTGTCGATGAGAACAATAGCCTTTTTGCTTACGTTGCAATCAACGATAACCTCTTCAATTGTCCAAGTTGGTCTGATATACTCGGTTGTCATGATAGATAGCTCCTTTTCTGGTGAGATGGATGGAATGATTGTCAGTGTCTTCTTTTTGTGTGTTTCCCTTGATCATCTTAAATATAAAATACTGAATATTGTATTATCAATTACATTTTCAATATTTATTGAATACTGTATAATATAAATCTAAACACAGTAGGAGGTAGTTACGTGAACACATATAAAGGCAAACTTAATAAAATTCGTGAAGAAAAAAGAATTACCCAATCAGAATTGGCTGTTGCTGCGGGAGTACCACAACCATACATTTCTAGATTCGATAAGTCCGAACAACATAACATCAAGAACCTATTTGCTGTAGCAAACGCATTAAACTTAAAGATCGATGAATTATTTGAACCAGTTGAAACACCTGAATCTAAGTAAGGTAAAGAATCCTAATAAGCTAATTGGCTGTATTCGCAGTTATTAAATTTTTAAAAGAATATTTGTGACAATTGATACGATTCCATGTCTATGCTTAGATGCTGATATTAAATATTTCAGTTCATAAAAGTTTGTTGGGCAAAGTAAAGAGCAGCTATTATTAGCTGTCTAAAGTATATCCTCTATTAGTTTATTGTTACCTTGAATCTACCTACAGTCTTCGATAAAACATCATAGTTTTTTCTCCTCACAGACTAAGGTTAGTGAGAGTATGCTTTCATGGTTAAAAGAAATAGACGAAACAGACCTATTCAGCAACAAGTAGTAACTCCAAATCATGGTATAATGTAACTATTAGTAGAGGGGGTTGGTCTCATGCACACTAACACAATGAAAGAGAGGCTTACGGTTTATAAAATCAGCACATTAGCTGTTAGTCCCAGTTCACATCTAATTCCTAATATACCAGTTGGTGATAAGGATGTTTCATTTGACGGACATATCGACGTTTTTTCTGATAATAGTGAAAAAAAAGTGAATTTTGTTGGAAAAGTACCAGTTCAAGTGAAGTCAACAGGTGTACAGCAGTTTAGTAACAGTAACATTACATATATCTTCGAGATGGCCGATATCGCTAACTTCTTTAAAACTGGTGGAGTCCTTCTTTTTGTAGGAGAGGTGAACGAAAATGGGGAGGTAAGATTATTCTATAAACCTCTTTTACCACTGGAGATCAGTGGCATTTTGAAGGATTTTAGTGGGCAAAAGTCTAGAACTATTCGATTGCGTCCTCTTGATGAGACCAAACTCTACGATCTATGTCTGAATTTTCTAAGAATGCAACAACAGCAGCCATTAGCAATAATACAACATAAGCCTTACACTGTTTCTGATTTTAATTCTTATGAGATAAGTTCACTTGGAATCATCAATCAGGAAGATTTGTTCAAAGAGCAATTTGCTTTATATGGGATAAAAAACAATGTACACATTCCTCTATCACTTGCCACATTAGAGGAAATTGCATTTGATCGAAATGTAAAATATGAAGTAGGAGACAAGGAGTATCAATTATTCACTAAAATACAGATTCAAGATTCCAACTTGACTTTAACACTGGAAGATACATTTGAAATAAATATTGATATAAATAAAGGGAAATTCACGTACGGACATTTGGAAGTTCGTACGATTTCAGCACAATTGAAACTACAACCATTTCTATTTGATCTATTCTCTGGTTTAGAGATTCAATTTTTAGGTCAATCTTTTGAATTACCTGTTTTTACTGAAGTAATTGAGGAATGGGAAAGACATCAAGATTTCTTAGATGATTTACAGTCTACATTTAGTTTTTTAAATATTAATCCCAATTTGAAGTTGAGATATGATGAAAATCTCTTGTGGCAACTTCATCATTTAGTTAACTTGGTTCTTCATAAAGACTATAGTCTCGTTAAAAACTTTAATTTCGGATTCTTCACTATTGATCTGGACAAATATAAGCTAGTGTTTTTAAAGATGAATGGAGAGTTACACAACGCCTTTAGCTCAATTGTAACTTCTTTGGATGTTGAGATACGGTGTACGAATGGAGAGCGATACAAACATAGTCCATTTGTTAAATTGGAAGAATCTGTTCTGGCTACGGCTATTAACCTAAATATAGAAGAAGTCCAAAACTCATTTGATCTGTTTGATCCTTTTGTTAATGAAACAGTTCACATTTATACCGATGATTTCTGTATTAAGTGTATTAATGCCTATTCGATTTCTGGAAAAGTTGAATTGTTAGAATTGGCAAACTATATCTATGATAAATCGAATGGCACAGACGTTGAAAAAATGGAATCCATGATTGTGAATAAATTGCAAATAAAAGCTTGGAAAGGAGAAGAATTGACCAAAGAAGAACGAAGACTATTGATGGGCATGAGAAGGGATGCGATTGTTAATGGCAAACATACCCTTTGCGCTTGTGTGAGTATTCTTCTTAAAGATAAGGATGAAGTTAGTATGTCTATTGATGCATTAACATCAGAAGAACAAACAATACTAAAAGAATGGCCTATTTATAAACTGCATCTAAAAGAATTGGGTGAGTAGACCATATCACATTTTTTAGAACCGGACTTAATTGTTCCGGTTCTTGTTTAATTTAGGTTCTTGCAAAGAGGAACTTTTCTAAGCCAAAGCAGTGGAGAGAACACCCAATTCAGTTAATTGCTCGGTGATTATTGAGTCGATGTTCTTGAACTCCAAGTAAAGGATACGTATTAGTGGGATGCTGTTAGCTTTGCAGTAATCGTCTTTTATTTTGTCCTTTTTCTGTTAGAGTTGAAAGCTTTTTCTCCACCGAAGTATTCGATTGGTTCATGATGCTGCTTACCATCATATTCGTTTAGACATTTTAGTTTATTTCTATCATTTTATACGGCAAAGTCGAATCGTAACGGAGCTCTGAATTTGCAATCTGGATGTGTATATTGAACTTCATATCAAATGTAAGTTCAAGAACCTCGAAACCTCAACTCCTCCAATTTAAGTTTACAATGTGGACACACTGTTTCCGTTTTGGAAGTAAGTTTGTATATTCACTAAACCATTCCATACGATCAAAAATCCATTCAACTCATCCCAAATGCCTTGAGAGCATCTAAATTCTGAATTGGATAAAGCAATATTCCAAGAACTACAGCACTGCCAAAAATTGCGGTAATCTTAGTTGTGTCAATTTTAGACCTTCATTTTGAGTTAATTAGTGACAATCAGAAAAAACATATGATTGTCGTCACAAAAAAAGATTTATTCACATTACAAATCCATACCAGTCAACAGCCTGCCCCATTTATCAAACGTCACAAAAAGCGTCACAAAATCGAGTCACAAATGATATTTTTTAGCGTTTCCCAAGTCCTTTCAAACACTTTTGAAAACTAATGAGAGCTTGTCCCATATGGGTCCATGACGTGTACCAGCACTTTGCGACTCTATTCCAAAATGAGATACGGTAGTTGCTCCACACATGATATACCCCTTGGATGTATTAATCGTAAGCAGCGTTGTTTTGGGTAGCTTCACTTCCACTTCCACTTCCACTCCCACCAACACATGTTCTCCAACCACAATCGGCTCCATCGTCACCATAATCTCCCGATCCACCTCCTCTTCCGCAGGTCAAGATAATTGTATGCCTCGCCCTGAAGAGTCGTGTGGACACTTGCCTGTATTGAGAAAATGGCTTAAAAAACAAGATAAAATAACAAATTACGCTATTGAGCACTATAAGGTTATAATTAACATTGAAGGACCGTTATTTAAGCACACCATCATGGAGAGCCAAAACTTCCAAAAAGACTTAAAAGCTTACATTGAGAGTGGTAAGAAAATAGATACTGTAAATCTTACTATTTATGTAACCAAGATTGAAGTTAACTTTTATTCATTTGGTTTTTCTTTTGAACGCTACTGAAGTGAGAGAAAATCCCGCTTTATTTCACCTATTCCTCCTCTTATCTAAAGCAATCCACGAATAATACAAGACACAGAATAGTGGAGGAAATATGGCTACGGTAATATATTTTCGATCTTGAGGGAGCGAAAATATAGTAACAACTCCTATAGGTACTATAATTGCAAGAAGAATGAGATACTTTCCCCAATGCTTCTTCATAATAATCCCCTCCTTATACAAGGAATAAGATCAATTTACTTTCAAATTAGCAAAAGCTTTTAATCTTTTTATCAATTAATCATGAGAAATTTCTATCAAAACAGTTCTCAGACTCACATTTAATTTTATACCATGGATAACCATATTCCGTGATGTGTGAATGGATCAATAGACGATTGCCGCAACGAATACAGTTCCGTTCAGTTAGATCCCCATTTTTATACACCTGAAGATATGCTTCCGCGAACTTTACCTCTTCAATGATCATTTCAAGTGCCGCCTCACTAATGTCAAAAGGATTCATGTCCCCTCTCGTAGCATAGATGGTCTTAGGGAAACCTCCAAATCCTCCAACCAGTTCATGATGATGGGTACTAATTCGTCCACCACCTCTTTCAAATAATGTTATGATCGGTTCATAGATGTCTGGGTACTGTAATGCAAAACTATTTTTGTCATCAAGCAGAGAGCACCATCGCAGATAATGCATACTTAATAGCTTTATAATCATAAGATCAATATCTTTAAAATTAGGAAAATCGACTACGAAGTTGTCCCATGCATCATCAGGAATTCGATAACCAATTAACCAATCCATTCCCACATAAATGCTAGTGGATTCTTTGGAGAGATGCTGCAAAAAAACGCCCACCCTACGGTAGTATTCAGCAATCAATGTGGCATCTGCAGCATACTCCCCTTTAGTTCTTACTTCTTCGTATCTTTTCTGCGAGATTCCAATATATAGGTTAGGGTCAATATTTCTAATTCTATTCGCCGCTAATTCGTAATAACTCATCTGTTCATCTCCATCAATTTCTAAATGTTCTTTCATAGTCTTCAAAACGTATCTTTCGAATTTGATTACTATACACATCTATAACTCTACTGAATCACCAGTCATTACAAACTTTATATACAAATAACATGGCTAAAAAGTAAAAATAATTGCCCCTTCAATCACCATGATTCTGACCGATTCTTCCATAGCATTTTCTCCGCCTTGACACTATGATTATTGCCACATTAATGATATAGTAGGTTAGACGTATTACGGTATTCACATATATTTTAACGGGGCTGGGATGAATGAAAGAAACCATATCCAACGAAGAAGAAATCGGCTATCTATTCAACGTCGATATTCTGATTAAGAACCGCTCAAATGCACTGGCACTGCAGTCCCTGTTGGAGCTCATGAACAAAGAGGAACAGATTGCGGACTTCCGGATTCAATCCGGTATAGAGCTTGGCAAGATTATTGAAGCGACAATTCAATCTAGAAAAGAATCCATTACGACTCTACACAATGGACGAAAAAAAGCTCAGGACAGTACGGTACAGAAAAGCGCTTCAACGAATGCTTCTTCTGCTCCAGTCAAAAAAGAGCAACCTAAAGATGTCACTCCTAAGAAGGAATCATCCGAGCCTTCTCAGAGCGGAAACTCGTTTGATGAATGGATCGACACACTGATCAAGGAAAATCGCCTGACACGCATTGTTGTAAACAACAAGAATGGTAAACATCAAAGTATCCCTTGCCGCATTTTAAATTTTGATCGGGATAATAACATAGTAAGCATTTACCATGTTGATGAGAAGCAGGTTTATTCATTCAGAACCAATGAAATTGATGAGTTTTTGTAAAAACAACAAAGTATAATCAAAAGCAGCCTGCATGGAAATCCCATAACATTTCCATGCAGGCTGCTTTTTTTTAAACATTGTGTAAGCGCATCAGTTAATGAAGTATTCCATATTAGCAGTGGTTTTTCAAGGGAAACGTGGGAGCATCCTTAAGTAGTTTAGGATCGTCCCTTACCTCGTTGCCACACGTCTAACGCGAACAGCAGCCAACCTGTAATAAAAGCTACACCACCAATTGGAGTAATGGCGCCTAATATTTTGATCCCGGTTGTACTGAGTACATATAAGCTACCAGAGAACACAATGATACCAATTAGCAGAAGACGTGCCGACCATTTAAGCTTCGTCGACTCCCCTAGTTGTCCTGCTGTAAGTCCAACTATCAGCAAAGCGACGGCGTGGATCATATGGTACTGTACACCCGTTTCATAGGTAGCAAGGGCTTTGGCATCAATATGCTCCTTCACAATATGTGCACCGAACGCACCAATCGCCACAGACAGCATCGTAAGTATCGCGCCCAGCATCATCCATTTACGTTGCATTTCCCTTTCTCTCCCCTTTAAGTTCATAGTTTGCACTATGTTTTATTGTACCCGAATCTCACTATCGTTTGCCAGTTAGCTGGCTAACTGAACGTACTCGCCTAATTGGGTTGTATATAACAATTCACTCGATAACACTAGCGAAAGTGCTGAGATATCTTGATTTTTATCGACTTTTATGGAAAAGTAAAAAGGTGTGCTTTTTGAAACCAACTCAAGAATCACTACGTTTAAATAAGGGTAATAACATGCATTAACTAATCAGCAGGATAGGAGGGAAATCATAAAATATGAATAATAACCATACGAATGAACCACATTCATACGATAACAACTCATTCACACCATACCCAGAAGAACCGAACACCATCCGATTGAAACAATCCGGTCCAGGGATTGCTAGCTTTATACTTGGACTAGTTGCTCTGTTTGCTTATATTTTAACGTTCTTCTTCGCTGCGATGGCGCTGAGCAGCTCACTTGGTTCGTTCACCCCTGCGAATGTTGAGGAAATCGCTTTTCATCCTGCGGTCGTGCTTGCTTCACTCTCCATCCTGGTTTGTCTCATCCTCAATTTGGCTGGGCTTATCGTTGGTGTCATTGGTCTTGTGCTCAAAAATCGGAAGAAAATCTTCGCCATCATCGGAACGATACTTAATGGTATTTTGATTTTGGCCTTTGCCGGATTGATTGTAGCGGGGATGTTCCTGACGTAATCGAATCACACAGACATTGCTTGTCTCATAAAGCAGCATCATACATGTTGCAAACATCAAACGAATGACATAAACTGTTTGTTCAAATTATCATATCCAAAGGAGATCAACATGTCACGAATCAAAATTTTCACAGACAGCACCAGCGATCTGACCCCATCGTGGATCCAAACGTATGACGTTGGAATTATTCCGCTCTATGTTGTATTTGGCGAGGAATCATTGAAAGACGGTGTTGAGATTAAACCTGAGCAGCTATATGAACGTGTAAGTAGGGATGGACGCCTCCCCAAAACGGCTGCGCCTTCTCCAGCAGACTTCATGACAGCCTTTCAGCCATACATAGACCAAGGGGACGATATTCTGTACATCAGCTTATCCTCCGAACTTTCATCTACATATCAAAATGCACTGCTCGCCAGCTCCGAATTCCCGGAAGGCCGAATTTCTGTTGTGGATTCCTTGAATCTCTCGTCCGGAATCGGACTGCTTGTTATGAAAGCAATTCATGCAGCGCAGAATGGTCAAACGCTACAGGAGATCACTCATCTGATCGAGGCTCTCAAGCCCAATGTACGAACTGAATTTGTCATTGATACCCTGGAGTATTTACATAAGGGCGGTCGATGCTCTGGCATGCAAAATCTGATTGGCAGTCTGCTGAAGATTCGTCCAGTGATTCGCGTAACGGATGGAAAAATGGCTCCTGCTTACAAAGTTCGTGGTAAACGTGAAAAGGCTCTGGAACAAATGCTACAGAAAACGCTAAGCAATAAGGAGCAGATCGATAAGGATCTGATTATCGTTGTGCATACGATGGCAGAGGAAGATGCGCTTGACTTGCAAAAATCACTTCAGGAACAGACCAGTGCCCGCGTTGAGCTAGCTACCGCAGGATGTGTGATCTGTAGTCATTGTGGTCCCAAAACGATTGGTATTATTTATAATACTGCATTGTAACATCCGAAGGTTACATCTCAGATGAAATGAACGCTGCTACTATATCGCTTTTATATTTACAGATTAAAGGGCATCCTTAGCTATAACTAAGGATGCCCTTTGGCATTTAAACGATATACTATTTTGCTGAACGCTATGTTAAGGTACAACTCACAACCGCAAAGTGCTCCAAAAACAAAGCATAGCCTCTTTCAACATCGCGCTTCAAACTCTTGTTTAACTACAGTTTATTAGTAGCTTTTGGTTTTGAGATCATTCAAGTGTTTAAAAACATATCCTTGCCGGCGCGCTTCATCAATGATGGAACCGAGTGCTTCTGTATTATCTTTGGAAACCGAGTGTAACAGAATAACCGCTCCTGGATGCAACTGCTTCAGCACTTGCTGACGTGCATAGTCCGCGCCACGTTGTACATTGGTATCCCAGTCTTTGTACGCCACAGACCAGAATACATTCACATAACCCTGTGCGCGACTCTCTGCAAGCGTACGAGCGTTGAAAATACCTCGCGGCGGACGTAAGAAACTCACCTGTTGTCCAGTCAAGCGGTTGATCTCAGACTTGACCTGATCCAGCTCTGTTCGGATCTTATCATTCGAGATTCTGGTCATGTCTGGATGGCTCCAGGAATGATTGCCGACCACATGGCCTTCAGCTGCCATTCGCTTCACGAGCTCAGACTGATCCTTCAGATAATGTCCTGTAACAAAGAAGGCCGCAGGCACTTTTTTATCCCGAAGTACATCCAGTATTGCTGGTGTAAACCCATTCTCATATCCATTATCGAACGTGAGATACAATTCTTTTTGCTTGGTATCTCCCAAGAAAATGGCATCATTCTGCTCCAAGATCGCTTTAAAACCTTCCTGATCGATTGAAGGCAACTGCCCATTTTGACTTTTTTTGAATCCGAAATGATATGCTCCGTTCACCGGCGATGCTTCAATCTGTGCCGGCAGCGTGCCGGTTGCTACTACTATTGCTAACAGCACGTAAAGCACCAATCGCTTCATCCAATTCGCCCCTGTTCCTGAGTATTGTTTATATTCCAAGTACAAACACCTACAGGTAATATGCCTCAGGGACAGCAAATATATGTATTTTGGTTCTTAGTAACGATATATCGCTTCGTGAATGTATTCACCGAATTGCTGAATTTCCTCACCGGTTTGGAAGGAAAACTGGCACTGGTTAACCCCTTTTTTAATCATAGTAAATTGAATTATCTCTTCAGAACACATCACGTTGAGGTCAATATCCATCACATCGGATAACCTTATAGTCATTCCGGATTCACTCAGCGGATGAAAGGAACTGTGCTCCATCCAAGTTTGCAACCGGAGTAGGTCTTGAATATCGAGGTGAAACTCATATATGGCTCCCCCTCGCACCTGATCCTCTATTAAGTGTTTCTGCATCATGACGATATGGAATCCGCGGCCTGTAATTTCATACTCAAACTGTGTTGCTGTTTGTGGAGAATACAACGTCACACGTTCTTGGCAGCGACGGTCTTCATCCTCTTGTCCACTTAACATAGCCAATTGTTCCGTAATGAATCTAAGAATAGCCGCCAGATCTTCTCCATTTGTCTCAAGTGTACAGTCATCCATTTGTAACTGCATTCCAAGCTGAACTTGTTCTACTTTTCGAATAACTAATTTGCGTTTAACGTCATCATTGCATTTTACTCGTAGGGAAGAAGGAAACCTCTGCTCTTGCGTCCTCTTTCGGGTCAACAACCTCTGAAGCTTCTGCAATTGCTTATTCTCCATAACAAAAGCATATGCATCTGCTGCATGTGAAGCTTCGTATGTATGTGCCAGATTAAACAATAGGCCTCGCTTGATTGGAGCGATCTGCATATAGGTTTCTTGATTTTGCTGTGAATACCACCTCGTAATGCTAACTTTCATACAAAGAAACCTCCACCTAAGCTGTTGTTGCTGCGAGCCTTTGAACCGATTCAGCCTCCTCATAGTATAGCAAAAAAAGAGTCCCTCGGAGCCTGAGATTCCGATGACTCTTTCTCGTTAATTAAGCACTAACTTGAGCTTTCTCCACCTCTTGTAAACTTGTGCTCTTGGTGTGCTCTGTCCTAATCCATACACGCTTCGTAAAGGTAACCAACGCCCACATAAATAAAGGAATGTAGGAGTAACTAATGAACAGCAGACTTGCATAGGATTTAAATAGATTGATCTTGTGAGATGCATCTCGAAGTGCAATACCGATATATATGACATTAAATAGAATCATCGCACCATATAACCACATCGGCACAAACGGATCATACAATTGATCTCCAAACACCAGAGAGATATAAAACATCATACTCATCGCCGTAGCGACAACTACTTTCCCAGGGTTAAGCAGATACATCGCACCATCGATCGCAGACATATCACGCTTCGTGATACCTCTCCAGATCAGTGGAAAAGCATATTTGAAACATACGTCCCAGTGCCCCCTTGCCCAACGTAAACGCTGAACACAACTGAACCAGAAATTCGTTGGTTTCTCGTCATACACTTTGGCGTAATGAGACCAATGGGTTTTAACACCTTTCAACAATGCCTGCATCGTGAACTCCAGATCTTCCGTTAAGCTGCGCGCAGTCCAACCAATCTCGTTAAACAATTGGCGTTCAACGCAGAATCCTGTACCACCAATTGCATTTCCCAGACCCAATCGAGATTTGGCTAACTGCCAGGAGCGATTCATCATATAATAGCTGGTTGCGTAAGACATGGTGATAAAATTATCCTTGGGATTCTTCGTATCCAAATAACATTGAATGATCCGGTGACCTGCGATGAGATGGTTATTCATTTCTTTGAGATAGTTCGGAGTTACCAAGTTATCTGCATCGAAAACGCAAATTCCTTCATAATCATCCAGGTCGATCATATCTAGTGCATATTTCATTGCATATGGCTTGCCTTTAGGTTCACCGGGCATATAATAGTGCTCCAGCACAATGACTCCCTTTTCCCGACCAATATCGGCGGTTAGATCAGAACAATTATCGGCAATAAGGCAGATATCGAACAGCTCCGCTGGATAATCAATCATCTTCAAATTATCTAGTAGATCTCCGATTACAACCTCCTCATTATGAGCAGGAACAAGCAGCAAGAACCGACTCTTAGGAGCACGCATTTCCATCGGTTTTGCTTTACCGAATCCAAACAATGAGATGATAAACCAGTACCCAAACCAGATTAAAATCACGACCTGCAGCGCGATCAAAATTGAACTTAACATGCTCCCTGTGATCTCTCCATTCCATACCATATTATGATGCAGAAATAGGTTCTTGATTGCGAATAAATACCTTACATAGCCTATGATTGATAGGTATAATTTGATGCTATAATCTTGAAAAGATGTTAAAATATTATACATATACTACATAGGAAGAGGCGGATATCTGTGACGAGAGAAGAACGTAATATTACCTGGCAACAATCCAGCTTAGATCGACAAGAACGCGAGATTCGCAATGGTCATCGCAGCCGTACACTGTGGTTCACAGGTCTGTCTGGTGCAGGGAAGTCCTCCCTTGCATTTGCGTTAGAGAAGCATTTGTATGACGCAGGAATACGTTGTTATGTGCTGGATGGGGATAATGTGCGTCATGGACTTAACCGGGATCTTGGCTTTACCACCACGGATCGTCAGGAGAATCTACGCCGGATTGGTGAAGTTTCTAAGCTAATGGTGGATGCTGGATTGATTGTTCTCTCTGCTTTCATTTCTCCTCACGCTGAGGATCGACAGATGGTCAAGCAGTTATTCGAACCTGGTGATTTTATTGAAATCTATGTTCGTTGCTCGATTGAGGAATGTGAACGGCGTGACCCCAAAGGTTTATACAAAAAAGCACGTAACGGTGATATCCCACATTTCACTGGAATCTCAGCACCTTATGATGTTCCCGAAGAACCTTCGCTCATTATCGATACGGAACTGCTCTCTCTGGACGAAGCTGTAGCTGAAATTGTAAAACATCTAGAACAGACGGATTCTCTGCAACTTCCTCTCTCTACAACCACCAATAGCATTGGATAAGTTCATACGTTAGTCTTCATTTTCAAAGTTTAAAGGTAAAAGGTATGACATTGTATGTGGCAGTTCGCAGACACGTGTTACAGATCAGAGGGCGCAGCAATATCTGCGCCTCTTTGCATTTCATAACATCAAGCAATGCTTACATCACCAACACCTATTGCTCTACACCTACTGACCCACTACACCTGCCTGCATGTTAAGCAGTTTACTGAAGGTACCTACAGGATCCGTGGACAGTTGCTGGTAACCGCCCTGCTGAATAACCTGGCCTTCATCCAGGACAATGACACGATCGGCTGTACGAATAGTTGATAAACGATGGGCAATAACGATAATTGTTACATGTCCTCTTAATCGTTCAAGCGCTTCATGAATATGCTGTTCATTTTCACTGTCTAATGCACTTGTCGCTTCATCTAGTACAAGCACAGAAGGATTGCGTAGCATCACACGAGCAAGCACTAACCGTTGGCGTTCCCCGCCGGATAACCTTATTCCACGATCACCGATAACGGTATCCAGCCCTTGTGGCAATTTCCGTACAAAGGAGGCCGAAGACGAGAACTGTAACGCTTGCCACATCTGCTCTTCACTGGCATCCGGATCAACCAAACGTAGATTTTCACGAATACTGGTATGAAACAAAAATGGATCTTGAGGCACATATCCGATCGAACTTCGCCACGCCAGCAATGAGCTTTCGCTCAGAGGCACACCATCAATGAGAATCTGACCACTCTCCGGACGAATCAGACCCATAATAAGATCAATCAGAGTACTTTTTCCTGCACCGGACTTACCTACAATAGCCGTCATGCCTTTTGCCGGGACTGTGACATTCGCTTCATGAAGAGCATACGTATTACTTCCCTCGTAACGATAATTCACATTCTCGCAGCTAATGGAGCGCAGTAATTCCAAGGGCTGAATGGGACGCATATCCTCCACCATACCACTTGTGCTCACTTGAGCCTGGGTCTGGGCTTGGGCTTTCGCTTTCACCCGCATGGAACGCGGACCAGGACTAGACGGATCAGAGTCAGACTGAACTGCCGCACCTGTGAGGGTATTATGTATTTCACGACTTTTCTCCGTCTCCAGCTGTAGCTCACGAACAATCCGAAATGCAGGTAGCATGGAGCTGATATACTCCAGATTAGACTGAATCGAAGTGAATCTTGGCCACAGACGGGAGAAAATAAGAATAATAAGCAGCAGGCTCGCTGGGGGTACATTCAGCACACGCATCGAGAGATAGATGAATGCAGCAATAATGACGGCAGAAGATACCTTGTGGATTAACTGAGTTCCACTATTAAGCTTACTAAACTGGATAACGTTACGTTCAATTCGTCTACACATGCCATCAAACCAATGAATATGGGAATGTTCAAGCATGTTGCTTTTGATATCTTTTATCCCGTTAAAATGTTCTGTCAGCCCGTGGTAATAAAGTTGCGAGAATTCAGATGTCTTATCTCCAATTTGCTTGGCACGTTTGACAAATTTCCTTAGAACAAAGAACAGCACTAATCCACAGACCAGTACAAGTGTAGTTAGTTTGGCGGATAGCCAGAAAGCAAGCCCGATCTGAATGCCCGTAAAGATCAATGAGGCAGCCATCTGCAGCATAATGTTTGTTCCTTGGCTAACCCGAGCCAGTTCAGTCGTTAATATATGGTTGAAATCGGATTTTCTTTTTTGGAGAAAAAAGGGCCACCCCGCCATGAGAATTGAACGATAGGTTTCCAGGCGTAATGTCCGTATAAACTGCTGCTGAATTTTGGTGTTTCGAATCGTCTGCAGACGTTGCAACCACGCCTGACCCGAGAGAATGACGACAAAAGCACCAAGCACTAGCAGCAACTGATTGTTCTGAGATAACCCGCTTAAGGCATCAGAGATCCACGGGATCTGAATTCCGGCCGAGTTCATCTGAAATACACCAATTAAGCTCAGCATGGGAACCAACATATAAATGCCGATGCCTTCCATCAAGCTGATACTGATCATCCCAAGTAGATTCCAATAGAGTACCGGTCCAGTTACACTGCGTAATTTCCGCATATAAAACCGAAGTTCTGAAAGCATTGTGTTATCCCCTTTCCGCCATCGTGTTCCTTTTCATTCGACGCCAGAACCAGAGGAACGGACGTAACGGAAAATACAAAAAGTGCAAATAACGTGGGAGCGGAAACTGTTCCACATCCCAAGTGCTTGGGTACAATCGCTCAATGAAAAAAAACATTTTCTGTCTCCGGCTTCTCAGCGCAAACAGATAGGACTGGTAACTCTTCACGTGTGCAGGGCTTTCAACCATCTCATGCATAAACAGCACACCGTGTCTTGCAAGCCGCTCTCCTGTTTTTGAATTCATAGATAACAGATTATGGTAGCTCGAACTCAGAGGTGTATTCAGCAAAGCTAAGACCAAGCGCAGAGCTTGCGTTCCAATCGCCACTCGTCCCTCCGCTTTCAAGCGTTTCATTAAAAGATCGGTGTTTATCTGCATTGTTCGAATCATCTGATCAATATCCAAGAGCCAACGTAATCGGAACCAACCGTGGCGTGCACCATGTGTCACCAAATACACCCATAGATCTTCTTTCTCCAGCATTCGTACAGGGGTTTGAGTATACGTGCTCAACCGGCTTCGTTTCCACAACACCTCAAAATCGGACTCTTTGCCTGAATCCGGATTCAGGCGCCAATGAACCTCCACCTGTGTTCGTTTGACTGGATGCATATAACAGACATGATGTTCTCGCCATTTCCAGCTCTGGACTGCAGTAATGCGTCGCCCTTCCTTCGTGACGTATCCAAGCTTCTCCAGCACTTCCTCAGCGGCTTCGACATCCTCCAAAGGAATAAGGATATCCAGATCCTTCGATGTACGCATAGATATATCACCATACAGATCATGAGCCAGAGCCGGTCCCTTCAACGTGATATTACGAATCCCTTGTCCATCCAAGGTACTGCATACCTGCTCCATCTCAGCTGTCAGGTGTAACATACGAAATGTATTCGCTGTGTACTCCTGTCTAAGACTCTCCACGACATTTGCTGGAACAAATGACATATTAGCATGTTTGATCTGTAGATAAATGACCGAGTATAGCCTATGATGGTATACCAAGCGCATAAATAGATTCCAATCGATGTTCTCCGCCATCGCTTCCAATACGGATGGCTGAGATGTTGGATCACTTTGGATCATGAACAACATCAGCTTGAGTTCCTGCGGGAACCCCGTTGTATAATCTTCAAATTCAAGATTCATAGACAATCTCCCCAGACCCCTTCTCTGAACATTGTTTACCAAACACACCAACAACGGTGTATTGATCCATCGTATCAGCTCCGGTCACGATTAGTTTCCCACTTCTGAGCCAGGCGTGAGCCATCATCTGTCCTTCTTTATTCCGAGCCGTTCCCATATAGAGCGTACTACTGATGTTGCGACGTTCTAGCATTTTCATTGCAGCAATAGCCATAACGAGACAGCGACTTTGCCATGGTGTAATTTTGCTTGCGAGCATAATTGCTTTGGACACATTCCGTAAGGTGACGATTTGACTACGATTCAAGCCAGTCATCGGGGTCTCATGCATGGGGATGCCGAGCCCTGGAGCAATTTTGGCAAAAGGCATAGCCTTAAGAATTCGCGCCACTCCGAGATAGAAGAAAGCTTCCCACAACATAAGACGCAGCGTGCTTGTTAATGAGAAGTACGCTTTGATTTTGTGAACTATTTTGCGAAACATCTTCTATTCTCCACGAGTGATGTTAATTAATCCCTCACGGGTCAAATGCTCCAGAAACAGCACAACCTGTTCACGACAAACCTCAGGATCGATCTCATATTCCGAGGCGAGTGTATTAACCAGCTCAGTCAATGTCCGCTCTTCCGCAATCAATTCCCAGATATGTCCCCCTGTACTGCCCAGATTGTAATACCTGCCACTTTGAATGCTCATCATCACCTTCTCGCCGCCCATATCACTGACGAGATGGCCTTCCTTCTGTACGAAACGATCCTGCTCATGGATTGGTTGGGTCATATTCATTGTTCTGTATACACTCCTTTGCGTACATGGTCTATGATCCGATCTACCATCTCAAACGCCGTAAAATCAGAGCCTGACCTCGTAATTCGGTGAACTTCTATACTTGCCGACAACCTAGACACGGTCTCGAACAACCATTGTGCGAGTCCTTGACGTGATACAAGTGTGCTTCGGAACGTATGCGTACACAATAGATGCAACCGCTCCAATCCCATGACTTCTGTCATTTGAATGCTTGCTGAAGCTTCCTCTGGCCTCGGATCTAATTCGAATACTCCCGCAAGCGGAACAGCCCGATCATGAAAATAATGCTGAACAGGTATCGCATATTTCGTTACCTCGGCATGAATGGTGGCGTAGTTCTGCTCATTCATTCCAAAACCATCCAAGCTGGCTTGCCATAACTTCTGTTGCGGATACCCTGGCGATACAATCGCTCTTCCACCTGCATCCCACGTCAATGCAACCACATCATCGGTCATAAGCGGATAACCGCGTGAAGCGAGTGCGGCCGATAGTGTAGACTTTCCTGCACCAGAGTGACCAACAAATGCATACGCCCATCCATCAATGACTACGGCACTCCCATGAAGGGGAAGGATACCACGCTGCATCATCGTTACTGCCATACACGTACCCAGAATGTATAAACGAACTTTTTTCTCTTCGGCTCCCGGTTCAGGAGATACCAGGATACGCTGACCTTGCTCCATCAAGAAGAGACCTGTTCCAGCTACCCGAAAAAAAAGGCTCCCATCTCTGCATACAAAGTTACTGTCCCCCACATCCCATGACTCCCACAGGGGGGTTAAATCGGTGGACTGGATGTATACGTCTGTGGTCTTCGTCTTCGGTTCATGACCACTCGGCACAATCCGGAGCTCCGGCATGTGAATCTGGCTTATCCAGTGTAATCCATAGGCTTCATAACGCAGAGACAACAGTAAACGCCTCCTCTTGGCAAGTTTGTGAAAGTGAATATTCAAAACGTCCACTTATTTCGGCTGAATCCCATATTCGATGCTGAGATGCCTCAAGGCATCATTCGTAATCAAAAGTGGACTTTTTGAACAACCTCTTAAAATGTAAAAAAGCCCTTATATTCGTGGCTTAATAAGGGCGGAGGCGAAAAGAAAGCTATTGCCTTTCCGCCCTTTTAAGTATAATGACAAAGCTTATTGATTCTTACTTAGGAAACAGGCGGATCATACAGATCAGCATCGTGTTCTGTGATCCAGTCGATTTGTCTGTAACCTTTACCTGCGAGGGTTTGGTTTACTTCCAAAACTTCCAGTGCTGGTGCTTGCCATTGCTTTTTTTCGATTTGCATTGTATTCACCCCCTTTCATGAGCGCATGTAGGATCATGCATCTCTTCTGAATACCACATGGATATCAGAACTGACGAATGTACCGGTATACAATGAGGCTATGCATCATTAAGCGCAAGTCAGGATGTGATGCAAGCTCCGGACGAGGCTGGGGTATGTTTTGAAGAGCCGTGTAAATTCGATCTGTGTTTAATATGCCAGCTACTCGGCTATCAGAACACAATGCCCGGATTTCACTTGTGAACGCTCCCCAATCCGGAATCATGCGATGTAACCAATCGGCTGGTTGAACACCTCGCACACGCTGATTCAGTCTCACATTATCCGGTAGCTCGGGTGAAGTTGCCCGGCGGATTAACGATCGATCTGTGCCTTGATTAACATATTGCTCGATCGGTACAGAAAGGCAAAACTGTATCACGCGGGCATCACTCGTAGGATCTCGCTCCCAGGCACGATAACGGAGTGAGCATTTGGTTGCCATCGCTCCATTTTTGCTCGCAATTGCCAGATTGTTGAACTTCTCCGCCCGTACTTTCAGAGCGTCTGCCTGGGCTCCACCCTGTAGTACAACCAGCGAACCCAAGCGATCCAATACGCCTGTCTTTTGTGCAAATTCCGGATGTATTAATTGATTGGTTGCGTTTGGAGTTGCATCATTACGAGAATTCTGAAACCTCTCTGGGTAAGCCTTTTGTGCTGTGATTCGGGCAATCCGTGAAAATTTCATCCCTGTACGTGAACTATACTGCTTCATTTCTTTTAACAACCTCAGCCAGCGTCCACTACGCATCAAACTTGCATAATATTCTAGTGCCGGCCCCCAGGAGATCGTGAAGTTGCCTCTTGCTCCAGTGAGTAGAACACCCGCATCCTGCTGGCTAGCCTTTTCATAGAAGCCTCGAATCCAGAACGAGTTTTCAAAAAATTTATAAGGCATCTCCATCATGTCGAGCCATGTGTCCACTTCACTGAAGGGACTTCTACCTTCAAAATCAAGATAATTCTCCGAGATGTTCCCTACATGGTTCACTGTAGATCGAATGAAGGGCCGCTCATCCGCAAGCAACGTTTTGGGTGTATAATCTTTGAAATCAGACACCGGTACATAACTATAGGCATTCAGCGTTTTCCCCTGGCTTCGCAGTGTACCTGAAGCAAAGCCTACAACTGCTCCTGAATCCAGACCACCACTTAAAGCTGCAGCCACTTGCCGATGAGTCCGCAACCTTGTGCTTACAGCTTCTGCAAAAACCTCGCGGAATGCTTCTACATATTCTCCATCTGATTTGAGGCGAAGTGGTTCAACCTCATCCCAACGATGGTACTGATTCAACTCGATCTTACCGTCTCGAAATAACAGCGTATGCGCCGGTGGGAGCTGTCTCACACCCCGATATGCAGTCAATTGGATATCTGCTGCACCATGCATTGCAGGGATGGCGAGAAACTCGGATAACCAGGATTCGCTTAATTCTTTGGAAACTCCCTCTAACGATAGCAAGGGATTCATGAGGGTACAGAAAGCAAAGCGCTGTCCATCATGGCGGTAGTATAGCGATCTCATGCCTGTAATATCTCTAGCTGCAAACAAGGTACGCTTGCGATCATCCCAAATGGCAAATGCAAAATCTCCAAGCAGTTTGCTTGTCACGTCTGTCTGCCATCGTTGATAAGCTCTTAGAATTAACTCACTATCTGGCAATTCGACTAATTCTCTTCTCGATATCTGCAATTGGTCTGCTAATTGCTCCCGATTGTCCAGAATCGCGTCAGCCGTAATAGAGAGGCCGCTGACCTCGTCATATAGAGGTATTTTTTCATGAACAGATTCGGGTGTAATCCACTGCGCATGGCAACTCAGGAATGCTTCATTGCCTTTCCACACCCCAGTAGTATCTGCTGGAATATGACCCAGGCTGGCATACAGACGCCAACTATCCTCCCACAGTGCTTCTTGACCCTCGGTGTGAACAATCCCCGCAATAGCGCTCATGACTTTCCTCCCCGTAGAATCTTGCGCTGGGATGCCCAGGCACTAAGCTGATGACCAAATGGAATCAAGGATTTGATCCGCTGTATCTTGCTTTGCGTAGAGGCCAATTGTAACTTTAATCTCTCACGCTCGTTATAACCTCGCTCTAACCGGTGATCCGCAGCACGTAATGCAGCTTCCAGTTGCCTTATCGTTGCTAATGCAGCTAGGGTCGGATCGGTTGCTGACGCTTCTTGTGTATCCGTGGCATCTGATCTTTCATGCTCGGAATCAACGGTTACAGCTTCAGGTTTTATTCGGTAATGTGATTGCCACTCACATCCGGTTGCTTTGGTGAATTGAAGTGTGAGTCGATCTACAACCTCTTGATCTGCACTCGCTTCATAACGCACACCTGTCCATTGCTCTGCTTCCTCTAATTGCTGGCTATATCCCATTCGATGAAACAGATCTGCTCCAATGGTTCGGCAATACAGTTCAACTTCCTGACAATCCAGTATCTCTTTCCAGTTGTTAACAGAATCCTTGTGTGCTGCCTGATGTGATGACAAGAACGGATCACCTACACCCATACTGTAGAACATATTGGATTTCGTCGTATCCACAAACCGTCCATATTGCTCCATGCCCTGTTCATAGCCGATTCCGAGAAAGCTGCACAGCTTCTCCAGTTCGTCCTGAGGACTTGCGACGAGTTGTTCATACTTTATCTCATAAGCTTGAGGATGCTTCACCTCAAAGTAATCATTTAGCCTGAGCAAACCTAAGGTTAGGTCAATTGCTCTCATATTCAATTCGGGACTTTGTAAACTCTGAATGAGTTCGAATCCATTGCCTGAGTTACGATTAACTTTTTTGAACGATGCAGCAATGGAAAGTGGATTACGCTGGAGATGAATTCGCTTGGACTGTGGAAAAAGACGGTCAAGCCATTCCAGCATGTAATAGTAACGCGGAGATTTATCAACAACGAAGTCTGCCCCGCTGCCTTGTAAGAAACCATTATAGATTTCTAGGGCGAACTGTCGACACGCTTGTTCAAATACATCCTCAGATACCATCGCACTATAGAACTGACGAATGATGGCATTGCCACCATACGGGCGAGGGTCTACTTTAGCCAGATCGACCAGACTCATCAAGAACCACATTTCTTGTGTAGCAAATATGCGGCTGTGATTTTGTAACATGACGGTGGAGAGTGAACTTCCACTGCGGGGGACACAAAGTAAAAATACAAGACCGTTACCTTGAATATCTACCAATGGCATCCTCTCCTTTTGTTTATATAATAAGCATGCAGTTGGTATACTCAGCAAAACTTGAGGATCAGACGTGATTTCGTATGCCTAGACAATATATGTACTTTCGACAACGTTTTTGATACGTTATGTATTCATAGTTTTACTCTATGATACAAAATGTATCATGTCAATCTTTTATTTTCAATTTTTCATAATTTCCGTGCGAATCTTCGTTCCTGCTGTGTTGTAATCACCCCTCCATACCTATTCCGACCTTCTTCTCATTTATGACTTGTAGCCAAATAAAAAAACTTCAGGATCTGTTCAATGAATGAACTGACCTGAAGCTCTATAGGGTTATGACATGAATTGCAGCCGATCGCTGTTACCCCGATACATTTATATCTGATCCAACCTTGGGTACACGTCCGCCCCACTGCTTCTGATCCTCCTGATCTGCAAGCTTGGCATCCGTGATTCCCTCCTGTACTTTGACCGTTAACAAGAAAGCAATACCTGCAACAAAGAAGAAAATCAAAGACAGTATTCCCCAACGACTTGAACCCGTTAATTGACCCACCAGTCCAAATACAAACGGCCCAAAAATAGAGGAAAACTTACCTGTTATATTGACGAATCCAAAATACTCCCCTGTTCTGCCAGAAGGCATCAGATTACTGAACAAGGAACGTGCCGTAGATTGACTGACACCCTGCACGACACCAACAAGCCCGGCAAGTATATAGAAATGAAGCGCCTCTGTCATGAAATAACCGAGAATGACAATACATATGTACACCGACAAGCTTACCAGCAATACTCGTTTGGCTCCCCAACGCTGTGCCCAAGCCCCCAGTAATAACGTACAAGGGAAACCAACGAATTGGGTAATTAACAGCGCAAGCATAAGATCCGTAGTTCCAATACCAATGCTTGTCCCGTATATGGTAGCCATCAGGATAATGGTATTAATTCCATCGTTAAAAAACCAAAAGGCAACCAGCATGCGTATCAATTGAGGAAAACGTAACATCTGTTTGAACGTTTGACGCAGTCTGCGCACGCCTACTCTAGCGTACCCTGTCCACGATTGTGGTAAATCTCTTGCCGCAGGACGGCGCGTAGCGAAGCGGAAGATCGGAATAGAGAACAGTAACCACCAGATCGCTACAGAGATAAAGGCAAGCCGAGTACCCGCTAATGTGCTACTTAAGCCAAACCAGCTTGGCTGTTGTATCATTAACAAGTTAATTGCTAACAGCAAACCTCCGCCAATGTAACCATATGCGTATCCTTTGGAAGAGACCATCTCACGCCGTTCAATCGGCACTAGATCAGGCAACATCGCATCATAGAACGTATTACCGCCTGCAAAACCAATCGTAGAAATAATGAGCAGTACCGATGCCAGGAGCCAGTCTCCCTCCCCTACAATGCTGAATCCAAGTGTAGCGAGTATGCCTATGATGGCAAATACCCGAAGGAAGTCCCCTTTACGTCCTGACAGATCGGAAATTGTGCCTAGTAAAGGTGTAAGTAAAGCCACACATAACATACCGATGGAATGAGTGTACGCCAAATAAGACGCAGCCGTATCCGCGTCTAGTGTCGCTGCAGCGACTGAGGCATAGAAGACAGGAAGTACTGCCGCCAGCACTGTTGTTGCATAAGCCGAATTAGCCCAGTCATACATAATCCAAGCTTTAACCGCCCGTTTCTCCAAATAAAACCCTTCCTTTGCATGCATCCTCACATGGGATGCCAGATCAATTGCATTTCGAGGTTATTCCAAAAGTCTGTTAAAGGCTGACAAAACATACCTTATGGCAACGCAACTTTTGAACTCGCACTTTTCTATTCTAAAGGAAGTTTATCATACTTGTTCCCGTTTTTTGTAAATTATCGCAGAGAAATTATACAAAAACATATATTCCAATTGAAATAGTCTAAAATCAGGCTTAACATCCCATCTGGTGCGACTATTCCGAATGATTCAAAGATACTCGCCTCATAATTGTATCATTTTATATGCTCTCGCATCACATATCGTCCCCGCCCGTGAATATACTTAATTACCGACAGGCCAAACTGTGCCGCGTAATCAATGGGGGGTGCCTACATGTCAAATTCACACCAGCCTTACTCGTTCGTCGTATCCCGGGAAGATTGGTCGCTTCACCGCAAAGGGTACCAGGACCAACAGCGCCATCAGCAAAAGGTTAAAGATGTCATTAAGCAAAATCTTCCCGATCTGATCACGGAGGAAAACATCATCATGTCTGATGGAAAACAAATCATCAAGGTACCAATCCGCAGTCTGGATGAGTACCGTTTTGTGTATAACTACCAGAAGCAAAAACATGTGGGGCAAGGTGATGGTGATAGTCAGGTCGGTGACGTCATCGGTCGTGACCCTGCGTCGCAGAAGCCAGGAAAAGGCGAAAAAGCCGGCGATCAGCCCGGTCATGACATCGTGGAAGCGGAAGTTAGTATAGAGGAATTGGAAGATATGTTATTTGCAGAACTGGAGCTTCCAGATCTGAAGCAGAAGGACAAAGATCTCATCGAGACACATACGGTCGTGTTCAACGATATTCGCAAAAAAGGAATGCAGTCCAACATTGACAAGAAACGAACTATTTTAGAGAACTTACGCCGAAATGCAACAACAGGTAACCCCGGAATTCATCATATCAGTCCCGACGACCTGCGTTATAAAACTTGGGAAGACAAAATCATCCCTCAGTCCAACGCTGTCATTATTGCCATGATGGATACTTCAGGGTCGATGGGCTCTTTCGAAAAATATTGCGCACGTAGCTTCTTCTTCTGGATGACTCGCTTCCTGCGTCGTCAATATGAGAAGGTGGAAATTGTATTCCTTGCCCATCATACCGAAGCGAAAGAGGTCACCGAAGAGGAATTCTTCACCCGCGGCGAGAGCGGCGGCACCATCTGTTCCTCCGTATATATGAAGGCACTGGATATTATTGATTCTCGTTACCCTCCTTCCAGCTACAACATCTATCCGTTTCACTTCTCTGACGGAGATAATCTGACCTCTGACAACGAGCGTTGTGTGAAGCTGATCGGCGAATTGATGAAACGAAGCAACATGTTCGGTTATGGCGAAGTGAATCAATATAATCGAAGCAGTACACTCATGTCTGCTTATCGCCATATCAAGATGGATCAGTTCATGTATTATGTGATCAAAGAAAAAAGCGAAGTGTACAAAGCTTTGCGCAGCTTTTTTCAGAAACGCGAAGGAGGCAGTGTAGGATGACCGATGAAATCCGCGACCTTGAATATGCCATTGCCGAAATTATGGAGATTGCCGATGGATTCGGCCTAGATTATTATCCCATGCGTTATGAGATTTGCCCGTCCGACATCATCTACACCTTTGGTGCCTATGGTATGCCCACTCGTTTCAGCCACTGGAGCTTTGGCAAGACCTTTCACAAGATGAAGATGCAATACGATTTTGGACTCAGCAAAATATACGAGCTTGTGATCAACTCTAACCCTTGTTACGCCTTCTTGCTCGACGGAAACTCCCTTATCCAAAATAAACTCATTGTGGCACACGTGCTTGCACACTGTGACTTTTTCAAAAACAATGCCCGCTTCTCCAAGTCCAACCGCAATATGGTCGAGAGCATGGCAGCAACAGCCGACCGGATCAGCAACTATGAGATGGAATATGGTACGGAGGCCGTGGAGGCCTTCATCGATGCGGTCATTGCCATTCAGGAGCATGTTGATCCACAGCTTATCAAGCCCCGTCATTTGGACAAACAACGTTACATGGAAATGAAAGTACGGGAGCAGCGTGGAGACAAAGCACCTAAACCTGAAGGACGGTATGATGATTTATGGGCTCTGGATGACAGACAGGTTGAGGAAACGCCTGCGGACGGAATTCAAGTTCATCACTTCCCACCTGAGCCTGAAAAAGATGTGATGTGGTTCATTCAAGAGTTTTCCGAAGTGTTAACGGATTGGCAGCGGGATATTATGAGTATGATGCGCGAAGAAATGCTTTATTTCTGGCCGCAGATGGAAACCAAGATCATGAACGAAGGCTGGGCTTCATACTGGCATCAACGCATTATACGCGAATTGGATCTAAGTAGTGAAGATACCATTGAATTCGCCAAGCTGAATTCCTCTGTCGTGCAGCCGTCCAAACAAAGCCTGAATCCATATTATCTGGGACTGAAAATATTTGAGGATATTGAGCGTAGATGGGATCATCCATCGAAAGATGAGCAGGAGCGTTTGGGACGCAAACCGGGTATGGGTCGTGCCAAAATGTTCGAGGTTCGCGAATTCGATTCAGACACCTCGTTTATCCGAAATTACATGACCAAACAATTAACGGAAGACCTTGACTTATATGTATTTGAGAAAAAGGGCCCAGACTGGAAAATTACCGACAAGTCTTGGGAGAACATACGGGATCAACTTGTATTCTCACGCGTGAACGGCGGCTCTCCTTATCTCGTTGTTCAAGACGCAGACTATTTGCGAACCGGCGAGCTTGTCCTCAAACATCAATATGAAGGCATCGAGCTGGATCTTAAATATATGGAGCGCACCCTTCCTTATCTCTACAAGTTGTGGGGACGCACAGTTCATCTGGAAACCCGTGTGGAGGAAAAACCAATCTGGTTCACCTATGATGGCAAGAAGCATCATCGCAAGTTTCTCTGATCTGTCCTAACTTGGATGGCTCAATGAATCCGAATGGGTTTAATGATTCAGTTTCTTATTTAATCCAATATGTATGATCAACAAATAAAGCGGCAAGTCCCTGTAGAATGACGGGGACTTGCCGCTTGGCATGATGAAACTATATATTACATCAATATCTAAGATTACACTTCATGGAAGTATGCTTAAATGAAGTGATTATATAACTCTCCTCTTTGTCCAACAATTTTTGGGATACAATGTATCGATCCACGATACAGTAATACCATCGGTACTTAAGAGAGTGCATTGATGTACTTATATTATCTAAATAAGTAGTAGCAAGTAACGGCTGCCAGATTTTAAGTCATTGAGAATCTGCGATCACGCCATGGTCTTGTTTGAATCTTGTATTTAGTTGCGGTTTCAGGCTCAGGTTATACAGGTGGGGGAAATAAACAAATCAGTGGTAAACGAGCGTAAACATAAGAAATATGAAGTAGAATCGCATTATCTTGCCATCCCTTGCTGCATCCTTATTTTTACTATTTTCAAATTCGTTCACTTTACGGAGGAAGAGCCATGGATTCAACTACAAAACGGTGTAACGATAACGAAACAATAAGGTATCTGTTATGTGATCCGAAAGAAACTTAGATTATTTGAAAACATACCTCTATGGTGAACTTAAATCGGCTTGTGCACTGGTTTCGGGCAGATAAGCCAGGAACGATGAGTAGTCATCGACCTTACCTACCTTTCCTATATTTGTACTAGAGTACATTTTATCTGTATCCCTCTGCCACTCAGAATTGATACAATAACAAAAATTGTAGTTTGGCATCATTCTTAAATAAAATCTCCTAGCCTTGGTTCATGATCACGCTGGATAGACCTCGTTAGCACGTAGACTTGAATGGTGCAATCCTGCAAACAACCAAGGCTTTCAATATACCTAGAAGCCCTTAACCGTAAACTGAAACGGCATGCTAGGAATTCACTCTATGCGTAGAAAAGTCTAAATAGTTCTTTTATCAAAGATTCCCTCTTCTCTCATTTGAAAACCGAGAAAATATACTTGAATAAGGAGAAAAACAAAGCAGGAACTAAACACCAAGTGAGTGAATACATATTGTTCTACAACCAAATCAAATTTAAAAAACAAACGGAAATTCCCCAGTATAATACTAGGAAATCTCCGTAATTAATTTTTCTCATTCACACGCTGTCTACTTGACAGGTTTATAATCACCATCACGTAAAATTGAAATAGTAGCTCATAATCTAGCAATATAAAAAATACATTCGAATAATCGGTAAATATTTTAAACTCACCTAAAAAAGCCTAATATTTGGATGATTATAAGATATTAATTGACTTTTATTAATTAACATGTTAAATACAAGTTCTTCTAAGCAAACAATTAAAAATTCTTCTAATAATCTTGCAATAGCAGGATAATCAGAAAAATTTCCATAAGTCAAATGGAATTCCGTTTCTTTATTATGAACAATACAATTTCTAAGCTTATAAATCACCTCTGAGAAGAAATCCTGGATATTTCCGATATTTATATTTTCTGAGTGATTTTCGTTATATCCCAGTTTCCGAAGGGCTCCATTTATTTCAGCAATTTTATCAGGTGTATCAATCAATTTTGTCCAACTTAAATACACTATGTCTTTAAATTTGGAAGAAGCTGTTTCTTTATATGTCAGTTTTAATGCTAACTTCATAAACTTTTTTAGTGCGCCTAGCTCATTCTCCATAACACGTTTATATAAATTTTGAAAATCCCTTATTGAAAACATAACCTCACCATTTAAGTTTACAAGAGAACAAATAGGCTCTCTAAACATAAAGTTCTCAATAACTTGATAAAGTTTTAAGTATTTATCAATAATATTTTTTTGGTAGTTGTACTCGCTTAAAATATAAATTGTATCATCAAATTGTTGATAACCTTTTAAATAATCCCATTCAACATCAGATCTTATTAATGGAATTTGATCATATCTATATGCATTATGAATCTCTTTACCTACCGAAACCTCATACAAATTCATAAACGATTTTAGGCTACCTGTATTTTCTGAACTATCCTTAGCAATTAATAAATATTTCTGAGTCCCGCTATCAAAATTAGTAGAACTCAACTTATCAAGTAAATGAAATAATAATTCAACATTAAATTTATTTAAGAAATCACTTATTCCAGATAAATCATTAAGTGAAAATACAATAATGGCCTTCCTTGTATCTTCTGGACTGAAGTAAAATTTTTCAAAAGAAGTGTCAAATGGTACAAGTTTAAACATATCTTCTTCAATTAAAGGGATTAAAGGAACTACACTGATGTCAAGTGTAGAAATTTTTGAGAGTAGCGCAAACATCATTCTAAAGTAATGTATTGCTTCCTTCAATATTGCAGGGTAATCATCTTTAAGCTTATTAAAAATTCCATAAATCACATCAAGTTCACAATCAAGTTCTTCTCTAGCTCTTTTATCCTTAACAGTGTCTAAGCTATCGTTTAACACAGCAATATAATTATCTAGTTCTGTAATTTTTTCACGTTCAAAGTTTTGTTCATACTCAGCGATAACAGAATTAATTAAAGATTCCAACTTATCATAGTAAATCTCTATAGCTTTCTTCGATGTGTCAGTTATTTGCATGTTCTACACTCCTAAAACATTCCGACCATATAATTGGCTGTTTATTTTCTAGATAATTGTATACCCCCAAATATACTGCATTTTTTGTATATTCCCCTACATTAACTTTACTCAAATTGATGTTAGCTCGTTCCCTATTATAATCTTTGATGTTTAGTACATCACTATCGTTACTTGATGTAAGCGAAACGAGAAATTGATTGAAAACATCTTGAGGATTATTTACTTTAATATCCTCTGAGTATTTACCTAACGCTGCAAATAATCCTATTGTCACTGTATCGCGAGAAACCCATTGAATACCTTCATCCAACGTATACTTTTTTTCAAGATATGTATCAAATTTCATTAAAAAGTTAATCAGTTCAACTAAGAGTTCGTAAGATATTATACCTACAAATTCACCATTCTTAAGTTTTTCATCCTGAATTCCTTTAATTAAAGATGCATTTGCGGTAATAGTGTCTTTTTCTAAAAATGCCAAACATGCAGTAATTAAGTGTGAAAAATGAAACTCCCATTTTTTACGTCCCTTACTGAAACTTATTGAGCTAATCTCTTTCTCTCTAAGTAATGTAAATTCTGGATACTCCTTCTTAATATCATCAAAATATGACACTAGATTTAAAAACAGTAATTCTAATTGATGTTTTAAGGAAACTTGTTTATGACCTGCATTTAATAGTAACATTTTTTCAATTTCCTGATGTGGACTAAGTCCTTCCCAAATCTCAATCCACTGAATTTCATTGAAACAATCCTTGATTTCGTGCATATCTTTCTCACTGCTTATTAGACGCTCTAACACTAGTGTTGATGAAGAAATTTCTTTAAGTTCCCTGCCAAACTTACGAGATAGCTCTAGTTTTGAAAACTCAGCTAACGTTGGATAATCCATAAGAAGATGCTCAAGATATAGAACTGTATCCCACAAAATTTTTAGTCTAAATGTTCTCTGGAGACCATCAAGAATTTTAAATTCTTGTATAATCATTCTGTTATTTTCTTCAACATCATTGTCGATACTTTCAGTAACAATAGTGATTGGTGGGATGTGATCCTTGTTTAAAACAGTTTCAACGATTCTGTCTAAGTATACATTGGTAACTATACCTCTTTGAATGTCATATTCCATAAAATCTGCTGGTAAATTTTCAATATATTCTTTTAGGGTTGTTCCACAGAAATAACAAGTAGCCTGATTATTGGCAGACTTTTTGGATGTGTATCTAGTTACTATCATATTATTCTCCCCTTGTTGGAGTCATGAGGGTCACTTACATGAACTACATGCCCTTATTAATAGAAATATTATACATCAAAGGAAATAATACTTCCAAGAAGTTTAACTCACTTTCTCATAAAATAAATAAACTTTTACAAGGGAACCTTAGCTCAACGAAGGCTGGGCTTCATACTGGCATCAACGCATTATACGTGAATTGGATCTAAGTAGTGAAGATACCATTGAATTCGCCAAGCTGAATTCCTCTGTCGTGCAGCCGTCCAAACAAAGCCTGAATCCATATTATCTGGGACTGAAAATATTTGAGGATATTGAGCGTAGATGGGATCATCCATCGAAGGATGAACAGGAGCGTTTGGGACGCAAACCGGGTATGGGTGGTGCCAAAATGTTCGAGGTTCGCGAATTCGATTCAGACACCTCGTTTATCCGCAATTACATGACCAAACAATTAACGGAAGACCTTGACTTATATGTATTTGAGAAAAAGGGCCCAGACTGGAAAATTACCGACAAGTCTTGGGAGAACATACGGGATCAACTTGTATTCTCACGCGTGAACGGCGGCTCTCCTTATCTCGTTGTTCAAGACGCAGACTATTTGCGAACCGGCGAGCTTGTCCTCAAACATCAATATGAAGGCATCGAGCTGGATCTTAAATATATGGAGCGCACCCTTCCTTATCTCTACAAGCTGTGGGGACGCACAGTGCATCTGGAAACCCGTGTGGAAGAAAAACCAATCTGGTTCACCTATGATGGCAAGAAGCATCATCGCAAGTTTCTCTGAGATATCCTCACTTGAATGGCTCGATGAATCCGAATGGATTTAATGATTCAGTTTCTTATGTAATCTAATATGTATGTTTAACAAATAAAGCGGCAAGTCCCTGTAGAATGACGGGGACTTGCCGCTTGGCATGAATTAATTTTAAGATTGCTCTTCTAACCGCAGTGGAACGAAAAAGTGATCTTCAACCTCTTGAGCTGGCAGAGGACGACTGAAATAGTAACCCTGAATCTCTTTGCAGTCATTCTCCATTAAGATATCCAGCTGCCCCTTGGTCTCAATGCCTTCCGCAATAACTTCCATCTTCAAATGCTGAGCCATTGAAATAATCGTCGCGACAATTGCCTGATCACTCCGATTCTCCGTAATATCGGTGACAAACGAGCGATCAATCTTCAGCTTATGGATCGGATAATGCTTCAAATAACTGAGCGAGCTGTAGCCTGTACCAAAATCATCAAGGCTAATCTTCACGCCGAGCGAGGTAAGTTCATTAAGAATGTCCGCAGATACAGAAGCGTCCATCATCATGCTCTCTGTAATCTCCAGCTCCAGATATTTGGCTTCCAGCCCGGTTTCAAGCAGTGCATGTTGCACCTGCTCTAACAGGTTAGTCTGGTGGAACTGCAAGCTTGATAAGTTAACCGAGACCGGAATGAGCGGCCCACCAGCCTCATGCCATTGTTTCATCTGTCTGCAGGCTTCCCTTAGCGTCCAGTTCCCAATCGCATAGATCATGCCTGTCTCCTCCGCGAGTGGAATGAAGACATTGGGTGCCAGAATGCCTTTCTGTGGATGGTTCCAGCGAATAAGAGCTTCCACACCAATCATCCGGCTGTCCTCCGTTCGAATCTGAGGCTGGTAATACAGCAGCATCTCATCGCGCTCCAACGCTTTACGTAAATATCCTTCGAGCTCAATTCGCTCGTATAACTCTGAATCGAGTTGGGTTGTATAGAACTGAAAGCCGTTCTTACCGTTTTTCTTCACTTCATACATAGCGGTATCTGCATGTTTCAATAAACTATCCGCTTCCGTCCCATGATCGGGGTACATCGCAATACCAATACTTGCGGTAACATAGAAGTCATTCTCTTTAAGACGATATGGTAATTGAATTGCATTGACGATTCGCTCTGCAAGCTCAGCCACGCCAATCTCGTTTCTCTGATCATTAGCGACAACTAATGTGAATTCATCCCCGCCCATACGAGCCAACATAACATTATCCTCGGCTTTGGCATCCCAGGCTTGCATCGCATCCATGATCCGAACACTAACCTCTTGCAAGAAGATATCTCCGATGGAGTGCCCCAGCGAATCATTAATCATTTTGAAACGATCGATATCCATCACCATAACCGCGAATTTATTACCTGTTAACTCAGAGGATGCCAAAGTTGCCGCCAGTACATCATCCAGCTTTCGCCGGTTGGGTAACCCTGTAAGTGAATCATGCAGAGCTTGATAAAGAATATCCTCCTGTGCCTGCTTCTCCTCTGTGACATCCTTGATCAAAATATGACTCCCCATATGTTTACCTTCGATCATCACAGGCACAACACTAATATGCAAGTCACGCAATCGGCCATCCACGACTCTCATCGTTGCGTTGTAGTTGTGCTGATCCAGAAAACCATCTGCCCAAGCCACTTGCTGAATATCGTTTTGCCAATAAATCTCAACATTATCGAGAGTATGATCAATGCGTCGATTAATCACATATTGCTCTTCAAATCCTGTTATACGAGTAACTGCAGCATTAATGCCTTTGACGTAGCCTTCTCGATCCACAGATATAATAGCATCCGAATGGTTATGATACAGCGCTTGGTACCATTGTTCATTCTCATGGATACGCTGGTCTTTTTGAGAGAGACGTTGATTGAAGAAAATACCGAATAAGGTAAAGCCCAATGTAACAAACGTACCCGCCGCAATTAGATATGCGAGCATGTCGGGGTTCATCTGCATTCCAGGGTGTTTTCCCATGACATGCCCATTATGAAATTGCGCAGCAGACATCCCCGTGTAGTGCATTCCCGTAATACCGATTGCCATGATGAGTCCACTACCCAGTTTATACACCCATGTAAACCGTGAATGTCGATGCCTGAAAAAAAACATAAGCCACAATGCGGCAAAGGAAGCCCCAGCTGCAATCAATATGGATAAAATCACCTTAGATATCTCATACGTAATTGATGCGGACATTGCCGCCATTCCCACATAATGCATACTGCTAATCCCAACAGTCATAAGCAAGCCCGCGACAATGATTTGTCTCATCGACACAGACTCTCTACCCGCGATATGCAGAGCCACACCAGATGCAACGATGGCAAGCAGAACTGAAAGTGTGACTCCACCCGTTGAATAGGAAACGTTCATTGGGAGGGTGAAGGCCAACATGCCAACAAAATGCATCGACCAAATCCCTAGTCCCATCGACATTGCACCACAGGTGAGCCATACGTTTCTTGGCATCCCCTTAGCCAAGCTTACCCGCCCTGCAAGATCAAGTGCTGCGTACGAAGCTACTGCTGCAATAATGTAAGATAAAATAACAAGTTCCGAGTTGTACGTTCCATGTATGTGCTCCACTCCGTCTTTCCTTTCAACCGGCAAATGTCTTGTATGTATGTTAAAAGTAAAAAAAGAAGCGAGTGCTCTGTCCCGGTGACAGGCACTCCCTTCACTTCATTTAACTTGTAACCACAAACTCCAGCGAGCGGATACATCACGTATCCCTAGCTATATGCACATCTGAAATCCGTTTAATATTGATGTATATAGTCTAAACGTCCTACACACGAAAATCAACACTTATTTCCATATCTATCGTCTTTCATTTTGATTACCATGACCATTGCCAAGCACAAAAAAAGAACAGCCATTGGCTGTCCTCTCTTTGTTAATATTGCCACCTATTCAGGCACAGGTGCTGTTGTATGACGAATAACTAGATTGGAAGGCTCCGTAACTACCGGGGGGGTATAGTCTGGATTCTCGACCATTGCAATCAGATACTCAATCGACTTAATTCCAATTGAATATATATTTTGATTAATGGTCGTTAGTCCAGGCTTAAACACCTGCGCATAGTATGTATTGTCAAAGCCAATAACCGATATATCCTCAGGTACACGCAGACCATGCCGTTCAATTTCTTGAATCGCTCCAAATGCAGACATGTCTGAAGCACAGACAATGCCAGTAGGATGATCCTTCAGGGCTAATAGTCTTCTTGCCGCCTTACCCCCACCATCAAATGAATAATCACATTCCTCCAAATAGATGGTCGAATATGGGATATCACAGAGGCGCAGTCCTTCTTTGTACCCGTCCAGCCTTAGATTCGCTACCGCCGATCCTAATGTACCCGAAATATATGCGATCCGGCGATGCCCGAGCTCAACTAAATGTTTAACACTCATGCCGATAGCATTCGCGTTATCTGTTGTGATATATCCAGCTCGTTTGCCAAACAAATCGGTGTCCACAAACATCGTTGGAATCTCTGCATGAATCAGTTCTTGAATACTTTGGTTTTCCCTTCCTTCGCCAAATACAACAACACCATCCACATTACGGCTACGACAATGCTTGATGAATGAGTAGCCAGGGTCATCGAAACGTGTAGATAAACGAACAAGATCATATCCACTGTTCTCCAGCGCTGTTTTGATCCCTTCCAGTAATTCCGATACAAATGGATTGGTAAACGGAACGGTTAAGAGAACACCTACTGTCCAAGAGCGACGTTTAACTAATCCACGTGCGACCACATTCGGTTGATATTTTAATAGTTCGATGGCTATATTGACTTTTTTTCTAGTTTTATCACTTACATCCGGATAGTCATTCAGCACTTTGGAAACGGTTGCAACAGATACGCCCGCTTCTTTGGCCACATCATGGATAGAAGCCATCTGATCACCTCAACCTCTTATAAATCCCCTGTCTCCGACTGCTTTCGCTAACGCATCGGCAGGTTTGTCTACCCATTATAGCTCAAAACAGCCAGAAACGGTAATACCGGTTCCAACAGGTGTATTATCTACAACTTAATGATCCAGTTTCTGCAGATCTACTGCCAATTGCTCCATCGTTGTGGCGAATACAGCCAGCTCCTGAGAACGGGATGCTTGACTCTGTGCCCCCTGTGATGTATGTTCTGATTCTTTCTGTACATGGCTGAGCTTCTTCATAATCTGTTCTAGATTAGCCTGAATCTTACCTTGCGCATCGCGAGAACTCGCTGCAAGCTTACGCACCTCACTCGCAACCACCTCGAAGCCCCGACCGAACTCCCCGGCATGTGCAGCTTCAATTGCTGCATTCAATCCTACAAGGTGACTCTGATCTGAAATTTCACGGATCAGTTCTCCCATCTTACCGATCTGATTAATCTCTCCCGTTAACTCTTCCAGCAATTTATGTGCTTGATCCTGGGAAGCTGCCGTCTGCATAGCTACATCGGAGATCGCTCGTGCATTTTCATTCAGTTCAGTGATCATACCTGTCAACTGTTGTGTAATTTGCGTAATCGCCAGCAACGTATTTTGTTGATCCGCAGCGAGATGATGCAGCTTTTCTTTTTCTTTTTTCTCATAGGCTTCCAGTACAAGCTGAGAATCCAGATTGAACATTTTGCTAAGTGCCTGAATGATGGGATGCCATGACTCTGGAATGACCTGCTGGAAAATGGTTGTCGCAATATCGAGATAGACCATATATGTACCTAAATAATAATCTTCAGACAATCCAATTCGTGAGTGTACCAGCCCAATCTCAATGCGTTGATGAATATAGGCGTCATCCACGACACCATTTGTCATCGATAACCAATACATGCGTTGTGTTTCTTTTAATCGGTCAATGTTCGAGAATCGAGCAATCAGATCCACCAGTTCAGGATAGTTGCCTACATGTCTGTAAAAGTGATCAACAACTTCATTGACTACTTTCTCAAAAACAGGCCGGTGAGCGGCAAGTAACTGCAAATCCTTGCTTGTTAGTCCAATATAATCGAGTTGTTTCTGTCTTCCTGCTGCAATACTCATAGTGATGTAATCGACTCCTTAATAAGCTATAAGAGGTTGTTCAAAAAGTCCGCTTTTGATTACGAATGATGCGCGAGCGGCATCTCAACATCGAATATGGAATTCAGCCGAAATAAGTGGATGCTTACGCAGCTTGTTTCCTTGGGAAACATGTAGTTGCTCACGTAGTTTGCCTACGCTCCGCTACTGCATTTCTAGCTTCATCCCATCTTCTCGGTACTGAAAACCGATCTTTTTGAACACGTACTATAAAAAACTTTAATTTCTAAATATTGTATAGATTATAGACTAAATGGCCTACCTTTTCATAAACCATTAGAACTATTTTGTCATAAATTTGTACTGAATTGTGATTAAACTCACTTCATTTCTACGTAAATCATGTAAAAAGGCTCTCAATCCTGCCGTGAAGGAGCCTCACAGCAGGCATTAAGAGCCTGATCCGGAATGGTCTGATATTCGGTCAGCGATTCAATAAACTGCCCACATAGCGCAATAACTCATTGGCACTCGCCGCAGTGTAGCCATGTTCCTCGATTAATCGCTTAATGACTTCGTTCATTCGTTTTAACTGCGTCGCATCCGGAGTTTTCGTTGAAGTCGTAATCTTGACAATGTCTTTCAGATCAGCAAACAGCTTTTTCTCAATCGCTTCACGCAGTCGATCATGACTGCTATATTCGAACTTGCGCTCCTTGCGGGAGTATGCCGAGATTCGGATCAAAATCTCTTCCCGGAACGCTTTTTTCGCATTTTCGGAAATCCCAATCTGCTCCTCAATCGAACGCATCAAGCGCTCATCCGGATCCATCTCCTCATCTGTTAATGGATCTCGAATTTTGGACCAGTTGCAGAAAGCTTCAATATTATCAAGGTAGTTCTCAAACAATGTTTTTGCAGATTCCTCGAATGAGTAAACAAACGCTTTTTGTACTTCTTTCTTGGCAAGCTCGTCGTATTCTTTGCGAGCCAGAGCGATAAAGTTCAGATAACGCTCACGCTCTTCTTTGGAGATGGAAGCATGCTGATCCAGACCGTCCTTGATCGCTCGCAGAATATCCAGCGCGTTAATGCACTGAAGATTTTGCTTAATCAGAGCACTGGATATCCGGTTGATGACGTACCTCGGATCGATTCCCGACATCCCTTCATCCAAATACTCATTTTGCATTTCACGCAGATCCGCTTCCTTGTATCCTTCAACTTCCTCGCCATCATACATCCGCATTTTCTTAACCAGATCCATGCCTTGTTTCTTCGTTTCTTTCAAACGGGTAAGTATGGAGAAAATGGCTGCTGTTCGCAGAGCATGCGGCGCAATGTGAACATGCTTCATGTCACTCTGTTGAATCAGTTTCTCATAAATTTTCTCTTCCTCAGACACCTTCAGATTGTAAGGTATCGGCATTACAATCATCCGGGATTGCAGAGCCTCGTTCTTTTTGTTGGAAATAAACGATTTGTACTCTGATTCATTCGTATGTGCAACAATCATTTCATCTGCACTGATCAATGCAAATCGTCCGGCCTTGAAGTTACCCTCTTGCGTTAACGATAACAAATTCCAGAGGAATTTCTCATCACATTTCAGCATCTCCTGAAACTCCATGAGCCCCCGGTTCGCTTTATTTAATTCCCCATCGAATCGATAAGCACGCGGGTCAGACTCGGAACCGAACTCGGTAATGGTGGAGAAATCGATGCTTCCTGTGAGGTCTGCGATATCCTGAGATTTCGGATCAGATGGACTGAAGGTTCCGATCCCCACCCGGTTATCTTCCGAAATGACGACTCGTTCCACCTTCACGCGGCTAATATCTCCACCATATTCTGTACGAAGCCTCATTTGGCAGGAAGGGCATAGGTTGCCTTCAATTCGAACACCTATTTCCTTCTCTACTTCTGGACGAAGCTCCAGTGGAATGAGATGTAAAGGCTCCTCATGCATTGGGCATCCCTCAATGGCGTACACTGCACCCTTTTCTGTACGGGAGAACTTCTCCAAGCCACGTTTCAGTAACGTCACCAGCGTAGATTTCCCTCCGCTAACGGGTCCCATAAGTAATAATATCCGTTTACGTACATCCAATCGGCGTGCTGCTGAATGGAAGTATTCTTCAACTAGCTTCTCAATGGAACGATCCAAGCCAAAAATCTCTTGTTCAAAAAACTTGTATCGTTTTTGTCCACCCACTTCTTCCACGCCGAACGATTCAATCATCTGATATACTCGTGCGTGAGCCGTCATTGCCGGAGTCGGATCTTCTCTCAGCAGTGCGATGTAATCCTCAAATGTTCCGTTCCATGACAAACGGTCACTCTCTGCCCGATGTTCCGCAACGCGTTCAAAAATATTCATGCTTGGTACCTCCCATGGCTCCTTTAGTGTGATTGTCAACCATTCCGAATGGTATGAAGAAATCAATAGAATTGCGGCTCCTGCTTGAATACCCATCTGCGGTCCGGATTAGTCCCGCCACCCTCTGTCCAAACGTCTGATATTGTTGTGAAAAGTGTATTACATACCTATGCGGCAAATTGGATAAGTTGACCTCTTTTTTTCAATTCTCAGGTCTTAATTTTACCCTTTCCTTGTTCTATCAGACATCTTGACCCTCAGAAAAAAAAGAACGAATATGCTATAATAAAGGTTCTAATTCAGGAAACCGGACAGCACTTAGTAAGGCAAAGGATCTTCTTTGGAAAGGAACGGCGAGGATGGCCATACAATACGAAACCGAATTATATCCACCTGTAAAAGCATTCTTCGAGAAGCGGGGGTACACCGTGAGAGCTGAAGTCAAACATTGTGATCTGGTTGGCATCAGGGCTGATGAAGACGTGCCTCTAATTGTGGAGATGAAGAAGTCCTTCAACCTGTCACTCCTTCTACAAGGGATGCAGCGATTAAAACTAAGTCCAAACGTATATTTGGCTGTAGAGCGTAATCGAAGCAAACGAGGCGCGGTAAATCAGCGCTGGAGTGAACTGACCGCAGTCTGCACTAAACTGGGACTTGGCTTGATCGCTGTTACGTTCTACAAAACCAAATCGCCTCTGATTGACGTCCTCTGCGAACCGCTCACACTAAATCATGCGCTCCCCTCAGCTTCTCGTAAAGGCGGAGTAAGACGACAGCGGCTTCTAAAGGAATTCGATGAACGTACCGGGGATTACAATACAGGGGGGAGCACACGCCAACCCTTGATTACAGCTTACCGCGAAAAAGCATTACGTGTTGCTGCTGCATTAAGGAACGAAGGTGAAGCTTCGCCAGCTATGATAGTGAAACAAACAGGAGTCGGTTCGACCGCATCGATTCTGCAGAAAAATTATTACGGCTGGTTCGAACGATTATCCCGGGGGAAATACATTCTTACTGTTAAGGGAATTGAGGCTCTTACAGCGCATGCACATATGCTTAATCAACAGGATCTGCTAGAACGTCGCATGAATGAGCTCGAATGGAGTAACGATTCGGGGGGAGCCTTCTCTAATGAGGGTGAACAGGAGCCGGAACATGTTGCTGAAGAGGTATTATCCTATATAGCTGGAAAAGAGGACTGAACTACGGGACGAACAAGCCCGTTCGTTGTATTCAACCATGATTAGAAGCCCCGCATTATCGCAGCGGCGTTATAATAAAAAGAGCCTGTCGTTTCCTTATAAGGAATGACAGGCTCTTTATAATTAATATCGTTTGAATTAGAAGCTGTTTGCTACTTCAGCAGCCAGTTTCAAACCAGCATTAACGATATTTTCGGAGTTATCAGGGGAAGCATTGTGTCCTTCAACGATAACCAGTTCAGGGTTTTGGATACCCCAGAAGTTCAATACGTTGGTTACATATTTAACGGACATTTCTACAGAAGCCATAGGCTCTACAGAATATACGCCACCACGTGCGTTCAACAATGCTACTTTTTTGTCGCCAACCAGACCTACAGGGCCTTCAGCAGTGTATTTGAACATTTTACCAGCTTGGCTCAGGTAAGAGATGTAGTTTACCAATGGAGCAGGAACTGTGAAGTTCCAGAGCGGGAATGCAAATACAACTTTGTCAGCTGCCAAAAATTGATCTTGCAATTGTGCAGCAAGTGCAGCTGCTTTTTGTTCTGCTGGAGTTGCTTCGATACCGTTAGCTGCTTTGTAACCACCAGTGATTACATCGTTACCGTAGTAAGGGATATCTGTATTGTAAAGATCCAACTCAGTTACTGTGTCACCTGGGTGGGATTCTTTGTATGCACTCAAGAATGCATCATACAATTTAACGCTCACTGCTTGATCCGCAGGGCGGTCGTTTGCTTTAACAAATAAAATATTAGCCATGTTTGGTTTCCCCCGTTAGTTTAAAATGATAAGTGCTATAGGCACTAAATTAAAATTGCCGCCCTATTTATAAGGGCACAACTTATTAATACACATTATATATAAAAATGTTAGTGGATGCAATAACGTAATTACTTCGGACGCATATGGAATAGAACCCGCAGCCTGAAATGTACGTATAACAACCATCTCAGGCGCAGATCCAATTTTTTGCTTCTATATATTTGGTTATTTTCTATTGTTCAATTAACTACGTGCCGTAAATTCGGCAATGGACTCGCTGATTAGGTTCATGCCAAGTAACAGCTCATCTCGACCAGGATGACTGAAGTTCAATCGAATATGACGGTGGTCTTGTTCTCCTGTAGAACAGAGAGAGCCTGGTAAAAAAGATACACCTTTTAACAGAGCAGCTTTAAGCAACGCCCCGCTATCTAATCCTTCAGGTAACTCCACCCATAAATACATGCCCCCTTGGGGTATATCGTAGTTGGAGCCCTTCCAGCCAGGTCTCTTCAACAATTCCAGCATCAACTTAAGCCTGGTCTTGTATTCCCGGTTCAATAATGATAAATGATCGGTCCAGCGAAAAGGAGAATGTGCTAACAGTTGATACAACAGTCGCTGATTCATTGGGCTGGATTGTCCATCCGCAATCCGTTTCACCGATGCCATTGCCTGAATTAAGGCTGGATGACCTGCTGCCCATCCTGTACGTAATGCTGGCGCAACCGTTTTGCTGAACGAACCAATGTACAAGACATGTCCACCCTGATCTGCTGTATCCAATGCGAAGAGTGAGGGGTACTTGCGATAGAAATCCTCCGTCTGCAGTCCATCAAAATGCAATTCACCGTACGAATCATCCTCTACAAGCAGCACACCATAACGAGAACATAAGTCCAATACCGCCTCGCGCCGCTCCATGCTCCATAACGCACCCGTGGGATTACAGAAACTAGGTGCAGCAAAAAGCAGCTTCGGCCTCACCTGCTGCATATGGCGTTCCAATTGATCCGGCAATATCCCATCAGAGTCACCCATAACAGGTACAATAGTAGCTCCTTGCATCTCCAAAACTTCGAGGCAGCCTGGAGATGTGGGATGTTCAACTAGAACAGAATCCCCCGGCTCTAACAGCAGCCTCATGACGAGATCAATAGCCTGCTGTGTTCCTGTGGTTAACAGGATCTGCTCAGGAATTGTTCGGATGCCTTTACGCGTGTTCCAGTCCTTGTCCAGCCACTCTCTTAGCGGTCTGTATCCTGCCGGCTCACCATATTGAAGTGCAGAGGGACCCGAACTAAATACAGACACAGCCGCTTCTTCCAGCAGTTTAAACGGGAACAGTTCCTCTGCTGGCAATTCCTCCGCTAGAGAGATGAAATAATCCTTGTCAGACATTTTGCGAATATCTCTTAGCGGTGAAGACAACAGTCTGTTTGTACGGGAGGCGAAGAAATATCTCATTGGTCTCGTTCTCCTTTCGTCCCTATTCCAAGCTATGCACATAGCTCGTAGCCACTACAACCTATTCCAGAAGAACACAGAATATGACGATTGTACATGTCACCTAACGAATCCTAGAACGCGAGAGTCATGAAATGTGGCTCATCAAGAGATGGATTTTGTCTGTCTGGCACACAACGCATACCGCTCGATAGCTTGCGCTCTACTGCTCACGTCTAGCTTCACATAGATTTTACGCAAATAGTTGTCGATCGAACGACGGCTAACGTTGATCTCACTCGCTATTTTATCATAGGTTACCCCTTGAACAATTCTTTCCATAATAAAATTTTCTGTTTCCGTCAAATCTACGATGAATTCTTCCGCTCTCGATTCAATCGGCTCTGCCCACTCTGCGCTCGTCAACCAAGACATCGGCATGGATACATAACCTTCGCGCAGTCCAGATATCAGATGAATCAGTTGGCTAGGGGATGCCTGCTTGGACAGCATTCCGCTTGCCCCGAGATTCATAAGATGACGGAATAACTTCACGTTATCCTCATCCGTAAGAATAACGATATGACTGTGCGCTGATACCGTTTTTATTTCGGAAATAAATTGATCTGCTTGACCTTCAGGAAGTCGGTAATCCATCAATACCAAATCAGGCTGATTAGCTTTCACCAAGTCAAGTCCTTCTGTTCCCGTCGAAGTCATACCACGTACCAACAGATCCTGCTGTTCCTCCAAAATTAGTTTTGTTCCCAGCATGCTGGTGGGGTGGATATCTACGATGACCACCTGCCATACTTTTTTCATTGTTGTTCCCCCTGGTTATGTATTGGACAAATTTGCTTTTCTATCCTTCGACTTCACTCTTCACCTTTGCCTGCGACAGTCCACGTATAGAAGAAGCATGCGCTGCAAAATGTCGAAATTTGAAGAAAAATAAGTGATAAGGCTAAAAATAAGCCCTACAATCGTTCTATAATGTGATAAAATACCATTTATTCCATTTATTTAGGTCACAATATAGTATAATTCTCCTGTATCACTAGCTAAAAAGGTCGAAAAACTTGCCCAAAGTTCCTACTTATTGCATCTATAAGAAATTGTATCCTAGGACTTCCTTCCGATGCAATCTCTTTTTATCCTATTACTGAAAGAATTTCATTTTTGCGTAATCAATAGGGGCATGATAGAATGAGGATTGGAATTTTTTTAGTACCTATAAATAACCAGGAGTGATGATATGAAACCTTCTGCTCAACCTTCTGACACCCATCACACCCGGAGCACCAAAAGCAAGGCCGGTTCTTCAATTAAACTGTTTCTGGTCATGTGGATTGTGCTCATTGCACTCGGAGTAATCGGAACCTACTATTATAGTAACCATCTCCAGCGGCAGATGATTGATCAGCTTCAGACACATAATCAACAGCAGATTAACGCATTGAAATCAGAATACGAAAAGCAGCTAACAACGATATCGAAGGAAGTTTCTGATCTTCAGGGACAAGTGCAATCCTTCAATGAATTGCTGAATTTCACCAAGGACAATGCAAGCGACAAAACGGACAATAGCAACAAATTGTATACCCAACTGAGCGAAGTCAAAAAACAACTGGAGACCCTCCAGAAAAAGATGGATCTGCTCAAATGATTACACCCGTTAAACAGGTTAATCGTTTTTTTATGCTTGCACTCGCTCCATTTGTTGGACTTATGCTCTGTCTGCTGCTGTTCCGTCCTTCGCTTGAACCGGCTAGTCTAATGGATCTATCGCTGCCTGAAGAGACAATCACGCCTCAAACCCAGGCGATTCGTCAGAATCTCTCAGGGGCTGAAGAAGCTGCTGTTCAAACATCTTCTTCTATTAAAAAGACAACGCAATTATACAATCAAACAACAAGTACAATGTCAGCTCTCGTGCAAAAGGCGACGGCACAAGCCACTCGCCCAGAAGCGATCTACAATCAACGGATCTCGTCTAAACTAGGCGTTCCATTTGAACGAATTAACAGTGACCGTCTTACAATTGAGATGTACCGTGTTAATCCAGGCACCTATAAGGGCTATGCAATGAAAATCAAGCTTAAAGACCCTACAGCGATGCAGATGGCTCTCAGTAGTGAAGCTGGAAGGTCAGAGACGACTATGCAGGCCGTCAAACGTAATGGAGCTATTGCTGGAATTAATGCGGGCGGCTTCGCTGATAGCGGAGGCAAACGTTATCCTCTCAGTACAACCGTCATGGACGGAAAGTACGTAAATGGGTTTCAAGCTAGTTTTAAAGATTTATTTTTTGTAGGACTGAACGATGCAGGTAAGCTCGTCGGTGGCAAGTTTTTTGACAAAGGCTCCCTAGATCGCCTGCAACCACAATTTGGAGCTACGTTTGTGCCTGTATTGCTTCAAAATGGTCGTAAAACGCCTATACCTGCCAAGTGGAAGGTATCTCCTAAGCGGGCTCCACGTACGGTCATCGGCAATTATAAGGATGATCAGCTATTGATTATCGTAGTGGATGGTTATAACGAGAAAGGCAGCTCCGGGGCAACCTTAGAAGAGCTACAAGGCCGACTGTACAAGCTTGGCGTCGTTGACGCTTATAATCTGGACGGAGGCGGATCTTCGTCACTGGTTCTGAACAATCGGGTGGTCAACAATCCATCAGATGGAAATCTCAGACCTGTACCTACTCACTTTTTATTTTATAAATAAACTGTATAGGCATTCCTTTTCTTCCCATATTGGTTATAATAGAAGAAATTGAGATTGTGCAGGAGGTGGCAAGTATATGTCGTTCTCATTGACATTCTGGATTATCGCAATCGTACTCGCTTTGTATATGACAGGCATCCTGACTGCATCCTACAACAATGACAAAACGAAAGGTCTCTGATGGCCAAGCCTCTTCGCGGAAGAGGCTCTTTTTTTTGCTATAATGAAGTCTATCACTAACGTTGCATTCTCCATCGCAGAGGGTATAGACGATACAACAAGAGACAAGGATTATAAAGAATGTAGTCATTCTTCTAATTCTTGTCTCTTAAACTTTGTGCACGAAGAATTGCATCATCGCTACAATGAGACTGCATCATCAATAGCGCGCCGCTGAATTGTTTCCTACAGTTATCACAGGTGTATGTTCAGTCTGACTGCGAACAGAGCCCCCTCCTACGAGTTGCACGTAGATTCGTTCATGTTCTACTGGTTCTCCCGCCATAAGTTTGATTAATTGCTCTGCCGCCAATGAACCCCATTTTAGTTTGGAATAATCAATCGTGACGAGCCTTGGACTAACGTAACTGCTGAGTTCAATATTATCAAATCCAATGACATGAACGTCTTGTCCAACCTGTAGTTCACTGCTGGCAATCTGGTTGCATAACCCAATCGCCATCTCATCGTTCAAGCAGAATACGCCAACAGGGCTCGTGAATTCATGAATGATCTGATTGGCAGCCATTTTTCCGCCACTTTTCTCGAAATCTCCCTTAATCTCCATCCACTCTACGTTGGGTTCACGCTCTGTAACCTGCCTTACCGCCTTCATACGCTGTACTGAGTCGAACGAGCCTTCTGGACCTGTCACCACATAGATTTTCGTAAACCCTTGTTCAATGAGATACTCCATCGCAAGCGTTGCTCCAGCCTTATTATCCAGCAAAACCTGATTGATGTTCGGATGATCTAATTCCCGGTCAAGCACAACGATTTTGTGTCCACGATCAGCATACTGTAGCAATTCTTCACTGGCAAACGTGTGATCCAGTATGATGGCTCCATCGATCATTCGTTCCGGAAGCATCCGGTGAGACTCTTTACCACTGCATACAATTAAGTCATACCCTTGTGCATTACAGACCGCCTTCATGCCAGTGAGCAAGTCTCCATAGACATCTCCGCTAAAATCGGTCAGAAATACGCCTACAATTTTGGATTCCCTCTTCTTCAACGTCCTTGCAGCAGCATTAGGAACATAGTTCAGCTCTTTGGCGATGGCCAAAATCTTGGAGCTCGTTTCATCTGTCACTTTGTTGCTGCCATTCAGTGCATACGACACGGTGGAGATCGAAACCCCCGCCTTCTTGGCGATATCCTTAATACTGACCACATTCTTCGCTCCCCTGTTATATGGATCAGGCTCCCCAGATCAGAGAACCCGACGTCTTCTATGTGCTTTAAATATTCAAAATGACGTTTTGTTTAAGCGAGACCTTTCAGTAGCCTCGCTTAAACTCTAACGGACTACACTAATTTGAAGCTACCCTCTTGAGTATCGCGGCTATTTGGCCCTACATAGACGTTGAATGCACCTTTGTCACTACGATAACTCAGATCCGAGTGGTGATAGCGAAGCTGTGCCTCACTTAGCGTAAACGTTGCTGTACCCGTTTCACCTGGAGCCAGCCCCAGCTTGACGTAATCTTTTAACTCTCGCACCGGTCGCACTACTTCACCAGTTACATCCCGCACATATAACTGAACCGTCTCCACACCTGTACGTTCTCCAGTGTTCGTTACCTTTACCTCGATAGTCAGGGGAAGCTCATTACTCAGCTCCTGACTGGAGATATCAAGTGAACCATACTCGAACGTCGTATAAGATAGACCGTAACCAAACGGCAACAATGGATCATTCGGGCTATCGATATATTTGGAAACATAGCGTTCTTCTGTCTTCTCCGGATTCAATGGGCGGCCAGTATTAAAATGATTGTAATAGACAGGAACTTGACCTACCGATTGAGGGAAGGACATCGTCAAGCGACCAGAAGGGTTCACCACGCCTGTCAGGACATCAGCTATTGCTGCCCCGCCTTCACTACCCGGGAACCATGCTTCAAGCACAGCATCCGATTCTTCCCATACACCATGCAGATCAAGTGGGCGACCATTGAAGATGACACTCGCCAACGGTTTACCTGTTGTTTTCAAATGCTTAATGAGCTCTAATTGTGCTGCTGGCAAACGAATATCGGTGCGTGACCCACCCTCACCACTCATCTCTGAATCTTCACCCAGCGCAAGCACAATCAGATCTGCCTTGCTTGCGACTTCAAGCGCTTCCGCAATCTGCTCAGGTGTAATCGTGTGCACACCACTGCCTTGAGCCAGATGAACTTGATCTGTGCCAAGACGTTCCTGCAATGCTGTTCCCAGCTTAACTGCATCCGCTTTTACGCCTTCACATGACCACCATCCCAGAATATCCTCACTCTCGGCAAATGGTCCAATCAGAGCAATATGTGCCTGCGGATTCAGCGGAAGAACGTTGTTCACATTTTTCAGCAGCACTGCAGACTTGGTAGCCAGCTCATAGGACACCTGACGGTGTTCCTTCGAGAACACGATCTCCCGCTCCCGTTCTGGATTAGCTGCACGGATCGGATTATCGAACAAGCCTAATTTTTCTTTGAGCTGCAATATACGAAGTACTGCTTCATCCACAAGCTTCTCGTTCACTTCACCACTTGCAATCAACGCCGGTAGATGGTGAACATAGCACGGTGTCATCATTTCGATATCCACGCCAGCGCGGATGGCACGATATGCAGCTTCACGATCATCCTCCGCTGCCCCGTGGGCAATCATCTCACGAATGGAAGCCCAATCCGAGATAAGCACCCCTTCGAATCCCCATTCCTCACGCAAAATGTTACGCATAAGCTTCTCATTACCACTAGCTGGGATACCGTCCACTGTATTGAATGACGCCATGACCATCTCTACACCCGCATCAAGCGCAGCTTTATAAGCAGGTAAATAATACTCCCGCAGATTGCGCTCTGACATATCTACCGTGTTGTAATCCCGACCACCCTCTGCTGCACCATATGCAGCAAAGTGTTTTACACAAGCCGCAAGACGGTCTGTCTCCTCCTTCAGATTGTCCCCCTGATATCCACGAACAAAGGCCGCCGCGAACAAGCTGTTCAGATAAGGATCTTCTCCTGTTGTTTCCATGACACGACCCCAGCGAGGATCACGAACCAAATCCACCATAGGGGCAAACGTAACGTGTAAACCAGAGACTGCGGATTCACGTGCTGCAATCTCAGCAGATTTCTCCGCTAACTGGGTATCCCATGAACAGCCAATTGCCAGCGGGATGGGGAAAATGGTTTTGAAACCATGCACAACATCTGCCATGAACAAAAGTGGGATACCAAGTCGGCTTTTTTCCATATAAGCTTGCTGCACATCAATAATCGCCTGAGCACCGGACAAACCTAGAATGGAGCCGCTGGCCTCCACAGACTGTTTGGTGATACCCATCTCTTCCATCGGCCCTGTAATCTGCCCCTGCGTATCCGTCCCTTCATAAAAGTTAGAAGTTAATTGGAGCAGCTGGGCTGTCTTTTCCTCCAAAGTCATCTGCCCCACCAGATCGATCAATTGCTCATTATTCATCATGTATTCCTCCACACCTCATTGAATTGAAGAACCCGGCTGCATATTTAACTACGCACCGGGTTCGGGTGGATGAGACAGGTTACTTCCACCATGTCCCATCTACTTCCTGAATCTTCACTTAAAATTGTTCGTTCAGCTCATCCAGGTAAGGTTGAACCAGAGACATTTTACTGTTCACCCATTCTTTCCAGTTAGCCTCCAGATCTCCACTTTTGAGAATCAGGTTTGCATATTCGTTCTGGTAATCGAATGAAGCCTGACTTTTCGCTTTGGAGTCGTATAGGTTGACATCCCAGTCGTATGTTGCCAGCGATTGGCCCTCTGTTCCGAGTTTTGCTTTTTCCTCGAACAGTTTCACAGCACGATCGCGGTAATCCTTTTTGATCGCAGGGTTGACTACACTGAAGTCGTCACCGAGCAGGTACAATCCTTCGAAACGAGCTGGGTACTTATCTTCCAGAACCGTTCCTTCTGGCAGTAAGCTCACCAATTCATTGTTCTCATCGTACTTCCAATCGGTTCCTTCAAAGCCCATGTTGATGAGCAATTGTCCTTCTTTGGTTGCGGAATAGTCAATCAGATCCATGATACGTTCAAACTTCTCGTCACTAATCTCCGGATTGAAGATCAATGCGGACCAGAAGTTGGCTTGCTCCAGGTTACGATATTTACCGTCGTCACCAAGAACGATTGCCGTGTGAACCATCTCATCACTATCTACACCTAGATTTTTGCGAATATCCGAATCCAGACCTTGTCTGTATGAAGCAAGTCCACCCAGACTGGTTACTGCTGCTGTACCTGTTACTTTAAAGTTGTTCTGACCTTCATTGTTCTTCCATGTGTAGAACTCAGGGTTAAGCAATCCATCTTTGTATGCTTTTTGCATCAATTTCAGCCCTGTAAGTGTTTCAGGCTCTGCTGGTCCCCAGTGGAACTGACCGTCTTCACCTTTGAAGAACGGAGAATCTGTGATCGCATGCACGCTGTTTGGCATAATGATGTTTGTCATCGCATCAGCGGCGTTATAGGACAGAGGTACAAGTTTGTTCCCCACTTTGCCTGGATCTTTCTCTTTTACAAGTGCAGCATATTCATTCAATTCAGATGTGGTATACGCATCCTTCAATTCGAAACCAACCGCTTCTGCCCAGTCCTTACGAAGAGCAATAACACCGATTTGGTTTGTAAGTGGATCAGCAGGTTTGTTCTCATAATAAATCGGTCTAGGCAAGAGATACGTTCCACCTGTCAGCTCCTCCAATTTATCACCAAGCCCTGTCAAGTTATAAGCTGCAGCAACATTAGGCCAGCGCTCTTTCCAGTCATCCGGGAATTTGTAGAACAAACCTTGATCAATGTTATTCAGCGCATCCCCGTGAACGTAGTTCCATACCGATACATCCGGCAAGTCACCGGAGTTGATCCACAGACGAAGCTTCTCACCCCATGAATCCCAATCGATATAGTTGTAGTCCCAAGTTACGTTGAATTTGTCTGTCCAGAATTTATGGAAGTCATTATCCAAATTTCCGTTTTTAATTTCCGTCAGGTTCGCTACAGAGATGGTCAGGTTATCTTTGTAATTGCCATCAGCGTCCTTTTCGTTACTGCCTTCCGAGCCACCATTAGAACAAGCTGTCACCACCAGCATCAATAAACAAAGTGTGATAGCAAAGATCGATCTAACTGACAACTTTTTGTTCGTGTTCATGCTCTTACCCCCATGTTTGTAGTTGAATTTCCAAGCCTACTCGTGTCCAAAAAGGACGTTCGATGCTGCTGATACCAACAGTCATCTTGCGTAATCAAAAGCGTTTTTTTGAATGACTTCTATACGTATAATCAGGTTTTGATTGCCCCTGTTAATACCCCTTTGGCAAAGTGCTTTTGCAACATTGGGAAGAAACACATAATTGGAACCATCGTTACAAATACAGCCGCCATCTTCATACCCATAGAGAAGTTACTCACTTGGGTTGCATCGACACTAGATGCATTGGATGCATTCGTCTGAGACGTAACAATGATCGTCCTGAGCACGTTCTGCAAAGGTAACTGATCGGCTTTTCGAAGGAAGATCATCGCATCATACCAACTGTTCCAGTATGCTACACCATAGAAGAGTGTGATGGTCGCTATGATCGGTGTCGCCAGTGGAAGAACGACAGAGAATAGGATTCTCCATTCACCCGCGCCATCCAGTCTCGCTGACTCCATCAAGGACTCTGGCAAGGTATAGAAATAGTTCATCATTAGGATCATATTGAAGGCACTGAAGCTTCCCGCGAGGATCACTGACCACAACGTGCCTGTAAGATGCAACGATTTCATAATGAGATACAGTGGTACAATCCCACCGTTAAAGATCATGGTGAACAGCACCAGGAAAAACAGAAACTTTTTGAATGGAAAATTGTTGCGGCTCAAGCCGTAAGCCATACTTGTTGTCAGGAACAAGCTGAGCGGCAATCCAATGACTAGCAAAATAAGTGTGTTTTTGTACCCCGAAATGATACTTCCATCAGCGAATAATGCTCGGTACGAATCCAGTGTGAACTCTTTCGGGAACATCAGAAATGGATTTTCAGCGTACTCTTTTTGTGTTGCAAATGAGATCATGATGACATTCCAGAACGGAATTAGAATCATCAATGCAAGCACAAGTAGAATGGCAAATATGATGTAATCGAGAAATGTCATTTTTTCAGTGCCAATTCTCGGCTTCTTGTTCACTTTCTTACTCATTCGTTACTCCTCCTCTCTTATCGGAACAATCCGTCTCCGCCAAGCCATTTCGCAAATCGGTCAGCGAGAAGCAACAAAATCATGTTCACGATGGAACGGAATAGGCTGACTGCTGTCGAGAATGAGAAATCGGTTGAAGACTGGAACGTGATTCGATAGATGTATACATCGAGTACTTCTGATACATTTTTGGTTGCGGCGTTGGCCAAGTTGAAGATCTGGTCGAAACCGGAAGACATCAGCCCACCAACCGACAGAATAAACATAACCGTGATCGTCGGAAGAATGTTAGGCAGTGTAATACGGAACATCTGCTGCATACGAGAAGCTCCGTCAATCTGTGCTGATTCATACTGATCCTGGTCAATACCGGAGATTGCGGCAAGGAAGATAATTGCGCCCCATCCACTTGATTTCCAGATATCAGTCAATAACAGCATCGGTACAAAGTTTGATTCGGAACCTAAGAAGTTAATCGTTGGCAATCCGAGTAATCCAAGCGCACTGTTTACCAGTCCGTCATATGCCAGCACGTTGATAACTACACCGGATACAATGATCCAGGACAGGAAGTGTGGGAAGGTAAGGACGGTTTGGAACCATTTCTTCCCTCTGCGCATTCGAAATGCATTCAGCAACAACGCCAGAATGATCGGGAATGGGAACTGGATGATCAGTTTCAGAATATTGATGTACAGTGTGCGCCACACGGCATCAATAAAGGTCGGGTCACGGAAAACATATTTAAAATTCTCAAATCCACTCCATGGACTACCCCAGATTCCCAGGTTCGCCTTGTAGTCTTTGAATGCCAGAGATAGGCCTCCCATTGGCATGTAGGCGAATAGGATCAACCAGACAAGTCCCGGTATCAGCAGGGTATATGTCATTCGGTGCTTCCAGATTTCACTCCAGAGCGAATTGTCTTTCACGTGTCCCTTCAGCTTTTTGCTGGGTCCTTCGGCTGCAGGTTTCATTTGCATCTCCTCACTCTACTTTGGTCTTGTCGTTATACAGAAAATCAAACATCGTTCTTAGGTGCTGTTCCCAAAATCTCCATTCATGCGTGCCTGGTGTCTCCACATATTGAAATTCAAAAGCGGTATCCTGCATGTACTCGGCAAATGCTCGATTCATCTCGACAAATGGATCATGATCACCACAGCAACTCAGAATACGGGGTAAGGTTCCACCCTGCTGCAACAAGTTGGCTGACAAGGTGTATAGATCCTGATCAGGCTTCACTGTCAGCTGTTCACCAAAAACCGCTTTCATTTCTTTGATCATGCCTGGAGGCATCACAGGATCTTGTAAACGTTTCTGAATATCCGTCACACCCGATAAGGAAACGACTTTGCTATATCGTTCCGGATATGTCAGTGCACATTTCAGTGCACCGTATCCACCCATGGATAAACCGGCAACATACGTCTTCGCTGGATCGGAATTCAGATTAAGCTGACGCTTGCATAAGTCAGGTAACTCCTGAGTGATGTAGTGGAAGTAATTCAGGCCGTATTCCATATCCGTGTAATAGCTTCGATTCGCTTCTGGCATAATGATGGTACAGCCATACTGCTGAGCGTACATTTCGATTGTCGTCAGACGCTGCCATGTACTTGCATTATCGCCTGCCCCGTGCAGCAGATATAGCGTACCGCCTGAAGTCTCTCCAGAGTCGCTGGATACAACATGTATGCTCGTATTCATACATAATGTGGGTGATCCCGTTTCGATCGTGATATGCGCCATTTGTAACCCCTTTCATTATCAACTGCCGCCTTCACTCTACTCTGTTAGCGGTGTTTGCCTGCAGCATGTCGTAGATTCCCCTGTAGTGTGCTGGGTTATCGAAACGATTCTCTCGAATCGTTTCAAATTCAATCAACTTTAATATATATGGACTTGTAAAACCCATAATTATCTTGGAAGCGATTTCTTCGAATCGTTTCGAATAAATCATAATCCCGATCAGTAAATCCTGTCAATAACCTTTTTACAATTTTCGCGCTTTTTTTATTAAAAAACGTGGTTCTCAACGAATATATTACGCTAAAAGACACTTTTTGAGGGAAGTGCCTGTTTTTTCGTAACCGTTTGCACATTATTCATTGACATCAATCTCGGAATGTACTAACATAAGCCCTGATTTTGGATTTCGTTACGGAAACGTTTCACCAACCTACTTCACTAGGGTTTCACCCGACGAAAGGTGGTTTATATATGACTAGCAAGCTAAATAGATTTGTCCATAAAATAAAGAATGATCAACTTAACCTGTTGTCTGCTCGCGTTTTGCGTAACGGGAATCTCATAGCACAATGGGATCGCGATCAAGATGCTCGCCGTTTACAGCACTCCATCAGTAAATCTTTCACATGCATGGCTGTTGGCCTTGCGATTGAAGAAGGCTTACTTCACCTTAATTCAACACTTGGCGAGTATTTCACATACGATAATCTCCCCTCCATCTCTGAGACGTTTTTTCCTCCACAGCAGTTAACGTTGGGGGATCTGCTTCGTATGTCTTCAGGACATAACAATCCTCCGCTACACGTAGAAGAACGTGCTTCTTTGGAAGAGAAGGATTGGGTCAAATATTACATGTCGCTACCTTTAGATCGGATGCCAGGGGAACAATTTACATACAGCAGTGGGGATACATTCATGATCTCTGCTCTGTTTCAAGCAGCAACCGGTCAAACTGTGAAAGACTATTTAACCCCCCGTTTATTTGAACCACTCGGTATACATGACGTTGATTGGGAAACCTCTCCACTTGGCGTCACTTTGGGTTGCGCAGGTCTTTGGATTAGTAATGAGGAATTAAGTCGATTCGGGCAATTGCTTCTTCAGGAGGGCAACTGGAGGGGGCAGCAGCTTATACCTGCTGAGTGGATTCGAAGTGCTACACGTAGACAGATTATGACATCTGGAGCCGGTGATTGGGGTAAAGGTTACGGATATCAATTCTGGATGTGTTCGCATGATGCATATCGTGCCGATGGAGCTCACGGACAACTTTGTATCATTTTGCCTGCACAGCAAGCCGTCATCTCGATCAACAGTGAAGAAGATCAAATGCAACAGATTCTTGACGCTGTGTGGACTGAGATTCTCCCGATCCTATCCATGTGTTAATCTAGTCTTCAAAAAGAAAAAACGCCATGGAGTGTTCCTCCATGACGTAATCTTATTACCCGTGCTGTGGAAGCTGGGTCATTTCATCTAAACATTGTGCGCATATGTAACGCTCTTTGAACTCATTGACTTCTTCCATGGATCCGCAGAAAATACATTTTGGGCGATATCTCTCCAAAATAATATGATCCCCTTGAACTAGGATTTCTACAGGATCTCCCTCATTCATTTGATACCTTTTACGCAAAGATTTAGGCAATACGATCCTACCCAATTGGTCAACTTTGCGAACGACTCCAGCTGGCTTCATAGCTACGGCACACCTCTCCTATCTCACTCTAAATTTCTAGGTACATTTGTACTAAGTTTATAGATTCGCCAACATTTTGTCGAATCCTGCTGGAAATAAACATTTTTTGTCCTTTTTTTTGAAAAATGTTTTTTTTGACCATTCGTAACCTGTTCGCAGGATGGAACCCGGTCAATCTAGACCCGGGAATTCCAGTTGACGCAATGCCTCATAGGCGATAATCGCTGCAGAATTGGAGAGGTTCAACGACCTTACGTCACCTGTCATTGGCATTCTCATGCACGTTTCTGGGTTAGCTGCAATGAGTTCCGGCGGAAGGCCTTTGGTTTCTTTACCAAAAACGAGAAAATCTCCATCACGGAATTCAAAATCGCTATACCGATTTTTCGCCTTCGTCGTTGCGTAGAAAAATCGTCCTTCAGGGAATTTCTCTTGAACTTCAGCAAAAGAATCATGATATTCAATGTGTACAGCATGCCAGTAATCCAAGCCTGCACGCTTCAGTGTAGCGTCATCCGTACGAAAGCCCAGTGGGTGAACCAGATGTAGGTGGATGCCGGTAGCCGCGCATGTGCGGGATATATTGCCCGTATTCGCAGGAATTTCGGGCTCAACCAGAACAATGTGTAAAGCCATATAGGTTCGATCTCCTTTTTATTCATGTTTAACGACAATCCCTTAATCTTAAAGAAAAGCCCTCCACACGTCAATGTGGAAGGCTCTGGAAAGGCACAGATGCAACGTTTGAGAGGTTGTTCATATCGTCCGCTTTTGATTACGAAGGATGCTTACCTTTTGAACACGTGCTTTAATGCGCATACCTCTTGTTGATCTGTAACTCTCTCCTCTTTACCCGTTCGTTTGTTGGAAATGGTTCATAAAGTCCGTGAGTGCTTTCACACTCTCATATGGAGCTGCATTATAAATGGATGCTCGCAGTCCACCTACGCTACGGTGCCCTTTCAGACCTACAAATCCTTCTTGTTCAGAAGCCTTAATAAATTGTTTCTCCAACTCCTCTGTCGCTAGACGGAATGTCACGTTCATCAAGGAACGGTCATTAACATCTACGCAACCACGATAGAAGTCACCGGAAGAATCAATCGTATTATAGAGCAATTCGGCTTTCTTCTGATTTTTTTGCTCTACACCTGTTAGGCCGCCCTGCTCTTCAATCCATTTCAACACTTCATTCACCATATATACCGAGAAAGAAGGCGGTGTGTTGTAAAGGGAGTTATTCTCCACATGTGTGCTGTAACGGAACATGGTCGGAATTGTTTTCGGTGACTCGCTCACTAGCTCTTCACGAGCAATGACAACCGTAATCCCCGATGGCCCCAAGTTCTTTTGAGCACCAGCGTAGATCATCCCGAATTGATTCAAGTCAAATGGCTTACAGAAGATATCACTGGACATATCTGCAATCAGAGGCACAGAGCCGGTGTCTGGGAAGTCCTTGAACTGTGTCCCTTCAATCGTCTCATTGGATGTCAAATGCACATAAGCGCTGCCTTCTGGCAGGCTCAAATTCGATAAATCTGGCAGCTTCATGAATTTGTCGGCTTCGGAAGAAGCGACTACTTGAGCCTCACCAATCAGTTTAGCCTCAGACAGTGCTTTTTTAGCCCAGCTGCCTGTATTCACGTAACTGGCTGTCTGACCCGCACCGAGCAAGTTCATAGGCAACATAGCGAATTGTGTACTCGCACCGCCCTGTAAAAAAAGAACCTTGTAACCTTTCGGGTTACCAAGCAAAGATAACAAACGATCTTGAGCTTCGTTATGTACGGACTCGTACACAGCTCCACGGTGGGACATCTCCATAATCGACATACCTGTATTACGAAAATCAACAAATTCCGCCTGAGCACGCTCCAAAACCTCAAGTGGCAGTGCCGCTGGTCCTGCATTAAAATTATACGCTCTCTTTGTCAAAATATCCCCCACCCTTTCCATCCGTAGCTTACATAAGAAGTAAATATTATCGCTATGATATCAGTATTCCCTATATGCTTCAAGTGAAATAAGCACTGAAAACACAATCTGAGCTATCAAATTCCTTTATCACCCTGCAAAGTTAAAGCACTACAACATTTCAATTCGAGGAAAAGCCTCCGAGAACGAATCCCGGAGGCTTTTTCTGAATGAGGAACAGTCCGTTCCAACTGGATTAGCAGTCGAAGTAGAGGCTGTACTCGTGCGGATGAATGCGAATCGCTACTGCTTTAGCTTCATCACGCTTGAGGTTGATATAGTTATCAATGAATTCTTTAGTGAATACGCCGCCTTCAGTCAAGAACTCGTTATCAGCTGCCAATGCATCAAGCGCTTCTTCCAAAGAAGCTGGCACGCTGCGGATGTTTTCTTTATCTGCATCGGACAGGTCATAGATATTTTTGTCCAATGGACCATATCCAAGCTCTGTTGGGTTGATTTTACGTTTGATTCCGTCCAGACCAGCCATCAACATTGCGGAGAATGCCAAGTAAGGGTTAGCTGTGGAGTCAGGTGTACGGAACTCGATACGACAACCTTTAGGTGTCACTGCTGCAACTGGGATACGAACTGCTGCAGAACGGTTACCTTTGGAGTAAACCAAGTTAACTGGTGCTTCATAACCAGGTACGAGACGTTTGAATGAGTTCGTACTAGGGTTAGTCAAAGCGATCAGTGCTGGAGCGTGGTACAGAATACCTCCGATGTAGTGCAAAGCCATTTCGCTCAGGTTAGCATATCCCGCTTTGTCATAGAACAATGGGGAATCGCCATCGAAGATGGATTGGTGTACGTGCATACCGCTACCGTTGTCACCGAACAATGGTTTTGGCATGAAAGTTGCTACTTTGCCATATTGACGTGCAGTGTTGTGCACGATGTATTTGTATACAAGCAGGTTATCTGCTGTTTTCTTCAACGTATCAAAGCGGAAGTTGATTTCGGCTTGACCTGCTGTCGCCACTTCGTGGTGGTGACGCTCGATGGACAAACCTGCTTCTTCCAAGAGACGACACATTTCACTACGAATATCTTGTTGCGTATCAACTGGAGCTACTGGAACATATCCGCCTTTAGTGCGAACTTTGAAGCCAAGGTTACCGCCTTCTTCTTTGCGGTTTGTGTTCCAAGATGCTTCTTCGGAATCTACATAGTAAGAAGAGCTGTTCGTACCGCTCTCGTAACGTACATCGTCGAAGATGAAGAACTCGGACTCAGGTGCGAAGAATGCTGCTGTACCAACGCCGCTTTCTTGCAGGAAAGCTTCTGCTTTAACAGCGATGCTGCGTGGGTCACGCTCATAACGCTCACCATCAGGTGTGAAGATATCACACATTACATTCAATGTAGGGTGTGCTGTGAACGGATCGACATATGTCGCTTCAGGGTCTGGCATCATAACCATATCGGACTCTTCAATTCCACGGAAACCTTGGATAGAAGAACCGTCAAAAGCTACTCCATTTACGAATGTGTCTGCATCAACAGCCGAAGCTGGCAACGAGATGTGATGTGCACGACCAGCTAAATCTACAAAACGAAAATCTACCCACTCGATGTTGTTCTCTTGAATTGATTTCAATACGTTTTCAACCGACATGTATTCGTCCTCCCAAATATTCCGAACAATAAACAACCCCACTAATGAAAATGTCCATATTCGAATTTTTTTCTGTCGTCATTATAAAATCTCAAACATGACATCGTCAATACTTATGTAAGGTATTTTTTGCGAAGATGTTAGCTATACTTACATTTTATAAATACACACACTTCACTTAACAACATGTACAAGCTATATTTAATCGATTTAATGCGGTAAAGCGGGTGGTTTTATACCTAAATTGTGGAAAAAACTTCACATCATAAATGTTTCTTATCACCATTGATTAATAAATCCATTCAATGCCCAAAAGAATGAAAAACCGGACATCCTCAAGCTGCATTCATGTTGAATGAACGGCCTGTAAATGTCCGGAACTATGCACATATAACTTTCTTTATGAATTATACGCCAACTCTAGCTGGAAAGAACTCTGCTGGTTGTTTAGCTGTATTGAATGTTTTACCTACGATTGGTGCCAACTTCTCAAGATCCTGCAACAGGTTCGCGAATTGATCAGGGAACAACGATTGTACACCGTCTCCTGTCATGGAGTTATCTGGATCCGTATGCATCTCAATAATCAGACCATTAGCTCCTGCCGCAACAGAAGCCTTCGTCATTGGCTCAACGAGCTCACGACGTCCAGTTCCGTGACTTGGGTCTGAAATGACTGGCAGATGGCTCAGAGACTGCAATACAGGGATTGCTGACAAGTCTAGCGTGTTACGAGTGTAAGATTCAAATGTACGGATACCACGCTCACAGAGCATAACGTTAGGGTTACCGCCTGCAAGAATGTATTCTGCTGCATTCAACAGCTCATCATAAGTCGCACTAAATCCACGTTTCAACAGGACAGGTTTACCGCACTCTCCCAATTTGCGCAACAGATCAAAATTCTGCATATTACGTGTACCTACCTGCAGAATATCAGCGTACTCTGCACAGATATCTACATATTCTGGTGTCATGACCTCTGTGATGGTTAACAGATCATGCTTCTTACCTGCTTCAGCCATCATGATTAGACCTTCCACGCCTGTACCTTGGAAGCTGTATGGACCTGTACGTGGTTTAAACGCACCACCACGAAGCACCTGTCCTCCTGCTGCTTTGACCAGGCCAGCGATCTCATCAATCTGTGCAGCCGATTCAACCGCACAAGGTCCACCCATAACGACAAGTTCTTTACCGCCAATGTCAACGCCCTTAATTGAGATCACTGTATCTTCCGGGTGGAAGTCACGACTAGCCAATTTGTAAGACTTCGAGATTTTGACTACATTCTCTACACCCTTCATTTGGCGAAGATGCTCCTGCATTTTAGGTTCTACTTTGCCGATCAAGCCGATGATTGTACGATCTTCTCCACGTGAAATATGAACCTGAAGACCTTCCTTTTCAATTACGGCTACAATATCCTGAATCTGTTCCTCCGGAGTAGCTTTACCTGCAATAACGATCATAATATATTCCCATCCTTCCTTGTATGTGAGGTTATTCAATATGTCCGTTTCTGATTACGAACCGTAAAAGCACTCATAAGAAGTGCATCTGATTATCAACTTTTCTCTGTCGCGCTTAAACGCTTGTTCGCTTTTAAGCTTTTAATCACTAAAGTAAATATACCATAGTCTGCCTTCTTCGTCAAGGACCTCAAACGTTTGTACATCATCAAAAAAAAAAAAAAAAAAAGAATCTTGCGCTTAGGTTCTCCCGACAAAGGAGGACTAGCACAAGATTCTTTCGTAATTTAGGTTGTACGTGTTTTCTCGCGAACAGGGGGTAACAGTTTACTCATATTCACTGTACGTTTGATTTCCCACGTCTCTGGTTGATCATGCTCATACTGCTCCAAATACGTGATGACTTCCTTCGTAATCGGTGTCGGTGTTGATGCTCCTGAAGTAACCGCTACTTTGTTCACGCCCTTCAGCCATTCTTGCTGAATTTCAGATACATCTGACACACGATAAGCTGTGACACCCGCGATTTCTTCGGAAACCTGAGCCAGCCGGTTTGAATTGTTACTCCGCGGATCACCAACAACGATAACGAGATCCGACTGTCCTGCCTGTTCAGCTACAGCTTCTTGACGAACCTGTGTAGCTAAACATATCTCATTGTGAATTTCAGCGCCTGGAAATTTCTCCAGCAAACGACTCATAATATGTTTGATGTCCCATTGGCTCATTGTGGTCTGATTGGTAATCAGAATTTTGCCACTTGGTACATTCAATTGCTCAATCTCTTCTTCCTTTTCAATCAGATGAACCTGATCCGGAGCAACACCAATGGCACCCTCAGGTTCTGGATGATTCTTTTTGCCGATATAGATAATCTGATACCCCTCAGCCGTCTTCTCGCGAATAAGGTCATGGGTTTTCGTTACATCTGGACAAGTCGCATCCACTGTAGTCAGCCCTTTATCACGTGCCAGCTTACGGACTTCTGGAGATACACCATGTGCTGTAAAAATAACAGTGCCACTCTCTACCTGGCTCAAAATTTCCATCCGATTAGGCCCATCCAATGTGACAATGCCTTCATCTTCAAAGGAATCTGTCACATGTTTGTTGTGCACAATCATTCCCAATATATATATAGGCCGGGGTAGATCTAGATTACGTGCAGCCTGACGTGCCAATACCATGGCATCCACAACTCCGTAACAATATCCCCGTGGCGAAATTCGCAGTACTTCCACTTTGGTTGCCACCCGCTTTCTTTCTTCGGCAAACTTGCCGATGTAATTGCAGTCCACTCTATTATACCTTTATTCGATAGGGGGAGCAAAGACAACAGGCAACCAGATAATAAATGTGGTACCTTCTCCACGTTTAGTAACGACTTCTACCGAGCCATGATGCTCTTCAATAATCCACTTGGCAATCGATAGCCCTAAGCCGATCCCTGGTGTCGCTCCGCGTGATTCATCTGCACGATAGAAACGGTCAAAGATAAACGGTACCTCGTCTCGCTCCATACCAATGCCTGTATCACTGATGCGTAGCCCTACCTGACCTTTGTACAGGATAGCGTCAAGTGTGACTGACCCTTCCGGAGTGTATTTAAACGCATTCTCAATAAAAATAAACAGCATTTGCTGCAAATAATCTTTGCTACCGTTAACATAAATGCCATTAAGGATCGATAGATCACCCTGACGCCATTCGGACTGACGATCTAGGAATTGCGATCTGCGAGCCACTTCCTGCACCAGAATCTGCAATGGAATTGGATTCAGCTCTATCTTCTGACCCGTATCCGCTCTCGCTAGTGACAACATGTCACTAATGAGTCGGCTCATCCGTTTCCCCTCATCCGCCATATCCTCAATCGCCTCAAGCGACATCTCTTTAACGGTCTCTTCATCAAGATTCGGACGATCCGTACTCTCCTGATCCCACAGCTTCTTCAGGAAATCTACGTTACCCCGAATCGTTGTAAGTGGTGTACGTAGCTCATGCGATGCATCAGATACGAATCGTCGCTGGGCCGCATTGGTTTCCTCCAAGCCCCGGAAGGATAATTCTGTTCGTTCAAGCATGTTATTCACCGTTTCAATAAGCCGTCCAATCTCATCCTTTGGCCCTGTGTATTGAATCCGCACACTGAGGTCATTTCCTGACTGAATCTGATTGGCAGCATCAATGACATTAACCAACGGCCGCATCGATTTACGAGCCAAAATAAGCCCTGATGTAATGGCAAGAGCCATCGCCACAAGCCAGCCAAAAATCAATATATTACGCAGTGCTTCCAGTAGCCGCTCCTGGGAAGTAACATTCGCACCCACTTGCAGAAGTCCCCTAATTTCATTCGTTCCTTGAAGGGATAACGGCTGCTGATTCACAAGAAAAGGAGTACCATGTACGTATATTTTGGATATGCCTCGCTGTTCCCGTATGTCCTTCAGCTCCACCACAGGAAAGTCAATGCCAGCCTTCTCCATATTTCCTGAGATCTTGATCGATCTGCTCTGATAGTCCACCAGTTGAATATAGATCTGTGCTTCTTGAAGCTGACTTTCTGTAAATGGATCTAGGTCGAGCGATTGGGAAAGCGGATTAACACCGATTTGCTCGGTAATGCGTTCGCTCTTAACCTTTAGTTGCTGTTCCACTTCCTGGTAAGAGTTAAAATAGACAAAAGCATAAATCACGACTGCCCAGAAGATAAGCACGGCTGCCAAAATACCCGAATACCATGCGGTTAATCTTAACCGAATGGACATATCAGGAATCACCTCTTAGAATGTAACCCGCTCCCCGAATGGTCTGGATCAAGCGTTTGCCTCCATACTCTTCGGTTTTTTGTCTAAGCATCGCGATATATACTTCTAGAACATTAGATTCGCCGCTATAATCATAGCCCCAGATTTTATCCATAATGAGATCACGGGATAACACTCTTTTTGGATTTTGCATAAATAAATTCAGAAGCTCAAACTCCTTGGCCGTGAGTTCCAACCGCTGTCCATCACGCAATACTTCACGGGAATCATTATCGAGAATGATGTCCTCGTACATAAGTCGGTTATCCTGCTTATCGACAATGTCCGCTTTGCGTCGTAGCAACGCGCGAACTCGCGCAAGCAGCTCTTCAAGAGCAAACGGTTTAACCAAATAATCATCCGCTCCCGTATCCAGGCCTGTAACCCGGCTCTGTACTTCATCTTTGGCCGTTAGCATAAGAACTGGCACTTTACTGCCCGCTTCTCGTAATCTGCGGCACACCTCGAATCCGTCAATCTGGGGCATCATGACATCCAGAACGACAATATCCGGTTCCTTATCCATCAGTTTACTGAGACCCTCAGCCCCATTAGAAGCTGTCTGTACTTCATAACCTTCAAATGCCAGCCCCCGACGAAGCATGGACACGATTTTTTCATCATCATCAACAATCAGAATAGTTGAGCGCATGGTCTTTCTCCTTTATCCTACATTTTATTCCTATTGTAACAGGCACAAGCACGATCTGCATCTTCAGGCAAAAAAAGCGAAAGGGCCCTCAAACCCTTCCGCTTATCTGCTTTTGCAACAACCGTCTTTCAACGATTAAGGCTGCGTTTGTTGTTGCTCGTTTGAAGTTTGTGAAGTATCGTAATCATTTTTGTTGCCGATCTTGATCTTGATATCCATTTTCTTGCCATCACGAACGACATTCAACGTTACTTCACTACCAATTTCCTGTTTCTTAATAAAATCGATCAAGTCTTGGCTTGTATTGTACGCCGTACCGTTGGCACCTGTAATGATGTCATAGGCCCGCAGGTCTGCTTGATAAGCCGGAGATTGATAAATTGTGCTTGCTACCACAGAACCTTCAGTGATGTCAGTTCCCATTTGTTTAGCAACTTCAGGTGTAAGTGCCATCAGAGAAGCACCGATGAAAGGTACTGGCTCTTTTGGAACTTCTTTGTTTTCTTTCAGGTATTTCACTGCTTCCGAAATTACACTGGAAGGAATAGCAAATCCGATACCTTGTGCATCTGCACTAACAGCAACGTTCATACCAATTACTTCACCATTAAGGTTAAGCAACGGACCACCGGAGTTACCAGGGTTGATGGACGCATCTGTTTGCAGCAAGTGACTGTATTCACGTGTTTTGCCTGTTTCTTCGTCCGGAATGCTAATTGTACGTTCTTTCGCACTCAGAACACCTGCAGTAACGGTATGTTCGAATCCTTCAGGGTTACCAATGGCCACAAGCCATTCACCAACCTGTGTGCTGTTCGAATCTCCTAGTGGAGCCACAGGGAAATCAGCATCCCCGCTGTTTTTCTCAATTTTTAATACAGCTAAGTCAAGATCGAAGCTGCTTCCTAGCAATTTCGCTTCATAAGGCTTGCTATTGTTCTCTAAAGTAACCTGAATGACATCTGCACCTTGGACTACGTGCTGGTTCGTCAGGATATAACCTTCTTTGTCAAAAATAAATCCAGAACCAATGCCCAGTGGGACAAGTTGATTGCTGCTTTGCTGTTGCTGTTGTTGCTGCTGATTTTGATCCTGATTGCCGTTGGTTCCACCATTACCGAAGAAATATTGGTATAGTGGGTCACTCATTGTAGAGCCGCCTTGGTAGCCACCACTACGAGTTGATTGCTTCGCCAATGTCTCAATCTTGACGACAGCCGGGCTAGTGCTCGTCACGACGGATGATACATCCGTTTTACCTGTTGGCAGCAAAGATGCCGTTACATTGTTTCCTCCACCCGTGTTTGTTGAAGATTCTTTGCTTGTACTTTCACTTTGGGCGCTTGTCATCGATGCCTGTGGTGTAAACATGTTCGTGGTGTCTGCCACATACATTAGAACGGTAATAACTAACATCCCTGCAATGAAAGAGAACATAAGGGATCTGACGGACGAGCGTGGGCGACGATTGTTATAGTTCCAATTGCCACCTTTACCGTCGTTCCCGCCATTTCCAGCACCGCTTCCTACTTTACCTCGACCAGCCTCTTCGGAAGATCCTTGGCTGTAATATGAAGGCACCGGCTTCACGGGATCAGGTCTAGTAATCTGTACGTCTGCTTCTTCACGTGGGTTCGCATTCGCTTGATTGCTTGCTGTATCTTCCTGATTCACGGACTGAAAAGGTCCATAAGAATAATAATATGAGGAATCGTCCGTTCCGGAAGAATTACGGTTCTCCGTTTGCTTTGTTTCATTTTCCTCGTCTTGACGGCTTGATCTATAATTACGTTCGTCCATGCCTCTCTACCTCCCAATCTCTTCTTCGTAAGAGATATTCTTTAACTGTCCTTATTTTGTACTTTAAACCTTAACTGTACCTTAAAAACAATTAAAAAGGAGATAAAACCCTATCATAATATGTTCATATTCAAAAAAGTACGATTTTTAGTGCCGACCTCTATAAGTGCGTGTTCAAAAAGGGCGGTTTTCAGTACCGAGAAGATGGGATGAAGCTAGAAATGGAGTAGCGGAGCGTAGATGGAGCTACGTGAGCAACGGACATTTCGGCTGAATCCCATATTCGATGCTGAGATGCCTCAGGGCATCCTTCGTAATCAAAAGCGGACTTTTTGAACAACCTCTATAAGTTCATTTTTCCCGTCCGACCAGCATTTTAATCTTTCGTCTTCACCCATCCTTGACGATGAGCATAGATTGCCAGTTGTGTGCGATCATCCATCTCACATTTCATTAATAGGTTGCTGACATGTGTTTTGACGGTTTTGATACTAATATGTAATTCTTCGCCGATGTCCTTATTGGTCTTACCTTCTGCAATCAGCAGCAACACTTCCTTCTCTCGTTCAGTGAGACCAGATTCACTCTCCCGAGCAGTCCGCTGTCTGATCCCACGGGTTAACGCCTGTGACACATCGCCTGTCATGACTGGCATCCCACGGTACGCGCCTTGAAGGGCATAGATCAACTCTTCCGCAGATACAGTCTTCAATACATAACTCACAGCACCCGCTTCAATGGCCTGTACAACCAGATCGTCTTCAAGGAAACTCGTCAGCATTACAATTTTCATAGCCGGGAATTCACTCATAATAGCCTGTGTTGCTTCTGCACCATTCATTACGGGCATCATCAGATCCATCAAGATCAGATCAGGCATTTCACTCTCATCCAATTTACGCAGATGATGCAGTGCCGCTTCTCCATTTCCCGCCTCGCCAATTACATGGAATGTCGGCTCCAGCATGAGATACGTCTTGAGCCCCATGCGAACCATATCATGATCATCTACGATCATTACCTTTACTTTTCCGCTCATTCGGTCTCCCCCTCTGATTCGTTCGGGAATTTCGGGATAAACACCCGTACCGTTGTTCCCGCTCCCGGCTTTGATATAATCTGTACCTGTCCTCCAAGCTTCTCTGCCCGTTCACGCATCGTAGATAACCCGTAAGATCCTGGACGTTCGGCTTGTTGCAAGAAACCTTGCCCATCGTCGCTAATGCTCATGCTAATCTGATGCTCACTTTCTCGGATCGACAAACTGACTAGCCCTGCCTCGGCATGCTTCACCACATTGGCAACAGCCTCCTGAATAACAAGAAACAGCTGGTGCTCAATGGCATCCGAAATCCCGCCATCCAGTTCCAGCTCTTTCACACCTTTGAGGCCATTCTGTCTACAGTAGTCAGGAAACCAGCTATCCAGTGCGGCGGAGAGATCACGTCCCTCCAGCTCCACTGGCCGAAGCTGTGCAATAAGCCCTCGCATCTGCCGCTGTGCAACATGAGACATCTGAATGAGCTGATCCAGCACGTTATGCCCCTGTTCCGGATTAATCTCCAACAAACGTGGCAAAGATGAAGCCGACATATGCATCGCGAATAACTGCTGACTTACCGTATCATGCAGGTCTCTAGCCATTCGTTTGCGCTCCTCGATAACGGCACGCTCTGAGGCTTGCTCCTTCTCAATGACCTCCTGCTCACCAAGGCGCTGTAGAAGTCTCATTTTTTTCTCAATGGAATCCATCATCACATTAAACTCCTGGTATACCCGACCAAACGAAGCATCATCTGCATCCGGCATACGAACTGATAGATTACCCTTGGATACTTTCAGCATATTGAGATCCAGCAGATCAATTTTGCGTTGTAGCCGCAAGGCAGCAATATATCCGGTAACGATAGTGGCTAATACAACTACGCCAACATAGGTCCAAGCACGTTGACGGCTCTCTCCGGCTAGCACATCTCCATATAATAGGTAGAAGCCGCCAAGTGTGATTAGACCCGTTAGCGCAAAATACATCATCAGCTCCCATTTATTCGCTTTGAGAATCGTTCGAATCATGCGTTAACCCACCTTATTGACTTTGACATCACCGATAAATACACTCACAATGATCCGCACCTTTTTGCCCGCCTCACGATAATGTGCAGTTTCAGCTTGGGCACTGCTCATGAAACCACCACGCTTCTGGTTCAGCAGCGACATATCACCAATGAAGGAATTGGTTGTCACGGTCACACCAAGATCCATATCCTCTGGAACGAATACTTTGACATCCCCTATAAAGTTCGAGATCACAATTTTGGTCTCACCATACGGGATCTGTGCTTTCGTCAAATCAATTACCGTATCCCCGATAAATGCGGAAATGTTCATCGGCTTCAGCGTGAATACTTCCTGTCCCATGTACAGATCACCTATAAAGGCAGACTTGTTGATTGTATCGCCGCCATAGCCTCCGTAGCTCCCGTAATCGTTGGAATGCTGACCATAATGGTCGCTCGAATCAAATTTTCCATATTTTTTGTGAGAAGTATCTTGTGTGCTGTGCTTTTTATATTGCTCATGCTCATAAGAGTTGGAGTGCTCTTGCTCTGTATGGAATGAACCATGTGGATTCTGTTTCTGTTCCTGCTTTGGTTTACCAAATGTTTTCTCGAACTGCTCATCGAATGTTGAATGCATCTCCAAATCCTCTGGTGGCAAAGGCTGATAAGGCTGTTCAGGTGGTGGAGGTGACTGCATTTTATCCTGATGCTTCCGATCACGTCTCCGTGGTCCGACCAATACAAACAATCCTCCGCCAATCAGCATCACCGGAATCAAATAGCGGATGAACTCTCCCATTGAATAGTCGATCCATCCCAGGTTGCGGGCAAGAAAGTAACCACCGATCAACAATACGATAACAGGACCGATGAAGGCGTAGCCCCCATTGCGCCGAATTTCGGAAATCCCTTTTGCACCCCACCAGATTAAAAACAACGGCCAGTAGGTTCTGAAAATGTATCCTATATCAATGTCATATCCCAATTGTCTGAACAAGATCATTGCACCAATAGCTATGAGGGGAATGCCCACCCACCAGCGGTCCCGCGTAGATCGTTTCATCGCTCATGTCTCCTTCGTCTGTATTCTGTATCCAGTGTACCTCAGACGAGGCGCTGATAACAGCGGCGGCAGGTGGAAGTCATCTCAGTCTCTAGACCGAGAACGTAGGATATTTATGGTAATTTTTGCGTTGTTGCTTCATGAATGCTGATATGTAGTAGACATATATCCGTTAGTCACATTCTCATAATAAAACACCCTGGAGAACATGCTCCAAGGTGTTTGTGTGCAGCTTATTTTTGTGTTTTGCCTGTGTTTTCTACGCCAAACTCAGCGTTATATTTTTCGTCAGGTGTTTGGAAATTATCCTTCACTTTGTTTTGCTCGGATTGTTTAATTTTGCTCGCTACGTTCTCTTGACCAAACTCCGCATTGTACTTCTCGTTTGGCGTTTTGTAACCTTGGGATTTCTTAGCCAAAACAATCACCTCTCTCTTCATATTTGCGCCTCATTGCTGAGCCGTGGGGTTCGTCCCCAGAGAGTATTATGTGAAGAGAGCACCGCGCTTATTCATGGATTGGAACATCCAAAATCATACCGCTTTATCAAGCCATGAATCCGGTACCGACTTGTACACATCAATCGCTTGTGAGAGCTCGTCCAGCATTTGTTCCGTACATTTTCCGGCGCCCTGTTTAATCACCTGAACTTCTACATCCTTTTTTCCCCATTCCTTATACACCTGTTTGGTTGTTGGGAAATAAAGATCGATTTTGTTGCCCTTAATGGCTGAGCCTGTATCTGCCACGATCCCATAGCCATAACCAGGAATATAAAGGATAGAACCTAGAGGAAACAATTTGGGATCAGCAGCGATCGTAGAAACCGTCTCCTTATCACGCCTTACCTTAACACCTGAATATGTAATTCCATATTGAGGATGCTTAGGCCCTTTTCCCGTCGATTCAATTCCAGCGGTATAACCCGTTGCAGTTACCTTTTGCGTGCCAAGCACTTGCTCTGAACGCGGAGCCAAAACAGGCATGGATGGATCAAGAACAATTTGTTGACCAGGCACTGCAGGTTTAGGAATGACAATGGGTTGCGGTGACCACAATAAACCCATGTAGACCATCGTCGTTAGTTGAGCTTGATCACTGTATTTCTCAGGTAATTTGACTTCCCGCTTTTCAACCTGTACCACGTTTGGACTACTACTATAACGATTCTCAACATGCCTCACTGCATTTTCCTCTTCAAATGTATACGCCTCTGCCTGATTTATACCTATCACTAATCCGACGGCGATCACACACCATGAGATCAGTAATCGTAAACTACCCTGTTGTAATATAAATTGCTTTTTCATCATAAAACCTCCCCTCACTGCAAAGGTTTTCCAAAAAGCATTCACGTTATACAGGTATCTGGCAAAATAAAAAAAGTCTGGCACAGCAGACGAATCCACTGTACCAGACGGTGATAACCTTATTTTTAGAACATTACACGAGACGTGTCGTAATTTCTTCTTTGAGTTGAGTAATAATTTCATCGAGTGGCTTCATGCCGAGATCGCCTTCTCCACGCTTACGCACAGAGACACTACCAGCATTACGCTCATTCTCACCAACGACAAACATGTAAGGAAGTTTCTCAAGCTGAGCTTCACGGATTTTGTATCCTAACTTCTCGTTCCGCAAGTCTGCTTCCGCCGAGATGCCCGCACGTTTCAGCTTCTCTTCAACCTCACGCGCATAATCTTCGAAGTTGCCCGATACCGGGATTACTTTTGCTTGTACAGGAGAGAGCCACAGCGGGAAAGCTCCAGCAAAGTTCTCGAGCAAGAATGCTGTGAAGCGTTCCATTGTGCTGATTACGCCGCGGTGGATAACAACTGGACGGTGCTTCTGTCCATCATCTCCGACATATTCAAGCTCAAAGCGCTCTGGCAACAGGAAGTCCAACTGCACAGTAGAGAGCGTTTCTTCTTTGCCCAGTGCTGTTTTGATCTGAACGTCCAGCTTCGGACCATAGAATGCCGCTTCACCTTCGGCTTCATAGAATGGTAGATCCAGTTCTTCCACAACTTCACGCAGCATGCGTTGGGACATTTCCCACATTTCATCATTTTGGAAATACTTTTCTGTATCTTGTGGATCACGATAAGACAAGCGGAAGCGGTATTCATGAATACCAAAGTCCTTATACACCGTTTGAATCAACTCGATTACACGAGCGAACTCTTCTTTAATTTGGTCTGGACGTGCAAAGATGTGAGAGTCATTCAATGTCATTGCACGTACACGGTGCAGCCCTGTGAGTGCTCCTGACATTTCATAACGGTGCATCATACCAAGCTCAGCAATCCGGATCGGAAGATCACGGTAGCTATGCATACTGGACTTGTACACCATCATATGGTGAGGACAGTTCATTGGACGAAGAACCAGTTCCTCATTGTCCATAACCATTTTCGGGAACATATCCTCTTGGTAGTGCTCCCAGTGACCGGACGTTTTATACAGTTCTACGTTACCGAGAACAGGTGTGTATACGTGCTGGTATCCCAGACTTTCTTCCAAATCTACAATATAACGTTCCAAAGTACGACGCAATTTGGCACCGTTAGGCAGCCAGATTGGCAGGCCTTGTCCCACCAATTGAGAGAATGTGAACATTTCCAGCTCTTTACCCAATTTGCGGTGGTCACGTTTGCGAGCTTCTTCAAGCAAGTGCAGATGTTCATCCAACTGTGCTTTCTTCACAAATGCAGTACCGTAAATACGTTGCAACATTTTGTTTTTGCTGTCTCCGCGCCAGTATGCACCTGCAACATTCATCAGCTTAAATACTTTGATTTTGCTTGTTGATGGTACGTGTGGTCCACGGCACAAGTCGAAGAATTCACCTTGCTCGTAGATGGTAATCACGCTATCTTCTGGTAGATCACGAATCAATTCAAGCTTGTAAGGGTCGCCCACTTCTTCAAACGTTTTGATTGCATCAGCACGGCTAACTTCCTTACGAACAATGGGCAGATTCTCGTTAACGATACGTTCCATTTCCTTCTCAATCTTCTGCAGATCTTCAGGATTGAGTGGTTGTTCCAGATCCATATCATAATAGAAACCATCTTCAATAACAGGCCCTACGCCCAGATGAACCTCTTTGTTACCGTATAGACGCTTAACTGCTTGAGCCATCAAGTGAGCTGTACTGTGACGCATTACTTCCAGACCTTCTGGTGAATCCAACGTTACGATCTCTACCAGTGCACCTTCATGAAGCGTTGTGGACAAGTCCACTACGATGCCATCCAATTTACCCGCTACTGCATTTTTGCGCAGGCCACTACTAATCGAAGCCGCTACATCCTCGATACTGCTTCCCTCAGCGTACTCACGTACGGAACCATCAGGGAGTTTAATGTTAACTGCCATTTGTCTCATTCCTCCTGTAAATGTAACCTTTGTCCATTCAATAATGGACTGATTATCTATTGCACTCTTTCGCACAAAGGCAAAAAAACGCAAAAAACACCCGTCCCGGTAAAGGGACGAGTGTAATATACTCGTGGTTCCACCCTAATTCAGCTGATTCATCCGATCTGGATGTACAGCCCTCATTGGCATGACGATAACGGGCATGACCCGGCAGATCCTTACTCACGGCTTTGTATCCTTATGATATCTTACCATAGGCTCTTACCATTCCGCTTTCAAAACCGCAACTACAAAGGGGTAAACCAAACGTGGCATCCGGAGGAAATTTCAGCCAAGGTTTCCTCTCTCTGCACCGACCATTCGAGTGGCTCATATCTTTGTCAACGCTTTTGGTTCATTAGTCATTATAAGTAATGCGACCCATAATTCGTGGATCAACAGTTATTATAATTGCCGAGATCGCTTGCGTCAAGACCAGTCAGTAATCCCGAACGCAGCACCTCGCATTCCGGGCAATGATGACATAACTGCACCTTGTCCTCAAAGATCTGGCGAATGGTATTAATAATGGGCATATCCGCCGTGCTGGTATGCAGCATCACTTTCTCAGGCGAGATCGATATAAGCGTACTTACGATCATATCTTCTATATCCATCTCCAGTTCCAGTCCAGGCATCTCCACCACAACCTGTTCATCCTTTTGCACAGGCAACAGATTCAGCGCAGCATCGTACACTTGGAATTCATGCTTTCCTTTATGAACGAGATGAATTAATGGCACTTTTGCTTCCTGGAAGAAAACAAAATATTTAAGCAAGCCCATGAACTCTTCATATTGACGATCCATCCAAAACTCATCCAGAGCATACTCCACCAGTTCATGCAGCTCTTGTTTGTACTGCTTCATTCGAAAGTTCACAATCCCATCCAGATGAAAAAAATGAACTTCCTCCAAATCCCGCTTCAATCCACTTGCGAGAGTTGAACGTCTACGATCACGAAGCCCTGGCTGATCCAGATCACCATTGATTAACAACGGCATACAAATCCGGTTCACCTTCTCTACTTCGTGCTCATCCATGACAGAGCATGCTTTGGAGATCATATCTTCCACCATATGTCGCTCACGGGTAAGCATAATAAAATCAGCCAAGCCATTAGCAAATAATTCACTAATCTGTGGTAGCCATTGTTGGAAGTCATTGTGATTCTCATTACCTCTGCATACCCAGACTGCCCTTCCATCGTTATGTTTGAAGGTAAGTCTGAAGCCTCTTTTACTTATATGTAAACCTTTGGTTTTTTCCTTGATACAGTGATGAAATTGATCCGCTTCCTCCTGCCCGGATACATCTGTCCATACGGTAAACAGTTCCACAAGAATCACTCCTTTCCGTCCTGTTCAAAGTATATGGCAAGGTGTATGGGGATATACGAAGCGGATTGATGGAAAGCGTGTCATGATTTCTCAGTATATTTCGGCAAATTGCCACATTCATTCCTAATCGTTCTAAAGTACAAGATCTAGCGGCTTATTTCCTAGTTTTCTACTACATATTGCTGATCATATGAGGTCTTTATTCACAAAAAATTGCATTCTATTTTCGAAAGTGGTTTGGAGATCAGTCAAAAATGTGTTATTATTTTTATAACAGTATGTTTCACGGAAAAGGGGGGAAGCCAGAATGAGAACACAACCAAGAATTCTTCGCAGCGTTTTGATTATCATTTTGTGCGTATTCCAAGCCCTCTGCTTCCCTATTCCGATGCAGACAGAATCCGCTGTCGGCGTATCTGTTGATTCCAACTCTAACAAGGAAATAATGATTCAGATTCCAGAGTCTCAACAGAAGCCCGTCATCCGTAGATACCCACAAGTGATGGCGAAACTCCTTGCAGTTGTGCATAAGAAACCAGTCTTTCTTGTGCTTGCATTGCTATTGATACTTCGGATTCCGACGCCACGTCTGCCCTTTAAACCGTTGATTTGTCTGTTTAAGCGCAGATTAATTCTGCTACCTATCAAATACACCAGTATGTATGTTTCCCCCACTCCTATAGCACCAAAATACGTGTACACTCTTCGCTAGTCGTTGCAGCGTATTTAAGGTTGCTTTGCATAGAGGTTCCTCTTTACTCATTTATGAAAAGACGGAATACTTGTGCATAACTCAATACTCTTTTAGCTAAGTTAGATAACAATACCCTATTGGCTTTGATGCCAATCTTTGCAGCACTCTTTTGTCATACCCATATTTCATATTCAATTCAAAACAAAACGGCTGTGTGTCAGGAGTCCCTGGCTCTGTTTACCCGCATATTTAATGTTTCTTCCCATCGTTAGATCATTCTATTTACGGGAAATAAGCCTGTCTTCTGTGGCCAGCCCTCATTTTAAGGAGGCAACTATCCATGGATGTACGCGAAACGGATCTACCAGGTATCGGTAAGAAATTTCAGATTGAAACGAGCAGTGGCGATAAAATTGTAATCATTATTCACGATGATGGACGTCGTGAAATGTATCACTTTGAATACGATGATCCAGATCAAAGCATCTCCATGATCACCCTGGATGATTATGAAGCAAGACAGATCGCTGCTATTGTCGGCGGCTTGACCTATAAGCCGAAACAACTTGAGAACATTGAAGTTACTTTTGATGATCTGATCATTGAATGGTACAAAATTGAGGCATCCTACGGATGTATCGGTAAATCCATTGGCGAACTAGACGTACGTCAAAACTCTGGAGCAACGGTTATTGCCGTTGTTGAGAAAAACCACAAAAAACATATCAGCCCAGGTCCGGAGGTAGTTATCAGTGCAGAATCCACGGTGGTAGCCGTTGGCGAACGCAATCAACAGAAACTGTTTAAATCCCTCCTCCTGAGCGGGAGGGGGTGAGTGAATGGATCATTTGATATTCGAAGTGGGTCTGGCGCTGGTGCTCATTGCAGCAGCCGGACTCCTATCTGCTAAACTACGTTTTTCGGTTGTTCCGTTTTATATTTTAGTCGGAATGGCCGTTGGGCCACATGCCATGAAGATTTGGCATATGGACTTCCGTTTCATTGAGAGTCAGCCGTTTATTGATTTCATGGGTCGGATTGGTATTTTGTTCCTTCTCTTCTACCTTGGTCTTGAATTCTCGGTAGGTCGTTTAGTTAAATCGGGTCGCTCTATTGCAGTTGGCGGCTCGATCTATATCGGTATTAACTTTACACTGGGATTAATATTCGGTTTTGCTTCCGGTTTCCCAGTTGCAGAAGCATTGGTTATTGCAGGTATCACCACTATTTCATCAAGTGCCATTGTAGCCAAGGTACTCGTCGATCTGAAACGTACAGCTAATCCAGAGACTGAAATGATCCTGGGAATCATCATGTTTGAAGATGTGTTTCTCGCTGTATACATCTCGATCTTGTCCGGACTGGTACTCAGTGATTCATCCTCCATCGGAGGCGTCATTATGTCCGCACTTATTGCCCTTGGGTTCATGTTAATTGTGATTATTCTTGGACGCAAAGCAACGCCATTATTGAATAAACTGCTTAAAATACGATCTAACGAGATATTCTCACTCGTTGTATTCGGTGCATTGTTCCTCGTGGCCGGTTTCTCTGAAACCATTCATGTTGCTGAAGCCATTGGGGCTTTGTTAGTCGGACTCGTTCTTGCTGAAACGGAACACGCTAAACGGATTGAGCACTTGATTCTGCCGTTCCGTGACTTCTTTGGAGCTATCTTCTTCTTCAGCTTCGGGCTCTCCATTGATCCGTTGTCTCTGGGTGGCGATGCCGTGTGGTTAGCTCTGATTGCAGTAGCTCTAACATTGTTTGGTAATTTCCTTGCAGGCATGCTGGCTGGACGTAGCGCAGGCTTATCTCCAAAAGCATCGGCTAATATTGGATTAACCATTGTGTCACGTGGTGAATTTTCCATTATCTTGGCCAACATGGGTAAAGCCGGGGGACTGATGGCAATGATTCAACCATTTGCCGCGTTGTATGTACTCATTCTGGCAATCCTTGGACCATTGTTGACCAAAGAGTCCAAACATGTGTTTAGAATTTTGGATAAAATATTCAAGTTCAAAGATCCACGCAAGAAAAAAGAAGAACCTAAGGTTTTGCAAAAAGAAGGATAACATGTCTATCTGAATAGGCATTATATAGCAACTCGCGGCTCTACGCCGATCTTTCTGTGAATTACCCAGGGAGAAGGGCTCGGAACCGCACAAAGGAGGATGACGTATGAAGGCACCTCTGATATCGGCTAATCCGGCGCCACAAACCACCAAGACCAGAATCTCATCGAGCCGTCGCCTGTTAAATCTTTTACTTGTGATAGCAGGTGGCATTCTGGCCTCCGTGGGACTTGAATTGTTCCTTCATCCCAATAAAATCATTATTGGAGGCATTACGGGCATTTCATCGTTATTTGCCCATTGGACTGAGATGAGAATTGGATTATTCCTCTTCTTATTCAACGTTCCATTTATATTTTTATCCTATAAGATCGTGCAGAAAAAGTTTGTACTCGTTACTGTGTTGGGTCTGGTTGTCTTTTCGATCGGTGCCATCGTGCTTCATCCCATGCCACCACTAGTAGAACATCCACTTGCCGCAGCGATGTTCGGCGGGTTATGTCTGGGAATAGGAATTGGGCTAGTGGTGCGTTATGGCGGGACACTGGATACGCTGGAAATCGGTGATCCGTCTTCTCGGCCACCTGAACGTTTATTTAGCGGGAAACGGATGCTTATCGAAAAAATAATCATGCTGCTTAACTTGCTGATTCTAACGGCTGCAGGTGTTGTATTTGGTTGGGATCAGGCCATGTATTCTGTCATCGCATATCTGATTGCTTATGAAATGGTGTACGTGGCTTTCCGTGGATTCTCTGCGAAACGCAAGGTGTATATTTTAACCGCGCAAAGGGATCAAGTCACGCAGGCTTTGCGGAAACGATTGCGCAGAGAACCTGTAACATCTAACCCGTCTAGTCATTCTATACAATCAGCTGCAAGCGATGGATGGGTTCAACATTTTCCAGGCGCACTCTATTACGAGGTTCACTTTCTTGAAATGATCTGGCTCAAATCAATCGTGCGACACATTGATCCCCATGCGGGTCTTGTGACCAATCCAGAGAAGTGATCTTTACTTCTTAAACACGATTAATACTATATAGGTAAGACACCAAAAACTCTCTCTACCTTCTGGATACTTGTTATCCTGAAGATCTGAGAGAGTTTTTAGTATTTATGATTGTGAGGAACGAACTCTATAATTCAACGATCGCTTTTACGACTCTAGACTCTGGAAGCAGCCACTGCTCAATTGCCGAAGGTAACAGGTCAAATGGCGTTCGATGCGTAAGGTAGGTATCCAAATCCAGCTTCTTCGCTCGCAAAACCTGCATGACCTGTTCAAAGTCCTCTCGCGTCGCATTCCGACTTCCCATTATACTCATCTCCCGTTTATGAAACTCCGGGTCATGGAAGGTAATATCCGCTTTGACCAAACCTACATATATCAACTGCCCACCATGAGCAACATACTGAATGGCTTCATTCATCGAATTCACGTTGCCTGTTGCATCGAAGACTGTGGTGGCGTAATCTCCTCCCGTAACTTCTCTGACTTGTTCTACCGCTTGTCCTGTTGCTTGTACCAGGACGTCTGCCCCTGCCAAAGAGCGGCTAAGTTCCAATCGCTCCTGATTACGATCCACGGCAATAACCTTAGCTCCCGCTTGTTTCGCAAATGCCATTACACCAAGCCCGATCGGCCCTGCACCAATGACAACAACCTGTTCTCCGGGTTGTAATCTAGCCCTCCTTACGGCATGAGCTCCAATACTTAGGGGTTCCACCATAGCAGCTTCATCCAGCGTCAGCCCATCCGCTCGCAATAGATGGGTTACAGGCACGGCTATTCTTTCCCGCATGCCTCCATCCACATGTACCCCCATCACCTGCATAGAGACACAGCAATTGGTTTTACCTGAACGACAAGCAATACATCGCCCACAGTGCAAATAGGGAATAATGCTAACCGTGTCACCGATCTGTAGGCCTGCTTCGTTCTGTCCGATCTCCTCGATGACGCCTGCCAATTCATGTCCTAAAATGCGAGGATACGTAAAAAAGGGTTGGTTCCCCTTATATGCATGAAGGTCTGTACCACAGATACCAATGCGTTTAATTGAAACAATCGCTTCATGCTCTGTTCGTTCAGGCTCAGGCACATCCTGTAAAGATAAATGTTCAACTTCTTCACATACGACAGCTCTCATCTCTATTCCCCCTTAGAAGCTTTCTGGATGATCTCAATTATATTCTGAAAGACCACTTGGCCAGGTTTCATTATGAATCGGTGCAAGTATACGGAGCACGGCTGAGAGCAATTCCTCGTCTAACGTCTCATCTACCCAACCAGCGTTCTTCCGAATATTCTCAACACTTGCACTACTCACTAGAGTGGTTGGAATCTGATCATTGGCGGTTGCATATTGTACAGCCAGCTTAGCGATATCACTACCTTGCTCGGCACAGAATTGTGCTGCCTCCAGACAAACCTGCTTCACTTTTTCGCTCGCAGGATGCCAAGCTGATGCACCTCTGGTGCTTAACAACCCCATGGCGAGTGGCGAAGCATTCACAAGTCCAACATTACGTTTCTCCAATAGTGGTAGTAACGACAATAACGACGTATCATTCAAGGTGTAATGACAATACGAGATGATTGCATCGGCTTCGATCTGTGGTAATACTTTCTCAAACAAGGTTAACGGCAGTCCACATATGCCCGCATATCGAATGACTCCTTGCTCTTTGAGTTCTAACAAAGTTGGAAAAGCTTCTTCAATGATGATTTCAACGGGTACAAATTCGATATCATGAAGAAACAACATATCCAAATAGTCGGTGTGAAGTCGTTTTAAGCTCTGCTGTACACTTTCCTGAATGCGCTTACGTGAAAAATCAAACTCATCCTCACCATACCGTCCTACCTTCGTTGATAACGTGTAGGATTGACGTGGCACATTACGAATTGCATTACCTAGTACGGTCTCGGCTTTCGTTAATCCATAATAAGGAGATACATCAATATAGTTCATTCCTGCATCTAGTGCAGCATGTACAGTTCGAATGCCTTCGTTAGGATCAATATCACGAAATACCGAACCTAATGAGGATGCGCCGAAGCTTAGTACGGGCACGTTCAGTCCTGTTCTTCCAAGTAATCTTTGCTTCATCATCCTGCCCCTCTCCTCATATGTCATCTGATCTCATCTAACTGCATTGCCTTTTCATTGTAACAGTTCAAAAAGAATATAAAATACCTTCAAATGTGAATTATATACTGTTTCATGATCTGATTAGGTTTCTGCCATTGTATAAATGGGAAATAATGGTCGGTGAATGCAAAAAGCCACGACGTCCTTCTGTATGAAGGATCATCGCGGCATTATGGCTTCTTAAGGTATCAAAAGCTTATGCTCAATGTATAACTAGTTTTGCATAACGAAGTCTTGCTCAAGGGTGTTCTCTTCCTCATCAAACATACGCAAAATTTCATATCTCGTATTACGTTGCGCTGGAATATAGCCTGCTTCACGAATTAGTTGCAGAATTGAACCAATGTTTACTTTGTAGGTTGCACCTGCAGCGGATACGACATTCTCCTCGATCATTGTGCTACCGAAGTCATTGCAACCAAACTCCAGTGATTTCTTACCAATCTCAGGTCCCATTGTAACCCATGAGGATTGAATGTTTTTGATATTATCCAGCACGAGACGGCTGATTGCTACCGTTTTTAGATACTCTTGAGGTGTCTGACGCTCTAACTTGAGATTCGTATTGTCCGGCTGGAATGTCCACGGAATAAATGCCAAGAATCCTTCGGAATCATATTTATTAGCGATACATTCATCCTGAGCTTCACGAACACGCATCAGATGCAATGCACGCTCTTCCATGGATTCACCAAGACCAATTACCATCGTTGCTGTTGTATTCATACCAATCCGGTGAGCCGTTTGCATAACGTCCATCCAATCGCGCCATGAGCCTTTAAGACGACTGATCTTGCGACGTGTGCGGTCGTCTAGAATCTCAGCGCCGCCACCTGGAAGGGAATCCAACCCCGCTTCGTGAATCGCACGAACAACCTCTTCCAGTGAAAGACCATCCGATACTTCAACCATCTTCATAATTTCAGCTGGAGAGAAGGAGTGCATCGTGATATTCGGGAAACGCACTTTAATCTCTCTGAGAATGTCTGTGTAGTAGCTAAATGGCAAATTTGGGTTTGTACCACCTTGCATAAGAATCTCTGTACCGTTAACGTCTTCTGTTTCCTGAATCTTCTGGAAGATTAGTTCATCCGGCAATACATAGCCTTCATCGGAACCAGGTCTACGATAGAAAGCACAAAAACGGCAGTATACATCGCATACGTTTGTGTAGTTGATGTTACGCCCAATTACGAATGTTCTGTATGGTTCAGGGTGCATACGTTTCATAATGACATTAGCTGCTGCCCCAATTTTGTCCACTTCGTCCGATTCAAATAGTTGAATCGTATCTTCCAAATCCAAACGCTCGCCCCGAAGGGCTTTATCTAAGATACGGTCTACCGTACTCATTATAAAAAAGCCTCCCTCATGAAGTGAAAATATGATAACGATCATCCTAGCTTGTGGATTAGATACACAAGTTCCGGTGAAAACATCGTATTTCTGTACTCCAACTATCGTAACACAGGTTACATGTGAAAAAAAGCACCTTATGAGCAGGTGCTTTAAAAATAAGTGAAAATTCAGACATATAGAGATTGTTCAAAAACACGTACATATCCAATTGTTTTTATTTACTACGCTCAGAGAAAATTTAGCCTGTCTTACTTGGATTCCTCTAGTGCTTGCTCCAAATCTGCAATCAGATCATCAATGTCCTCAAGACCGACCGAGAAGCGAAGCAATCCATCCGTAATTCCGCGATCACGACGAACCGCCGCAGGCATAGCAGCATGAGACATCATGGCTGGGTAAGACAGTATACTCTCTACCGCTCCCAAGCTTACAGCAACGATTGGCAGTTTCACACGATTAAGCACTGCTTTGGCACGATCACCAGAACCTACATCAAATGATACGACGGCACCGTAGCCAGTTGATTGGCGTTCATGCACATCGCGACCTGGATGTTCTTGTAACCCTGGATAATAAACGGCTGAAACATCACTTCGTTCATTCAGCCATGCTGCAAGCTTGGCTGTGCTCTGTTCACTGTGTGCCATACGAGCGCCAAGTGTCTTCATACCACGCATCAGCAGCCAGGACTCTTGTGCACCAAGCACAGTTCCCAACCCGTTCTGTAACTGCTTGAGCTGTTTGCCAAGCGCTTCTGTACGAGCCACGGCAAGCCCTGCCAACACATCGCTGTGACCACCAAGGAACTTGGTTGCACTATGTACAACGATATCTACACCTAGCTCTATTGGACGCTGGTAGTAAGGAGTCATAAATGTGTTATCCAAAATGGTAACGAGTTCATGCTCCTGAGCCCATGATGTCACTGCTGCAATATCCGTAATTTTCAGCGTTGGATTGGAAGGGGTCTCCATATAAACAGCCTTTGTATTCGGTTGAATCGCTGCCTTCACTTCTTCGATTTTAGTCATATCTACAAATGTCGTTTCGATCTGCATCCGATTAAGAATCGAGGTTAGCAAGCGGTACGTTCCACCGTATACATCCTCTGTCACGATGATGTGATCCCCTGCCGAGAACATCATGAACACACTGGAGATCGCTGCCATCCCTGAAGAATACGCAAAACCACGTACCCCGCCTTCAAGCAGCGTGATGTAATCCTCCAAAGCCTGACGTGTTGGGTTCCCGGAACGACTGTAATCATGTTGTGGTGGATTGAAAATATCAAAGTGATGGAAGGTGGATGCCTGATAGATCGGCACACTGGAAGCTCCCGTTGTTTTATCTACCTCGTCCCCGAAATGCAGCAGTTTGGTATCGAATTTCAATTCAGAAGAATTAGAAGAACCGGAATTTTTATTCTGTTCACTCATGATGTGCTCCTCCTTCAATTTCGAGTTTTGCTGCTGCGAGCGCATTGGCTAGATCTGCGATAAGATCCTCGGCGTGCTCAATACCAACGGAGAAGCGCAACAAACGATCATCTACACCGACAGCATCACGGATCTCAATCGGGATATCGGCATGAGTTTGTACTGCTGGATATGTCATTAATGATTCAACACCGCCTAAGCTTTCAGCAAATGCGATGAGTTTAATATGACGCAGCAATGGCTCTACGTAACGAGCATCCTTCACTTTGAAAGAAAAGATACCTGTGTTACCGCTGGATTGCTTGTTCTGCACCTCATATCCGGGATGATCCGACAATCCTGGGTGATAGACTTCACCAACAGCTGGATGCTCCAAAAGATACTTCGCGATCGTCAATGCGTTATATTCATGGCGCTCCATCCGAAGAGCCAATGTTTTCATCCCCTTCATCAACTGGTAGGAATCTGTTGGAGATAACACTGCACCAATGGAGTTGTGTAGAAATGCCATTTCTGCTGACAGTTCCTCTCCTTTGGTCACAATCAATCCAGCAAGGACATCGTTATGTCCACCAAGGTACTTCGTTGCACTGTGAATGACGATATCCGCACCAAGCTCGATTGGACGTTGGAAGAATGGAGTCAACAACGTGTTGTCCACAATAGTCAACAGGTTATGGCTCTTCGCCCATGTGCTTACCGCTTCAACATCTGTAATCATCATCAGCGGATTCGTTGGTGTCTCAATAAAGACCGCTTTGGTATTCGGCTGGAGAACTTTCTCTAGTGCAACCAGATCATTCGTATCGACATAGCTTGCTGTTACACCAAAACGAGACAGAATCCGTTCAAGCAGACGATATGTGCCCCCGTACAGATCGAGTGATACAATCAGATGATCTCCTTGACTGAACAATGCAAAAATCGTTTGCAGTGCTGCCATGCCTGAGCTACAGGCAAAACCTGCATCACCAGACTCCAGTGCAGCGGCCGCTTCCTCCAACACTTTACGTGTTGGATTGGTTGTACGAATATAGTCAAATCCCGTGCTCTGTCCAAGCTTCGGATGACGAAACGCTGTTGCTTGATAGATTGGAAAGTTAATTGCACCTGTGACCGGTTCATTAATAGAACCAATTTGAGCTAAGCGGCTTTCGATTTTCAACTTGTTATCTTCCATTGCAGAATCCCCCTGTTATCTCGATTAAATTTGCGGACCAATATCGTAAGGTGTTTCTTGATACACATAGTAATTGAGCCAATTAGAGAATAATAAGTTAGCATGAGCCCGCCATGTCGCTGGAGGAACACGGGAAGGATCATCTTTCGGGAAATAATTTTTAGGTAGCGCTACATTTAATCCTTTGGCTGCATCACGATCATATTCCCATTTGAGGGATAACGGATCGTACTCAGCATGTCCGGTAACGAAAATCTGTTTACCGTCTTTGGTTGCAACTAGGAAAATACCTGCATCCTCAGATTCAGCCAAAATTTCTAGACGCTCGTCCTTCTCAATATCTTCATGACGCACTTCAGTGTGACGTGAATGAGGGACATTAAACACTTCATCGAAACCACGCAAGAGTGGGACATGAGATTTGTTAATCGTGTGTGGAAATACGCCAAAGCATTTTTCGTCCAGTGAAACTTTAGGAACGCCGAAGTGATGATATAAGCCTGCCTGTGAGGCCCAACAGATATGCATGGTTGAAGTTACATTGGTTTTGGTCCATTCGAAGATTTCCTGGATTTCCTTCCAATAGTTCACGTCCTCGAAATCCATCTGTTCTACAGGTGCACCTGTAATGATCATACCATCGAAGCGGCGATGCTCGATTTCATCAAATGTTTTGTAAAATTCATCCAGGTACTCCTGAGAAGTGTTCTTTGACGTATGGGATTTTGGATGCACCAGAACGATGTCAACCTGTATAGGTGTATTCCCCACCAAACGTAAGAGCTGCGTCTCTGTCGTTTCTTTGGTTGGCATAAGGTTTAATATAGCGATACGAAGCGGACGAATATCCTGTTGATATGCGGATGTCTCGTCCATGACAAAGATGTTCTCTCCTGCAAGCACTTCCTTGGCAGGTAAAGTGTCTGGTATTTTGATTGGCATGGTGTCAAACTCCTCCTTGAGCATAAATAGATTGCAGCATTTGCTGCCCTGAGCTTGCTGACAAGCTTAGATTTCTACATCTAAAGCAGTGAAACAAGCTCAAGTTCCTTAGCGAAAATCAGTGCTGAGAAGTCGGGGCATATAACAAAGACCTTCCTCGGATTCCGAGAAAGGTCATATGTAAACAGATATGCGCCTCTCTCATCTCTCAGTTACAACAGTACCTCTTGGGTACTTAGTCGCTGCAAGAATTAGCACCGTGCGGTATACCGCCGGTTGCCGGGTTTCATCGGGCCAGTCCCTCCACCTACTCTTGATAAGATTTCGCTGTATTTAATTTTGAAATTTAATTGCTTTCCGTTTACTTTAAAACATTAATCCGTCCACGTCAAGCTACAGTTCATCTGAAGTTAATCCATCTCGGAACCGTTTTTCACCTCCCATCATACACTGCCTCAGAGCGCGAAATAGACACATTTTTGCGCTTGAAAGCACCTTGGACCAGCGGTATACTAAACAGGTGTTGTAAACCCTTATGTGAGAGGTGACATAATCAATGGATGGCGACCCGAGGCCTGACTGGCAGCCGAATTCCGACAAACAGCATAGAGAATTGACATCAGCATGCCGGCAGCGGGACGTTACTTCCGTTTGCATATAGAGCGAACGCAGACCTGATCACCAGGCTCCGCTGCCGACCGGCTGATCTATTCTTTTTGCGCCCATAATGATGAAGATCCGCCAACCCGGCGGGTGCAGAAGGAGTCGATAACGATGAAAATCCGGTTGGTAAACAACGGTGTATTTATCCCGGTGGATGACATTCAGCAAGCGCTGACTCCACCAGCGGAGGGCTTTTACTGGATTGATGCAGATGTGGATGATCTGGCCGTGCTTCAGCCGCTATTTATGATGCATGACCTGGCGGTCGAAGACTGCTTAAGTGACGAGGAACAGCGTCCGAAGATCGAAATTTATGAAAGTCATTATTTTATAGTCATTAATAGCATTCGTTTTGATGATGAAGAGATATTTTTACGTGCCGTCAACCTGTTCTTGGGCAGACATTTTATTATCAGTGTGACTAAACAGAAAGTCAGTGAGCTGCGAACTCTAAAACCTATTCTATGGGAACAGGAAGTTAGCACTCCAGATCGTCTGTTATATTTGCTGGTTGACTTAATTGTCGATAATTATTTTACTGTCGGTGATCGGATTGAGGCACGGATCGAAAAGCTTGAGGAAGATATCCTAATGCACACCAAAAAATCTCACCTAAACGAAATAATCGGGCTTCGTAGTGAGATACTCTGGCTCAAAAAAGTGCTTGGCCCTCAAAAAGAAGTCATTAATACACTCAACAAAAAAGACCTTCGTCTCATTGATGATCAATTGCAGAAATACTTCAGCGACATTTATGAGAATGCAGTGAAAATATCCGAGACATTCGAAACCTATCGGGATCTGATGGGCAACTTACGTGAGGCTTACCAATCCAGTATCGCTAACCGAGCGAATGAGATCATGCGTGTGTTTACCGCCATCACGACAGTGTTCATGCCCTTGACCGTTATTACCGGGATCTATGGGATGAACTTCGAATTTATGCCAGAATTGCACTGGAAGTATTCATACTTTGTTGTGATTGGGCTTATGGTAACACTTGGCCTGAGTATGTTCTTCATTTTCCGCAAAAAAGACTGGATCTGAATAGCTGCAGAATCAACATCTAAAAAAGAACAGAAGACGAAGCCTCCCTACCGGGAATAAGGCCTCGTCTTTTTTTGAGTTTAATCCGTCATCAACCGGCGTTTTGCTCTGTCTCTACATGACGACGATAACGAATCCGGATCATACGAAGCTTTTCATATACTTGCTCCAGGCTACCTCCGCCTGGCTTCTCTTCACCATATACTTTATGTAACACAGGCTTCAGAAACGTATCTCCTAGCTCCTCATACGCGCTCCAAACGGCTTCCTGTTCTTGTTCAGGCATAATCGCAAGCTCTGCATCAAGAAGACAATCCGTATCATATCCCTCTAAATCCAAGATCTCCAGTAATTCGATTAGCTCTCGACGTGACAAACCCGAACGGTTAACAATCTCCTCTAACGTATGCCCTTCCTTCATACCTTCCAGTACTTGCTTACGTGTCTTGAACTTATCTAGTTCCTGCTTATACTTCTGCTCTTTCTGTCGATACAGCCAGTTCTCATACTCCTCTTCTTTCAATGCAGAGTATACCCAGTCGAGTGGAAATACGGTGGAACGCTCCACCCCGTTTGTTAGCTCCAGCCATGCTTGACCATACTCCGAGGCCTTGCTCTCTCCAACACCCGGCAACTGCATCAGTTCATCCATCGTCAACGGCACATACGAGCTAATCATGCGAAGCAATCGGTTCGTTGCAATAAAATAAGGTGCTTTTCGGTCAGATGCAGCTCTCTTTCTACGCCATGCGCATAAGTCTTCGTACAATGTCTCATTGGCATACAATTCACTGTAACATTGGAGCCGTTGTCCGCCATAATTTCGTGATCGCAGCTCTTCAATTTCATGAAATAACCCTTGCAGTAACGGTCGGAACCCTGCACTCATCTGTAGTGCTAGTTGATGCCGATAAATGTGCATAAGCTCTTCCCATGAACTGCCCTCATACCAAATAATATCCTCTCGATCCCCTTCTTCGTACAAGCTCCACCCCAGATGCCATGCTCCTTCCTCTTCGCCAATCCACACTTGTGCGAGCTCTTCATTCTGACCTGTACTTCTAGCTAATCTGTTCATAAAAATGACTTCCATTGACCAATCCCTCCTTCGAGTTTCAGCTACACCGCTTGTAAGGCTCACCCTTATCACCTTCAAAAAAGGCACAAAAAAACACCCCTCCTGCAGAATGAATGCAAGAGAGGTGCTTCCTCAACAAACCGTGCTATGCTGTTGCTCATATCATACCATATTGGAAAAATTCGTCAATCATTTCGTACTGTATACTTTATTTATTTAATGCAAGCTTCGCAAGTGCCAAGGAGCCGCACAGCCCTGCGTTATCTCCAAGACCCGGTGAAACCACATATTGATCGATATCGGACTGAAGTGCTGGATGCTGTACATAACCATTCAGCAATTCCTGTAATTTTTTGCGTACCAACGGGAAGAGCTGCTCCTGCTTCATCACACCGCCGCCCATCACAATTTTCTGTGGAGAGAGAATCAGAACATAGTTCATCAGTGCGTGTGCCAAGTAATGGGCTTCAATCTCCCATGCTTTATGGTCCGGTGATAGCTCATAAGCTGGCTGTTCCCATCGTTTGTTAATCGCTGGACCTGCAGCAAGTCCTTCTAGGCAATCGCTATGATAAGGGCAGAAGCCTTCGAAGGTATCCTCCGGATGTCTACGTACAATGATATGTCCCATCTCTGGATGAGACAATCCATGCACCATTTGACCAGATACTACAGCACCTGCACCAATTCCTGTACCCACCGTAATATACAAGCAACTATCTAATCCTTTGGCTGCGCCCCAAGTCGCTTCACCAAGTGCAGCTCCATTTACATCGGTATCAAACGTCATTGGCACATCATAGTGTTCCTTCAATTTGCCAATAAGGTTGTATTGCCCCCAATGCGGTTTGGGTGTAGTTGTAATGTATCCATAAGTTGGACTGCCTTCAATCGGGTCAATCGGACCAAAGGAACCTACACCTAGTGCTTCAATATTTTTACCTTCAAAGAAAGCAATGACTTGCGCCATCGTTTCTTCAGGTGTTGTCGTAGGAAAGCTAGCTCGTTCCAGAACCTCTCCCTTTTCATTCCCAATACCACATACAAACTTCGTGCCTCCAGCTTCAATTGCGCCTAAGATCGTCATGTTCGTCACACTCCTCAATTAAGTTAAAAAGGAATTCCATTCTGTCATCGATCATTCTAATTGTTCAATCCAAAGACTAACCCTCCAGCTTGTCCAAACGCTTCACCAACGTCTGTCTCCAACTGTCCGAGAGCGTTGTAATGGCCAGCAGAGCACGAATGCCCTCCGCATCCTGCTTACCCTGATGCATCACCCGGTTCGCTTCCAGAATCGTCATGGATGTTAGATCCGTGCTGATTCGTCTGAACGCAGACCCTGGCTTCACTTCTCCTTCTTGTAACACACGAAAATAAAAACCGGTATAACCACTTTCCTGAAAATATACAGGTAACCCCTTATAATCATACCGAGCTGCCAGCTTGAAGCAAGGCTGTCTGGGCTGGCTAACCTGAACCATGGCATCGCCTAATTGATACACATCGCCAATTCGCACCAGATCCTCTGCACAGCCCTCGACCGTCAAATTTTCACCACAAGCGCCCCACTCCAGCTTGCGATTCATCAATTGCTCCAGCAACGGATAACGACTATGGTCATAAACACAAACCGCCTTGTCGGGTCCCCCATGATGTTCTAGGTCTGCCTGTGCATCCCCCGTCATGCCTGTGAATGACAAGAAAACAGGACTCGAAACGGGAGTCTTCACAATTCCGCTCAGCACTTCACGTTTCTGACCAGGCAAGGGCTTAGGCTGACCTACATTTATGGCTAGCACAGCCGTAGGGCTGTCGCCCAATTCGGATGGTTGTGTGAGTTTCACTTGTGCATTCCTCCCCTTCTTTGTTCAACGTCTTATTTAACAGAGCCGCCAAAAACAAGTGTATTGCTGAGCAATCGACCTGGAGAAGTAAGCATCTTGCCACCCGCATACATGCCTGAAGATGCACCACCATCCAGATTCATCGCCTGCTTCGCTCCAAGCTTCTGCATTACAGCAGCCCATTCCTTCATCGTTGCTCCGGAAACGGTCGCCAGAAGAACCGAACCATCGGCCATAATGGCAATACCACTTCTTGCACCAGAGGCGTTGAGAATTTTCGGATCCTTGAAGCCCTCACTTGCTGGATTAATGGAAACTTTCCCATCCTTAACGAGACGAGGACCGGCACCAACAGCAGTAACGACTTCATCCCAAGGAATTTCCTTGCCTGCTGCATTCGTGTACTTGTAATTCATCTCAACGGTGGAGCCAACTACGAAACGATCAGCGTTTGATTTGTGGCTACCTGTGAAGACCAGAACTGAACCATTCTTCGGAATGGCAATATTGGTATTCGGTACTTTTTTCGTCACGATCCCTTTCTCGATCACTACTGCTGTACCACCTTTGAACCCAACCGTTGAACCACGCTCAGGCGTATACAGCATCGTAATGCTTGCATTTGCAGAAGGCGTTCTGTTAATAAAGGTAGCATACCAACTGCGGGATTTGCCTTCTGGCGTCGTTACCATGCCTGTTAAGTTTACACGAAGTGAATCCATAATAGCTGTGCCATCTTCTTTAAAACCAATGCTTGTACCGTATCTTCCTATATGTATTACTCTACCATTAGCTATTAACATGCCATATGGATCTGGAGCACCATTATAAGCCTCAAAGAAAGCTCCGTTAATCGCGGCTTGCGCCCCATACGCTTTGACAATGGAAGGCAATGTTGCGGTCTGTCCTACCTGCTTTTTCGCTAATCCTACTGTCACTGGTGTGCCTTTTGGAATACTAACCGTTTGTACGGTGAAACTACGTCCTGCTGCTTTTACTTTCTGCACTTTTGTACTGATTGCTGCTTTGGCTTCGACTGTCTGTGGAGCACTTACTGCCCCTGACAATAATACCGGTAAAGCTAGGACAAGAGCCATAGCTCCTGTCCACCATCTCTTACTTGTTCTTTGTGATTGAATACTGCTCACCCTATTGCCACTCCCATCCAAGAGCCAAGGCTCTTCATCTCAAGTTGTTCAAACTTGTCCATCACCATATCCGGATCTAGACGTAATTCACACATATCCAGTGCACATGCAACTGGAACCGCGCAGTGAATCTCTGCTAATTTGCGAGACAGATGAAGCATCTCCAGATCGTTCTCAATCTTTTTGCGTACAGAAGGTGTCAGCTTATCCAAATTGTCCAGAATACCTTCGATCGAACCATACTCCTGAACAAGCTTCAATGCCGTCTTCTCACCAATGCCTCGAACCCCTGGATAATTGTCACTCGCATCCCCCATCAAGCCCTTCATATCAATGACCTGGCGAGGTGTAAGCTGTTTCTCCGTCATAAGCGACTCTGGTGTGTACACCATATAGTTGCCATGACCTTTTTTCATAATAATAATGCTTGTACGATCATTAATCAGTTGCAACATGTCATGATCACCCGTCAGTACCATCACATTCATGTCTGTCTGCTCTGTGTAATATTTCGCCAACGTGCCAATGCAGTCGTCAGCCTCATATCCAGCAGCTCCAATGTTCGGAATATTCAGACTATCCATGACTTCACGGATCAGGTCAAACTGCGGAATTAGATCATTCGGGGCTTCGGGACGATTGCCTTTGTAAGCGGCGTACTCTTCGCCACGAAACGTCTTACCACCCATATCCCAACAACAGATGACGTGACTTGGCCCAAAGGTCTGAACCGCATCCCAGAAATAACGGATAAATCCGTAAACTGCATTGGTGGGCAAGCCTGCCTTTGTACGCCTAATATATCCGCTTGCAGATGTTGCGTAAAATGCCCGGAACAACACTGCCATACCGTCTACCAGCAACAAAGTAGGTTCATTACGTTGATTCACTTGTGTTTACTCTCTCCTATCTTGTGTGTAACCAATAAAATAAAATTGCAAAATAACTCTATCATTATAGCATAGTTCTACCACTTATCGGTCAGCCAAAAAAGCCCTGAATTTTAACATTCAGGGCAGTGATTCTCCTACCTTTTCAATTACGGTAGATTCCAAGTTATCCGCAGTTCTTAACGATTGTTCCATTCCTGCTCATACGTATCTTCTTTGAAGCCCACGGTGACTTTTTCTCCGTCGGTTACAATTGGACGTTTGATGAGGCGACCATTCGAAGCCAAGAGACGAATCTGCTCTTCGGCCGACATACCCGGCAACTTATCCTTCAGCTGCTGCTCTTTGTAGACCTCTCCGCTGGTATTGAAAAATTTCTTAACCTCAAGCCCGCTCTTCTGGATCAAATCGGTAAGCTCAGCTTCGGTAGGCGGGTTATCAAAAATAGGAATTAACTCAAGCTGATGCTCTTGAGCCTCCAGCCACTTCACTGCTTTGCGGCATGTACCGCATTTGGCATACTGATATACTTTTAATTGACTCATTGCTCCTCCTTAGCTCTGGTATCAGTTTCTCGCTTTCCTTGGTTTGCTTTGCAAATCCAAAAGTCGCTCGAAATCGATACCATCGCATTGCAGTTTTATTTCTCAAGCAATCCATTTCATGTGGACTGCTCAAATACTCGGCATGGCTGCGAAAATCAGATGCGATCCTCTCTGGGTTGCGCTTCGGCATCAAGGCGTTTCTCCAATGCTTCCAGATCTGGGGGCAGTGGTGCCTGAAATGTCATGCGCTGCTTCAGAATAGGATGGTCGAATGATAGCTCATACGCATGAAGCGCTTGACGATCAATCCAACCATCCCGCTCGTTACGCATCGTTACTGTCTCAGAATCGATTCCGTCACTTGGCAATGTCTTATACATTCGATCACCAATTAGCGGACAACCAATAGATGTCATATGCACACGAATTTGATGCGTTCGCCCACTCTCCAGTTTCAGATTCACTACACTGGCACTGCCATTTCCCCATGTCGTTACCACGTTGTATAAGGTTCTTGCGGCATAACCATCAGGTGTTACGATTCGGCGATGAGGCTCTTCCGGATCACGGTCAATCGGGCCATCTACCGCACCTTGCAACTCAGCAGGGCAACCATGCACAATAGCCATATATTTTTTATCGACCGTTCCCGCAATCATCTGCTCTGACACATGCTGGTGCACATAAGGATTTTTGGCTATCGCGAGCACGCCTGATGTCTCCTGATCCAGACGGTGGATCGGGCGGAAGCGGAACCGCTCTGCTTTTGCCTTCCAATAATGAACGACGCCATTAGCCAACGTACCTGTATAATGTCCATGCGTGGGATGCACGATAATGCCCGAATCTTTGTTAACAATTAGTAGATGTTCATCTTCATATAGAATGTTAAAAGGCAGCTCTTCTGGCAAAATGTCATCCGACTCTTCTTGTTCCATACGAACTTCGAGTCTATCCCCTGCAGACACCTTCACGCTGATATACACACGCTCTCCGTTTAACATGATTCCTTGCTCCGTGAGCTTCAATCTCGACAACAGTTTACGTGATATTTGCAGCCGCCGCTGTAGCACGGTCTTCAGCAGCCAGCCATCCTCCTGCTCAGGAATCGTATAGACAAGCGGCGAATAATACAGGCTCATTCTTTGCGGCGGAAAACTTTTTTGCTCCGCACATATTCAATGTCAGCTACCTGTTGTCTCGCATTGGCTGTCCGTGCAACCACGAAGAAATAATCCGATAAACGGTTTAAATAACGTCTTACCGATGGATTAATATCTGTATGTTGTCCAAGAGTAACCGCACGGCGTTCCGCACGACGACACACGGTACGGCATACATGCAGTGTAGAAGATAGCAGGCTTCCCCCTGGCAAAATGAACCGTTCTACCTTTGGATTCTCTGCATCATACATGTCAATCCATTGTTCCAGTCTAGTAACCATCTCATCACGAACTTTATATTTTGTCTCACTAATTCTTACAAAAGCGAGATCTGATCCACAGTCAAACAACTCTTGCTGTACCTCAAGCAAATGCTCCCGGAGATCCTCGAATTGCCCTGTCGCTTGATCAATTAAACTGATTGCCTGTCCCACAAAACAATTCAGTTCATCGATCGTGCCATATGCCTCTACTCGATCATCATCCTTGATGACTCGTCCACCAATCACTGATGTTTGGCCTTCATCGCCTGTTCGTGTGTATATGCCCATGCTAATCCCTCCAATTGTTATTGATTCGCGCGGTAGAATATTCGGGTTAATGAATAATGCGAACATTCCTTAACTTCAACTTAACCAGTATACTTGACCACCATTCGATACGGAAATGCATTTTTTTCAGAAACCGCCTGGAAGCTTGCCTCGTATATTGAATTGGGTTGTAATGCTGAGTATACACGAAATTAATTAAACCCCATAAGAGAGGAGACGATGATGCAGAACTGGATAACCGATTTCATGGAGCACTACGGATACATAGGAATCGCACTGATCATTGCTCTTGAGAATGTATTTCCGCCCATTCCTTCTGAGATTATTTTGCCCTTCGGCGGATTCATGACCACCTATACTAGCCTCACACTGCCTGGCGTTATTATTGCTGCTACGATTGGATCTGTGCTTGGAGCTATCATTTTATATGCCATTGGGCTGCTGATTGATGTGAATCAATTGGAGAAAATTGTAGACCGCTGGGGGCATATTTTACGTATTAAAAAAGAGGATATTCATCGTGTAGATGCATGGTTCGATAAGTACGGAATGTGGACTGTCTTGTTCTGCCGTATGATTCCTCTTGTTCGTAGCCTGATCTCCATCCCTGCGGGTATGTCCAATATGAAGTTTGGATTATTCGTGCTTTTTACCACAATCGGTACATTGATATGGAATATTATTCTCGTCTCTGTTGGAGCCGCACTTGGAGCCTCATGGGAAAGTATTCTGAGCTTTATGGATGTGTACTCCCTTGTGATTTACATCATTCTCGCTGTCCTTATTGTAGGCTTCGTCATTTGGTGGATCAAACGGAGTAAATCTCGGAACTAGACTATGTCTTAGAATTCCGCCAGCTCTTATTTGAATTTGACTTAAGCTACACCCTAATGTAAATTCGCGTTACATAAAGGGAAGAGTCTAACCAAATCATTTCCTCAGTCACTCACTCGTGCCCCTACGAAGAAAGACGTGCCGTCTCCTATAGACCGCACGTCTTTCTTTATTAAATGTCCATTATGTAGCATTTTGCCATGACTCATATGATATAAGACGACTTATTCATAGCGTACTGAACGCCCCTTAAGCTCCATCGCTAAGCCTGATACGAGCATATAGACCTGTTCAGAGTGCGCCTGAAGTGCCCGGTTTACAGAAGCCATCCTTGCAGCAAAGATACGTTCCTCTTCTGTCGGGTTCAGTGAACCATGCATTTCGTTAGTGATAACAAGCATCTTTCCCTGGTAAGATAACATCGCATCCAGCAACTGCTGCGTTTCTCCCCGCTGTTCACCCAAATCCTTATACGCCCTAAAACCAGCAACCATCCACGAGGTTAAACTATCCACGATTACAATCCGACGATCTGCCAGAAATAGATTAGATTCTCGATTAATCTGATGAATAACCTCTGTCAGATGTTGACCATTCCCAGCTTCAATGACCCGATAGTGAGCGGATGGAAATTCCGGAATGATCGCTTCATGATCGCCAGTGGATAAATAGATGCCTTCCCGGCTGATCCCCGCCGCATAACTAAGGGCAAACTTCGTTTTACCACTACCTATACCCCCAGTGACCGTAATCAACAATCCGCTCCCCTCCTTCTGTAGCTAGGTTGTACACCTTTTACTCTGTTAATGCCTTCAAGACTTTCTTCGCTTCTTCAATATTGGAAGCCGATACTGGAATGGTAGCAAATAAATTCTTCGCAGCATACTGGACTTCTTGGAACATCTTCATGTCTTCAAGCGGAATTCCATAGAGATGTGTTTCTTTTTTGATATCAGACCCATCATCTCCTGTGCCATCCTCGACAAATACTCCACCTTCAAACACACCGCGTGCGTATTTCTCTTGATCGAATGTATCATCCAAAGATACGTTTGAACCATTGTTGCCATATTGTTTCATGTCTGCTTCAGGCAGTATAAAAATATCATGTCCACCTGCGGCATACTCAACCAGTATTTTCTGTACATCATACATCGCACTGGTGACAACTTCCACTTTAGGCTCTTCACCTAGTTTTTGTTGCAAATTCGCCTGCAATTGTTCTGAAATAACGGACGGATCACCCTGGTTATCAATTATAAAAATCGTGAATCCACTCTTTCCTCCACAACCAGTAAGCACCAAAATTATGGAGATGATTGCGATAAGACCCCAAACTCTTTTCATTCCAGCTCCCCCTTTTGTCTCCTATGTCCAATATATCACAATTGTTCCACGCAAAAAAACAAGCACGCCTTCTTAGGCGATGATTCGACTCATTCCACAAAAAAAAGAGACCCCTCAGGGTCTCCCTATAGCCAATATACGTAACGTTTCGATAGCCTACAATCACAGCAAATTATATCACATACATCGGGCAAGGCATTACTTGCCTTTGATCGGATTAGCTCTCATGTATTCGTTAATCTTCAGATCCAGCAAACTGCTGATCTCGATAACGATGTCAGAAGTGAATGATTTTTCTTCAAGGAAGATCTGCTCCATCTTCAGACGCAGCAGATGAATTTCATCTTCCAAGGAAATGTCATGCAATGATGCGTGATCCGGTTTCACCGACCATCGGTCGCCATGATCGCCTTCAGCCAAATATTGCCCACGATTCGTCGGTAAATCATATTCAACACAAAACAAGCTAACCCCTCCTTGGAAAATGTTTTTCCGAATGTTAAATGTTAGAAAAAGTTATTTCAAATTGAAATTATATCACAATAATTTGTAAAAGAAAGTCATTTTTTCTAATATAACAAATTGTATCATTCGTGTATCCTTTTCTAACCATACAAAAGAATCCTCTTACTTATTAACCCTCTTTTTGTAGCTTGTAAACAAAATTTCCGATTCGTTCCAAAGCTTCATTCAATTGGGTCACTGAAGTTGCATAAGAACAACGAAGGAAACCTTCACCTTGTGGCCCAAACACATTCCCAGGCACAGCAGCAACCTTATTTTCCGTAAGCAGTCGCTCTGCGAAGACATCGGAAGTCAGGCCTGTCTTTTGAATACTTGGGAAGGCATAAAATGCCCCCTGAGGTTCATGACAGTCTAAGCCGATATCACGGAAGCCTTGCACGATCAGTCTTCTGCGCTGATTATAGGACTCCACCATTCTGTCCTTCTCACCTAATCCGTTCGTTAAGGCCTCCAGTGCAGCAACTTGCCCCATCGCTGGAGCACACATAACCGTATACTGATGGATTTTGAGCATTGCTGCAATAAGTTCAGGATGCCCACACATGTATCCAATTCGCCAGCCGGTCATTGCAAATGCTTTGGAGAATCCACTGACTAGAATTGTACGTTCCTTCATATCAGGGATTGAAGCGAAGCTAACGTGTTTTTGTGTATACGTTAACTCAGCATAGATCTCATCAGCAATAACAATAAGATCATGCTTCTTGATCACTTCAGCAATCGGAAGCCATTCTTCATACGTCATAATCGCTCCGGTTGGATTGCTTGGATAACATAGAATCACAACTTTGGATTTAGGCGTAATGCTTGCCTCGAGTGCCTCTGCTGTCACTTTGAATTGATCTTTGGCGTAGGTTTCCACACCAACAGGCACACCACCACCGATTGAAGCGATTGGGGAATATGCTACATAAGACGGCTCTGGAATCAGAATTTCATCTCCAGGTACGATCAAGGCCCGCAATGCGAGGTCAATCGCTTCACTGCCGCCAACCGTTACGATAATTTCGTCTTTCGGATCATATTTCGTATCAAATTGGGTATGCAAATAATCGCTGATCGCTTCTCTCAGCTTCGGCATACCGGCATTGGATGTATAACTAGTCATACCTCTTTCCAATGAATACACACAAGCTTCCCTCATGTGCCATGGCGTAACAAAGTCCGGTTCCCCGACACCAAGTGTAATGATGTCTTTGTTATCACCAACCAGATCAAAAAACTTACGAATTCCGGATGGCGGTATCTGCTGTACCAAAGGTGCCAGATACGAAGTCATTTTCTTGTTGTTCCCTGTTGTCTGTTCATTCACTATCATGACACATCTTCCTTTACGGCGAGATCATGAGACGGTTGTCTTCCTGATGGTCTTCAAAAATAATCCCGTCCTGCTTATATTTTTTGAGAATAAAATTCGTTTTGGTGGAGAGCACTGAATCTATTGGAGACAGTTTCTCGGATACAAAATTAGCAACTTCACGAAGGTTGCCACCTTCAACTTCAACGAGCAAATCATATGCTCCCGACATGAGATAAACCGATTTTACTTGAGGATACAAGTAGATTCGTTCAGCAATACCTTCGAATCCCCGACCACGCTCTGGCGTAATCTGAACTTCGATCAGTGCTGTGACTTTCTCGTCATCAATTTTGCTCCAGTTTACAACCGTTGCGTATTTGACGATGACATGCTCTTGCTCCAGCTGTGCGACGACATTCTTAATCTTATCTTCCGACTCTCCGAGCAGCGTAGATAGCAGCGCGGGAGTCCTTCTCGCGTCTTCCTTCAACAGATTTAGAACTTTCAATTGCAGGTCGTTCAAATCCTTCATGTGTTTCCCTCCAGCGTCATCCAAGTTCCGTAACGTACGTATTCGAGCTATCTCTTCAATGAATTAATACTTATATTACATGAATTTAACGTTGATGCAAAGACAAAAACCGCCTGCCTCGAATTCAGGCAAGCGGTGGTATGGTCTGCTAACAGGCTTGTGCTTCAAACCCCTTTTACGGAGGTTACATGTAATAAGGATTACCGTAACTAGGCTGATGCTGGGGTACATTGGGTGCCTGAGTGTATGGACTGCTTTGCGTATTCTTATCCTGAATGAATTGCTGACATTTCTGCTGTGTCTGCTGTGCTGACTGAAGCTGCTTGTCTACATCTGTACGAAGTGCTTTGGACGATACAGAATACATGCTGTTTTGTTGCATCAAATTGAACAATTCACCCTGTAAACGCAAAGTATCATTCGTCAGATCATTGAACATTCTACGAATCGTAGGACAGGAAGCTTCCGTAGTTGCTGTCGTATATTCCCGTGAAGTTCGTCTCAAATCTGCAAGAATCGACTTCAATAAGTCTTGTTCTTGCATAAAATTCCCACTGGATGACAAAGATTGTGTGTACACGTATTTTCCTCCTAAACATTAAAATCACTTGCGAACGGTTTGAGGTTTATTGCGACTGGGAAGGTGCAAGGGATTGATGTTGATGCAGTGCCTGGATCAGCGTGTTCAGATGTTGTTCATGGGCGTGAACATATTGGTTCAATGCCTGCCTAATCTGTGGTTGGTGTGAGATGGATGCTGTAGCAGCACACTGTTTAATCAGCATTTCTTCATTGGAAATTGAGTCCGCAATATAACTCAGTTCTTTCGGGCTCAGTGCTTGCATTTGTGAATATTGCATAGATGTCTGACCTCCTTAACCTAAAGTTTATGCGAGATTATTGTTACCTTGTCCTGAAAAAGTATACTTCATCAAATGAACCGAGGTGGTCTATTGTGGAACTAATTAACGGAACAACGTACTGGCCAACCACGTTCCAACCGCAACGCAATTACCCTGTCCTGGAGGAGAATCTGACATGTGATTGCCTGATTATTGGCGGTGGAATGGCTGGAGCATTATCTGCCAAACTTCTAACCGAACGTGGCATTCAAACCATCCTCATTGACAAGAGAGAGATCGGGCATGGCAGTAGTATGGCGAACACGGGCTTACTCCAATATACGAATGATAAGACACTAACCTCCTGCATCGAGACATTTGGAGAACAGACAGGAGTAAGATTTTATGAGTTGTGCCGAGAGGCAATGCAGCAGCTAGCCGACATTGCTCATAAGCTAGATATCGATCCTTGGTTTGTGCCTCGCACAAGCCTATATTGCGCAAGTGGTAAGGATGATGTGGTCATGCTTGAAGCGGAATATCGCAATCTGAAGCATTATGGATTCGATGTGGAGCTCTGGAATGAAGAGAAGATTCGTTCCGTGTTCCCTTTTAATAAAAGAGCGGCATTGTATACGAGCGGTGATGCGGAGGTCAATCCGTATCGCTTGGTTCACTCTCTCATCGACTCGGCCTCCCGTCAGGGAGCCAAAGTCTTCAATCACACCGCCATGACGCATTGCGACTACAATGAAGATGGGGTGGTGTGTTATACACCACAGGGAACAATTCGAGCTAAACATGTTATTTTTTCAACAGGATATGAAACTCAAGAGATCAAGAATGACCGCGGAGCATATCTGAAGAGCACTTACGCCATTGCCACCAAACCACTGAAGGATCTCAGTAGCTGGTATGAGCAATGCATGATATGGGAAACTGCCAGACCTTATCTGTACATGCGAACTACACCGGATGGACGAATTGTTGCAGGTGGACTTGATGAAGATCGCCCACGTGAGGATCAACGTCAGATCAAGGCGGCTCACAAGGGTGATATTTTACTGCAACGGATTGCTGAATATTTCCCTTTATCCGACCTTGAGGTGGATTATGCTTGGGAAGCGGTCTTCGGTAGTACGCATGATGGCCTCCCTTTCATTGGCTCTCATCCGGATTACCCACATTCATACTTCGTAGAAGGGTATGGAGGCAACGGTACTGTGTACAGCATGATTGGTGCAAGGTTGATTACGGAGCTCATTGCTACGGGTACAAAGCACGCCGACCTGGATCTATTTTCACTTACAAGAACCAGCAAGCCTTCTCCGGTATAAAAAGGGTAAGCGAACAAGTATAGGGATGTAACTAAAGTCTGGACATAACAGCAATTGAAGCAGTTAAATTCAAAACAGGTACAAAAAAAGGTACATTCACAGGAGTTACATCCTTGAACGTACCTTTTTCAATACATATAGCAGGCAGCACTTGCATACAGGAAGCTCCACCTAGTGATAAGCAATGTGTGTAAGACCCAACCCTGGTCTAAGCATTATGACGACGCCGTACCTTGTCCTTCCGTGTGTGTCAACATCTTGCGCATAAAGATCCAGCCAATCAGCGGAAAGGCTCCTAGGACAATAATTAACCAGGTTAGCGTTCGCAGTGAAGGCTCATTCATGACCGTTAGAATAAAGACCCCTAATCCAAACAGCCGCCCAATCATCAGGGAAAGTTCTCTTAATACGACAAGTTCTACCCTTTTCTCGACATTTTCACCACTCGTGCCCATCATATCAAAACCCGCTGAGATCATCGGCAAAATGTACAATGGCATCGCAAGTGCACTTCCGATTCCCATGATTAACAGGGTACCGTAGGTCACTTTCCAGAGAAGCGGCATGAGCACAACCAGTAGCAGTACGGCTCCAATGAGCATCCCTTTTGCTCTATACTGTGGCTTAAACCATTTGCCAGCTGCCCAATAGCTTACAAGTGCCACGGACGAAGTAATGAGCGAAAACTGCCCTAATTTGTACTCCTGAGCAGTAGCCACATAGACCAGCAGAGCGATCAAGAATGCGAATACACCCTCGCGTACTCCCTGAGCAAATAAACCTAGGGCAAGTGGTCTCCATGGACTATGTGGTTTGGACAGCTGGAGCCAAGGCTCAGACCAGCGGTATGTACCGCTCACCTTTCTTTTCTTCAGAAAGAAACTGAACACAACTGCTATCACATAAATGACCAGAGACACCGTAAAAATAAGGCGATATCCCGTATTATCTGTCATTCGGGAAATAACTAGACCAGAGAACCATGGCCCGATAATACCTGTCATCGATCCTAACAAGCCAACCCAGCCATTAAATAAATCCCGATTATCGCGATCCGTTATTTCAAAATATACAACGTTAAATGCAATCCAGAACAGACCTAGCGCACACCCAAGCAGTATGCCTAGAGGCCAAATCCAGTCTACAGCGTTAGAACCAACCCAGAGAACTGTCATATAAAAAAGCCCTGATAACGCTGTCCCCAGTCGCAACGCACTCATTTTGTTATGTTCCTTGACCCATTTACCAGCAATCCAAAATGTGAGCCCGATGGCGAGTTGCTGACTGACCGTGAACCAACCTAACATCGCGTAGTCTGGTCTGCTCTTCCACAAGTACACATTCAGAAATGTTCCCGACAAAGCACCTGCTAACACAAACAATCCATTCACGCCCAAAAGCAGAATGGATTGTCGACCCAAAGATATCTTCATCTGCTCCCCCTTTGTCCACCTGAAGTGAGCACTTTACAGGTAGGTCTCAGGTTTAACGTACCCCAAGCGCTAGGAAAACATGATGAATCTTTGGCATAGCTATCATTTTATTTTGATCAAGCTTTAGTAAATGATTTATTTCTTCGCACTCAGATTCTGAATCAGACGAAGACGATCATCCTCTGACAGACTGTATTGAACCTGGAAACATCCTGAGCAGACATACATCTGCACTGTGAACGGAGGTGACAACAGATCGCCCGTTCCCGCAGCACCATTAGGAACAGATGTAAAGTTTGCCTGATCTGCTTGTTGAGTACCTGCTAACAACATGAATTCACGGCAATGTGGGCATTCTGGGACTTCTTCCTGATGATCGAGTTGCTTCTCCACACCTTCTTCGTATTGAATCAGTTCATTCCCCTCATCCGCATACTTGGTTAGTGTACGCAATTCTGGTAGTTTCAGTTCTACCTCATCGCCCCATAAATCAGAAATATCTTTACCTTGATGATCGTGCACCTCATCATCCTCGTAGACGTCTGTTTCGTTGTCAATCTCCTCTTCGTCTCCGATGTTAATGTTAAGTGTGCGATATCCGTTCAGTTCATTGTGACAATGTGGGCACTCTTCTTCAGGTCCCAGCTCCTCATCCCATACAATCTCCGTGTGACACCAAGGGCATACTGTTGTTTCCATATCTAATCAACCTTTCTCTTTCTATATAACCATCAAGTATTCATAACATAAATGACGCCAATGGTGAAAAATACAATGGATGCAGCAAACAAAATCCGAATTAATAGTTTCATGCCGCAAGACCTCCTACATGATGCTCGCGCCAATAACAAAGGATAGCGAGACCGAGATAATCATGGAAATCAGTCCAACCGCCCGGTTATCTGCTTCTATCTCCTTATCAATGGAAAACACCGGGGTCAAAAATTCAAACAAGAAGTAGGCAACGAGCAGGAGAATAAAACCTAGAAATGACCACGTCATGGCTTCATAGACTGAAGATTTGGCTTGAATACAGAAACGAAGTACGTTACATATACCAAAAATTTTGCCGCCTGTTGCCATAGCAACCGCAATATTTCCCTTCTTAATCTCATCCCAGCACTTGTACTTGGTAACCAGTTCGAAGCAAGCGAGAAAAATGAGAAGCTCCATAATGGCTACCGAAAAAAAACCGAGCACCATCCCCAAGGGATGGGACAGCAATTGGTCAATCGTCCCTTTCACGCACGGTTCCCCTTCCCGCTTCCGCATTCAAGCTGACCAAGAATGCGGAAATGTATTGATTCACGGCTTGGGTTAGCTATTCCAGCTCTGCTACGGTAACACCGTTGCCGCCTTCCCCGTAATTACCCAACCGATAACTCTTAATATGTCTATGCTTACGCAAATAATCCTGAATACCGGAACGTAAAATTCCTGTTCCTTTACCGTGGATAATATATACCTGACCGAGGTTGGAGAGGAACGCTTCATCGATAAAACGATCCGTCTCCATCAGAGCCTCTTCCAGATTAGCACCGCGCAGATCCAGCTCACTCTTGACGTTGTCATCACGAGTTCGTTTCATACCTGTCACAGGTTTTTGTTTGGGTGTTACTACTGTTGAAGCAGACTGCTTCAGCTCAAGATCGTCCAGTGATACTTTCATCTTCATGATACCAAGCTGTACCACTGCTTCCTTGCTTCCAGACATCTCCACAACGTGGCCTTTCTGATTCAAGCTGTACACCAATACTTCATCGCCTGGGCCAATAGCACGAGCCTTCGGAGCAGATGAAGTACGTTTAACCGTCTTCTTCCGTTTCTCTGGTTCAGCTTCATCCAACTGTTTACGAGCTGCAATCAGCTTGTGCTCCTTAACTGATGCGCCTTCTTCCATAGCTAGCTGACGCAGCTCGGCAATAATTTTCTCCGCTTCTGCTCTAGCCTTGTCCACAATCAGGCGGGCATCTTCTTCGGCCTTCTCAATCCGGCGGTCACGCTGCTGTTCCAGCTTCTCCAATTCGGATTGATGACGACTACGCAGCTTCTCCATGTCTGCACGCAAGTGTTCAGCTTTCTCACGCTCTTGCTCGGCTGTCAGTCGATTCTCTTCGAGTGAAGCAATCATATTCTCCACTCGCTGATCCTCTTCTTTTACCTCACCACGTGCATAATCGAGAATGTTGCTTGGAAGCCCCAGACGTTCCGCAATGGCAAAAGCATTACTTCGACCAGGGACACCCACAAGCAAACGATACGTTGGACTTAATGTATTCACATCAAATTCCATACTTGCATTGATAACACCCTTGCGTTCATAAGCATAAGCCTTCAGCTCACTATAATGCGTTGTAGCGACCATACGACAACCTGTCTGGTGCATATGCTCCAGAATGGAAATCGCTAGTGCTGAACCTTCCGCCGGATCTGTTCCCGCTCCAAGCTCATCGAGTAAAACGAGGCTTTTCGTGGTCATGTTTTTCAAAATCCGAATAATGTTGGTCATGTGGCTGGAGAATGTACTCAAGTTCTGTTCAATACTCTGTTCATCTCCAATATCCGCATAGATCGCATCAAATACACAGAGCTGGCTTCCATCTTCAGCAGGGACAAACAATCCAGACATCGCCATTAGACTGAGCAATCCAATCGTTTTGAGCGTGACTGTTTTACCGCCCGTATTCGGCCCTGTGACAATAATCGAGGTATAATCATTACCTAATTCAATATCCGTTGGTACAACATTCTCAATGGCAATTAACGGATGCCGCCCCTTCTTCAGCTTAATGAAGCCGCGATCATTCATACGCGGTAAGGTTGCTTTCAGTTCACGCGCAAGACGTGACTTCGCAAATATGAAATCAAGTGTCCCCAACAGATCGACATCATCCAACAGCCACTCTGCCTGCTCACTGACAAGAGCGGTCAATTTCTGCAAAATAACTTCAATTTCGCGCTCTTCCCTGATTCGAGTCTCACGTAATTTATTATTCATCGCAACGATTGATTCTGGTTCAATAAACAGTGTTGCACCCGAACCGGACTGATCGTGTACAATTCCCCCGAAGTAAGAACGATACTCTGCTTTTACTGGGATTACGAAGCGATCACCACGAATGGTAATCAACTGATCCTGTAACATTTTAGATACAGTTGAAGAACGAATCATGGAATCGAGTTTCTCTCTAATCCGAGCTTCCCCGCCCCGAAGTTCACGACGAATCTGTGCAAGCGTAACACTCGCACTATCAGCAACTTCAGCATTATCTTCGATACAGCTACGAATTTCATCTTCTAGTGCTTTTTGCTCCGACAGCTGATCACTAATGAAGAACAGCGACTCCACCTTTTCATCTTCATGAAGTGTGGCAATTTGCCGTTTGAGTCTACGTGAAGCAAGAGTGGTGTTCGAAATCCCGAGAAGTTCATGTGGGTTCAAGGTGCCCCCAATTTCTGAACGTTTAATGGAGGCTGTAATGTCAACAATACCACCGAAAGATGGTGAACCCTTCAATCGATCAAACTTAAAGGCTTCGTCCGTTTGCTGCAGCAATCTTTTTACTTCCTCTAAGTCACCAACAGGCTCAAGGGTATCCGCTTTCTTCTTACCCATTGTCGTTTGGGCAAAGCCTTGCAATGTATTTAAAATTTTGCGGTATTCCAATGTGTGTAAAATTTTCGTATCCAAGTGTACAACTCCTTCCAAACTATAACTGTATTATAGCGAAAGAAACATTCTAACGCTATTTAACGAATCCTTCCACACATAAGTTATGACATCACGCCACAAACTACAGGTGTCAGGATTTTGCAACGTCCCCGAGTAAATAGGATGCCTAATGCATAATCCGATCTGAATATAAGGAGGTAAACACGTTGAACTTCTTGGGACATGTTGTACGATTCATTATCGCAGCCATTGTTTTAATGGTCGTCAGTTGGATTGTACCTGGCTTTGCCGTTGGTGGTTTCTGGAGCGCCCTCATGCTAGCTCTGGTCATTGCCCTTCTTGGTTGGATCATTGAAGGCGTATTTGGTAAAAGGGTCTCACCCTTCGGTCGTGGAATCGTTGGCTTCATTGTCAGTGCACTTGTGATCTGGCTTGGTCAATATGTTGTCGACCACGTTGAGGTCACCCTGCTTGGAGCCATTTTGGCCGCGCTGGTTATCGGGATTATTGATTTGTTCATCCCAGTATCCACACCATTTGAAGCTGGACGTGAATCTAAAGATCGTTCTTAGATTACACCTGGCTTATAGCGCTAAATTCCGTAACACAGCTCTCCCGTAAACCTCTGATGGCTTCAAAGCCTGATGAGGTTTTTTTATGTTCCTATCCATGGCATTTCCTTATATCGGAACGAGAACTAAGGCACAACAATTTAATTTTCAATAAAACGACATAGCCCACATGTACAGGCATTGCCAATTTGCGGTATGATGACTGAAGAATTATTCAAATTTCATCTATATTACACATAAGGGGGCACATGATGAAAAAAAGTATAGCATGGCTCATAGCTTGCATGTTGATTATGGTTCTTGCCGCATGTGGATCAGGAAACTCAAGTAATGGCAGCGATGCTGATCCCGGAATTACTGCAAGTGAGGAACTCGTGATCAAAGCAAGCAACTATGAGTTCGACAAACCCGAGTATCATCTCAAAAAAGGGGTTCCCGTTAACATTATTTACGAAAACACCAATGGAAATCACGGCTTGCTTGTACCTGAACTTAAGCTGCAACTAGACATCCAAAACACTTCAAAAGTGATCATCCCTGACCAAGTCGGCGAATTCGAGATGTCATGTTCTGTATTCTGTGGTAGCGGGCACAGTAGCATGATCTCCAAAATTATTGTTGAAGAATAGATACCCAAGACAAGGAGCCCCCGTTACATAGGGAGCTCTTTCTCTTATTATAACAAATTGTACAATAGGTTGTTCAAAAAGCCCGTTTTTGAGCATGCACTATAAGAAATCGATGCCAGGATGATATCCAAACCTAACAGAGGTTAGTTTTGATCCTGTTCAATCAATTCAATCCATTCGTTATACTCCGTCTGTAACTTCGTATATTCATCTTTTAACTGTCGATGCTCCGTGTTCAGTTGCTCCGCCTTCTCTTGCTCCATTTCACGTTCCACTTGTAATAAGCGAAGCTGATTCGCAGCAAGCTCATAACGGTCACTGATCTCGAGCAGTTCATGCTCCAGAGCTTGTTTGTCAGAAGTAGCCTCCTCACGTAGCTGATCTAATTGCTGTCGCTCTTGTTCCAGCTCTTCAACCTTCTCAGCACTTGCAGCACTTTCCTTCTGCCAGACATTCATCTCATTCTCCAATGCAGTCCAGCGCTCTTGCCAGGATTGCTCCTGTGCTGCCCACTCGTCGGCACGTCGCTGCCAAACTTGATCCTTTTGCTCCGACTCTGCTGCTTTGGAACGGAGTTGTTCTTCAAGCTGCTCTTCTCTTTCAGTTAACGCCTGCAAACGTGAAGACAAGTCTGATTGTTTGGCAGTTAACTCTTCGTACTTAATCTGCCATTCCAATGCTTCTTCCTCCGTCTGCGCAAGCAAGCTTGCCTGTTCATCTATTCGTGCAGAAATCTGTTGAACTTCATTACGAGTAGCAGAGAGCTGCTGCTCAAGCGTATCCTTATCCACAGCCAGCTCATCAAGCTGACGAGTGTAGTCCTCTTCGCGCTGAAGAGCATCTCCATAATCATGGCGGATCTGCTTATAGCTCTCTTGCAGCTTGTTCAGTTCCTCTCGAAGTTCACTTATCTCGCCATCAAGTTGTAGGCGTTGTTGTTCTTGTTCTTCAGCCTGGCTTTCGAAACGTTCTACGGCAGCTCTGTGACGTTGTGCTTCATCCTTCACGACAGATAATTCATCATGTAGAGATTGAACTCCCGCTTCCAGCGTCTCATTCTGTTCGACAGCCTCAAGAACCTGTGTTTCCAACTCTTCCATTTCAAGTCGACGCTGCTCGGCAAGATCTTTCCAAGACTGTTCACTCTGTGCCAAAGTGCTAATCTCATGCTGCAATGTGCGCACAGCTGCATGAGCCTGCTCCAGCACTTTTTGCAGTCTGCGCTGCTCATCTTCCGACTTCGCTTCGGATTCACGAAGCTTCTGAAGCTCCTGTTCCAATGTGCCCTGTTGCTCTTGAACCTTGCGAAGCTGTGCGGTAAGAGATGTTTCACGTTCAATCGTTTCGTTATATTGTTCTTTCCATTGTTGTTCTGTTTCAAGCGTCTGCTGCAGAAGTGCTTCTGTTTCGCGCAACTGTTCCTGAAGCTCGGTACGATCATTCTTCAATTGCTCAAGCTGATGCTCAAGCTCCGTAATACGGCGTGTGTGAACTTCCTGTTGCTGCTTACGAGCCACTTGTTCCTCGCGTAATGTTTGAAGCTGCTCTTGCTCACTAAGAAGTTGTTGTTCTTGATCCGCAACGACTTCTTGAGCTTGTTGGAGTTGCTCAGCCACATTATTAAGCTGTGTGCTTACATCTGCAAGACGAGCCTCAGCCTGTTCACGCTCAGCTTCCAACTGCTGCTGCAGTTTCTCTTGTTCTTCCTGTAATCTAGTCTCTGCAGTGGCACGAGCCTTCGCAAGTTCAGTTGTCGCGGCTTGCTTCGCTTGCTGCAGCTGCTCTTCGTAAGCCGCCTCTTTCTCCATCCATTCCAATTCAGCCTGTTCCGATGACTCTTGGAACGAAGCCTGCAGCTCCTCAATCTCTGCAAGACGCTTCTCGTCAGCCTGTTGCTCCAACAATAACCGATCTTGCTTCGCCTTCTCAGTGAGCTCTAGCACCTGATCTGTAGCAGATTGCTCTGCTTCCTGGATACGCTGCTCCAATTCAGACTTCAACGCGTTGTACTTCAGTTCTGCTTCGTCCTTCGCTTGTTTCAACTGAGTCTCCGCTTGCTCTAATTCTGACAAGATCGCAGCTTCTGCTTGTTCTTTAGCAGCCTGAACCTGCTGTGCGGCCTGCACTTCTAGCTGCTCTCGCTCAGCAACAGCCCGGTTCTCTGCTTCTTCTAGCTGAGCAGCCACTTTATTTTGCAGTTCCTTATATTGGGTAGCCGCTTTAGCTTCTGCTTGCTCTAATTGTGTTCTGGCACTTGCTTGTGCCTCTTTCAGTTGAGTTGCAGCCTGTGCCTGAACAGCCTTAAGCTGACCCGCTGCCTTGTCTTCGGCTTCTTTCAGGCGAGCTAACATCTTCTCTTCCTTCTCTTTTAATTGTGCTGAGGTTTGAGCTTGGAGCTTCTGCTCTCTCGCCGCTGCTTGTGCACGCTCGTTCTCCAGAGCGGAATTTAATTTGGCTATTTCAGCCTGTTGTTCCTCACGCAGCTTCACCAAAGCCTGTTCAGCCTCAGTCTTGAGCTTGGTTGCTTCAGCCAAAGCTACATCACGGCGTTCCAGTTCCTGTTGATGTTCACTTTGTACTTTGTTCAATCGATTAACTTCATTACGAAGTTCAGTACGTTCACCTGTTAGCATTTTCAATTCATTCCGGATTTCCTGGGTCTGAAGAGATTGCTCAGCCATATGTACTGCTGCTAGCACCGCAATACGCGGCGTGTCTAAGCGAGAGTGATGTTTGGAGATGGCATTCATACGCTCATCTACCAAGTTAGCTACTTGTTTCATATAGTCGGCACTGCTGCCAACCAGTTTATAGGAAGTCCCGTAGATATCTACGGTGACGCGTGTACGATCAGGTGTAGTCACAGTTGTGCCCTCCTTCAAGTCTGTATGTTGATTCTAAGCTGTATAACCAAAAAAGTCACATCGATCCTCTATATGCTAAGGATTCGATGTGACTTCAAGCAATTCCTGCTAATCTTTGTTCAAAAAATTGACTTCTGTTCTATTTACGCAATTCAGCTGCGAATTGCTCCTCTAGACGAGCAACTACGCGAGCATGCACCTCGGTAATTTCCTCATCCGTAAGCGTGCGCTCACGATTGCGATAGACTAGTGCCATGGCTACACTCTTCTTATCTTCACCCAGCTTGCTGCCTGTGAACACATCGAATACCTGTACCGTCTGTAGCAGTTCACCTGCTGATTCACGAATCGCTTTTATCATGTCACCGGCTTCAATATCTTTGTTTACCACGACAGCAATGTCGCGCTCCACTGCCGGGAAACGCGGAAGCTCACGATAACGGATATCCGCATCAGCTTCACTGTAGATAGCTTCAAGTCCGATCTCAGCGATATATACATCATTCAGATCATATTGTTGTTGCAGTTCTGGATGCAATTGACCCATCGTACCGATCAGCTTGCCTTCTTCTCCATTTTTTCCATCCAAGTATACTGAAGCAGAACGTCCTGGGTGGAATCCTTCTGGGCTGTTCGCTACCAAGCGAATGCGTTGCTCCAGACCGAGGTAAGCAAACAGGTTCTCAAGCGCACCTTTCAAGTCGAAGAAGTCCACTTTCTCTGCCCCAACATTCCACTGCGGAGTTGCACGATTTCCGGTAATCAGCAAGCTCAGAACAGGAATTTCATGAGGCTGCTTAGTCAGCTGCTCTTCCTCAGTAAAGAAAATACTGCCCACCTCAAACACTGCCAGTGAATCCTGTTTCCGGTTCATATTGTATACTGTTGCATCCAGCATCTGTGGCAAAATGCTTGTGCGAAGCACACTGCGATCCTCACTCATCGGCATGGCCAGCTTCACATGTTTACTCTCCCCTGTAAGAGCAGGGAACAGTGACGTTTTGTCTGGATGTACGAAGGAGTAACTGATCATTTCCTGCCAGCCGCTACCTGCAAGCACGCCACGGATTGTACGACGCATCGCTTGGGAACGAGTATACGCACCAGGGGTTGTTGGCCCTTCAATAAGTGTTGTAGGAATATTGTCGTATCCATAGAGACGAGCAACTTCCTCGAACAAGTCTACATCTACTGTGATGTCGCCTCTACGCGTTGGTACTTCCACATCGAGAATACCCTGTTCAGCGTCGCCACAAGCGAAATGTAGCCGAGCAAAGATCGTTTTAACTTCAAGCAAGGACAGATCTGTTCCGAGGTAACGATTAAGTCTATCCAGAGACAATTTTACGATGCGTTTCTCTGCTTCAACCGCACCAGCTTCTACCGTACCTTGATGAACTTCACCTTCAGCGTAACGCTGGATCAGCTCTGCCGCACGGTCAAGGGCTGTAATTACTGCTCCTGGATCAACTTCTTTTTCAAAACGCATGCTTGCTTCGGAACGCAGCCCCAGTTGGCGCGACGTTTTCCGAACTGTTCCGCCATCGAACTTGGCGGACTCCAGCAACAGATTAACCGTTCCTTCCGATACCTCGGAATTCTCACCACCCATTACCCCAGCGATGGCTACTGGTTTCACGCCATCTGTAATGATCAGCATATGTGGCTCAAGCTTACGCTCTTGGCCATCAAGCGTCACGATCGTTTCGCCTTCCTTAGCCATCCGCACGTCAATATGACCCTTCTCTAGCTTATCTGCATCAAAGGCATGTAATGGTTGACCATATTCCAGCATGACATAGTTCGTGATATCTACGATATTGTTGATTGGTCGAACACCCGCCGCCATGAGACGGTTCTGCATCCAGAGCGGGGAAGCACCGAGCTTGATTCCTGTAACATAACGAGCCGCATAGTGAGCGCATTGCTCTCTAGCTGTGATCTCGACTGAGATATGATTCGCAGCAGCATCGCTGATTTCAACAAGCTTTTGCTTCGGATCTGGCAAATTTACTTCACGTCCCAGAATTGCGCCTACTTCATACGCTGCACCACGCATACTCAAACAGTCAGAGCGGTTCGGAGTCAAATCTAATTCAAGCACATGATCATCTAATCCAAGCACTTGGCTGATTGGTGTTCCGATTTCCGTCTGCTCTGGTAGCACGAGAATGCCTTCCTGCTGATCCTTAGGAAGAAGCTTGTCGTTCATACCCAGCTCTTTTGCGGAGCAGATCATACCAAGGGAAACTACGCCGCGCAGCTTCGCCTTTTTGATATCAAACCCGCCAGGGAGTTTCGCGCCAACAAGGGCTACAGCTACCTTTTGGCCTGCATCCACATTTTTCGCGCCACATACGATCTGCAAGTCTTCCTCTTGACCAGCATCAATCAAACATACGTTTAATTTGTCTGCATCTGGGTGCTTTTCCTTGCTCTTTACGTATCCTACAACAACTTTGTTTACGCCTTGGTTCCGGTTCTCTACTACATCAATCTCAATACCCGCCCGGGTGATCTTCTCAGCCAATTCCTGTGGCGTCGCACCTTCTAGGGAAATATAATCAGACAGCCAATCTGTCGATACTCTCATGGACGTTCACTTCCTTTATCTATAAATTAGTATTGGCGCTCAATGCTTGGTACGCCTATCTTCTCGGTATTGAAAACCTTCCTTTTTGAACACGCACTTTAAGATTATAGGCGTCCAAATTGCTTGAGGAATGCCATATCACTGTTATAGAAATGACGGATATCGTCGATGCCATACTTCAGCATGGCAATACGCTCAACACCCATACCAAACGCGAATCCACTATACTTCTCAGGATCGTAGCCACCCATTTCTAATACTTTCGGGTGAACCATACCACCGCCAAGAATTTCAAGCCATCCTGTTTGTTTACATACACGACAGCCGCTCCCACCGCATTGTACACACGTTACATCTACCTCAGCACTTGGCTCAGTGAATGGGAAGAAACTTGGACGCAGACGAATTTCGGTGTGAGCACCGAACATTTCGCGTACGAATTGCAGCAAAGTTCCCTTCAGATCGCTCATTCGAATGTTCTCGCTAATCACGAGACCTTCGACTTGGTTGAACTGGAAGGAGTGCGTTGCATCATCATCATCGCGGCGGTACACTTTACCTGGGCAGATGACTTTGACAGGCACTTCGCCCTTCATGCTCTGCATTGTTCGCACCTGAACAGGCGACGTATGGGTACGCATCAGCAAGTCTTCTGTAACATAGAAGGAGTCCTGCATGTCACGTGCCGGGTGGTTTTTAGGCAGATTCAAAGCCTCGAAGTTGTAGTAGTCCATCTCTACTTCAGGTCCTTCTGCTACACGGTATCCCATACCGATGAAGATATCTTCAATCTCCTGCACCACTTTAGTCAAAGGATGTAATCCACCTTGACGTCCGCGACGCCCCGGGAGAGTGACATCAATTTTCTCCGATTGCAGACGCTTCGCCGTCTCTTCTTGCTGGAACTGAATTTGCTTGCTATCGATGACTTCCTCAATTGCACCACGTACATCATTCGCAACCTGCCCAATGACTGGTCGTTCCTCTGCACTCAGTGCACCCATACCGCGCAAAATCTCAGTCAATGCACCCTTTTTCCCTAAATACTTTACACGCAGATCACCCAGCGTCTGTGGATCGTTCACGCCAGACAACTGTTCCAACGCTTCGATCTTCAATGCCTCTAAACGTTCTTTCATGTGTAAATGCCCCCTTTTTATGGTGTAATTTGCAACAAAAAAAGGCCTTTTCTCCCCAAAAGGGACGAAAAGACCGTGGTACCACCCTTGTTAGACAACGATATTGCTTGCGCCCTACTGGCTTGCAATACGTCTATCTCACTTTGTACGGAATAACGACCGTTAACCGTTTACCCCTACTGTCGCAGCACAATGTGCATCATCAAGTTCAGGGAACCGCTTCGGAGTGAATTTCGGCAGCCTTGTTCTACAGAAACGCTCTCAATCTATGGCGCTTCCTCCCTGTACAGAGGCACTGCTTACTTATCTCCATCATTGCGTTTACATGTTAAGAAAACCTATATCAACAGGCTTCAAATACTGCAACCTCTCTTCGAGGCAAGCTGTTGATGATCGTTCATTATTATATTCAATATCGAATGAAATAGCAACCTTCATGCAGCGATATTAGTCGAAAACAAGGAGATAAATACATGCCATTTACACATACAGGTCAATTGGATTGATGCAGTTGACCCAGCCGCTGCTTAATCCACTGAATTTCCTCAGCTTCCTTCGCTCGTTCTGCTTCCGGTTCTAGCTTTGTCTGATCCTCGGTATCTCTTGTGACACTATTCATAGGCGATAAGAGCTCAGACAATCGCATCTCCAGTCGCAATCGTTCATCATCTGAATCTCTGTTTTGCAATGCTGATGCTCTTAGAACATGGGACTGTTCCCAATCCTCTACTCCGCCTTCGAAGTAGACCCCTGTCCCATCCGGCTTAAGATCGAGTAACCGATTGGCAAGCACCTTGGTTAACATTCGATCATGCGAGACTAAGACCAATGCACCTGAAGCCTGTTTTAATACATTCTCCATGACTTCCTGCGTATCAATGTCGAGATAGTTAGTTGGTTCGTCCAGCACGAGCAGGTTGGCTCCTCCAAAGTACAACCGGAGGAAAGCTACTCTACACTTCTCTCCCATGCTCAGATCCCCAATTCGTTTGAACACATCTTCTCTAGAAAAGAGGAAACATCCAAGAATCGTGCGTGCCGCACTTTGGGTCATGGAGGGCAGACTGAGCAAGCTGTCCAGCAATGTCTGCTCTTCGGGAAGTCCTTCGAGTTCTTGTGAAAAGTAACCGATCTTCAGACTGGGATTCCTCGTCACCTCCCCTTTTACCGGCTCAAGCTCTCCGATCATCAGTTTAAGCAATGTCGTCTTCCCCGTACCGTTGGGACCTCGCACAGCCAAACGATCTCCACGCTCCACAACAACACTCAATTCGTGAAATAAAGGATTACCCGCAGGATACGCAAATTCAACCTGATTCAATCTTAGGAGCTGGCGTGCACCGAGAGAATTCATATTTAATTCCATTTTCAAACGTGTGGCCTCACGTGGTTTATCCACGCGTTCGTTCTCCAACCGTTCAAGCTGCTTTTGCTTGGCATGGTAACGAGAGATGTTCTTGTTTGCCTTGGCTTTATAGAAGCTTTGGGTGATTTTGACCTCCACGTCAGTTGCTGAATTATGCGCTTTATGGAACCACTGCTGGTAGTTGCGAATTGTCTCTTCTAACGCCTTTTTCTCCAGCTCTTGTTTACGATACAGAGCCTCCTGTTCTCTTAATTCTCGTTCTTTGTGACCTTTATATGCGGTGTACCCACCCTTGTACTTGACGAGTTTGTCTGAGTTAAATTCAATGACCCCTGTTGCCACCTCATCAATAAACGTTCGGTCATGTGACACAAACAAGAGTGTGCCTGTGTAAGCAGATAGCCAGCTCTCTAACCAGCGCATGCTTTCTTCATCCAAGTGGTTCGTTGGCTCATCCAGAATGAGAAACTTCGGTTTACTGACCAATAATCCAGCAAGCCTAGCTTTTGTCTTTTGTCCACCACTTAAGGAATCGTAAGGCCTGCTCCAATGCTCGGATGTTAATCCCAGACGTGTTAAGACCTTCTCAACCTCAGTCTCCCACATATAACCGTTCAATTGCTCGTACTCTTCCATCGCTAACGTGTAGGCTTCCATCCATTGTTGCTCTTCCCCAGCACCACATGCACTTAAGCGTCCTTCCAGTTCGGTAAGCTTACGCTTCACCTCGTAAATTCGGCCACTCTCCTTACGGACTGCATCCAGCACCTTTATCCCAGGTTCAATCTGAGAGCGTTGGCGCATAAATCCCCAGTTCTGCTGTGGTATAGCGCGCTCGATCCTTCCTCCGCCCTCTTCTTCACCCAAAATCATGCGTAGCAAAGTCGTTTTGCCACAACCGTTGGGGCCCAAAATCGCCAGTCTCTCCCCTTCATTAATTTCCAGCTGCAATCCTGTAAACAATTCTATTCCGTTCCATTCTTTAGATACTTCATGTAAGCGTACCAATGTCATCATGAGGCCTCATCCTTCCCGCTTCCAAAATAGGTTCTGCGGTCATTGCAGGAAGTAGCAGGAAATACATCTCCCCTTATTCCTAACAAAAAAACCGCTGGCATCAGCCGGCGGTTGGGCAATTCAGGATTGGAAAAAGCATCACAAAACAGGCAAAAGATATCCCCAAGTATAAGCAAATAAACCCAAACATCGGGTATGGCTAATATAGCCTACTCACTCTACACTTGATCCCATTGCTGAATTTGGACACACGAATCCCCTCATTGCTCAGCCGGACTGGCTGACTGCGTCATAAAAAAACGTCTGCAGTTAACTTGGGTTCAGTTCATGTGTCTTACTTCATGGGACGTATGGTTACCTCTCATTCATGTGTAGTATCAATTTCTCTGTTATTGTAACAGATGTTGGTAGAAAAGCAAAGGTCAGCAAGATCATTCCTCAGATCCTGAATCAGGGTTGAATGCGCAAAAAATCCCTTACTGCATACAGCAAGGGATTTAAGCATTAAATTAAGCGGGTGATGGGAATCGAACCCACGCTATTAGCTTGGAAGGCTAAAGTTCTACCATTGAACTACACCCGCATGATAAGAATCACGCCAATATTCTGATGAGATATCAGTTGCCTTAACAACCTAAAGATTATCTTTTTACATGTGTTAGGCGGTTAACATTAATTTTACAATAATAATATAGCATGAGCAACAATGATGTGCAACTTTTATTTCCATTCAGCACACCATTTTCATAAGAAAGACATCTATCGTCGTACCTTCATAGAAGACAGACCGCGTTTCGTTGTCGTTTTTGTTGCGATAATCGAATGGTTCAGCTCCGCTGAGAACTTATAAATTCTATTATCTAAAAAAAGACAGCAGCGCCTGAACGCTCCTGTCCTCACCGTTGCCTTATCCTGCTGGTTTATCAACATCTCGTAGAAACTTCGTCTCGAAATCCGATGCCAAGATCGGTTTGCTGAAAAAGTATCCTTGCGCCTCATGGCAATGCTGATCACGTAGAAATACGAGCTGATCCTCATTCTCTACGCCTTCAGCTGTAACCTTCAACTGTAGATGGTGCGCCATCGATGTAATTGTGGATACAATCGCTGCATTGTTGCGATCTTCCATCACTTCGTTGACGAAAGAACGATCGATTTTGAGTCGGTCAATCGGCAAGTCCTTCAGATAGTGAAGAGAGCTATATCCTGTGCCAAAGTCATCAATACTGATATGGACACCAATCTCTTTAATTTTGCGCAACTGCTCAAAAGCACGATCTTTATCAAAAGTCATACTTTCCGTAATTTCAAGCTCAAGCCATGCTGGCTCCAGACCCGTTTCATTAAGTATGCCACTGATATTGTCCAGCAAATGGGAGTGTCTAAACTGTCTCATCGACAGGTTCACGGATACACATAACTTACGATATCCCGCTTCTTGCCAGATTTTATTTTGTTTACATGCCTGACGCAGCACCCATTCACCCAACGGAACAATCAAGCCGCTCTCTTCCGCGAGTGGAATAAATTCTGCAGGGGATATCGATCCTCGCTGTGGATGCTGCCAGCGCACCAAGGCTTCCATGCCTACGACAAGGCCACTTTCGAGGTTTACTTGTGGTTGGTACATCAGATAGAACTGCCCACGATCCAGCGCTTTACGCAGGTCATTCTCCAGTTGAAGACGCTCCTGAGCCTTCATCTGCATGGCATGTGCATAACGATTCAGCTCCAGCCCCTGCTCCTTCGCATTGTGCAGCGCCGTATCGGCATTCTGGATGATCTCTTCAGGCGACTCACCATCATGAGGGAATATTGCCATACCCACTCCTAAAGTCAGATGGTATTCATTCCCATCGACCATGACCGGTTTTTCAAAAAGCTGCAAAATGGATCTTGTACGGCGTAAAGCCGTATCGGTTGTATAAAAATCTGTCATCGCAATGACGAATTCGTCTCTTCCCAGACCAAATACTTCTTCACAAGGCAGAGAGGAATGCTTCAGACGTTGTCCTACCTGATGTAGAACTCGATTGGCTGCCTGTTGCCCCAGTGAATCATTAATGGTTTTGAAGCGATTGATATTCAGCACCAGTACCCCTACAAGCTGTTCGTGGACTACCGCTTCGTCCATCATCGCTTTGAGTCTCTGAGAAAGACGACGACGGTTAGGAAGTCCTGTCACATCTTCATGATGGGCAATGTAATTCATCCGCGCTTCAGCGGCCTGCTGTTTGAGGAAAGGTGTATCAACCACCGAGGTGTATAACCCTTTTTGAACAAAATAGTAACCGATACAATTGCTCAATAACCCCATTAACAGGTTGATATCATTCACCATTGTTGCAGAGACCCAGTAACATTCCGCAAATAGAAAGCTTAGCGTGCCATACAGAATGTAAGGCAGGTCTCCATCTTTATTTTTCTTCCACTTATAAAATAAAACGATAGCAGATATGCCATATAAGACACCTACCATAAAGTGAAACTGCGTAAATGTATGACTGAGCACATCGCCTTCAAGCAGTTTAGGTAACCCACTCCACTCTTGAATTCCCAAAGTGTACAGAATTACAAATCCACCCAGTGTTCCACTAAACAGCAGGAATTTGCGTGGTAAAGCAATTTCCTTTTCGCTCACTGTATAAATGAACAATAATCCGATCGCACATACTACGGATGCTAGTGTCATCATTTTCAACGAAAGCTCGGATTCGATCATCGCACCATTCGGCATCTCTTCGGCGAATAGAACAATATGAACCAGTTGAAATAGACCCACTAATAAAAATAGGGTGGTCAGTAAAACCCTCCGAAGGGTTAATTTGGGCGTTTGGAACAACAGACTTTGATTATAAATCCCAATACATGCTGCCGCTGCACCGAAGCCACTTAAAAGCATTAAAACCGGGTAACCTGATATGATCAGATCAGAGCTTGTAGAGGAACGAAACCATTGACTAACGAAGTAAAGCAATACGCCACATACTAGGGCAAAAATGACTACTTTTCTCTGATCTTGCAGTTTAACCTTCATGCATACTTTTCCTTCCCGGGGTCACCTATCCTGAATAACATTTCTCATCTGTGATGTGCGCTTTGAAAATTTTCAAGAGTTACATCATTCGACATTTTATTTATTTTACCAACGTTCAAATTACATGCTTCAACATGCTGTCTGGTACATAATAACATTTATATCCGCAGACGTGAACAAAAAAATAATCGTATATAGGAATAATTATTCATGACTCATCGAGAAACAAGGTAATTAGAACTAAAAAAACACGTCCTCCATAAAGAGAACGTGTTTTTTTAGTTTAGCAACAGTCTATTGGACTGTTTTTTATAGATTTATGCATGTTTATGCTTACTTATCAAAATTCACTTCTGGTGTTGTCAGTTTGTCATAGAAATCAACAACCTTGTCTTTATCCTCAGAAGAACGAAGTGCCATGGCAGAACGAGGATGCTCGTCCAATGTGCCTGTAATCATGTATGGCAGGATATAGCCCCACTCTTCTTTTTCACGAAGAGGAACCATCAGTTGTTCCAATACACCCAATACAGGACGCAAGTTGTATTTAGTTCCCTTGAGGTGAGCAACCAACAATTCCGTTGGGCAGTTCCCTGCAGCACGACCCATACCGTACACTGAGGCATCCAACAATTCCACACCCAGCTCAGCAGCTATAAGTGTATTGGAGAATGCAAGCTGCATGTTATTGTGAGTGTGCACGCCAAGACGTTTGTTTGGAAGATGTGTTTTGAATTTCTCTACAAGGTACTTCACGTCATTATGATCCAAGCTACCGTAGGAGTCTACAATGTACACAACGTCTACAGAGCTGTCTTTGATCATCTCGAATGCTTCCAGCAGCTCATTCTCCATGACATTAGACAATGCCATAATGTTCAGGGTTGTTTCGTACCCACGATCATGGAACGTTTGCACCAGCGCAAGTGCTTTGTCCACATCTTTGCTGTAGCATGCCACACGGATCAGATCCAGCATGCTTTCGCTGCGTGGCAAAATGTCATTCTCGTCCACACGGCCAACGTCTACGAGTGCAGACAGTTTAGTGTTTCCTTTTTGCGGAATAACTTTGCGTAGGAAGTCATCATTCAGAAAACGCCAAGGGCCTGCCTCTTCGGCACCCTTCAGCAGTTTAGGAGAGTTTTTATATCCAATTTCCATATAATCAACGCCTGCTTCATTCAATCCAGCATAGAGCTGTTGAACAAAGTCCACGCTAAAGTCCCAGTTATTAACCAACCCGCCATCCCGGATCGTACAATCTACAATTTTGCAATGATTTGTCTTCATTTGTCTGCTCCTTTTCTGACCAACTTGTGTATTCCTCTCATGATACTTGAACGTGACAAGAAAAGTAAAGGGATAAACGAGCTATTCTGTAACTAGGACTTCCATATTTGATCCAATTCATTCATTTTGGCAGTATCCGGCGCTTTCTTCCCATAACGTACAGCATTATATGCATCTGGCAAAATCGTAGATAACCTCTTATCCGCTTGCTTCGATCCCTCACGCTCAATACTCTCGCCCGCTTCCAGAGGTGTCTGTGAAACTTCAATATGAACCCCATTACGCGTAGCGCTGTTGATCCATTTTCGGTAGTAAAAACGGATTCGATCTCTGTCCTGCGTGGGTAGAGGCTCTTTCTTGCGAAACCAAGGCTTTCGAACTCTGGTGGGAGCTGCAAGTGTCTCACTGATATCCATATATTCCGTCTGTGGTGCCATCTTCTTTTCTTTGGGATTCATCATGCCTTTTAAACGCTCCATAAGTCTATGCAGTGCACCTTGACCCCATTTCATCGTAAACCATAGAATGACCAGGATCACGATAATAAGAACTACCCAGCCAAGTATATCCCAAAAAATAGAAGGCTCTGAGCTTCCTTCGGGCATCTGTTCAGGCAACATGGGTGTATTCATGGGTTCCGTCGGTGGTAAAGGTGTCTCCTGCCCTGAACTACTCAATAATCCCCTGATCCAGGCTAGCAAGCGATCACGCAGAGGACCTAACCAGGCAGCAAGACTTGGAAATGCTCCAATGGACGCGATTGTAATTAAAATCCACATTAAACGCTGGCGGTTAGCTCTCGCAAATTCCCGTAGAACCATCCTTCTTTGGCCATCATTTAGTATGGCTCGATCCATTTGCGAACTATACAAGGTTATCATCCAGCCAGCGAAGCTAATGACACCTGATACATATAAACTTGTCACATATGGCTGCAACAAATTAAACGGTTCGCCCCAACTGGAAGCCATACTCAGCAGAATCGAACTAGCTACCCCTACAAGCTGTAATCTCAATGTCGCAGTTGAACGAAGAGCAGGTTCTGAAGTAAGTCCGATATAAGCGGAGATCATCCCCCACACCCCAACTGTATATCGTTCAAGCCATGGGAGAGATGACGTAAGCTTAACGGCTAGAAATATAAGTGCACCTAGTCCAATAGCTACGCCCAATCGGTAGAATGCATTGCTACCCAAGCGAGGAAGTCGATGCTGGACGATTACCGCTAACCCTGCAGCAATAATATAGTAGAACATTAACGTGTAGGGTAATGAACCAGTCGCGTAAAGTGAGGTGAGTGTCACTATAGGATAGATGTAGATACCGATTAACAGAGTTGCAGTGAACGAAATTCCCAACTTAACCTTCGAAGAGAGCGAATCATTCATGCACTCACCGCCTTGTTACTCGTTGTCACTTGCTCTACAGGAAGAATGGTCACACGATGTCCTTGTTCATGCAAGCGTGCAATTTCATACTCCATCGCTGGGGACACATAAGTTGTAATCAATAGATAACTTCTCGCCTGTTGAGCTTCTTCATTACGAAGTACCTCATCGCGCAAGAACTGCTCCATGGGTACCATACATTTCATTTCGATCTCCGCCATCGCCTCTAACAATAACTCCAGATGAGGGCTGCCGTAGTCTGGTTCGATCCTTAACGGCTCATGTCCACCACTTATTCGATAACCGTTATGAGCAAAACCTGCAGGTAGGCCACGGCCAATGGCATCCACCACTGCGGTTGCAGCATAACGAAGTGCTTGCTCGATTGTCTCCGGCTTCGTCACCACACTCCACATGTCAGCAGATTCCTGAATGTTGACTACAATCCACGATTGCGGATCTGCTGTCCAGCCCTGCTTGTACACCTGTAATTCTCCTGTACGCGCGCTTGCTTTCCAGTGAATGCGATTCATGGGGTCACCTGCACCATATGGACGTACACCTAGAATCAGGAAGGGATCCTCCACAATCCAGCGGGACACTTCTACCTCTCCTTGCCATACTTGATAAATGGCCGGTAGATCCTCAGGACGAATCAGGGAAGGATACACAACCATAGATAGAGGCATCGGAATAAGCTTGGATGTACGCCATACTCCAAAGAGATCCCCACCTGTCATGGTTACGCTATTCATCGTGTATACCCCGCGGCGACTGCATACCAGAGGATGCTTGCGTGTAATACGGGTAAACGGTTTCAATGTAAAGATGCTCTTATGATTCTGATAGATTTCTCCTTGGCTGATCGCCATACCTGAACCAGTACGGAAAACAAAAGATCCTGGCAGCATGGCCTCAAGTCGAAGCCAAGGTACAGACACACGTTTCTCATTGGCGATGGTCTCTATCATCTCCAATTCGTCACCAGCATAACAACGTGACTTACTAAACTGTCTTGAGTACGTGAGCCTACGTAATGCGGAGCGCCCAAACCACAAGCCATGTATCCCTACAACGATGCCGCCTACAACGACTAACCATAGCAAATTCATAATTAGCGCCCACTGCCAGCAGTCATGTTCTCCGTTGGTACTTGCACCTGATTCAGAATATCCTGAATGATTCGCTCTGCCAGTCCTTCCTGTTGACGCATTCGATTGCGGAACACCAAGCGATGTGCGAGTACTGGCTCTGCTAAGCCTTTAATGTCGTCTGGTAGAACGTAATCTCTGCCATGCAAAGCAGCCCATGCCTGGCTCGCCTTAAGTAGAGCCTGTGCTCCCCGTGGACTAACCCCTAGGGATAGCTCTGGATGCTTGCGTGTTTCTTCGGTCAGCTGGATGATATACGTCAGCAGATCCTCATCGATCTGCACGGACTTATAGGTCTGCTGAGCGGCAATTAGCTGCTCACGAGTTATAATGCTCGATAGATCAGCAACTGAGCGGCTTGCCACAGTACGTCTTAGAATTTCTACACTCTCACCTTCGCTCGGGTACCCCATACGAATCTTCATCATGAATCGATCCATTTGTGCTTCTGGCAGAGGAAACGTTCCTTGGTTATCAATTGGATTTTGCGTTGCAATGACGATAAATGGATTTTCAAGTTGCCTTGTTGAACCATCAATACTGATCTGCCGTTCCTCCATACACTCCAATAAGCTGGACTGAGTTCGCGGTGTAGCACGATTGATCTCATCTGCAAGAACAAGGTTGGCAAACAATGGACCGGGTCTGAATTCGAAATCCCCTGTTTTCTGATTGAAGAAATGAATCCCTGTGAGATCCGACGGTAGTAAGTCCGGTGTGAACTGGATGCGTTGGAACGTACAATCGAGCGAAGCTGCCACTGATTTGGCAAGCATTGTTTTCCCTGTACCTGGTACATCTTCAAGTAAGACATGACCTGAGGCAATGATGGCTGTTAAAACCAGCTCCATCGTATTCTCTTTGCCCACGATCACCTGACCCACATGATTCAACAGCTGTTTGTTCATCTGCTCCATTCCTTGAATATCCATTCGCAATCACCTTTCCTTCCATAAGCTACATTTATGTATTCGCATTCATTTTAACTATAACCCTATTTAGTTTAACAAAAAACAACAGGAATCGGCTAATTGACCAATTCCTGTTCGTTGTTTACACCTTTGAAGTTACACGAGGGGGAGCATAATTCTAAACTGTGTGCCTTCCCCTTTCTTGCTATCCACAGAGATCGTTCCTCCATGATTCTTAATGATGCGATAACTAACAGACAGACCAAGCCCTGTACCACTTTCTTTCGTTGTGAAGAATGGATCGAACAAACGTACAAGCGTATTATGATCCATTCCATGACCGTTATCCACTATGGAGATCTGAACAAATTTATTTTCCGTGCTGGTCGATATCCGAATTAAGCCGGTATGTTCCTCGCCCACATCTTCAATCGCATCCATTGCATTTTTGACCATATTCAAAATAACCTGTTTAATCTGTTTCACATCTATCGAGACATTCAATGGTAATTCTGCTTCATCCAGGGTAATTTCACACCCCTTCATTAAGCCTTCACTTTCAGTCAGCAAGACCACCTCTTTGAGCAAAGAGTCCACAGACATGATGGTTTTCTGGGGCGCTGACGGTTTGGAGGAATTTAGGAATTCGTAGATAATATCGTTGGCTCGATCGATTTCAGTTAGTATGATTCTGGCGTATTCATCTTTACCTAGCTGCAACAAGTGTGGACGTAGCAGTTGGATGAATCCACGAATGGCTGTCAGAGGATTACGAATCTCATGAGCAATCGATGCCGAGATCCGCCCCAACATCGCAAGCTTGTCATTTTGATAGGCCGTCTGTTCAATTTGTTTGTAGTCGGATACATCCTTAACGCTGAACAGAAAGTCTCCATCCATCTGATCGCCATAGGTAACCGTAACCAGCCAGTGCCTGCCATACTCATCAATTAGTTCATGATATCGCTTACGATGAAAAATGGTTTCCCGATAGATACGTAAAATTTTCTTTTTCTTGAATCGGCTCATCTGGGGAAGATGCATCATTTGCATCAGTGTGCATCCGTTGAGCAGGCTCCGCGGAAGCTCCAACAATTTTGCCATCTGTACGTTAATAAACGTCAATACACCATTGCTGTCAAACAACATAATACCGCTATCCAGATGCTCCAGGACATTCTCGTACTTGTTGTTATCCAGAGGTACAGGCGGAAAACCATTCGTTAATTGAGGGACTGTATCCTGAATTTCACTAATCACGTCAGGTTCCTCCTTTTCACGTAAATGATAAACTTGCCATTCGGACATCATATCATCACAGAAACAGGAAGGGCCGATCTTTACCGGAGCCCTTTCGTTAGGGGGCTGAGCCGAAAATATGGATGGTGCGTCCGGAACCCAAGCTGGTTTATCTCCGGTAACCAACAATCGATCCGGAAAACGATATACGTATGTTCCATTCTGACCTTCTCCTATTCCCATACACGAACACTTTTTGCTCCGCCTCTTTTGCAAGTCTGTTTTTATCATAGACAAGTTTATAGAATGGAGTCAATCGGAGAAAGTGTCGAATGGAAATTATTTTAAGAAAAACCTCGAAATAGCTAAGTTTCAATACACAAAAACGAAGCTGATTCGCGAGCATAGCGAAAAAGCTTCGTTTATTTATATTTCTTATAGACGTTGTTCGAGCAATCCCCTTTGGATTCGCAGCCTGCCAATTAGCATCATTTGTTTCCAACCTATCATGGAATTCAATCGAAACCATATGCATCAAAAAGATCTACAAGCCACTTTTATTGTGCTGGATTTTGAGTCTGCGCTGGCTCATCACGGCTAATCGACGCTTGAGCTCACTTTCCCATTTCTCATCCTTCATTTCCTTAGCAAGTCGAAGCAGATCGAGAGACATATCAATCTGGCGTTGCACGATGACCATGGCATCCTCGCTTTCGCGATTCACACAATTTTCGAAGATCGCATCTTCGTCTTCTGTGACATAGTCTTGAAAATCAATTTCGGAAGCACCGTCTCCATGTGCATACTCCGCAAGAATCTCATATTCGTTTTCAACTTTGTAATGCACCTCAACCCGATGACATACCGGACAAAACAGCAGGGGAACATTATGAACCTGGGTGCGGTAATGCTTCAGCGTGCCCTTTGTTCCCACCATACTTGCCCCACAACAGTAACTCATTTTTGTTCACCCTCCTTATTACGTGTCGGGATCAAAATGTGTGCAAATCACATCCCGTACACCTGTAGCACTTACCGAAAAGGGAATAGTTCCAACGGATTTCACATGCTTCATTATATGAGAGCAATCATACCGGATAATTTACCGGGTTTCCATACCCTATTCGCCTTTATGCCCTTCGATTCCTCTTTCACGAGGATAAAATATGATCATTCTTATAATACATCATTAACACGTTTCCATACGAATCTAAACATCTTTGGACAACTCCTTTTTCGATCCGGGAAAAAGGGTGCAAAAAGCCCTCAATCCCGTATGGGATGAGGGCTTGAACATGATGCGTTCAAGTTAATTCTGGCTTACAGGTTGTTGTCGCCTGGTTTCCAGTTCATTGCACACAATCCGCCGGATTGCAGTGCTTGCAGTACACGAAGTGTTTCTTCAACACTACGGCCTACATCATTGTGGTTAACGACTTGGTATTTCAATTCGCCTTCTGGATCGATGATGAACAAGCCGCGCAATGCTACGCCTTCTTCTTCGATCAGAACGCCGTAATCTTTAGCTACTTGCTTCGTGATGTCGGAAGCGAGTGGGAAGTTCAATTGACCCAGACCATTGCTGTCTACAGGTGTGTTGATCCAAGCTTTGTGGCTGTGTACGGAGTCCACGCTCACGCCAAGGATTTCAGTATCCAAAGCTTTGAATTGCTCAGCAGCAACGCTCAAAGCTGTAATTTCAGTTGGGCACACAAATGTGAAGTCCAAAGGATAAAAGAAGAATACGAGCCATTTGCCACGGTAATCGGACAGTTTCACGGAACCGAAATCTTGTCCGTCTCCTGATACTGTTTCCATTGCGAAATCTGGTGCTGGTCTACCAACCAAACGTTCTGCCATAACTAAAAATTCCTCCTTTGGGATTATGTAAGCATCCATATGGATTGCTCATCATCAGGTAGAAACGCAGGGCGTCTCTCCTGTCATTAAATGAATTTGATACTTGATAACAAGTACAAGTAAAATGTTATCATCCGGACTTCTCAAAGTCAAGATTATAAACGTTATTTTTTTATAATAATTATAAATAAGGATTTTTCGTGCCAATCTCATAAAGGAACAGCCCTCTGTATCTTCCATAATAGGAGACAAAGGGCTGTCTTGTTGATCGTATAATTACGCCTGTTTCTGGATTGCTGCGACGATCAAGTCGCCCATCTCCGTTGTACTGATTGCTGTGCTCTTATCTACAGCGATATCGCTGGTACGATGTCCTGCATTCAGCACATTGGATACAGCTGCTTCAATCGCATCTGCGCCTTCAGCATAACCAAAGGTTGTACGGAACATCAGAGCAAGTGATAGAATCGTTGCGATTGGATTCGCCAAACCTTGACCCGCAATATCAGGCGCAGAGCCGTGTACCGGCTCGTACAGACCGAAGCTGCCTTCTCCAAGAGATGCAGATGCGAGCATACCGATAGAGCCTGTCAGCATTGCTGCTTCATCACTCAAGATATCGCCAAACATATTTTCCGTTACGATGACGTCAAAGCTAGCTGGACGACGCAGCAACTGCATTGCACAGTTGTCAACAAGCACATGTTCCACTTCAACGTCCGGATAATCCGGTGCTACCCGGTTAACGACTTCACGCCAGAGGCGGGATGTTTCGAGTACGTTCGCTTTGTCTACAGAAGCGAGTTTTTTACGACGGCCTTGAGCAATTTCGAAGGCCTGACGAACGATGCGCTCCACTTCAGTTACATTATATACGCAAGTGTCTACAGCCTCTTCACCTTGTGAACCTTCACGTCTGAATTTCTCACCGAAGTAAATTCCGCCAGTCAGCTCACGCACAACCATGAGATCCGTACCTTCCAGTACTTCCGGTTTCAGTGTGGACGCGTCTTTCAAGCAATCAAACACAACTGCCGGGCGTAGATTGGAGAAAAGTCCAAGCGCTTTACGAATACCAAGCAGACCTGTTTCAGGACGCAGCTCCTTACTGTTATTGTCCCATTTAGGGCCACCTACAGCTCCGAGCAGGACTGCGTCAGCACTTTTACATACCGTCAACGTTTCTTCAGGAAGCGGTGTACCCTTCTCATCGATGGCAATTCCGCCAAACAAAGCATGCTCTGTTTCAAAACGATAGCCGAATACTTCTTCTGTGCGTTTAAGTACCTTTTCAGCCTCAGCTACGACTTCTGGTCCAATTCCATCTCCAGCAATGACTGCAATTTTTTTCACTTCTGCCATGGGTTGTCCACTCCTTGTATCGATTCATTATAACTATTCACGAAGTAACGCTCTCATATTAACTCTCTCTTTTGTATCATATTTTGAGGTCATTTGACCAAGATATACAATCTATGACTTTAATAGATTTTACCTATAAGCAGTTCAATCTTAACGTATATAAGTTGTTCCACTTCTCTTGGTAAGGTAAAATATAGCTGAATTCAAATCAGGTACGCAGGAGGGATAATCACCATGCAATATTCGTATTTGGGTAAATCCGGTCTCAAGGTTAGTCGCATCTGTCTCGGTACCATGAATTTTGGACCGATCACAGACGAAAAAGAAGCCTTTCGCATCATGGATGCCGCGCTGGATGCAGGAGTGAATTTTTTTGATACCGCTAACATTTATGGCTGGCGCGAAAATTCAGGCCTGACAGAAGAAATTATTGGTCGTTGGTTCAGCCAAGGTGGCGGCCGACGTGAGAAGGTTGTTCTCGCAACCAAAGTCTACGGCTCTATGCATGATGAGAACGATGGCCCGAACAATGAAGCTGGGCTATCCGCATATAAAATCAGACGCCACCTCGAAGGTTCCCTCCGCCGTCTGCAAACGGATCATATTGAACTATATCAGATGCACCATGTTGATCCTGTCGTTACCTGGGACGAACTATGGCATGCATTTGAGAACGCAGTGCATCAGGGAAAAATTGGATATGTAGGTTCAAGCAACTTTGCCGCTTGGCAAATTGCCATTGCACAGAGTGAAGCTAAAAACCGCCATTTCCTTGGTCTCGTTTCCGAACAGCATAAATACAGCCTCAATTGTCGTTTACCTGAGCTGGAAATTCTTCCCGCAGCCAAAGAATTGGGCTTAGGTGTAATTCCATGGAGCCCACTGGATGGTGGACTGCTCGGACGTAATGCGCTTCAAAAGCTGGAAGGAACGCGCAGTGGCGGTATCTCCGAACGGATCGAACGTCAGCAATCACAACTTGAGCAATTCGCGGCATTATGTCGTGAACTCGGTGAACCACAGGATACAGTAGCACTCGCTTGGGTAGCCGCGAATCCAGCAGTCACAGCACCTATTATCGGCCCACGTACATTAGAGCAGTTTGAGACTGCGCTCAAATGTCTGGAAGTAACGCTTGACGAAGAAGTTCTTAAGCGCTTGGATGAAATTTTCCCAGGCCCTGGCGGACATGCCCCGAACGCTTATGCGTGGTAACATCAGAATGAATCCTGATATCGTACTCATATCTGATTAAAGCAGCAGTTATAACGTTACTCATGCTGTTAGATAAAATTATATGGTAGCCAAAAAGTCTGACCCTTGTAACGCTAAGGAGGTCAGACTTTTCTGGTTTTACCAACATGTGATTCTCAGTAAATGTACTTCAGCTCAGGCGTAACATAGCGAATTCACACGTTGCCTTCGCACAACACAAGTATAATTATAGGTTCACATTCACTCGGTTTGTGTATGTTTTTCGTTTCTCGATCAATTGGTTCAGACCGTCTACATAGGCACGCGCACTTGCACCCAAAATATCAGTGCTTACCCCACGCCCCTGTACAGACACCTCATTTTGGGTAAGAACAACATGAACTTCACCCAATGCATCCTTACCATGTGTAACTGACTTGATCGAATAATCGGACAAAGTTACCTCTTCTCCACTAACCAGGTCAATGGCATTGTAGATCGCATCTACAGATCCATTTCCTTCAGCCTGCTGTTCGATCGTATTACCCTCGAGGGTTGTGATGCGAACTTTCGCTGTTGGAACAGATTCATCCCCGTATGTTACAAAGATAGACTCCAGTTTATACACCTCAGGTGCATCCTGCAATTTCTCTTCAATCAGGGCGAGTAGATCTTCATCGGTAACTTCTTTTTTCTTATCTGCCAGATCTTTGAATTGGCCAAATGCGCGGTTCAGCGCTTCATCTTCCAACTCATAACCCAGCTCGATCAAACGTTCACGGAATGCATGACGTCCGGAATGTTTACCCAGTACAAGTTTACTTTCCTTCAGACCAATGGTCTCTGGCGTCATAATCTCATACGTTGTTTTCTCTTTCAACATGCCATCCTGGTGGATTCCGGATTCATGTGCGAATGCATTCGCACCAACAATCGCTTTATTTCCAGGCACAACCATACCTGTCAAACGACTCACGAGACGACTAGTCCGTGCAATCTCAGACAGTTGCAGCGATGTTTTGGCTTGGAAAAATTCTTGACGTGTCTCCAGTGCCATCGCAATTTCTTCGATTGCTGTATTGCCCGCACGTTCACCAATTCCGTTAATTGTGCCTTCAATCTGGTCAGCACCATTAAGGATCGCGGCCAGCGTATTTGCTGTAGCCATGCCCAGGTCGTTATGGCAATGAGCACTTAGCTGTACTTTTTCGATCCCATGTACATTCTCTTTGAGATGTTTGAAAATGTTACCGTACTCATAAGGGCTCAGATATCCGACCGTATCTGGAATATTAACAACGGACGCGCCTTCCTCAACCGCCATATTCACCATTTCTACGAGAAAATCGTACTCTGTACGTCCTGCATCCTCCAGAGAGAATTCAATTTTAGAGAACGTTTTCTTGGCATAACGAATCGCAGAGCGTGCCGTATCAAGCACCTGCGCTTTGTCCATGCGGAGTTTATGTTGACGGTGAATGGGTGACGTCGCCAAAAACACGTGAATACACGGATCCTGTGCACCTTTCAGCGCTTCCTTTACAGCATCAATATCTTGTTCTCTCGAACGAGACAGTCCAATTACTGTAATATTTTTCACCGCTTTGGCTACTGCATTGACTGCTGCCAGATCCCCTGGAGAAGCCGCTGGAAAACCTGCTTCCATCCGGTCAATACCAAGTCGCTCCAGCTGGTGTGCAATCTCCACCTTTTCACGAGTGTTCAGGTTAACTCCCGGAGATTGTTCTCCATCACGTAGCGTTGTGTCAAATACATAGATTTTACGCACGCTTCGCACCTCCTTGACTTGATTATTATTCAGGCAATTGGGTTCAATTCATTACCGTCGTTAACAGACGGCAACCATCCCCCTTGCTCCTTTAAACCAGTAATAGCGGCTCACGCATAAGCACGGCCGCTATTTCCAGTTGAAACTCTGTGAATTGCTATAATTCCTTAAACGAGATGCTTATTTCTTGATCCAGTGCATCATCTCACGCAATTGTCCGCCAACCACTTCGATTGGGTGTTCAGCTTCGTTGCGACGAGTTGCTGTCAAGAATGCGCGTCCGGATTGGTTTTCCAAGATGAAGTCGCGTGCGAATTTACCTTGTTGGATATCCGTCAGTACTTCTTTCATTGCTTTCTTCGTATCTTCAGTTACAACGCGAGGTCCAGTTACATAGTCACCGTATTCAGCTGTATTACTGATGGAATCACGCATACTTGCAAGTCCACCTTCATACATCATGTCAACGATCAATTTCAGTTCGTGCAGACACTCGAAATATGCCATTTCAGGAGCGTATCCTGCTTCTGTCAACGTTTCGAATCCAGCTTTAACCAGGGCACTTACACCACCACACAGAACCGCTTGCTCACCGAACAAGTCTGTTTCTGTTTCTTCACGGAAAGAAGTTTCGATAACGCCTGCGCGTGTGCAACCGATACCTTTTGCATAAGCCAAACCAATTGCTTTTGCATTACCTGTTGCATCTTGCTCGATCGCGATCAGACCCGGTACACCGAATCCTTCCACGTAAGTACGACGTACCATGTGGCCAGGGGACTTAGGAGCTACCAGCAATACATCGCTGTTTTTTGGAGCAACGATTTGGCCGAAATGAACGTTGAAACCGTGGGAGAAGAGCAATGCAGCGCCTTCTTTGAGGTTTGGTTCGATTTCGTTTTTGTAAACAGAAGCTTGCGTTTCATCTGGCAACAAGATTTGAACGACATCCGCACGGCTAGTTGCTTCAGCTGGAGAAAGAACTTCAAATCCATCATTTTTTGCAGTATCGAAGGATTTACCTTCACGAAGTCCGATGACTACGTTCAATCCGCTATCACGCAAGTTTTGAGCTTGGGCATGACCCTGGCTACCGTAACCAATTACGGCAATCGTTTTTCCTTTCAATACGCTAAGCTCTGCATCCTGTTCATAATAAGTAGTTACTGGCATGTTTATAAGTCCTCCTTTGTATTGTAAAGAACCCTTCATTAATGAGCGGGTGTCTCAAGGGACCGACACGTTAAGTTGACTTAACGTGAGTTGGTCTGATTCGATCCGTTCAGACACCCGCTCGTTAATGCGGGTGTGTATTTCTCTTTTCAAGCGTTACATCACTAAAATGTTAAATTGCAAGCAATGCCGGATTTCGTCGTTCTCTACATTTTCAAAGAAAATTCATAATGATTTATGCGTTTCCTCTTACCAATGCCGTTACGCCTGTACGAGAGAGTTCACGAATACCGTACGGTTTAAGTAACTCTATCATGGCATCAATTTTGTCTGTATCTCCTACCACCTGCACCATCAGGCTAACAGGTCCGATATCGACTACGGCTGCTCTAAAAGTTTCCACAACACCCATAATCTCAGGCCGTTCGGATGGCTCTGCTTTTACTTTAATTAGCGCAAGCTCGCGAGCAACCATAGGTTTCAGGCTGAAATCAACAACTTTGATGACATCAATGATCTTGTACAATTGTTTCTCGATCTGTTCCAATGTTTTATCATCACCAATGGTGACAATGACCATCCGGGACAAACCCGGCTCTTCCGATTGACCCACCGTAATACTCTCAATGTTGTAACCGCGTCGACCAAACAAACCTGATACCCGCTGAAGGACGCCCGGCTGATCGTTGACCAAAATCGAAATTGTATGTCTAATCATTTCTCAGCATCCCCCATCAGCATTTGATCGATTGTCGCTCCTTGCGGAACCATTGGATATACGTTTTCTTCCTTACGTACAACAAACTCTACAACGACTGGTCCCGGTGTGTCCAGTGCTTCTTGCCAAGCTCGCTCCGCTTCTTCCTTGTTCGTAGCGCGCAATCCTTTAACACCGTAGGCTTCTGCCAATTTAACAAAATCAGGACTTCCCGCCAAATCAATGTGACTATAGCGATTCTCGTAGATAATTTCCTGCCACTGACGTACCATTCCAAGCACTTGGTTGTTGATAATAACAATCTTCACTGGAATGTTGTTAATTGCACAGATTGCTAGTTCTTGGGAACACATCTGCATTCCGCCGTCACCGTTAATGGAGATAACCAGTCTGTCTGGATTTGCCATTTGAGCACCGATTGCTGAAGGGAATCCGAAGCCCATTGTTCCCAAACCACCTGAGGTTACCCAAGAACGCGGCTGATTGAATTTGTAATATTGAGCTGCCCACATCTGGTGCTGCCCAACATCCGTCGTTACAATTGCTTCGCCCTTAGTTGTATCATTTAACAACTCGACAACCCATTGCGGTTTCAATTCTTCATCCGAATCCGTGTAACTGTAAGGTTTCTCTTGTTTCCATTGCTTGATCTGATCTCTCCATGCATCTGCACGCTCTGCACGCTGCACTTCTTTGTTCGCAATCTCAAGCACGGTCTTCACATCACCAACAATTGGAATATCTGTTGCAATGTTTTTACCAATTTCGGCTGGATCGATATCGATGTGTACAATTTTGGCGTGTGGCGCAAAACCGTCCAGTTTACCAGTAACCCGGTCATCGAAACGTGCTCCGATATTAATTAACAAATCCGATTGTTGGATAGCTAGATTCGAGGTATACGTACCATGCATCCCTGGCATCCCTGTCCACAATTCGTGTCCACTTGGGAAAGCGCCTAAACCCAGCAAAGTTGTTGTAATTGGAATACCTGTTTTCTCAACAAACTCGAAGAGTGCTTCGTGTCCACCAGAGTATACAACGCCTCCACCTGCAAGGATCATCGGCCGCTCTGCTTCTTGAATGGCTTGTGCCAAGCGATCAACCTGCAGTTTGTTCGGTACAGTACGAGGATTATACCCTCTAAGCGTAACAGGTTCAGTACTTGGCTCGAACAATGTTTTGTTCGCAGATACATCTTTTGGAATGTCGATCAGAACCGGACCTTTACGACCTGTATTAGCGATGTGGAATGCCTCGTGAATGACACGCGGTAGTTCCTTAACATCTTTTACCAAATAGCTGTGTTTCGTAATTGGCATTGTAATCCCCGTGATGTCTGCTTCTTGGAAAGCATCCGATCCGATCAGGCTGGAGACAACGTTACCTGTAATCACAACGAGAGGAACAGAGTCCATATACGCTGTTGCAATTCCAGTAACCAGATTGGTTGCCCCTGGTCCGGAAGTGGCGATACATACGCCTACCTTACCACTCGCACGTGCATATCCGTCAGCCGCATGAATGGCACCTTGTTCGTGACGAGTTAATACATGCTTGAAATCCTCGAAACCATACATCGCATCATAGATATAAAGTACTGCACCCCCAGGGTAACCGAAGACACAATCTACACCTTCCAGCAACAGGCTTCTTAGCAAAATCTCGGAACCGCTAATGACCTCCGGCTTCATCCATTTTTCACGTAATTCTTCTGTTGATCGTACTTCTGGAATTTGAGCACCCATTAGTCATCCTCCTCTCGAAATTCACACCATTCTGACATTAGAAGTTACAAAAAAAACCTTCCATCCCCTGCAAACAAGTTCATGCTTGCGAGGGACGAAAGGTTATCGCTTCCGTGGTACCACCCAACTTTGTCCGAAATTTCGCAATAACGGACCTTACCAGGTACAAAAAACAATAGTCCTAACGGACATATCCGTCATCTATACCTGTTGTCTGTAACGCAGACATACGATTTTCCCTAATAACCAGTTGGAGTGACATCCAATGCTTTTCAGGAAAACAGCTCCGAGGTGAGCTCGTATATAAGGGATAATGGTGGTGGTTTCAGCAGATCCAGCCACTCTCTGAGCAAAAGAGCCCTTAAAACTTCGTCCTCTTCATAGCCGATGAAATATTCTCGTTAAATGTTAGGAACATTATATGATTCCTCTGAGCGATAAGTCAATACCTGTTTTTGATAAAAATTTTAAACACACTCACTTTTCATCTCCAAGAACTAATGTAACCCCAACCTACTACTCTCATTCAGTCACCTTTTATCTTGCTCCAGGCATAGGATACACAAGCAGCATGACTGGTTAAGAGAGGAGGCTCCCTATGGTTATTCGGCAACGCAAATCTAAGCTGGATGACACTGCCATTATGAGACTGATTGATTCTCAACTTGTTCCCCTTTCTCATATGAGTGAAAGTGAAATCAATAAAATACGCAAAGAAATACCCCTGCGAATGAACAGGGGCATGACCTTTGTTGTCTCATCGGAGCCTGACCAAGAAGCAATCGCATTCATCCATTTTCTCATGCATGGTGAACTTCTGTATGTGGATATGATGGCCGTTGCCACAAAAGAGCAACGAAAGCGCTACGGACAAAACTTGTTACTCAAAGCCGAGCAATTCGCTGCATCAAGAGGCTGCAAAAGATCCAAGGTCATGGTCGATGAAGGGAACATGAAAGGTCTACACTTTTATCAAAAAAATGGCTATAGTACGATTCGCTATATTATGATTAGCCGATGCTACGAAATGGAAAAAAGAATCTGATTACACTAAAATGCGTAGTCCTTAAAAGAAACCTGGTGGACGTGGTCCTGGTCCATATGGTCCAAATCCAGAACCTGGTCCGTAACCTGGACCACCACCATATCCTGGACCCGGTTTCGGGCCTGGTCCGTAGCCAGGGCCGTAACCAGGACCATAACCACCTCCGAAACCTGGGCCTGACCCGTAAGCATAAGGTAAAGTCGCGATGGCGAGCAGATCAAATAAAACAAGTGGCAGAATTGCCTTTGTACGTACCTTCTTCCCATCCATCCGCTTCAAAACCAATTTATTTCCGGACACTTTCAGCAGCTTTCCGGTAACTCGAGTACCATCCTTTTTGACGGCAATAATATTTTTGCCTATCAATTTCCTAGCCGCATGACGCGTAACATGTTGTTTCATACTTTCCCCTCCTCCTCGCATCGTTCAGAACAGTGTATTCGTCCATGGCTCGCTTCGCCTGTTTCTTTGTCCCTACCACGAAATATGGGTTCAATGCCCAATCTAGAGATAATAACAAAAGTTCACTGTTACAGAAAAAAAAGACCCGCACATAGCGGATCTTTTGCAATGCAATTTGGAGTTGTTTAACATACTTGGCTTGTTTACCTTTTCCCTGGATCGTATGCCTCTCCAAGTGCAGACGGAGCAGAAGAACGCCCAACCGCTACAACAAGCACAATGATCGTGAGTAGATAAGGCAACATGAAAATAATTTCCTGGGGAATACTTTGAGACCAATCGAACAATTGCACATAGTTTCGAATGGCTTGTGAGAATCCGAAGAACAATGCTGCGATGAACGCACCAATCGGGTTCCACTTACCAAAGATCATTGCTGCAATCGCGATAAAACCTTGTCCAGAAACTGTGTTATGCGAGAATGTTCCTGTCGTCGTTAGTGTAATGGCAGCTCCACCAATTGCTGCGAGCGCACCACTGATCATTACGCCGACATAACGATATCTAAGCACCTTCACACCTACAGTATCCGCAGCACTTGGATGTTCCCCTACGGAACGAAGACGCAAACCAAACGGCGTTTTGTACATGATGTAATACGTCACAAATACAAACGCAATGGCCAGATATGTCGTTGGATATACGTTCTTGAACAGAGCTTCTCCAAGCAATGGAATATCTTGTAACAGGGGCACATTAAATTTGCTAAATCCTTGTACGAGCGGAGAATCCCCTGAACCTTCGAACAACAATTTAACCAAATACAGTGTACTACCTGCCGCCAAAAAGTTAATTACGATACCACTAATAATTTGGTCAGCCTTAAACGTGATTGAAGCAACCGCATGAATAAGCGATACAACTACGCCAAGTACAATGGCAAGCAGAACACCCATCCAAGCGGATGTTGTTCCGTCCATGCCTGCTTCTTGGGCATAGTGCGCACCAATACCCGCTGCGAACGCTCCAAATACCATGAAACCTTCAAGACCCAGGTTAGTTACACCTGATTTCTCTGAGAAAATACCACCCAAGGATGCAAAAATCAATGCCGTGGCAAAGACAAGCGTCGTATTGATAATTTGCCCGATTGTCAACAAGTCCATCTACAACACCTTCTCTTTCTTGCGCTTGGAATAGAACGGTTTAAGTACCCAGCGCACGATGCCTTGTGCCGCAATGAAGAAGATAATCGAACCGATAACAATCCGAATAATCTCGGGTGGTACATCCGCGGCAAAGCTCATTCCCGCAGAACCGTAAGTGAGCGTACCGAACAGCAACGCACCTAGAAGCACACCAAATGGGTGATTCAAACCAATCAAAGCAACCGCGATCCCATCAAAACCTGTTCCCGGTGAACCGGACATAACGGTTTGGTATTGGAATACACCCAACACTTGGAATGCTCCACCTAAACCAGCAAGCATACCACTAATGAACATCGCTTTGACAATGTTACGGTTGACATGCATACCCGCATATTCAGCTGCATTCGGGTTGTATCCTACAGCACGAATTTCATATCCTTGTTTCGTTTTCCACATATAGATGTAGAAGAGCACAGCCAGAACAATGGCTATTATCGTTCCCATGTGTACACGAGAGTTACCCATTAACTCAGACAACCACGCGATACTGATCGATGCTGATTCACCAATATTTTGTGAGCGGTTCTCCCCTGGTTGCAGCAAGAACTGACGCACAATCAAGTTGGCCAAATACAGACCAATCCAGTTCAACATGATACTACTGATAACTTCATTGACGCCACGCTTAGCTTTCAAATAACCTGCAATAGCTGCCCACAGTCCACCAAATACTGCACCTGCGATCAAAGCGAGTGGAGCATGAATGAAGATCGGTAGTCCTGTAAATTTCACACCTACAAATGTTGCTGCTGTCATACCAACGAGGAATTGTCCTTCTCCCCCGATATTAAACAAACCAGCGCGAGATGCAAAGGCAAAGGCAAGTCCAGTCATAATAAGCGGAGTCATCTCACGCACAGCTTCACCGAAGTTGTACATGTCTCCAAACACCTTTTTAAACAACGCACCATAAGCCTCAACTGGGTTATATCCACCAATCAGCATTACGATACCGCCCAGGATCAGACCCATAATAATCGCTACAACAGGTAAAATAAATGAATCACGGGTAAACCATTTTAATACGTTATTCATGCACTGTACCTCTCTTTTGGGTGCTGCCCGCCATCATCAAGCCGAGCTCCCTGTCATTGGTTTCTTCTGGCAGCACCTCGCCTACGATCTCTCCCTCATAAATGACAGCAATCCGATCGGAGACATTGATAATTTCGTCCAACTCGAATGAAATCAATAGCACTGCTTTCCCCTGATCACGTTGTGCAATCAATTGCTTCTGTACAAACTCGATCGCCCCTACGTCCAAACCACGGGTTGGCTGAGCAGCAATCAACAGTTCTGGGTTTTTATCAACCTCACGGGCAATAATAGCCTTTTGTTGGTTACCTCCAGACAGGGAACGTGCTTTGGTTTCAATACTCGGTGTACGCACGTCAAATGCCTCGACAAGACGCTTCGCTTGCTTTTTAATTGCATCGAAGTTCAAGAAGCCTTTACGTGTGTATGGCGATTTATAATACGACTCCAGTACGATATTTTCGCTGACTGAAAAATCAAGAACAAGTCCATGTTTATGACGATCTTCAGGGATATGAGCTACGCCCGATTCCGAGATACGTCGTGGAGAAAGATTAGCAAGCTCTTTGCCTTGCAGCTTAATAGAGCCACTCTCTATTTTGCGTAGCCCCGTAAGTGCTTCAATCAACTCACTCTGTCCATTACCATCTACCCCAGCGATACCGACAATCTCTCCTGCACGCACATTGAGGTTCAGCTTATTAAGAACAGGCATGTCCTCTTTGTTTCTAGCCGTCAACTGGCTAACTTCCAGAATGTTAGCACCTGGTGTAGCTGGCTTCTTATCGACCTTAAACGTGACATTACGTCCTACCATTTTTTCGGCTAGTTCATTCGGATTAGTCTCCGCAGTCTTCACTGAATCGATGACTTTACCACGACGAATAATCGTTACGGTATCGGAGATTTCCATAATTTCTTTCAGCTTATGTGTGATCAAAATAATGGACTTACCTTCAGCTACGAGCTTTTTCATAATGATCATCAGTTCTTTGATCTCCTGAGGCGTCAAGACTGCTGTAGGCTCGTCAAAAATCAGAATATCAGCGCCACGGTACAAGGTCTTCACGATCTCTACACGTTGCTGCATTCCGACCGAAATATCATGTATTTTGGCATGTGGATTCACTTTCAAACCATATTGCTCAGACAGACGCTGCACTTCTGCAGCAGCTTTTTTATAATTAATGTTGAGACCCTTTGTTGGCTCAGATCCCAAAATAATGTTCTCTGTTACCGTGAACGGCTGTACGAGCTTAAAGTGCTGATGCACCATACCGATTCCCAGATCGATGGCCTTGTTCGGACTATCGATGATCACCGGCTTGCCATTCACCTCAATGGAACCTTCATCTGGCTGATAGAGACCAAATACAATATTCATCAATGTTGATTTACCAGCGCCGTTTTCGCCTAGTAGAGCATGAATCTCGCCTTTACGAAGCTGAAGGCTGATGGCGTCGTTGGCAACAATGCCTGGAAAACGCTTCGTGATTTGTTTTAACTCAACGACGGGGGTTGCTGCACCCATGTAATCACCCTTATACCTGATATAGTGTGGTTCCACAAACGTAAGAAAAACGTCTAGCGACGTTTATTAGGAATAATAACTGCCATTCAAACAGCGATTTCTTGCTTATAGGCTTACTTCACTGTGCGTGTGGATCAGATGATTCTCAGATGCTAGAACAAGTCTCATGACAATCATAAGGCCGGTCAAGACCGGCCTCTATGACTATTCATTTGCATAACTTTGAAATCAATTACTCAGTAGGTATTTTGATTTCGCCGTTGATGATTTTTTCTTTGTACTCGTCAACTTTAGCAAGTACATCAGCAGGAACGTTAGCAGTAGAAGTATCAGCGATACCTACACCGTTTTCTTTCAGTGTCAGGTTCTCAGAACCACCAGCAAATGTACCATCAACAACTTCTTGGTTTACGCGTTTAACCGCTTCGTCAACTTTTTTGATCATGGAAGTCAAAGTGATCTCATCGCCGAACTCAAGAGATTGGTCTTTATCAACACCGATAACCCATACTTCTTGGCCTTGTTTCTTACGAGCGCTTGCTTCGTTAAACACACCGTTACCAGTTGCGCCAGAAGCGTGGAAGATGATGTCTACGCCTTCGTTGTAAAGTGTTGCTGCTGCTGCTTTACCAAGGTCAGGTTTATCAAATGCACCTGTGTAGTTGGAGATGAATTGAGCGTCAGGGTTAACTGCTTTTACGCCTTCTCTGAATCCAACTTCAAACTTTTTGATCAGTGGGCTTTCCATACCGCCTACAAAACCAATTTTGTTTGTTTTCGTTGTCAGACCTGCAACAACACCAACCAAGAAAGATCCTTCTTCTTCAGCGAAAGTTACAGATTTAACGTTGGGAGAATCCACTACGCTGTCAATGATCGCGAGTTTGGAATCTGGGTTTTGGTCAGCAACCGTTTTGATTGCATCAGCCAATTGGAAACCGATACCCCAAGTCAGGTCATATCCACCTTTAACGAACTCGTTCAAGTTAGGAATGTACTCTTCATCGGATTTACTTTGCAGGTATTTAACAGCTACACCTGTTTCAGTTTCAGTTGCTTGCAGAGCTTCCCAAGCGGATTGGTTAAAGGACTTATCGTTAACTCCACCTACGTCAGTTACCATACCAATTTTCAAATCGGATTTCGCTTCAGTAGCTTCGCCACCTGTAGTTCCTCCGGCATTCGTTTCTTCTTTTGGTTTGCTTCCGCAACCTGCGAGCATTACGGATACTGCCAGCAACATGACCAAAGACAAGCTGAGCATCTTCTTCATTTTCTTTAGTTCCCCCTTAATGATATATACCTAATTTCTACTCCGTTCCATATTGCTCGGAAGAACAGATGCCAAGCACGGTTTAGTTATGGAATGTATGCTTAATTCGACATATTAAACACATTCCACCCTTAACTTTACCGGATCAACTGTCGAAAAACCGAACATTATGACTAGAGAGAAAAGTTTAGGACTTGCCTACTAGAGGTGATTATACATTTAACCAGTGTTAAAATCTAGATGTTTCATAACCAAAAAGCACTTATTTTTGCACTTTTATTGTTGAAAGCGCTTAAAAATTTAGCAGTTTAACACGCTAACGTTACAACGATGTGATGTTATATAACAAATATATTCCATAATGAGGATCATCAACTAAAAATAAACCATTTTCATTTGTACTATTTGATTATCCAACTTTTATGTACTACCATAATACTGCCATACCTTTAACCGCCATTTTCAGTGTGCCCTTCCTGACAGTTGTATATTCTTTACGCAGAATCTGGCGTAAAAAAAGCCGCCTAGGTACGGCGGCTTGTATAAATATAGTTTAGGCGTTGATTTTACCTTTAGCTACAGTAGCCAAAGAGTTGAACGCATTGATGTCGTTAACGGCCAGATCAGCCAACATTTTGCGGTTCATATCTACACCAGCAAGTTTCAATCCATGAATCAATTTGTTGTAAGACAAACCGTTTTGACGTGCTGCAGCATTGATACGAACGATCCACAGTCTGCGGAAGTTACGTTTTGTGTTGCGACGGTCACGGTATGCGTACACCAAAGATTTCATTACTTGCTCGTTAGCTGTTTTAAAAATGCGGTGTTTGGAACCGAAATAACCTCTTGCCAGTTTCAAAACCTTTTTATGACGACGACGTACTACAAAACCGCCTTTTACTCTTGCCATATTAAAGAACCTCCCAAATAAATATTAAATGTATCCGTGGTATGTGTACGGCCGTAGCCGATCCCCCATACGGAATGTACTGTACTGAATTAGCCTTTCAGGTTAGCCAAACCTTGTTTCAAACGTCTCACGTCACCTGCAGCCATAACTGGGTTACCATTCAGAACGCGCTTAGCACGTTTTGATTTGTGGGAAAGCAAGTGGTTTTTGTGAGCTTTGTAACGCAGGACTTTACCGGAACCGGTAATTTTGAAGCGTCCTTTCAAACTGCTGTGTGTTTTCATTTTAGGCATTTTGTGTTTCCTCCTTCAATGTTATCAGGCTTTAGGAGCCAGAATCATGATCATACTGCGGCCTTCCAATTTTGGTTGGCGCTCAATGGTGCAAAGCTCTTCAACCTCTACCTTAACGCGTTCCAAAATCCGTTGACCAATGGCGGCATGCGCAATTTCACGTCCGCGGTAACGAACAGAACATTTCACTTTGTCGCCGTCTTTCAAAAACTTAACTACATTACGAAGCTTCGTCTGATAATCATGCTCCTCAATATTGGAACGGAACCATACTTCTTTAATATCAACAATTTTCTGGTTCTTACGGGCTTCTTTCTCTTTCTTCTGTTGCTCATAGCGGAATTTGCCATAGTCCATGATGCGACACACCGGCGGTTTAGCCTGTGGTGCCACATTGACCAGATCCAAGTTCAGATCAATCGCCATTTGTAGTGCTTCACGAATCGGCTTGATCCCAATTTGTTCTCCTTCAGCTCCGACAAGGCGTACTTCCTTTGCCCGAATCTCATCATTAATCATGTGATCTTTACTAATAACCGTCCACCTCCAGGTCATTTTCAATACTGTACTGCAAAATTAAAAGGGATGCCGGTTAAGCTACCGACATCCCTGTAATCAACACAATTCTTCATGAGTATACACTTCATAAATTATTGGGATCGTTGACCAGCCAACAGTTGTTGGTCAGGTGAGAAGTCGGACTTCTTCTTGTGATTCCGTATCACTATTTGTTTAACGCACTTAAATACTATATCATCTGTCGCAGTCATTGTCAACGACTTTACAATTTTAATTTTACCCCATTGTAAACCCGCTCACTAACTACTCCGAAATATCCAAGCATTACCCTTGCTTGCTCTGTACCTCATCCAAGCGTACAACACGTGTATGTTGCGTGTGGCTCCACTGTTTGTTGTTCTGTGTGAAGAATGCATAGAACGTAATTGGGTACCAAGAGAGCAAGTAGATCGGGAACAACACCAGGTATAGATATACTTTGGCAAAAGTAACCTTCTCCAGCGCCATTGACAACAAGAACGTCAAAATGTTCAAACCGATGGCTACAAATCCTACCCATAATGGGAAGTACCCATACACATTGGCGATATTCGGACCGTTAAACACGGCTGTATCTACCCACATCACTGCCGTCAGCAAGAAGGTTAGCAATACTACATATACGTTGGCGCCATATACGGCAAGGTCAAATTTGACCAAACTTCTTTCTTTGATACTTTGCCACAGCAATGGGAAGAAATATCTCCGCGCAACAGTAAAGTGACCTTGCATCCAACGAAGACGTTGTCTAGCTGAAGCTTTAAACGTCAATGGTTTCTCATCGAACACCTTAGCGTCATAGTTGAAGACCGGATATACATTACGTTGCACACTACGCATCGTAAACTCTAGATCCTCTACCAAGCTTGTTGCTCCCCAACCAATATCTTTCAGCAAATTAGTCTCGAAGCACATTCCTGTACCTCCAAGGAAATTCGCCATGTTCAGGTTGTAACGAGACAACTGCCACAGACGGTTAATGTACCAGTACGATACACCATAAGCTGCTGTAATCCAAGAATCTTCTGGGTTCTTCGTGTCAATATAACCTTGGATCACGCGCGCTCCGTTGCAAAGATCATTGTTCATCTCAAGCAAAAAGTTACGATCTACCAGGTTATCCGCGTCAAACATCACAACTGCATCGTACTGACGTGGCAATTTCCACAGATATTTGAGCATCCACTCGATGGCATACCCTTTACCTCTAAGATCCGCATTCGTACGTACACATGCGTTCAATCCATGGTCTCTGACAATTTGAGCTGTTCCATCTGTACAATTATCACAGATAACAAATACATCGTACAGATCTTCCGGATAATCAAGTTCTTTCAAGTTCTCCATCAATGCACCAATGACCTGTTCCTCATTGTGCGCAGCGACCAGTACAGCAAATGACTTCGTCGCTGGGTAGTTTTTCTTTTTCTTTTTCTTATACAGACCGAACAGCGAAAACGTGAATTGGTACACGGCTAGCAGTGCCAATAGCACCTGCAGCGTGACGAATATAGCGTCCAACATCGTTCTCTGTTACCCCCTTTTATTCAAACCCTTTACTAAATACAAGCGTTTCTCTTCCTGCTTCTGCATCTTATTTTTTTGGTTGTGCAGAATATGACCCTGTTCTTTTGAGTACTACGTGAGTGCTTTGAACAATGTTTCAAACTTGGCTAGAACCTAATTGGCTGCTTTATCGATTTTGGATTCTTTTTAGCCATTTGTCAAAACCGCAATTTCACTTCCTGAAGCAGAAATGTGAACATTAAACGCTGAATTGGCACTCCGCGATGCTGTACACTTGCATTCATGCCAGTTATGTCTTATTTTCAGCCGTTTGCTTGTTTTTTATTTCTATAGTCCCTGCTTTTTTTCTACCAAGCCTATATAGCTTCAGAGTCTACACATCTAAATAACGCAAACCAAGCCCAAAAAGTTCAACAAAAGTTTAATATAAATCACACAATTTCTTACCTCATTTCGGCAGCATTGAATCATTGTATCTTTTTTGGCTCGTCCAAGTCAAAATGTTAAGTTGGGTTTTCATCCACTCTTTAACATGAATTTTACTTTCTTCACATGTCTTCTTCTTGAAAAGGACAACATTTAAAAATATGATAAACATATCCCTGAAATAGCCTAAGCATCTTAAAAAACGGTTATATAGTAATCAGGACAAAAAACCGGAACCAGAACTTACCCGGAAATACTGCCGCCAATTAGAGCGTGTCTAAAAATTCTGAAGAAAGCAGATTTTGCCGAAATTTCGTTCCAAGTAAGGAAGTTTTCAGCTGGCGTGCCCAGGCACGTCAAAGGAAAGTGACGCAGCAGGGAGCGAAATGCGGTACAAGATGCACTACAGCAATTTTTGTGACACGTTCTAGGGCGGCCTGACTGGCAGGAGGCCAATATGAGCCGTTTATTTGTTAAGTTTCAAGAGTATGATCGAAATGTGTTTATGTGGATTAATGGTCGACTTCATAATCGGTTTATGAATTTTTGGCTCTATTACTTCACCCATCTTGGCGGGGCAACATCTTCCATCGCCATTTCACTGTTAATATGGTTGTTCGCACCGGCTCCATGGAATACAACAGGACTCCAAGCCTGTGTAGCCTTAGCCGTTAGCCATATTCCCGTGGCGATCGCCAAGAAGCTGTATCCTCGTATACGGCCTTACCTTGCATTACCAGACACGATCACGTTCCGCAATCCTTTGACGGATCATTCATTCCCATCTGGACACACTACCGCCATCTTTTCGGTTACGGTGCCTTTTATGACAATGGATCCATTTCTTCTCAGCGTATTGTTGCCTGTAGCGCTTGTTGTCGGATTTTCCCGTATATACCTGGGATTGCACTATCCTTCCGACGTCCTTGCTGGTGCTACAATCGGTACTTTGGTCGCACTCGCAACAGTTGCATTCTGGACTTAAAGTCGATATGTTAGACGAAGGAAAACCTAGCAGGAACAGGTGAATCAAGCGTGGAAAAAAAACGAGTACTACTATTATCAGAAGGTTTTGGTGCAGGACACACCCAAGCGGCTTACGCTCTTTCCAGCAGTTTGCGCAAACTTTCTACAGATGTGCAGACCAAAGTCCTTGAACTCGGAAGCTTCCTTAATCCCCGAGTTGCACCATTAATTATTACAGCATACAAAAAAACCGTTACCAACCAGCCCAAGTTAGTCGGCTATGTATACAAACATCAATATAAAAAGTCGCTGAATCGATTGACTACTTTGGCGCTGCATAAGCTGTTCTATACTCACACAAGGAGCATTGTTCGTCAGCTTCGCCCAAATGTCATCGTTTGTACACACCCTATTCCAAGTGCTGTGATATCCAGACTCAAGCGGCTGGGCGTTCAAGTGCCACTGTGTACCGTAATTACCGATTATGATGCGCACGGTACATGGATCAGCCCTGAGGTGGACTTATACCTCGTCTCTACAGATGAGGTGAAGTCCAAACTGATGCTAAGAGGTGTATCTGTAGACAAAATTCGAGTAACAGGCATACCGGTTCACCCTAACTTTTGGGAGCACCCCGGACGAGATGAGATTCGGAGCAGGTTTAATTTGAAAAATATGCCTACGGTCTTAGTCATGGGCGGTGGTTGGGGAATGCTCAGTGATGAAGTTGTGAATCAGATGCTTACCCGTTGGCACAAGGATATTCAGCTCATTTTCTGCTTAGGGCGGAATGACAAAGTAAGAATTAGTATGGAACAGAATCCTATATATCAAAAAGAAAATATTCATATCATCGGGTACACCAACGAGATAGATAAACTAATGGAGGTCTCAGATCTGCTCATCACCAAGCCAGGTGGAATGACGTGCAGTGAGGGACTTGCCAAGGGTATTCCGATGTTATTTCATAATCCGATTCCGGGTCAGGAAGAAGAGAATGTTCATTATTTTACTTCTAGAGGGCTTGGAGAAGCGATTACTTCGCTAGATATTGTGGTCAAATGGATGAATCGATTGCTACATAAATACCCGGATATTGTCCGAAAACGTAAACGTCATTTGGCGCAAATTGCCAAGTATCATCCAACACAGAGTGCGCAGAGCATTATTGATTTATTAGAGATTCGGTCTTATCCAACAGACCATTCAAGCGTTTAACGTTTCTAAGCAAATTCCCATCCATACAAAAAAGGTATCTTCGAAATGAAGATACCTTTTTTTGTATATTGGTTCAAGATAGCAAACCTCACGATCTCCGCATTACAATTAATGCCTATCAGTAGCTTCGTTCAACATCGTTGCACTTCAAATACAGCTCTATTGAATTCCTGCTGATTTCAGATATTCTTGCCACTGTTTCGTGTATTCACTTTGGATTTTTTCAAGTCCTGCCTGCTTCGCCTTCTCCATAAATGTATTCAGACCTGCCTCGACATCGGCTACTAAGCCTACGTTAAGCGGGTAGAGATACTGTTTCTCCACTTGCTCCAGTGCTGCCTTTTCAGCCTGATAAGGTGTCCAGTCCTCTGCAAATCCAGTGAAAATATCTGGCTTCTTAATTTTGTCGAGTTCCTCGAACATGGTCAGCACATCGTCAAATGATTTGTCATACAGCATGAATTCCGGATTCCGCCATGCCCAGCCATTCATCCCTTCACGTGGGAAACCGTTGGTTTGAGCATCGCCAATCATCTTGTAGTAGCCATCCTGTACTTCAAAGTTTTTACCCTCTACGCCATACTCAGTAAGCCAGTTGTATCGTTTATCCGTTACAAGCTTCTCATAAAACGCCAATGCTCTTTCTGGATTTTTACTGCTACGTGGAATCGCAAAACCGTTATGAATCGGATGAACCGGTTGTGCAAACCCTTTCGCATTCGGATATGGGAAATAACCCAACTTCCAATCTGGATGCGTTGACTGAATCTTGATCACGTCGGCATTGAATTTGTTCGGATTCTCTCCAGAGAGAATCACAGCTGCTTTGCCATTTTGCAGTAGTGAATTGGAGGTGTCCTTCACATTCAGTACGTTTTTCGGGAAAAATCCTTTGTCCATCCAGCGTTTATAAGTCTTCAGATCTTCCAGGTGCTGTGCTGAACCCCAATAGGACGCAACATTGGAAGGTGACTCATACATGATGTCCAGACCGTAAGGTAACTGACCTGCTGTATTTACGAGCTTAGAGTTCAATTGACGAATGCCATGTGTATGATTCGCATTGCTGTCTGCGATCGGTATCATATCAGGTTCATTCGCTTTGATCCCCTCAAGGTACGCTTCAAGCGTCTCCATGGATTCAGGCTTAGGCAAATTATATTTCTCACGTAAATCTTCACGGTAAGCAATGCCTTCGGTTACATATTCAATCCATGTGGAAGGAACTGTATAGATTTTTTCATTGATTTTGACTGCATTCCACATATCCTCTGGTACATGCGCTTGCAGTGTCGGTGCAACCTTAGGCAGCATTTCATCCAGCGCCAGGAACGCACCTTTTTTGGCATAGGATTGGTAGAATGTCCAATCGGCCGTAAAGATAAGGTCTATCGGTTGCCCCGAGGAGAGCAGCAATTTATATTTTTGATCCCAGTCTGTCCATGAGGTGTAATTGAATTTGACGTTAACGTTCAGATCAGCCTCAGCCAATTTATTAATCTCTGATTCAATGGTCGGTAGGTCTTTCGGTGCATCACCAAGCATGTAGAATTGCAGGGTTACTTTGTCTCCTTTGGAAGTTGAAGAGCCTCCCTCTGCACTGCCTTGTGTCGATTCCCCCGAACCGGTGTTACATGCGGCCAGCACCCCAGCAAACATCATCAAGGCAATGATTAGAGACAGGTGCCGAAGAAATGTTTTGTTTCGCATATGCATCCTCCCTTTTTGTGTTGAAACGTATATGTTAGCGCAGATCCGATGTGGTACAGGAAAGTTCAGACTGCAACCGCCCTGAAGCCATATCGGTTTCGCGTTCTAACCTTTAACCGCACCAATCGTCAGACCTCTGACAAAATAACGTTGGACGAACGGATACAGGAACAAGATCGGCCCTGTCACGATAATCGCCATAGCCATCTTGGTCGATTCAGTAGGTACATCTTGGCTCAGGGTAATGCCTGTTCCAATCGCCATCTGATCTATAAACGTAATCGTGTTCATCGTGTTGTATAGATAGAATTGCAATTGATACATATCCGGATTGTTGATAAACAGCGATGATGTAAACCAGTCGTTCCAGTATCCGAGCGCGAGGAAAAGTCCGACTGTGGCAATGCCGGGCATCGCCAAATTCAATACAACGCTGAAATAAATACGGAAGTCATTCGCGCCATCAATTTTGGCAGACTCAATGAGCTCATCAGGAACAGCGGATCGAATGAAATTTTTCATTAGAATGATGAGAAATGGCGTCATGAGGCCAGGGAAGATCAATACGGTGTACGTATCGGTCAAGTTAAAGTAATTCGCCAGCATGATGTACCAAGGCACAAGTCCTCCACCGAACAAGGTCGTAAAGTAGATGAAGAAGGAGAAAGTATTCCGGTATTTGAAATCTTTGCGCTGTAGCACAAAGCCCGCCATTGTGATGAAGAATAGTCCAAGCGCTGTTCCTACAACGGTCGTAAATACAGTGACGCCATAGGCTTTGAGTACCTGTGTAGGGAATTTGAATACCATCTTATAACCTTCCAGTGAAAAATCGGTGGGAAACAGGTGATATCCGTCCCTTACGATGGATTCATTACTGCTGAATGAACCAGACAAAATCAGTAAAAATGGCACCAAACAGATAATGGAAAGAAACAAAATAAAGGTGTACGCGATCACTTGAAAGAGCATTGTGAATTCCGAATCTCTGGCACGAGTATGCATAGTTGGTCTCCCTTCTGCCTATTGGGCGTTCTAGAACAAAGCGTAATCCTCATTCACTTTGCGAATGATGTAATTGACCGTCATGATAAGAATAAAGCCGAACAGTGATTGATACAGCCCAGCAGCTGTCGCCATGCCAATATCAAAGGTCACCTTCAACGAGCGATATACGTACGTATCAATAATATCGGTGGCATTATATAGCACCCCGTTGTTTCCGATCAGTTGGTAAAAGAGATCAAATTGCCCCTTCATAATGCTTCCTAATGAGAAGAGCAGCAGAATAACAAACGTTGGTTTCAACATCGGAACCGTAATGTACCAGATACGTTGAAAGATATTCGCCCCATCCATACGAGCCGCCTCGTAGTATTCATCACTGATGCCTGTGATGGCAGCCAGATAGATGACCATGCTATATCCGAGGTTCTTCCACAGATAGAAGATGATGATCAGAAACACCCAGATCCACGGCGTATTATAGATATCAACCGGCCCTGCCTCAAAGCGTTTCAGCACTGTGTTCACAAAACCGGATTCGTAGTTGAACATGTTGTAGGCGATTACACTTAGTAGTACAAATGAAATGAAATACGGTAGAAACATAACGGATTGGGTAACTTTTTTGAACACTTTGCCCCTGATCTCACTGAGCATGATTGCGCAAAAGATAGCGAGTCCGTTTCCTAATATAATGAAGGCTAGATTGTAACCCACGGTATTCGTGGTCAGCTTCAGGAGCATTCCTGATTGCCAGAGAAATTTGAAGTTCTCCAAACCTACAAATGGACTACCGAACAAACCACCTTCAAAATCATACCTCGTAAACGCGTAGTAGATGCCGACCATCGGAAAATACGAGTTAATCAGAAAAAAGATCAGTGTAGGTAGCAGCATCAGAAACAACATTTTGTTTTTGTTCAATTCTTTGAGCATGGCTCGATCCCTCCCGAATTTCTTGACGGCGCTGGTGCGCTGTGGAGCTCTGGTTTTTATTGTAGATGCCCCTGCCGCTCTTGAATACTGAATCATCCGTCCGGAAAATGAACGATCTTGCCAAAGTGAATATGAACAATTTGAACGAACAGTGAAATGAACAGCTGAACGTTCACAAATGTTGATATCGTACATACGCTAGGCGTAGTGAACAATCAAGCGAAAGTTGAACTTTACGTTTGGAAAGACAGCCCAATCCTATGTACAGCATTGATGTAAACGTATACATAATATATAATTTATTTTGCCACCTCTGGATGACTATGGACTTCTGTGAATGAACTTTGTTTGATCAAAACGATGCTTCACCCATCATGTATACATTAGAAATGGAGGGGAAAAGTAGTGCGTAAACGTTCCGAAGACAGCCAAAAGGTGTTTACACGGATTCTGGTTGGCATTATCATCAGCACGGTCGCTACCTTGCTTGTTGCTACTGTCATTTTATACGCCAATTATAATCGCATTGCTCTTCGCCAAGTCTATCGTACCGATATGGATAGTCTCACACAGGCGAGTCGTGAAGTTTCCAAAATGACAGAGACCGCCAAATCCTTGTCTTATCAGATTTATCAGGATTACACGATTTCCGCTCTACTCCTATACTCCAAACCGAGCATATATGAGATTACTCCCGCCATGGAGCAGCTTGATAACTACCGCATGTCCCTTCCTTTTATCGAATCCATCTATGTGTACAACTCCAAAAGCAATGAGTTCTTCATCAGTTCAGATGGTGTTCGTACCGGACAACAATCCATCTCTGACATTGACGATCACGGGATCACGGAGATTCTTCGGCAATTCCATGACTATAAACCCTTTGTCCCCATCCCACGTACATATCAGGTTGGCACGACGGAAGAAACCGAGGTCAACAGTTACACCTATTTGTGCTATGACACGATCAACGATAATGCCAAGCTGAATTATGCTGTCATTGTAAACATCAAGGATGACTGGCTAAGTCCCAACATCAATTCAGAGGATCAGCCTGGCAGTACATTCATTATTAATGAGAAAGGCGAGTTACTGTCTGATTTTGGTGAACGGGCATTAATGAAGGATCTCTCTGGTGAATCGTTTATACAGCCTATTCTGCAAAACGAAGCCAAGTCCGCATTCTTCACCGCAGAAGTGGATGGGGAAAAATCACTCATTACCTATACCTCTCCTGATAATCTAGGCTGGCGATATGTGCGAATTACACCTTACGACCTGATTACTACAGACATCCGGAATATGAGAACCCATACCGTCCTATTCTGCCTTGGACTGTTGGTTATTGGTTTGCTGTTGTCTTACCTTGTATCGCGCAAGTTATATCATCCTATTGATAAAGTTCTCGTTCGCATGCGTGTGATGGAAGCAGAGCGGCGAGGAAGCCTGCACATTCTCAGACAAGATTATTTGCGTGGAGCTCTCCAGAGACGTGAGACGTTTACGTGTGGGTTACTTGCAGAGCGTATGAAGTTCTACGGTTCATCCTTGGATGTGCAGCGTAGCTCTCGACTTGTCTTGCTTCGAATCGATCACTTTGCCGACTTCTGCGACACCTACCGGGACGAGGTCAAGTTGGTTAAATACGCGATGATGAACATATGTACAGAAACAATTGAAACGATGTATCATTCCGAAGCCATAGATATGGGCGGGGATCTGATTACGCTTATTTTCAACGAGAAAGATCCGGGTCAACATGCAGTGGGTGTAGGAGAGCAAAAGATCGAGGAGTTACTGCTCATGCTACAGGATGCGGTCATGCTACATCTGAAATGCTCCATATCCTTTACAATCGGACCAGAAGAACAGTCTCTTGAGGACTGCATTGCATCTTATGCAAGGTCAGCGGAAGCCTCACTGCATCGACTATTCCATGGTTCTGGCTGTCTACTGTACACGTCAGACATCATAGCCTATCATGCCAAAGAGTACGCCTTCCCTGTTGGTAAGGAAAAACAGCTCATTGATTGTTTGATGACAGGCAAAACAGAGGAAGCAAAACAGGTGTATACTACGATCGTTAATGAAACGGCGACGTATCCGTTCAATGTCTTCCAGCTCGCGCTCTCACATCTTACAATGACACTAAACCATGTACGCAACACACTCAAAAAGAATAACCAGCTGACGCTTAACTCTATTTCGGATGGCACGATGCTACCTCTCCATGAGGCCGAGGATCTTAGTGAAGTGCATGCCCACTTCTATCAACTGTTCGATGAACTAGGCTCCAAGGTGGAGGAGAAGCGAACACTTAAACATGATGAGCTAATCCGCCGAATTAACAGCATTATTGAGCGGGATTACGCGGACACGAACCTCTGCCTTACCTCTATAGCAGAAGAATTGACCATGTCTCCAATCTATATAAGCAGACTGTATAAGCAACTAACATTAAAAGGGCTAACCGATGTCATTAATGAAACTCGTATTGTGAAAGCTCAGGATCTATTAATTGAGACAGAGAATTCCGTTGCAGATATTGCAGAAAGAACAGGCTTCACCAACAGCTCCTATTTTTATCGCATGTTCAAGAAGTTCAATGGAGTTACGCCTAATGATTATCGCCGCAAAGAATTACATTCAGAGTCTTAAACAAGCAAAAAAGCGACACTTGAGAGTTATGGCTACTGCTCTCTGTGTCGCTTTGCTAATGACATCAATTGATGTAGATCAATTATTCTTGCGTGTCTTCAGCTGTTTCGGAAGTCTCACGCACTTTGTACTTGTCCAAACGCATTTGTTGATATTCACGCAAAGCCTCTTCACCAACAACGACTTCAACACGGTGAATATTCATACCTTTGCCCATGAACTTCTGCTCATACTCGGTCATTACATGTTCTTCATTCAATCCGTCCCGGTGCAAGTTCAAGGAGATGTTTGTCATCTGCAGACCGAAGTCAGCAATGGAATTGAGCGAGAATTCAAACAACGTCTCCGAATCAGTCTTGAAGTGAATTTGTCCTCTAGTATTGAGCAATTCTTTATATTTTTTCAAGAAACGTGGATGTGTCAAACGACGACGTGCATGCTTAGCTTTTGGCCAAGGATCACTGAAGTTCAGATAAATACGTTCCAGTTCCTCTGGTTCGAATACATCCTCAATTTGTTCAATATTAGCGAGCGCCAGCTTCAGGTTAGGTGGTGTTTCCACTTCTGCCTGACTCCACGCATTACGAGCTTTCTCACTAGCACGACGAACGAGCTCATCGTACATATCAATTCCGATAAAGTTAAACTCCGGATATTTGTAGCTCATTTGGCTAATAAATTGCCCTTTGCCCATACCGAATTCTACAAAGATCGGATGGTCATTGCCAAACAGTTCAGACCATTTTCCTTTGTACTGATTGGGTTCTAGAACAACGAGATCTACTTGTTCCTCCAGATTTTCTCGGATTCCTTTTCTACCACGTAAACGCATTTTATTCCTCCGTTTATCCATACTTGTCTCAGATTCATTTTGCCGAAGAACGGACCAATTGTAAAGAGCAATGAAAAAGGAATCTTCGGAATTGCCACTAGTGGCAAATTTCAAAGATTCCCTCTTCGATTTATTTGGAATTGGGGTCCAACTACTTTAATAGTTCATAGTCTACCTTATCTTGGTGCGAAAAATCAAATGTCTTTTCGAAAGCGTCGCGAACTTTTTGTTTTGCAGCCGCTTTCACCTTCGGATTTCCATTAAAACGAACACCTGTCAAAGCCAGTGCCTCTTCAGCCGTCAGTTCTACAGAAACATGATGAAGATCATTGTTTTTAACTTGGGAATTCATTCATATCACCTCACGGTATAGTATGATCCATGACGTCAACATTAATTCAAATGCTATGATGAATACTGCCCATTAGATGGTGTCTGACGTTGATTTAAATATAACACAAGGTGTTAACTATAGCAAGAAGAAAACCGCGATTTTCCGGCCTATTTTTGCATCTGCATTCCCTTTTTTTTGAGTTTTTTGATACAATGGTAAAAGTCCATGGGAACGCAAATTTTGCCGTTTTTTGTTCTTTTTCACGAATAGATGCTGGCATGCGTTTCATTAATACACGAACAACCGAAGGAGTTCCTGAAGATGAATGCACCTGCTCTACCCAGCCCTCTTTCCTGGGGAGATAAACGATTCCATACCTGGAATTACGAGATGAGAAATGAATTTGACAACAAAGTGTTCAAAGTCATGTTGGATGCGGGATTTACTTGCCCGAACCGCGATGGCTCAATAGCCAAAGGTGGCTGCACATTCTGTAGCGCCCGAGGATCTGGCGATTTTGCGGGAAGTCGCCGCCACGACTTGGTTACACAATTTAATACCATTCGTGATAAACAGCATTTGAAATGGCCCACTGCCCATTATATTGGTTATTTTCAGGCGTATACCAATACATATGCACCTGTTGAAGAACTTCGAGAGTACTATGAAGAGATTCTTAAACAACCTGGAGTTGTTGGTTTGTCCATTGCCACAAGACCTGACTGCTTACCAGATGACGTTATCGAGTATTTGGCTGAGCTTAATGAACGAACTTACCTGTGGATTGAAATGGGGCTGCAAACGGTTCACGAATCCACTTCTACCCTTATTAATCGTGCGCATGATACGAAGTGTTATGAAGATGCTGTGGCTAAGCTACGCAAGCACAATATCCGGGTCTGCACGCATATCATCTATGGTTTGCCTCAAGAAACACACGAGATGATGCTGGATACCGGTCGTGCCGTAGCGAATATGGATGTTCAAGGGATTAAGATTCATTTACTACACCTCATGCGCAAAACGCCGATGGTGAAGCAATACGAAGCAGGTCTGCTCCGTTTCCTTGAACAAGATGAGTACATCAAGCTGATTGTAGATACACTTGAGTTTCTACCGCCAGAAATGATCGTTCACCGCCTCACTGGTGATGCACCACGAGACTTGCTCATCGGTCCGATGTGGTCATTGAATAAATGGGAAGTGCTGAACTCCATTGACCGTGAATTGAGACAACGTGATACATGGCAAGGCAAGTACTGGAGGGGAGCATAGGATGGGTTTTCTATCTGTTCTAAGCTGTGCCCATCAATGGATTACAGCGCGTGTACAACCCGGAGACCTCGCTATCGATGCAACTGTAGGTACAGGCGCAGATACGTTATTCCTCGCACAACAGGTGGGCAGACGCGGTCAAGTCATCGGTTTCGATATCCAAAGTGAAGCTCTCACTCTAGCTCAAGCTCGGATTCGCAAACAAGAGGACGGTGCTAAACTTGGCTCTATATCCCTATTACAGCTAAGCCATGACCGTATGGTTGAAGCTGTTCCGGAGGACTGGCAGGGTGCTGTTGGTGCCGTAATGTTCAATCTTGGATATTTGCCTGCGGAGGGGGCAGATGCTTCCATTATTACTGCAACCGATAGTACACTTGCTGCATTAGAGGCTGCTCTAACATTACTGCGGCCAAAAGGAATTATTACCGTTGTGCTGTACCCAGGACATGAAGGTGGCTCCCAAGAGGCTGAGGCTGTAATGAAATGGGCTTCTGCTTTACCTGTCACGGAAGCACAGGTCATGCTCTATCGGCAATTACAACGTGAAACCTCGCCCTTCTTGATTGGAATCGAGAAGAAGTAATTTCCTTACTTGTCCAAATACGTTACGATAGACATATTGTAAGTGCCATCTGCTGAATACGCGTCAACCAATAAGTGTGAGTTCCAATAAGTACGGTTTTCAGTACAAAATCGAATCTTTTTGAACCCATTTATAAGTTGTTGATTGTTCGCATTGGTCACTTATAATACATAATCTGCAACCGTATACATGTAGGTGTCGAACCGGTTATAGGTTGATTAATTCATTCCACCATTTCATATACTAAAGGAGAGACTACAATGACTAATCCATATCCACTGCAATTTCAACCTGAATTCAAAGAACGTGTCTGGGGTGGCCGTGCACTTGAGAATTTTGGCCTTACGCCACCTGAAGGTCATATCGGAGAAGGTTGGATGATTGCAGATCATCCTAATGGAACAACAAAAGTCTTAAATGGTGCACTTGCTGGTAAAGGTCTGGATGAAGTGCGTGAACAGCTCGGTACGGCTTGGTTAGGAACAAAAGGTGTTTCCGAAAAAGGAGGACGCTTCCCGCTCCTGATCAAGCTTCTAGACTGTAACGATGATCTCTCTGTACAGGTTCACCCTACGGATGATTACGAGGCACTGCCTCCCGGTGAGCTCGGCAAAACGGAAATGTGGTATGTACTTGATGCGAAACCAGGCGCTCATATCATTTATGGATTAAATGAAGGCGTTGATCGTAACGTACTGAAGGAAGCTCTTGAAAATGGAACCGTGATGGATACGTTACGCCAAGTTCCTGTAGAAGCAGGCGATACGTTCTTTATCCCTGCCGGAACCGTTCATGCACTATGTGCAGGTGTCGTTGTGGCTGAAATTCAGCAAAATTCAGATACAACTTACCGGATTTATGACTATAACCGCCCAGGTCTGGATGGTAAGCCCCGTGAGTTACATGTTGAGGACTCCCTTAATGTCACTGCCTATGAAGGCGCTGGTGCCACAACAATGAAAACGAACAACGCAATCTCAGGTGAATGGCTGAAGCTGGCCGAATGCCCATATTTCGTCGTCGAAAAAGGGATCGTGACCAAGCCATGGCAGCTTGCGACAAACGCTGAGAGCTTCACCATTCTAGTTGTATGCGAAGGTAACGGTACTTTAGCATGGGACAACGACTCGTCCGAAAAAATTGAATTAAACGCAGGTCAATGCTATCTATTGCCCGCCAACCTGGGTACATATACATTAGACGGGAATACCACTGTTCTTCGCTCTTACCTGCCTTAACTTTTCTCAAGGGTGAGATGACAGATTCGTCTTATCTTAGATCAGGCTTGAATGTAAACAATGAAGGAGGATTGGCACAAGATGCAGGAATCTACCTTTGGCCTTGTGGGCAATGAAGGTACCCGCATTCATGTGTACCGCTGGCTTCCTGATCCTGGAACTGACATCCGGGGTGTGGTGCAGATTGCACATGGAATGGGAGAAACGGCAGCTAGGTATGCAGAGTTTGCAGAGTGCCTTACCCGCCATGGCTATGCGGTCTATGCTAATGATCATCGCGGTCATGGCAAATCGGTCGAAGATCCAAATTTGTTAGGTAACGCCGGGGTAGATGCCTTTCGCTGGATGGCCAGTGATATGATCAATCTTGGAGAAGTCGCATCTAAGGAGTATCCTGAGATTCCCCTCTTTTTAATGGGACACAGTATGGGCTCTTTTCTTGTCCAGCACCTAATGTATGCTGGGCACGAACGCTATCATGCCTTTATATTGTCGGGAACCAACGGCAAACGTGGTCTTCTGCGTTTTGGTGAGAAGCTCGCATTCCTTCAATGTGGATTTCAAGGAGCAACCCATCCGAGTATGCTGCTTAACGCATTGGTGTTCGGTGGATTCAATCGTTCCTTTCGCCCGGCGAGCACTCCTTTTGATTGGTTATCTCGTGATCCTGAGGAAGTTAAACGGTTCATTGATGATCCGATGTGCGGAGCGATATGTACAGCAGGTTTTTTCCGCGACTTCTTCAAACTGCTAATTGAAATACATCTGCCAAATAACATGAAACGTATTCCAAAAAATAAGCCCGTTTACCTCTTCTCAGGTGAGCAAGACCCTGTCGGTTTAAATGGCAAAGGTGTTCATAACCTGGTGACTCAATATCGCCAGCTTCAGCTTCAACATATTGAGTACCGCCTGTACGCTGGCGGTCGCCATGAGATGCTGCATGAGACGAATCGGGCAGATGTAGCTCTCGATGTATTACATTGGCTGGATCGCCATCTGGTACTATCTAGCGCAGCTCCTACCACCGGCAATACGGATATCGCTGATTCAGTATAATTCGCTCCATGCCAAGTAAAAAGAAGCCCCGGAATCTGAATGCCAGCGAAGGCTGCATTTGATTCCGGGGCTTCTTTATGATCATTTTTATGAATAGTATATCAGATGATACCTTTATCCTTCTTATCCTTCGATGAGCAAGGATTCCGGATCTTCAAGCAGTTCTTTCACAGTAACGAGGAATCGTACTGCTTCACTACCATCAATAATACGGTGATCATAGGACAGAGCGATATACATCATTGGACGATTCTCCATGCGCTCTGCATCAATTGCTACAGGACGAAGTTGGATCTTGTGCATACCCAGAATACCCACTTGAGGTGTATTCAGGATTGGTGTAGACAAGAGCGAGCCGAATGTTCCACCATTCGTAATCGTGAATGTTCCACCTTGCAGATCCGAAAGTGCCAACGTGTTGGAACGAGCTTTCGAAGCCAGATCGGCAATACTTCTCTCGATTTCAGCAAAGCCTAGACGATCTGCATCACGAACGACAGGTACAACCAGGCCTTCTTTGGCAGATACCGCGATACCGATATCATAGTATTTCTTAAGTACAACATCTTCGCCATCAATCTCTGCGTTAATGGTTGGGAACTTTTTCAGTGCACCCACAACAGCCTTAGTGAAGAAGGACATGAAGCCCAGATTGATCTCATGCTTCTCCTTGAACTTGTCCTTACGACGTTTGCGAACATCCATAATGGCAGTCATATCAACTTCATTAAACGTAGTCAACATTGCCGCTGTTTGTTGAGCTTCAACAAGACGTTTCGCTATGGTTGCGCGACGGCGAGACATACGTTGACGTTCAACTGGCTTAGTATACGTGGAGCCTCCGGTTGGAGCACTTGGTGCCGCTGGGGCTTTACTCGCAGAAGGTGCTGCTGGAGCAGTAGCCTGTGTATTATGAGTCTTCACATCATCCTGATATACGCGTCCGATTGGATCCTTACCTTGAACCTGATCCAGCTCAATGCCCCGCTCACGCGCTAGTTTACGCGCAGATGGGGAAGCTGTCTTGTTTCCATTATCAGAAGATTCAGATACGACAGCAACAGGTGCTGGCGGCGGAGTTGGCGCTTCAGGCGCTGGTGTAGCCGCTTGTTTTTGCTCCGTTGCAGCCGGCTGGGAAGCAGCTGAGCTACTTCCTCCCCCTGCACCCGCGGAAAGGGTACCAATCGTTTCACCGATTTCAACGGTATCCCCTTCTTGACGAATAATTTTCTCCAATACGCCACTTTCTTCAGCACTAATTTCAATATTAACTTTATCCGTTTCCAATTCTAGAAGGACATCACCTTGATTAACGGTTTCGCCTTCTTTGACAAGCCATTTGGATACCGTTCCTTCGGTTATCGACTCACCCATTGCAGGTACTTTAATTTCGCTCACAGTTGTTACCTCCCAAGTGGAATATTATTCTTCGTCGTTTGTTTCAACGCGGATGTAATAATCTGTTGTTGTTCCATGCTATGCACAAGCTGATAACCGCTGGAAGGACTTGCATGCTCCGGACGGCCTTCATACTTAACGATTGTACCTTCTGGTGCAATTTCACGAAGACGTGGTTCCATATACGTCCATGCACCCATGTTTTTGTTTTCTTCCTGTACCCATACCAGCTCTTTCAACTTGCTGAAACGTGCGAGTACACGCTGGATCTCTTCGGCTGGGAATGGATACAGTTGTTCAACACGGATAATGTGCAGCCATGACAAGTCTCCGCCTTCTTTTTCAAACGCATCCTCAAGGTCAATCGCAATTTTACCACTGCACAAGATAATCCGTTCAACACGGTCAGGCTTCGTGCCAAGCCCTGCTTGTTCCAGCACTGGCTCAAACTTGCCTTCACTGAACTGAATCGCCGGAGAAGCAACACGTGGATTACGAATTAGACTCTTCGGTGACATCATTACAAGTGGACGCGCATCTTCGGTTTCAGTCAGGGAAGCCTGACGACGAAGCAGATGGAAATATTGAGAAGCACTTGTCAAGTTAGCAACGGTCATATTGTCTTCTGCAGCAAGCTGTAGGAAACGTTCGAGACGTGCACTTGTATGTTCAGGCCCTTGACCTTCATTACCGTGTGGAAGCAGCATAACCAGACTTGATTTTTGCGACCACTTCGCGCGACCTGCGGATACGAACTGGTCAAAAATAACCTGTGCACAGTTCGCAAAATCACCGAACTGAGCTTCCCAGATGACAAGTGTCTCTGGTGAATATACGTTGTATCCATATTCGAATCCAACAACCGATTCCTCAGACAATGGGCTGTTGTAGATTGCAAATGAAGCTCGTGCCTGTGGCAAATGATGCAGCGGGCAGAATTTACTTCCATTCTCTGAATCATGCAACACCAGGTTCCGGTGAGCAAATGTTGCACGCTCTGCATCCTGACCACTGATCCGGATTGGCTTGCCATCTGCAAGAATAGTTGCAAACGCCAGTGTCTCTGCAAGGCTCCAATCTACTTTTTCGCCTTCATTGAGTGAAGTGCTACGGCGCTGTAGAATCCGCTGCAACTTCGGATACACATTGAAATTTTCCGGCCATTTCAATAGATCTGCATTGATACTCCGTAGATTTTCAAGTGGTACCGCAGTTGGAATCACCTTCACGGTTTCAGGTTCATCTGTCTTGCGTTGATAGTATTCATGCACTTCATTTTTCTTCATATGGTCGTAAGCTTCTTTTAACCGGTTCGTCACAGCTTCACGAATGCTATTAATGGACGCTTCGTCAACAATAGATTCCTGTTTCAGCTGATCCTGATACAGATGACTTACGGTCGGATGGTTCTTAACTTTGTCATACACTTTCGGTTGTGTTGTTTCTGGATCATCCGTTTCGTTATGTCCATAACGACGATATCCGATGAGGTCGATCAAGAAATCTTTCTTAAACCGATTCCGGTACTCTGCAGCCATTCGAATCGCTGCGATACAAGCATCCGGATTATCCGCATTAACGTGTATAATCGGAATTTCATATCCCTTTGCAAGGTCACTCGCATAATGCGTTGAGCGTGAATCACTGCTATCCGTTGTGAAGCCCAAGCGATTGTTTACAATGATATGAATCGTTCCGCCATTCTGGTATCCAGGCAGAGCCTTGAAATTCAGCGTTTCAGCTACAATTCCTTCACCAGGGAATGCTGCGTCACCATGCATAAGAATCGTTGCTGCTTTGGAAACGTCCTGTTTCGGGTAACCCGGTTCGCGGCGATCATCCTGTGCAGCACGCGCGAATCCCTGTACAACAGGGTTTACGTACTCTAGGTGACTCGGGTTGTTCGCTAGTGTCAAGCGAGCCTGTACCGTTTCACCTTCTTTTACGAAGCGATTAGCACCTAAGTGATATTTTACATCCCCCGTCCAACCATAATTGATTCCTGTAGAACCCTCAGATGGAACCAAATCCTTGTTCGGGGCATGATGGAATTCAGAGAAGATTTTGCTATATGGTTTACCCAGTACATGCGCCAGTACGTTTAAGCGTCCACGGTGAGCCATCCCCATCAGGATATGGCTTGAGCCCGAATGTGACATAATACGTACAGCTTCATCCAGCATTGGCACAAGCACATCGTTTCCTTCAATAGAGAAGCGCTTTTGTCCCACAAAGGTTTTATGCAGGAAATCTTCGAATTGCTCCACTTCGACCAAACGCTCCAATAGAGCAGTACGTTCTTCCTGATTAAGTGGTGCAGGAGAAGTGCGAGATTCCGCACGACGATTGAGCCATTCACGTTCCTGAACTTCATGTACGTGGCTGAACTCATAAGCTATTGGCCCTGTGTAAATCTGGCGTAGACGCTGGATTGCATCCCAACCATTTGCCGTCTGACCATCAGCACCCTCCCAGATCAAGGAAGCCGGCAATGCTTTGAGGTCTTCTTCATTTAATTCAAAATTTTTCGGTTCGAGCAAAGAGGTATCTGCTTCTTCACTAATCCCAAGTGGATCAATATCTGCAGCAAGATGACCATACGTGCGGATATTCCAAACCAGTTTCCCGGCTGTAACCGCTTTCTGTAAAAGTTGAATATCCACGCTTCCCGAGTTATTTTGAGCATTACCCGAAAAAGTGGTTGTATGTGCATCTCGGCCAGGCATTGGCGGTGCACCCCATTGTTCAAACAACTCCCGATAAGCTGGTGTCACTGCACCAGGGTCTTCGGAAAATAATTCATATTGTTCTTGTACATATCCCAAATTGGGTCCATAGTAACTTTCCCAGGGTTTCTTGTTGCCTTCCACGATCGTCATCGACGTTCCCTCCGTCTTGATTTAGTCGTATTTTTGACGGAAATCATTGACTAAGCTGTAATTTGCGTTCGTTCAACATTTTAAGCGAAATTTTTCATGAAGTCCAATAATCGTGCTGTTGGTGGTAATAACGTTGTTCCGACGCTCCCGTCAAGGTTTGTCTGCGTTTTCAAAATCATAGAAAAAGAATGATTATATATACCGTCGCACAGATGTCGAATACTGTCCTGATCCGTTCGAAGGTTACACATTCTCCAATATTTTCAACTGAAGTTCTGTGTTCTAATATCTATTCTATAAACTTTTGCGCTCAGGAGCATTTCCTATTTTTAGTTCGATTGATGCATAAATTAGATGAATCGAATAAATGGTGTGATCCTTACGTCAAAAAGTTGCTAATTCCCCCCTTTTTTAATTGTGGTCGATAAAGTCAAAAAACAAACGGTCACTTTAAACATTAACCAATGGTACGTGTTTTACACTAAAATGCAATGAATAGAAGCGCATTTTTAGATTCTTAAACGGAAACACGGAAGACGCAGGTAGTGAGGAACCTGTTATTCCTGAATCTGCCAATGATGTCCAAGCATTCGTATGCGTATTTCTTCTACGTTCTTCATAAGCCTAAAAAAATTGTGGACACAAATAAAAGCCATAAATCCGAAGATTTATGGCCTTACCTTTAAACTTTTAGTAAATCTATTGCTTTGAATCGGAGTAGCGGGATTTGAACCCACGACCTCACCCACCCCAAGGGTGCGCGCTACCAGGCTGCGCTATACCCCGATGTTAGCCATTTAATTACAGCTTCATCCGATTCCGAATCATATGCAGCGCAAACGGCGTTAATGCGAGCGAACCAAGTTGTTCCATCGTAAACCATGCTGCACCTAGAGAATCTTCGCCATCCGGCTCTATTTTGATATCATTGGCATGCTCTGCTGATTTCAGATATACATCATATAAAATTCCAATGTGATAAACTTCTTCTGGACTACCTTCATACATCCACTGCAATAGATTGGATTCCGCGGATCGAAGAACCAACCGAACATCCGTAAGCCCAGTCTCTTCTTCGATCTCGCGATGGAGCGCTGTCTCCGGTGTTTCTCCGAACTCCAGCCTACCTCCTGGCAAGTCCCATTTCCCCTGATAAGGCCCACGTGCCTTCTGAATCAGTAGTGCCTTCTGTTCCCAAACCAATAGACCGTACACGCCTAGATGTGTATGGCGCTCCATTATAGAACCTTCTTATCGCCAGACAAATGTCTGACCTGTTCTTCCAATCTTCGTATCCGCTTATTCATCTGATAAAGAGATGGAGTCACCACCAAGCCAGCGATGATTACAGCGACCCACATATATTCCAAATGAACCACTCCTCTTATTCGGCTTCATCTACTGTCAAAGACATACGAACAACTAAATCTTCTCCTTCAATCACTAAAGCGGTCAGACCATGCTCTGAGCCAGATCGATGATTCTCTCCATCCTGCCCAGTCCTTTCGATATATGTTCACTTCTCATCCTGCCTTGGAATTGTATCCAGATCTAACGACAGCCGAATCATATCCACACAACGAATACCACCCTCAATGATCTCTTCCTCATAATGTCTCACAAAGAAATCACGATCGACGCCAACAATACGGAATCCACAACGCTGATACAGCTTCAGTTGGTGGAAGCTTGAATTTCCTGTGCCAATCTCCACCGTCTTACATCCCAGTCTACGTGCAGCTTCAATCGCTTCCTTAATCATATGTCTGCCTACACCTTGTCCTTGCAACTCTTCTTGAACTGCAATATTAACAATCTCCACGGTTTCCGGCCGGGTCTTCAGCAAGACGAACTCTCCGACCATCTCTCCTTCATATTCAGCAATAAAACAAACACCCCGGCTCAAGTATTCGTCAACCATCGCTTTTGAAGGATCAGCCATCAACAAAAGCTCATAAGGCTTTTCTTCTTCCCAATCCAAGATTCGGAACGATAATTTCATGATAATCCCACCTTTTTGTAACAATATTCATTTACGTCCCGTTTGCAGAAGCCTATGTATCGGCTAAATCTTCATGTCATGTCACCGTAGCATCAACACGCCATGTAACCTCTTTTAACTCATTCTATGAACTTCCTGCTGCACCTGATTGATTAGAATAGTTGCGAATCAGCATTCCTGACGCTTTGATCATTCCTTGCTTTTCATAGAAATTTTGCATTTCTACATCGCATAACAGATCAATCATATATAGATGCTGAAGTCGATGAAGCATTCGCTCTAACAGAGAAGCCCCGATCCCTTTACCTTGATACGATGGCACAACTTCTAATAACGGGATATATGCACTAAGCACACCGTCTGAAATTGCCTGAATGAAACCAACCACTTGATTACTCTCTTCATCAATAGCTAGTTCTACAGCATAAGACTGTTCCAATAACTTCATAAATGTAGCTAGAGATGGTGGATTCGGCCAACCATCGAAAAAATGTCCTGACAGTTGCTCCACATCTATTTCCTCTATCGAGGATCGAAACGTTACATGCATATAACCAACCCTCATCTCAAAACAAAGTAAATTTCATTATATCATAATATATGGATATTACTATATAGATATGGATGATCTCTTGCTATTGTAGAACTTTATCCGAATAGACTTTAAACGTTTCCTTCAGCGTCTGCCCTGTGGATTTCTCCCAGATCACACTTCGTTCGAATGTACCCTCATGGAAAAATCGTGGGAAACGCTCTGCGAACCAGTCCTGCATCGGAAGATCAAGCGCCTGCTCCAAGGGAATCCATATCAATTCACCTTCGGGCGGATTCTGCAGCAGCTCTCCCTCAAACGCCGTTGCCAGATAGTTAAACACCATATAACGCAATCCCTGCTCCGGATCACAGAACTCATCGAGTCCTTTATACGTAATTTCAGTAACCTTAAGTCCAGTTTCCTCCTCTACCTCTCGCATGGCTCCATCTACAATACTTTCTGGATAATCCACCTTGCCTCCAGGTGCAATGTATCCCGGAAACCCTTTACTGTCCGGGCGATTCATCAATAACACCTTACCCTTTGCCTTATCCCACACCATGCACATCGTCAGAATCTCAATTTGTGTACTCATACGTATCCTCCTGCAATCCTTCGTTGTACATTAACATTTCTGGTAATCCACTGGTTTTTCCTGCTTCGACTGATCTTAATTTCTAACAACACGTAGTCATGCATAATTATTAGAAAAAGCCATGTACCAAAAAGACCCCGAAGAGTCTCGGAGTCTGTCTATCTCAACCTATTTACCACTCATCATTAATGGCTATCTTGATTCAACGCTGTAATTAAAACTCTCCGTTCTTTCCACTCCGCACGTCGATAGGCCTGTAACAGACCGAATTTGCGAATGCTGGCTTTTGGCACGGATTTATAAGGCATGACTACCGTAAACTCTTCCTTAAACGGTACGTAAGACAAGCCAACCTTCTCTTTGGATATCCATTCCGCCCGAATCGGTTCTCTCCCACAAGCATCAAATGTACAGCCTAACCCTTCGGCAAAAAACTCATAACGTGCCGCAGGAGTGCCCGGTTCCTCCATACAGAGAAACAGACTCAACTGATCACAAAAAAGCATAATGTCCACATCACTTTGTAATCTACGTTGTAACTCCTCTCCACCACCTAGCTGTGCAATCCATTCCGATTGCTGCTTACGCTCGCTATTCAGATATTCCCTGATATCTTCATCATCATGTGCATTAGCCCCGAGTGTATTTTGGAACAACTCCGTATACATCATGCTACATAACAATCCTGCGTACACGTTTTTTGCACAGACTTCAGCAATGCCCTTCTGGTAAAATACAAAGCGCGGACGCAGCGGAAAGTCACGGAACGAGTACGGAGACTGACTATAATCATTCCAGAACGGAGCAGCATCCAGTTCAATCCATCCACGATCATGCTCTCTTGCCGCAAGAACAAGCTCTTCAAAGTGACTGGCGTCAGCGAGCAACTCGTGTTTCCAATGCGAAGCCATCTCTCCAGCTACTTTCCCATGCTCTTGTTGTGCGGTCAATACAAAATCATGCTCTCTCTCATAGACGATCATTTGCTGTCACCCTTCCGCATGGTATAATTCGACTCTACACTGCTCCCATGTTATAATTCCCATTTCATTTCAACATGGGATGATGTAAATTGGTTAAAATTACGTATAAAATTTCGGATACCCCGTTATTTATACATCTTCACTATAAGCCCTGGCGCCATTTTAAATGTAAAGGTGTTGTCAGTTCCCTGAAATTTGGTACACTAAAGATTGTGTCACAGATTACATTACATATAGAAAGCGGGATCTCATGAATTTATATTCTCCTTACATCGAGTTCAACCGCAAGGAATGGGCTGGACTGCAAGAGCATCAGACCACAATTCCGCTGACGGAAATTGAATTAGAACAGCTCAAGGGATTAAATGAAGAGGTATCTATACAGGAAGTAAAAGATATTTATTTACCTCTTACCCACTTTATTGACTTATATGCACGTGTCTCACGAGAGTTAAATCGGTTAACTGCCTCTTACTTAAAAAAAGAAGCTGGCCCTGTACCTTACATTATCGGGATTGGGGGTAGTGTTGCCGTAGGCAAAAGTACCGCAGCTCGCCTGCTGCAAGCTCTGCTAGCCAGAGGCAAAAACAATCCCAAAGTCGACCTCGTTACGACGGATGGATTCCTATATCCCAACGCCGTGCTGGAGGAAAAGGGCATCATGAATCGAAAGGGTTTCCCTGAAAGCTACGATATCAAGTCACTCATTCAATTCATGGGTGATGTGAAATCCGGCAAGCCCGAAGTTAAAGCTCCGGTCTACTCCCATCTTGCCTACGATGTAATTCCAGGCGAGGAAAAGACAATCTGTCAGCCGGACATCCTGATCATTGAAGGCATTAACGTACTTCAAATCAAGAAAGAGACACCGTTACTGGTGAGCGACTTCTTTGACTTCTCCATCTATATTGATGCAGAAGAACAACATATACGCCACTGGTACATTGAGCGGTTCAAGCTTCTACGCAATACCGCGTTTCAGAACACAGAATCCTTCTTCCACAGCCGTTTCGCCAATATTGGCGAGCATGAAGCCGTGCAAACCGCTAGTCAGATCTGGCAAGATATCAATGCCAAAAATCTGCACGAAAACATTTTGCCAACGAAGGGACGAGCCAGACTTATATTGAAAAAGGAAGCTGATCACTCCATCCAACGTATTCAATTGCGCAAACTGTAGTTGACGGGTTCGGAACACTCCATGTTCCGAATACCACCATATGAAGGAGATATCCCTATGCAAACGTTAATCATATTAGGAAGCATTATGATGTTTCTGGCCGTAGCCTTGGGTGCATTTGGAGCACATGCACTTAAGCGTAAATTGTCCGCTGACATGATCAAAATTTACGAGACGGGTGTCCAATACCACCTGATTCATGGACTTGGACTCATCATCATGGGACTGCTGGCTGATCGCTTGGAACAGACTTCGCTTGTATTGCTCGCTGGATGGCTTTTGTTCGCAGGCATCATCCTGTTCTCAGGTAGCCTTTATGTACTCAGCATTACAGGTGTACGTAAGCTTGGTGCCATCACTCCATTAGGCGGAGTCGCATTTCTCGCAGGATGGGTAACCTTATTGATTACAGCTCTGTAATTCCTACACCAATACATTACAAGAAAAAGAGTGTTCTAGCTGTTGACTAAAGCACTCTTTTTTTTGCTTTTCAATTCGTCCAGATTCGACGAATCGAAGGCGCTAACTCATCTGCTGCCGTCCGCTCCAGTACATATACATCCGGATTCGTTAGAGATTTCCACGCTTCGAAGCCGAAGGATGAATCGTACTGACGGATGATCAGGGATAATAAATTCCCGTGAGTCACCACTGCAGCGCTTGATTCGGATCGTTCCCACAACTCATCCAACACGTTCATGCCACGTGCTGTTGCCGTACGAGAAGATTCGCCTCCTTCTTCCGTCCAGTCTTCGTCAGTGTATGTACGTCTTAGCGAATCCATCCAGTTTTCCAGATGTAGAGTGCTTAACACTCTCTCCTGAAGGCGTTCATCCGTATGGATCTGCTGGGACAACGCTAGGCTAAGCGGCATCGCCGTCTGTAGCGCCCGTTTCCAAGGACTCGAAGCAATATAAGTGATGTCATGTTGTCCAAGCACCTTTGCTAGCTGCACAGCCTGTTGCAATCCTTCTGCTGTAAGCTCGGACTCGGGTTCCTGCCCCGTCGCTTTGGCATGTCGAATGAGATAAATGGACTTCATATCTTATCCTCCTGTTAAACGAGATTACAAGTTGCTCATTTGAAGGTATTGTAGGGCTCGTTTCATATTATCCCGATCTACCGATTTTCCAGAGGAGCTGAGAAAAGTAATCTGATCTTCTGTCCACACACCGTGCTGCTCAGACAGCTCAAGGAGCTGTTGCAGACGATTAACCGTGCCTGTGCTTCCATCAATGATTCGTACATGTGCTGGAAGAACTTTGCGAAGCATAGCGGTGTAATATGGATAATGCGTGCAGCCAAGTACCACAGTTCCATACTTGTTCAGATCAAGATCCGCCATTTTCATGCGAAAATATGCGGTGACCTTCTCCTCATCAAAATCCAATCGCTCACACCACTCAACAAGTTCAGGAAGCGGGATGGAATCTACAGTGTTATGGTCATCCACACGAGATACCAGTTCATTATATTTGGCTTGACTCAGGGTTAATGCCGTGGCAAATACAAGTACTCTTTTTCCACTCTCACGATTCATCTCCACTGCTGGCTTCACCGCTGGTTCCATACCGATGACCGGAATGTCGATTCGGGTACGCAAATCCTTCACAGACAAACTGGTTGCTGTATTGCAAGCAATGACGATGGCTTTTACATTTTCGTGCAGAATCGCATCTACAGCATCAAAAATATGTCCTCTTACCTCATCTGCAGCTTTGGGTCCGTAAGGAACATGTAAAGTATCTGCGTAATATATAAACTGTTCTTCAGGAAATTGTTGCAACGCTCGATGTAACACCGTTAGACCACCAATGCCTGAGTCAAAAAATGCAATTTTCTTATTCAAAGGTTTCACCTCTATAACGTATTCTTTCAGGCTCCATCGAACCCGGTATTCCTGCTCATGATGACTGGAGGTGAGGTATGTTGATTCTTCCTTCATTTTATACTGCATGAGCCAGTCTCTGCCACTGTTCCAATGCTCCGCCGTACGATCTTCTCCAAGTAAACTCGTCACTTGCCTATGCCATATCCATTCATTCAGATCGTGATCCTCACCCCAACAAGTTATGTCAGGGGAAGCACCCATTTCTCCTCCGTAAGCTCCTGTCCAGATAAGAACTGCCGCTTGGTCTCGACCACATGAAAACCAAGAGATTGATAGAGTCTGCGTGCTCCTGTTAAGTCTTGATTAGTCCATAATAAGATCGAAGCATAGTTTTGTTCTCTGGCAAACTGAATAGCATGTTCAACCAGCTGACGCCCCCACCCTTCATTACGAACTTCAGGTTCAATGAGAAACCAGCGTAATTGAGCGGTGTGTTCATCCAGTTCAACGAGCCCAATGCAACCTGAGGCAACTCCGTCCAGATCAACAATCCAGATCATTTGCTTCTTGTGATGGCAAGCACGACCGAACTCCTGAACAGATTCCTCAATGAAAATAGCAAAGCTATGATCATAATTATACTCATTTCGATAGATACGGATATGAGCTTCAATGACATATTGTAAGTCCTTTTGTTCAAAAGTTCGGATCATTGGCCTGACACACCTCTGTTCTGTTCAGATAAGACTTATCTATAAGTGCGTGTTCGAAAAGGTCGGTTTTCAGTACCAAGAAGATGGGCTGAAGCTAGAAATGGAGTAGCGGAGCGTAGGCAGGACTACGTGAGCAACAGACATTTCGGCTGAATCCCATATTCGATGCTGAGATGCCGTCAGGCATTCTTCGTAATCAAAAGCGGACTTTTTGAACAACCTCTATAAGACTCAGATCGAGCATACCTGCATATCCACCTATTCTCTCAATCATTTTCCATTATACGGTATATTCCTGTGAGATACGAATTGAGATTGCGTAAATACGAATGAGCATTACGTAGCAGTAGACTCGGCTGTCTGCTATTGTTTCGTATAGAAGTAAGTCATATAAGCTTCATCATATCCCTGACCGTAAACTTCCAAGGCATTTTTTTCGATTCCGTATGTCTCAAAGCCCGCTTGTTCATATAAACGTTTAGCTGATCCATTCGTTGTAACAACACATAGATTGATTTGTTTCAATCCCTCTAGCTGTCTCCCTCGCTCAAGCACCTCCTGAAGTAGACGAGAAGCCACTCCAAGTCCACGATAAGCAGGAGTCACATAGACACCCCAGATCATGCCTTTGTGTCTTAACTTTAGCCCATATTCTCGCTTGAACCCCATCATTCCTGCTAGAGAACCATCCTGGGCGTATGCTCCAAGAATGTAATCATCCGGCTCATTATGTATGCGTTCTTGCACCTCAGTCATGGGGATCTGTACTGAAATCTCAAACGAAGCACCGAACGCTTCAGGATGATTTTTGAGCGCTTCTAGTCGAAAAGGCCAGTAGTGCTCTGCATCATCATGCACAATATTGCGAATTGAGATAGATTCGTTGGAAGAATCTTTGCTCATACCTTACCACTCCTTGCAGTTCATAGGTTCATTATTCGTTCTACTCTCTCGTTGACTGGTTATGGAATATCTTCTGCTTACGAGCAGCATCACGCTCCATCGCCTCTTTCACAGGATCTTGTTTAGGCAATTTACTATTTATGCGCAGAAGAAGTGTAATAATGATCAGCAGTAGAACAATTACAATGAATTCAAACAGTTCAAGCACCTCCCTGAAAGTCCACTTCACATTCTAACCATCAGCTGCCTATCTTTATTTTCATTTCAATCCACGGGCAATAATCCACTCGAACCACTTCCAAGGTAATAGAGCCTTACCAATGATCAGCAAACGAGAGCCCTTGCCCAAGGCATAACGAAGTCGTGGGGAGCGCATCTGTCCGACCCGAACGATCAGATCTGCCACCTCCTGCGGATCAGGCGCCGTTTCGCCTGTACGGCGGGAGTAGCGAAGCACTGCATCCAGCTGCTTGCTGTAAGGTGACTGCTCCTGCTGACGAATCTCACCTATACCCTTGTTCCATATGGGGGTGCGATAAGCGCCAGGTTCTATCAATACAGCCTTTATACCAAATGGCGACATCTCATGGCGTAAACTTTCTGTGAAACCTTCCACAGCAAACTTAGAGGTAGCATATGGTGCATATCCTGGAAAGCCCGATAACCCACTAACGCTGGAGATATTAATAATGAATCCGCTTCTTTGCTTACGCATCACTGGCAGAACAGCGCGCGTAACCTCAATAAGTCCAAACAGATTCGTCTCCATTTGTCTTCGCCAATCCGCCATAGGTACTTCCTCAATGAATCCTCCAACTGCAAAACCTGCATTGTTCACCAACATATCAATCCGGCCGAACTGCCGAAGGATCTCATCCATCGCCTCCGTTATCGAATCGGGATCAGTGACGTCCAAGCGTATGTAACGTAATTGATTCGAGATTCCCGCTTCTGCGGCTAGCCTCATGATCGCTTCCTTACGACTGAGGTCGCGCATTGTTGCTACAACCAGATATCCGCTTTTCGCCAAACTGATCGCTGTCAGCATCCCAAATCCACTAGATGTGCCGGTTATTAACGCTACCGGTGCATTGTCCATCTTCATTCTAAGAGTCGTCAATATACTCACCTTCTTCCTCATTCCGTTTGCCGAGCGAATTCTAGGTCCATTTATCTCCACCACAACTTGCAAATAGAATAACAGAAGGACAGTCGTCGCTGTCCCTCTCATCGTGTTTCTGTATGGTTATGAACCATTTATTCTTCAGAACAAACTTTCTTCGTGAGACTGAATTGCCGTGAAGATTAATTCTTCTGCTTGAGGATCTCAGCAAGCGCTGTATCCAACGTATTATATGTGAATACGAAGCCTTCATGCTCTAATCTCTCGGGAATGACCCAACGACTTTTGAGCACAAGTTCTGTCTCCGTGCGAATGATGCGAGCACCGAATTCTAACATCCAGCGCGGTGAAGGAAGCCCCCATCCCACATTCAATTGTTGTCTGAGCGCTGCCATCAATTGGCGATTGGTAACAGGATGAGGTGAAGAGGCGTTGAATACACCTTCCAACTGAGAATGCTCCTGTAAATAGATCACCATCCGAAACAGATCCTCGATATGAATCCAACTGAACTGCTGCCGCCCAGAGCCCTGAGAACCACCTAGTCTAAAACGAACCAGATTCGTTAAAGGCTCCATAACCCCGCCATTCCCCAGCACAATGGCAATTCGTAGTGCAACCTGCCGGGTAGAAGGCAAACTGAATTCAAAAAAAGCTTGCTCCCATGCAGTAGCCACATCCACAGAGAAGCCTGTACCAATCTCCCCGTCCTGTTCGGTCATAGGTCGATCCTCAGCATGTCGATATATCGTTGCTGTGCTTGAGTTAATCCATAGTTTAGGAGGGTTGTTGCAGGCCAAGACACTCTCCCCGAGGATACGTGTGGTTTGTGTGCGGGACTCCAGAATGATTCTGCGATTCTCTTCTGTGTACCTACAGTTCACGGATTTGCCAGCCAGATTAATTAATAACTCGGCATCTTCCAGCGCTTGAATAATGCCTGCTCGATCCTCCCAGGCTATATGACCAGATTGGCGTGAGATAATGAATACCTCATAACCTAATCGCTTAAATCGCTGAGCAAAATCCTGACCCACAAAACCAGTTCCACCTGCCAAAACGACCTTATTCATTCCATCCCCTCATTTCCAAATGGGTATAAGACGATTAACGTAGGATTCGTGTTCACAACGCAACGGAATTAACAAACAACCTTTTACATATGGCTAACACAGCATCAGCTAGTTTCATAATCGAATGAATATCTATTTTGCTCCCATAGCAGCATACAATCGATCACGCTCTTGAATCGCCCAATCATTGGCAGAATTCTGCTCCAATTGGTATCGCAGCTCATCATAAAAATCATGGATCATGAATCCATCCGGCAACGCCCCGAGCATAGCTTCAAAATGATACTCCGGTAAAGCTCGACGTCCTTCAGCGATCTGCCTCAACCAATCCATCCACATCGCCAGTGTCAGCACTTCTTCTTGCCACAACTCCGCCTGTAATCCGAGTGCGTCCTGAAATTGCTCATACGTCGAGTTATCTGGATATTGACGGCAAGCCTGTACAGCAAGCTCATACAGCTCACTTACTGCAGGACGAACATTCGACTGCAGCGTAATCTCCAAGCCATTCATGAAATCCTGAACCTGAATGGTCTGTCCGTCATCGTATAATAATGGCGCCTGTGCCAGTAGACGTACAATTTCTTCCATCTCGTTTATTGTAATCTGGTTTTGTTCGTATAAAGATACTAGTTTAAATGCAGTAATGACCGTTCACTCCTATATCTCGTTCTTCTATATTAACGCCACATATTATATCATGGTTTGGCTTTGAAATATTTGAACACTTCAATCGTTTCTTCCAGATCTTCAGAGCTTGAATAGATATTCATGACTTTGCCAATCTCGATGCCAAAATCAACATAAGCATTAGCCTTAGCCGTTATAATGTGGCCATCTACGACAACATTGGTATTCATATACACTCCTTGGGTAGTGATGTCTCTCATCTGCGCCTCTGCGTTAGTCGTAAAGCATTTCCCCTCCAGCACTTCTGCGTGACCAAGCAGTAATGTTCCAGAACAGATAGCTGCAATTGGAGTCGTTTGTTCATTCAGGATGTGAAGAAAGTTCATCAACTCTCCTCTTTTAAGAAGTGAGGTTACATCCCCTCCGGGAATAATAAACAGCTCCACCATGGATGGATCAACCTGATTCAAGATCAGATCCGGATTGACGGACAACCCTTCATACGAACGAAGTGCCCCTTCATCCAATGCAACGGTAATTACGTCACCTTGGGTTTTCATGAAATAACTGGCTAACATAATTTCAAACGAAACATAGCCTTCAAATAACAAAATGTGTGTCTTCATTGTATTCGATTCCTTTCTTCCCCCACGTTCTTCCAACTATATCCTATTGTACTACATATTTCTGTTCTTATAATAAAAACAGCCACAGAGCGCATTTGGCACTCCATGGCAGTAAATCTAGATCAACGCCTTGATCACGGCTAAATATTCACGAATCATATTGATTGGTTTGAGGTAGCCTGGCGATGAAGCCGAGATGCCATATTCAGCAGAGTAACCACTTTTAACCGCTAAATACTTGGCACGGAACATGTGATAATCACTTGTAACAATCATGATCTCAGGGTTCACTATCCCGGATTGATCAATTATCTTTTTGGAGAAAACTAAATTCTCTCTTGTCGAAGTCGAGCGATCTTCCATAATAATCCGATTGGCGTTAATCCCTTGAGTCATCAGATACGTTTTCATAGCAAGGGCTTCCGTGATGTCTTCTCCTGGCCCCTGACCTCCGGAAACAATAACGGGGATCTGCGGATGGGCTTGAATATAATCCAGACCAGCATCCAATCGTTGTTTGAGCGTAAGTGATAGCTCGGTTCCTTTAATACCCGATCCTAATATGATGATATAATCCGCTTCTTCCTGATCATTTGCACCCAATTGGGTAAATACAAGAGCTTCAATAATAATAAACGAAACCGCTACAATCCCTAGTCCGGACAAAATAATACGTTTCAGCACAACATGTTTCTCGTAATTGATACGACGCAATATCATAAAGGCCACACTGATCGCTCCAAAAAACGTGACTGCAAAATTCCTACCCCAGAACACTAGAAATATAACTAGACATACAAGTAAAATAATATCAATGAAAAGTCCTTTCTCTCGTAAAAATGTTGTAATCTTCCTCATGCTTCTCCTCCGTATGCCTTGATTATCTTGAGCTCAGGCCACCGTTGTTGCCAGCACTTCTTCTCTACCCGTTGATTATAATAATCTGCATCCATGAAGAACGGGCTTTTGCGGACGATCAACTGATACAGATCCTCCAATCCATGTGGAGCACAGATGCAAATATTATCTCGCTCGTCAATCCGTACACCTATAGCTGTAACGATCTCAGGCCAATACCTGAGGGCATCCTCTGTCGACTTATAAGGCTCGGCATGGTTACGCAGATGCATCTTTGCCTGATTTTTCACAGACCACTTGGGATTCCCAGTCATCTGTTGAAGCTCTTTTTCCAGTGTCGTATCCCGAACTTCGCTTATATCTTCTGCATCATAATAGACTACATCAATATCGTCGTGTAGCTCACGATGATCGTATCCATGCAGTTCATCCCATATATAGTTACGGACGTATCCTGCTCCAATGTAGCACTGCGGCAGATGAAGACTGCGAACATGTTGCAAATCTTGCATCATGATCTTATTTTGCTGAATGGACTGAATGCATCTCTCTTCGTGCAGGATATGAATCCTCTCCTTGCTTCTCTGAATCTACTCTTTAATCCCTTACACACTTATTCATTTAAAACATTCATGTCAAATATACCATGTTTATATATGCTCGATAAAATCGACGAGGTTCTCAGTGCATTGATATATTCACATAAATTGACAATTCGGACGATTGGCTATAACATACCAGGTATAATGATCGTTCTATCTTCTAGCGGAAGGAGTATGATTAATGATGAGCAGCAAAAAGGAAATGCTGTTAAACGTAGCTGAAAAGTTGTTCTATCTCCATGGATTTCATGCCATTGGCTTAAAGCGTATTATTACAGATGCCGAGATCGCGATTATGACACTATACAATCACTTTGAATCGAAGGATGCTCTTATTGTCCAAGTGCTTCTGCGGCGGGAGCAACGCTATCTCGAACAACTGCGGCAATATGCGGATAATCAATCGAAGCCTCTCTTCCTTAATTTAGCTGAAGGACATGCACGCTGGCTCATGGAATATGAGAACAGAGGATGTTTGTTTTTGCGTGCTAAAGAGGAGTTCGGAGCTGACGCCAATCATGTCATCGTACAAATCGTAAATGCACACAAAAAACATGTAATGACCCTGATCAAAAAATTAAATCCCTCGGTGAGTAACCGAGATCTGTTGCAGTTTATCCTGCTACTGGAGGGCTCGACTGCACTTGCCGAAACGGAAGATGTTAATGAAGTCTGCAGAGAACTGATTCACATGACGGAAAAAAGTTTCAAATCCTAGTACACAGGGTGAGTTAGTATTTCAACTCACTTTTTTATTTCGCAAGAAATATAATGATCGTTCTATCTAAAAGGCGGTGAATAAAATGAAGAAAATTATCTTTCCAGGCATTGCACTTATCGCTGTATGTTACGCTTTTGGGCGTTTCAGTTATGGGCTGTTTATGCCGGAGATCTCAGAAGCGTTGCAATTAAACGATGCTGCTTCGGGCGCGATTAACTCGGGAACCTACATTGCATACTGCCTGTCACTTCTGACTGCTCCGTTGATCATTAATCACAGAGGGCATCATTATGTTCTTCAATTGGCTGGGATCAGTGCCGTGCTTGGATTAATAGGTATCGCTCTGTCTCAGAATGCATGGGTGCTTGCACTCGGTATCTTTCTCGCTGGTCTGAGCACAGGCTGGGCGTCCCCCGCACTCGGCAATACCGTTAATGCCGAACTTGCACCTCATCTGCAGGCGAGAGGCAACAGTTGGATCAATACAGGAACCAGCTTCGGAATTGTTGTCTCTGGTCCACTCTATTGGCTGTTCACCGATTACTGGCGTTTAACGTACATTTTATTTGCCGCGATTGGCATTGTCGTTCTGTTATGGAATAGACGAGTCATCCCAGCGACCAAAACGCTTCCTTGCACCAAATCGATCTGGGCATGTATGAGACCAACCAGACCCGGTGCTGTGTTACTTATGGCTTGCCTGTTAACAGGCTTTAGTTCTGCAATCTACTGGACGTTTGCCCGAAACTTCCTTACAGACGAAAAAGGAGCCTCCGATTCGGAAGCTGTCCTGTTCTGGATCGTTATGGGAGTCATGGGCATACTCGGTGGATGTGCTGGTCGTATTATTGAACGGATTGAAATCCGCCGGGCTTACCGACTAGGCATTCTGCTCTTATCCCTCTCACTTGGGGTTATCCTGCTGCCTTCGATGACTGCTAGTCTGACTTCAGCGATCATGTTTGGCAGCACATATATATTCCTGACTAGTGTATTTATCGTTTGGGCGACAAGACTCTTCACGCCAAATGTGTCCATTGGGATCAGCCTTGCCTTCCTCGCACTCGGCGTTGGACAATTCTTAGGCTCTTCCATGGCAGGCTACACCATTGAAACGTTCTCCAACACAATTGCGTTTCTGACTTTTGCTGTACTGGGCTTATTTGGATTATTGATTCGAGTAAAATAAACTTGCGGACACAGATATCCGTCACTTCACGATGCGAATATCTGTGTCCACACCATATTGAAGCTCTACCTCTGTAAATGTTGACTTGCTTCCCTGTCCAACAGGAGATTGCGCGACAATACCCACCTTAATCTCTTCAGGACAGTCCATGCCGAAATATCGAACCAGCTTCCACTTCACGCCATCCTGTGAATAATGAAACGCAAAGCTGTTGCCTGCGCGCGCAATGCGCAAATATGGCTTGTTCACATCTACAGGGGATGATACGCAATCATCCGAATTCTCCCGTGTCACAACACTCAGAATAGAAGGCTGACCTTCGAAAAATTCAAAACACACTTTAGCCCAGTGTACATCATCCGCCATAATCATCAGACATCCAGAATCATACTGTTCTCTCATATCGACCTCTACTCTTGCAACGATACTGAAATCGCCCTTAATCACTGTATGTAGGTATGGTGCAGAAGCTTTTACCGCCGCACCCGCCGGATCAATGAAAAAATCACTTACCGGTGGAACCGTAATTGTGACTTCTCCATCCTGAATGAACCACTCCGCTGGCTCATTCAACCATTGTAAATTGGAGGATAACGTTTGGCCTGAACATTGCTCAAATAGATTCATGAATTTCAACACCTCTGGTCGTTGGATTAGGAAAGCTCGTTTCTCTATCGTATTCGTTAAACAACGGGATTTATCCTGTAAATAAATTGAATTGAACGAAAGAATGATTTTTTTTACACGGATTTCCTACGACTCTATCTAAGTACGTGTTCCCTTCGTAATCTAACGCGACCTTTCTGAACAACCTATATAAGGCTCAATTATGCGCTCATCCCATACCTGAACTTCAATGTAACGCTCGGGGCCAAGATCGCCCTGACGGTTCCACTCCTGGGGCCATCCATATTGACGGATCACGTCCACAATTTCGCTTTTGGTATACACCTGTCTTTCCGTTCTCAATCAACATGTGAACCTCCCCTTTCATCTTTGATTAGGTTAGATACCAGCATAACCAACAACAGACCCAAGTTCTTAGCGAAGAACTTGGGTCTTGCTGTATTAACCAACGATTCCAGAACGCTCGATACTTTCAACGAAATACCGCTGTACAAACAAATACAAAATAATTAACGGTGCAATTGCGAGCAAAATGCCAGTGTCTACAATCATCGCAACATAGTTCGGGTCTGCCTTCATACCAGTGTTGGAACCAAAGCCCATCAGTTGCGGAATCAATTGGTTTGCCTGTGCAGGTAATGAAGCCACCTTAAGTGAGATAAGCGGGCTCTCGCTCATGAACAATGCCGAGTAGAATGTATCGTTATACTGCCATACAAATGAAAACAGAATGACTGTAATCAATGGTGATATGGCATTGGGTAACATAATTCTAGCAAATGTTCGAAATCCACCCGCACCGTCAATCAATGCGGCTTCTTCAATCTCTTTAGGCATGCCTTTGAAGAACTGACGGAAAATATAAATGAACAAACCTGCCTTTAGCCCTCCCGCAGTTGCTGCTGTAATAATGGAAGGCCAGTACGTATTGAGCAGATTAATCCCATCTCGCCCGGTAAACAGATGAATAATACCCATAAAGTCGAAACTACGGAAGTGCAGATACATCGGCACCATCAAGGTGCTGGTTGGCACCAAAATCGTAAGAATGACGAGTACAAATAACACATTACTGCCCGGAAAAGAAAAACGTGCAAACCCATATCCAGCAAGAGCACAAGATATTGCCGTGAGTATGGTGGTGATGGTTACAAATAAGAGCGTGTTCGCAAGCAAAGGAAGGTAATCCATCACCTGCGCCGCAAGTTTAATATTATCCAACGTGAAATGCTGCGGAATCATATAGATTGTTGGATTATAAATATCCTGCTTATCCTTGAAGGTAACCGAAATTTTGAGAAACAATGGATATAGAATAATAAACGAAATTCCAATGACCAGTGCATATCGGAAGATGGAATAGAGCAGATCCGATGTTTTGTTTCGCACCCTATGCATATGAACGTTTTCTTTGGGGACGACTACCATGCGATCTGTTCCGGACGCAGCCATAGTCTAATGCCTCCTTCAGGCGTAATCTAATCGGTCTGTTAGTTATAATGAACTCGCCGGGACAACACCCAGCCGACAACAACCAGCACGAGTCCAATGACGATCGTGTATAGCCAGGACATCGCCGAGCTAAGACCGAAGTTTTGGGTTTTGAATGCCGTCTGATAAATAGCCTCCGTAACCGGACTTCCAGCAAATGAATCGATAATAGTATAGATCACATTCGTCAGAATCAGCGGGCTGACCATAGGGAATGTAATTTTCCAGAACGACTCATAAGCTGTCGCACCTTCAATCTTCGCTACCTCGTACATCGAACCAGGCACCGATTGCAGTGCGGCAAGAAAGATCAGAATCTGTACGCCTGAACTGCTGACAATCTCGTAAATACGCATAATGGCTTCCACAATATAATCAACATAAGCCATAGGTAATCCCACGTCAGACAGCATGCGCACAATGGATACAACGTTGAAGGAAGCACCTCCGTCCACAGACGAATCAATTGCAGAAGCATCCCCCATCATATTGATCAATCCCGCAGACTCAGCCGCTGCTACTGCACTTGAAGCCAGAATAACGGGAAGAAAGAAAATCGCACGCGCCATCGTTCTCCCCTTAAATTTCTGATTCAATAACGTCGCCGTGAACAAACTAAAGAACAGGATCATCGGAACATTCAGCAGCATCGCACCGACCGAATCTAACAAAATACGGTTAAAGGTGGCATCGACCAGGATTGCATCCTTGAAGTTTTTCAACCCAACGAAATCCAGTACATATCCTCCAGGGGCAACCGATAAATTACTCAAACTGAACCGAATCGATTGCAGCAACGGTGTTACGAAGAGAAAGATGAAGCCTATCAGCCAGGGTGAGATAAACGCAAGGCCAAGCAACGCTCTCCGTGATTTTAGCGATAATCGAATCGTTCTCATCGGTTGACTCCTTTCAGCGCGTAATCCGCCGCATCCACAACGATGTTATCCACCGTAACCGGCTCAGAGGTATAGTTAACGAGGATCTGTGCACCACCACTGTAATTGACCTGCACGACCCCGTCCTGTATCCGCTTATGGTCTACAATCGTTTGGGTTCTCAAACCACGGAGTACTTCATTGGCTTCTTGATATAGCTCTACAGCCTCATCCACCCAGTATGCATAGTCCGTAGCATACGCCGAATCGTAATTCGTCAGCTTCATAAGTGACGATGGTTCATAAGTCCATTGAAATTGCGGTGCTGCTCCGAGCTCCAGACTACGCAGCAATTGTTTGCGTAGATCTTGATCTCCCGATGTATTCATAGGTGAGCCAGCATAGTCTTTGTATCCATGAATGACCATCTCGTAAAAAGGTACTTCCTCATCGGTGATATTGAAACGGCTTGAGCCTCTTGGCACATCCACAATATGCTGAGCATAGCCCCAGGCATATGCATTAGCCGATGAAAGCATCATATTCGGGTAAGTCTGCTGTAACTTTTCAAGCTGTTCTTGCACAATGTTCTTCGCCGTCTCCCTATGAATAACCCGACTATCCCGATAGTCCGAGCTTAACACCTGACCGAGATCACGCAGGGATAACCCTTGTAGCTCCAACTTGCCAACCTTCTCAGCGAATTCACTGACTACATAGGGAAGCTTGGCTGCTGAGAGTAGGTAGTAATCGTCTCTGCTCTGATCCATTCGGTTCAAGGCAGGATTGTATGGATACAACTGGGCAGTCTCCTTGGTGACAAAACGCGCCGCATCTGCGGAAGGTGCAAACCGAGAGTCATTGTGATAGATATGCTGAAAGGCCACATCCGGGAAAAGCGCACCCCCTGATTCACGCAATTGTTCAGAGAGCTGCTTCAACTCCGACGAACTTCCCACTTCCGAATCCAGCTTCACTCGTGTTGGCGTATGGTGACTGTATCCTCCACCAAACCATCCCTGATATCTCATTTGCACATGCTTCAGACCCTTTTGCTGAAGTTCTTCTGCAATGGTACTCGCCTGCTCGTAAGTGGTCATCGCTAATGTAGTGCGATAAGGCACGCCAAGAAAAGAAGCCCTTTTGTCCACCGCACCAAGCACGTTCACATAGAAAGGAATATCCTCTTGATCAACCAATGGTTTCAATACATCTTGATTCATTAGCTGTTGCTGATATAACCTCGCCATTCCGGAATAACTGGCATCATTCCCTTGAAGGAATTGATAGCGTACCTGAATATCTCCACGAAACGGCTCTTCACTAAGCAACTGAATCTCCTGTATTTTCTGTGACGTATACATTTCCAATTCATCTTCACCGCGTAAGGAGAAGCTGCTATATACATGGTTGTAGCTATTTTGTCTGCCACCGATATCCGCTGCGATGCTAGCCATCGCATCACCCTTCTCAATGATGGCAAACCAAGCACGATCACCGTTCTTCAGTCCAAAGACAGGCATATGAGCAGACTCACTTACTTGAGGACGACTGAGAGAATTATCGTTGGGATCCATACCGTAGACACGTTGAACATACTGCTCTTCCTTGATCTTCCCATTGTTCAGATGGATCAGGCTGCCCGAACCGTCAGGTACAAACATATATCCCTCTTCCTCAGCATCGGCAGCACCAAAATAAGCGAGCAGATCGATATTACGAATACGGTACTGCCCACTCTCTTTTACCTGACTCAGTGGTACCGTTACAAGAAGTGTTCCTTCCTCTAACCGGTACTCTACTGGAATTTCGAAACTAGGCTTCTCCGATGTGCCTCCACCCTCGACACCATTCTCCTGATTGTCATAGGCTAGATCTTCTTCGCTGTATCCTGCGGTCTGGAATGCATCCAGCATCTTGTTTAGAACAAGCTGTTTAGATATCTGTCCGTCCAATCTTTCAAGTACATCGGGATTCGCTTTGCTTGGATAATAACGAGCAGAAGTGTATCGCGCTGCAGTTTCATCCAGCTTGGAAAGTACCTTCTCTTCCAGCCGCTGTTTACTGATCAGTTTAGGCAACGCATTAATGCCAAGCGATGTATCTCCGAGGGTATAATTCACGCGAACTCCCTGTTCAATGTTGGATGCGACAAATTGTTTGTTACTAATACTGGAGCTAAAATTAGGGTAATTCTCCAACGTGCCAATTGCGTCTCGGAAGGAAACGTTGAGCTGAGAGGATAACACCTCTTTCTCATATCCCGAGGCCAGACCATCCTCATTCCGCGCTTCCGGATTGCTGTACCAGATCTGTCCGCTATTTCCGTCTCGAACCGCTATTTCGGTTGTCTCTTCATTGTAGTAGAGCGCGAGACCCGCATCCTCGGCCACCAGCTTCATACCCGGTACGCCCTCAGATGAGTCTGTCAAGAAACGAAGTGCCTCCACCTCGGTTGGCTGCGCTTCTGTTGTCGTCTGGACATAAGCTGCAACTTCTACAGCAGGAATGCCCCGGTTATTTATATACAGCAGCCCGGCTGCAATCATCACCACAGCTATACCGCCGGCCAGCACCGTATATAGTCGTTGCTTTTTGTTCACCGATGCCGCCTCCTTTACGTCCGAAAAATCAATTCGCGATAGATATTGTAGCCAAATTCGAATAGTTGCTGAAGCATGCTAAACACCAGCGCACCAAGGAAAATGATAATCCCCATAACAATAACGGTCAGCACCATCGTAATAACGGTTTTGATAACAGTATACTGGTGTACCGTCATTGTACCGATGAACAACAAAAGCACAAACCAGATGAAGGCAATCGTCGTTGCTAGATAATAGAAAGCCGTTTCTTCCTGAACCATAAACCGACTAATCACAATCATCGGTGCATAAATCAAAATAAGTGGGATAAGCGAGTAACCTGTCGCCAGCACAATCTCTTTGAATTTGCCTTCACCCTCCATCAGGGTTGTGATAGCCCAATTGGCTGTACACCAGAGAAAGAACGGCACAACAATCGTTAAGATCTCCTGAATGCTGTTCAGTGTCCGCGGGTCCGAATAGTTGACCAGAAAACCTGCGTACTGTTTTTGCAAAATCATAATCATAATCGTCAGCACGAGTGCACTAAAAGCAACAGCTAACCTACCCCGGTTATCCGACTTCAGATCCCAGAATGCATCAATGGGGTGAAAAATGAGGTGCAACGGAAACTTAATGTAATCCTGCTTCACGATCGATCTGCCTCCTCCGTTTCCATTTAACCGCCAATCGAACAAGGATCAGAACAAAGACCGCCACAATAGCAACCGTTAGAAATGTGCCAAAATTCTCCTTCATGACCTCTCTCCGATGTCGTTTGAATGCGACAGAATAACTCTTGCGATCCATGCCTAGCTCGAAGTAACCAAGAGCCTCTTCGTTTTTCTTCTCCATCAGCAATGACTTACCGATGCCGATATATGCGATATCATAGTTAGCGTTCAGCTTAAGCACCTCTTTCCAGAGATGCACGGCCTCCGTGTCCTCGCCCTGATAATGCAGAGCAACAGCCTGATTCACCGTTGAACCGAATCGAGTGGGCTCATAGACTACCAAATTGCTTTTGCCCCGATCCAGCACTAACGAATGATCACCGGATTGCTCAATCGCAACAGGAGTCTTGAGTGTACCGACCTGGTTACCCTTGCCCCCGTAGATATACAGCAGATGGCCTTCATCATCGTAAGTGAACACTCGGTTCTGCGTGGCGTCCAGCACACTATACATGCCGTTGCCTAACACCTTCACATCAATTAACTTGGATGGGCCGGTGCTATTTCGGAAACGGATGTCTCCCTTGACATCGTAGTAACCGAATCGTTTGAGCACATCCTCGCCCGAAGGATTCAGCCGCTTGATCGGCTCGTTCGAACCTGGATCAATATTGGTGGCGTATACGAACCCTTTATGGTCGATATCTGCATTCGAGAACTCGGTAGGTACAAATAGAACCATCTGAGCCCGCTGAGCTTTAGTTGAAAACATGCGCCAGATATATTCGCCATAGTCCCGTTCAACCTTATTTGTTCCTACATAACCAATGAATTGACCGTTCTCATCAAACTGCATAATGCCCTCATATACACCTTGTGCCACAACGTATACCCGGCCCACACGATCCACGGTCAGCTTCAAAGGCTGAAACTGAAAATCAGTCGCCAAAATGTCCGATTCTGGCTTCGTAATGGTATGTACCAGGTTCCCTTCTGCATCTAACACTACGACGCGACTGTTGCCGGTATCTGCAATGTAAATCTGTTCATTTTCATCCACAAATAGTCCGCTCGGAACGCTAAATGCCTCCTTGCTGCCATCCAGCATAAAACCATCAATAACCCGTAAGAGCTTATAGTTCGCGTCCAAGACGACGATACGGCTGTTCCCACTGTCCAAAATATAGATCTGACCAGATGAAGAGACGTTCATATCACCAGGATCTTTGAATTCGCCAATTCCCAGATCACTGCCTGAGATCGTTCGCTGAGGCAGGTAAGCATCCGGTGAAGGAACGGCTTCTTTCCAGTAGTTGTAGTTATAGCTGTCATACGGCGCCGGGGAGGCTGCCGCAGGCATGGCATTCACCAGCAACAGGGATACTGCCGCCAGAAGACTTAGCCATCTTTTCACTGTGCGTGCCATATCGTTCCCCCTTAATCCTTCATGCCTGAGCTTGCCATCGTCTCAATGATGCGGCTCTGCGAGAAAATAAACAGCGTAATTGGCACACTCATCAAGATCAATGCAACCGCTGCACCTGCTCCGGCACGGGAAATTCCGCCCTGAATGATCTGCCCTGCAGCATAATGCAAGGTCTTCAACTGCTCACTATAGATATATCCATTGCCATCGCTTCCCCACAGCATCTGGAATAACAGAATAATCAAAGTAAGCCACGCTGGCTTCACATTCGGCATGACGATCGACCAGAAAATGCGATACTCACTTGCGCCATCAATCTTTGCTGCTTCCAGCAATGCATCCGGAATCTGTTCCATGAATTGCTTCATGAGATACAGACCTAGCGAATAGGCAAATGCCGGAATGATAACAGCCCAATACGTATCGATCCATCCTAACCATGACATGATCATATAGTTCGGGATTGCCGTCACGGCAGGTGTGAACATCAGGGAAAGTACAACCACCTGAAACATGAATACTTTGCCCGGGAACTTGTGTTTGGCAAGTGGGTATGCTGCCGCAGAAGCCAGTAGCACGTGACCCACGATGCCGATTCCTGTAATAAATACCGTGTTGAAAATATAACGTGAGAATGGAACCCATGAATCGCTAAGCAGGTTCAGCAAATCGGTGAAGTTGCTTAACGTTGGGTTTTTAACAAATAGGGTCGGTGGAAAAGTAAAGATCTCATCCAGTGGCTTGAACGCATTGTTGATCGCATAGATGAGAGGCAGTACCATAAACGCACCGAACACCAGTAGAAGGGCAAACAGGGAGATGCTTCCGGATAATGAGCGGTTCACCCGCTTTTTGGCTGTTGTAATGGCGGCCATATCGTTACTCTCCCACCCTTCTCAGCAGTTTCTGTACCAACAAGTTCGTGCCCACCATAATCATAAAGAGCACTGTCGCAATGGCTGAGGCATACCCCATCTCGAACCGCGTGGTACCAAAATCAATCAAATGCGTAACCACCGTCTCAGCGGCATAGTTGACACTTGGGAAACCTGCAAGTGCAATGGATACATCCGCTACAGCGAAGGAGGTCGTTAATTGAATCACCGCACCAAACATCAGCTGTGGACGCATCGAAGGCAGCGTAATGTACCATAGCTCCTGCCAACGGTTCTTGATTCCATCTACAGCCCCTGCCTCATACAACGTCCGATCTACCGTCTGCAGACCTGCGATAAACGCGAGGAAGCCTGTTCCAAGACTGAGCCACAATTGCACCAGGATGAGGATCGGCATAATGTAGGCTTCCGTCTTCAGCCATTGGATCGGCTCAAGCAGAAATCCCCATTTAATTAACAGACCGTTCGCAATCCCGTACCGATCGCCCGAGAAAATCATCAGCCAGATAAAATAGACATTGCCCGAAATGGAGGGCGCGTAGAAAATCAACGTCATAAACGCTCTCCATTTCGGAGTCAACTCATTGATAATCCAGGCAAAAACGAAACAAGCAATATAACTGATCGGTCCTGTAATGATGGCAAACAGCAACGTATTTTTGATCGCAATCAGAAATACGTCATCCTCCAGAAATAATCGGGTGTAGTTCTGCCAACCAATAAATTTCGGAAATTCCAGCATGTTAAAGTAGGTGAAGCTCAATATGATTGAGATGACAACGGGAATCACGGTGAACATGGTGAACAGGATCATATAAGGAGCGAGCAGTACATAGGAATGTTTGCTGGCCTTCATTTCCTGGAGCTTCCAGCTCCACCATGATTTCATGCCCATTCTCGGCGTTTTCTCAGGAGGACTGTTTTGTCCGTCTCGGAGTGATATTTGTGACACTGTTAACCCTCCCTCTGCTTACGGAAGACCAAATTCATTACGCTTGATCCGAATCTCGTCCTGAATATACTGGGTATAGTCCATGATGGATTCTCTTGCTTCCACCTGACCTACGACGGTTTTGTAAAACGCATTAAACAGATGGCGTCCTGTAAAGTAACCGCCTGGCACTTCAGGAATACCCTTCACCGTTTCGAATTGCGCCTTCAAATTAGCGTAATCCTCAGCAGGCCATGGAAGTGAATCCAAAGCTTTTATATTCGCAGTCGGATAACGTGCAGCGGCTCCCATCAAACCTTCCATCTCACGTCCGAATTCCGCTTGAATCGGTGTACTGGTCCACCATTTCATAAATTCCCATGCAGCCTCTTGATCCTTCGCACTCTGTAACATCATGACCGCAGTACCACCACCCGGCGTATCGCGGTTCAGTGTTCCATCTTCCTGTACGGTTCCCGGCACGGGCACGAATCCCCACAGGCCACGAATCTCAGGTGCAAAGACAGATAGCTGGTTATACATCGTGTAATCCGTCAAGCCAATAGGCATCTGCCCGGTACGGAAGCGATTGGCAAAATCATATTCTCGTTCCAGCTTGTAGTCGGTGTAGAACTCCGTCCATTTTTTGAACGTCTCAATCCCGATACGAGAATCCAGATCCGATTCCTTATCATTATTTCGATAGAACGCACCGCCATTTTGCAGCAGCATCGTTGCATACTGTGAGTTCGGCGGAATGTTGACACCTTGCATGTTCGCCTGCGTTACAATCGGCATGCCAAATTCCATATGATTTTTGCTCAGGATCGCAAGTAAGCTCTCGACATCATCCCACGTTTGAGGCACCTCAAGACCGAGCTCAGCAAGCACATCTTTACGATAAAATAACATGTTGAACGTCTGCGTTTCGGGGAGTGCATATACACCAGAATCATAGGCATATGGGACAATCGCACTTTCCCTAAACTCCTGTTCCACTGCGTCATAATCACTAAACTGTGTCAGATCCATGGCTGAATTCCGCATCGCAAAGTTCACAGGCAGGTCATTGCCAATCTGCATCGCAATGTCTGGCCCTTCGCCTGATAACGTAGCTGGCAACAACGTACCCATATTCACCAGCTTCAGATTGACATTAATGCCGCTCTCAGGGGTGAACGTCTCATCAATCATCGCTTTCATTGTGTTCGCTTGATCTCGTCCGCTACCGATCCAGACAGTCACTGTCCGCTGATCTTCGGATGTAGCAACGTTTCCGATCTGGTTATAATCGATGAAAAATGAGTTGTAGAACGTTTTCGCTTCATGCCCGATTTTGGCCATTGGCCCCATGCCCGTTTCAGGAATGTTACGATCTAGCGAGGTGACATAGAGTGCATCAATCTCCAGTGGTTGCTCTCTCGCTTGCTGCACCCATGTACCGAGTCCACCTGTATTTGTTTTGTAAGCAGCGAGTCTTCTCGGAATGGTATCTGGCTTCTCAATCATCTCATCGAGCTGTTGCGCCATCGTTTTGATCAGCGCCTCCTGATCACTCGATTGACCGGATAAGATGCGAAGCTGAGCGGCAACTTCCTTCAAACGCTCACTCTCTCCACTGAACACTTCCAGCAGATTCGGAATCTGCTTCTCCACCCGGTAATCCCTGAACTCATCAGGCTTAGTACCTGTGATCATCAGAATTCGCCGATACATGGAGTTCAGATTGTACAAGCTATCCTCTACATTGCGGATCAGTGGTGCGAAATCGCCTAGGCTATTTTCTAGCCGAATGACATGTTTTCCCTTGTCCAGCAAGAACTTATAAGGCTCATCTCCGCCCATCACATCTACACGATAATCGCTCTGATACCGAAAAGGAGCTTTCATCATCTCAGCAAATGGAACCTCGCCATCAATGGTTAACTTGCGGGTGGAATAGATCCCTTTCACAAAATTTTGCTGCGCCGTAAATCCGATATGATAAAGTCCATCCTCCGGCACATCCACTTCCCATTCAATCCATTGTCCCGGCAAACGCCAGTTATAGCCGCCAATCGTATTGATTCGTACCTGGGAAGCGCTGTAAGGAGACACTGCTGAACTTGATCTTTCGCTAGTTGGATATAACGTTGGAGAAGACTTGGCAACGGCAGCCTCCCCTTCTATGCGAATGAGCACATCCTTCGGTTGCGGGAATGAATCGCTATTCTGCGCTTGTGCCATCTCCGAATACGGAGCTACCGGTTTGTCATTGAACAATCGTAAAGAACGTAATACCATCGGTTCCCGAGAGGATTTCAGCGTTAGTGTGTGTTCCCCTTTTTCCAAATAAAACTTGAATGGTTCTTGTTCGTAACCGTCTGAATCCTGAAAAGTTTCTTCTACCCAGCGCGGTTTCTCCACCTGTTTGGGACGAAGATCATTCCCTTGATTATCCTGCTGAACCTCATCTTTCTCATTGCTCCATAACCGATCAAACTGCAAATAGGCGGCTTCCGCAAACGGAAGTTCACCATCAATGTACAGTGCACGTTCAATCGCGGAACTCTTGCCCTCTACAGGGAAATACGTTGCAGAAAGGTTGTACCATCCCGATTCTGGTACGCTGATCATCCAGTCGACCTCTCCGGTCTCACCGGTATGTAGCGATGTTCCTTCCAGGCCCTCGTAATGATCGAGTGTCTGCACCTCGCCGCCACTGGCTCGTGTATACTCCCCAGCTTCAATCGTTATATCCACATTCGGCCGAGCAGCTTCGCCTACCTTAGACAAATATTGCTCATACCCTTTTTTCTGCCTTGTCTGCTGCAAGATAGCATCCACTTCAATGGCCGGCAAACCGCCGGGTGGAACATCCGCACTTTCCGCATCTGTCCCCGATGTGAAATAAAAAATCACCCCGGCTGCTGCGATGACCATTACGGCAGGCAGGATCCATTTCTTTCGTTGTAGAATTCCAGCCATCCTACGAGTCCTCCTCATCAAGGCTGATGCCAGCGTTCCTCTTTTGGGATTTAGGAAAAGGGGTACTCCTGCATCTTAGATACGAGGTACCCCAACCCAGGACGTGTCTGAAAATTCGGCCAAATCTGCTTCCTTCGGAGTTTTCAGACCAACCCTAATTATTGCTGTTGTTATTGTTTACTGAGCTTATCCACAGCAGCTTGAGCCTGTGCTTTATACTTCTCTGCTGTTGCCGTAACGGAAGCATTGTTTTTGATGATATCGTTTACATAATCACCGATTGGATAACCCGCATAGGCATCATCCAGCAAGATGCGACCTGTGCCAGCGATATGCTCACGAATCATCGCGATGTCCTTCTCGTCTGAGTAGAGGCTTTCCAGGTAATCTTGACCTGGGTACTCTTCAATCTGTGGAATGTCGAAGGTCTCTTCATAGATTTGGTAGACAATCTTCGGATCCTCTACCCCTTTAGGAATGAACTTCGCTGCTGCCGCATTGTTTGCATACGTTACAGACTTATCGCCCTGAGGGCCGTTCGGAATAGGTACGACTCCAGCTGCAAAGGTCAGATCTCCTAATTGCCATTCGGCAGCAGTGAACAGAGCAACGTCTCCATCCTTGAATGTGTTACTCTCTTCCCAATTCGTTTTGTCGCCCGTTTTCACTTTCACAACATTCTCGACGTTATACAGGCGCTTGATAAATTCAGCCGCTTCAATCGTTTTCGGATCAGACAAGCCTTCTTTGGAATTCCCGTCATCTACGATCGTACCGCCATTGGCTGCCGTAAAGTGACGCAGTGCATCGATTACCCAGCCAGAATATCCATAGACATCAATTTTGCCATCGTTATCTGTATCTTTGGTTGCCTGTTTAGCAAGTTCCATGAACTTATCCCAAGTCCACTCGCCGTTGTTATACAGTTCCTGTGGATCAGGCAGCGACAGCTTCTTGAATAAGTCGCGGTTATAGTGAAGACCCAGACCAATACTTGTCGGTGAGTCAAATGCGTAATCATTACCTGCAATAGACGGGAATCTCGTCATCAAGTTAGCTTCCTGATTGATATTGTTCTCACTCGTGGTAAATTCAGAGATCGGCAATAACTGCCCTTTGAGAACAGCCGGGAGTGCAGATTTATATTCCATCTGTACAATATCTGCGAACGGCTCGCCAGCAAGGGCAGTCGTTGTGAATTTGTTCATGTACTCTTCAAACGGTACATTCACGAATTCGATGGTCACGTTGTATTTCTTCTCAACCTCAGCAATTTTATCCAAACGTGCTTTGTCGGACGCAGTCTCTCCAGCTGGTTTCAAATCCCACCATGCTGCAACCTTAATGACACGGCCATTCAGATTCGGAACATCCGCTGCAGGTTCTTCAACTTCCGTGCTTGCTTCTACCGTTTCTGTCGTATTGCCAGAATTCGTCGTACCTTCCTGTTCACTGGCTGTCTGTGCTGTTCCCCCTCCACTGCAAGCGGATACAAAAAGCATGAACACCAATAAAAGAATAGGAAAAAAGCTCCGTTTTCTAATCATGATTAGAACAACCTCCCCAAATGTGTTTACAAATCATGGCCAAACCGAAACCGATGCACCCCATATGCCCTAAAGAAAATACATGACCACCACCATTTGTTATTTTCTCGTTTGGTTTTAACAAACAAAATTTAACATAGCATAATGTAAGCGTCAACATTTTTGTTGTTAACATTTTCTAATTCTTCTGTTAGAATGCAATTACAGGGCATAAAAACGCTTATTTTAAAGCATATTATCCATCTCACCTATTGAGTACACACGAATAGAGAACCAATCAATATTTTTGTTTTTGTTATTTATTTAAAATAACAAAACATAATTTTTTAGACAAAATTCGCCTTAATTCTCGTGTAACCTCACTCATCTTAGCATTTCACAATCCGTTTAAACCCACCTAGAGCTATCCACTTGAAATGTCTGTCTGTAATTCGATTCAGGGAAATTAATCATGTATACTAGAATCAGTTTCATAATTCGTTGTAGACAATACGGCAGAACTACGAGTGTAAGGATGGTATGATGAAGACGAAGGTAACAATCCAGGAAATTGCACACTTTACGGGCTTGTCGAAATTTGCGGTTTCACGCGCGTTATCTGGAAAATCAGGAGTAAGCGACCAGACACGGGATGTTATCCTTAAAGCCGCAGGCAAGCTTGGATATTTCAAAGATAACGCTGCGTTATCGGGGGATGTCCACAATAGTAATGATCTTAATGATCCACAAAACATACGTTGGAGCGGAACGATTTTAATTTTGTTTCCTAACGTCCGTTATCAGAATCAGGAATCCGTATACTGGGGCCCCGTCTTTAATGGGATATCCTCCAGGCTTAATCAGAAGGGTATTAATATACTGACACTGACAGAGCCTTCTGCTGACCAATTATTTACGTTATTAAATCCGGATGCCATTCGAGGCATCATTACGGTAGGCTCCATCTCCACACCGATCCTGCTTGAGATTAAACGTCTGGGTATACCTGTCGTGATGGTCGATCATCTAGATCCCGTCTTCCATAGTGACAGTATTTTCACGGACAATTTTGCGTCCATGCGTGACATTATGCTCTATCTGCTTCGAAAGGGATTCAAACGTTTCCAGTTTGTAGGCAACATCCATGATGCACACAGTTTCTATGAACGCTGGCTGGCTTACAGCTCAGTTCTTGTGGGACACGGGATTGAACTCAACCAGATTCCCGAGCTTAGCAGCCCGGATCTTGAGGACTTTCGCAAGACCTTCAGTTCGCAGTTTAACGAAACCAACTTACCTGAAGTATTTGTGTGCGCCAATGACTTTTATGCCCTCTCTACCATTCAGACGCTAGAAAGTATGGGCATTCGCGTACCTGATCAGTGTGTCGTCACAGGCTTTGATAATGTATATAACGACATTCCTATGCTCGCTAGTGTCAACGTCAACAAGGAGTTACTTGGTGCACGCGCAGTGGATCAGATGTTATGGCGTATTGTGAATCCTGAAAGTAATGTGGAAAAAAAGCTCATTCTCGCAGATGTTATTATTCGAGAACAGTTCGGCCGGCATAGCGGTTGATCTATACCACCGTCAGCCCCATGGTTCTCCTAAGAATGCATGCTTGTAATCCTGTAGCTCTACATGATTAGCGATAGAATCCATTATCGGCTGCTGACATGCAAGTATTAGACTGCATCTTCAGATTTGGACATGTTAAACGATTGTTATCATACTCATGACAAATACCCCTAAACCATTCATGAATGGCTTGGGGTATTTACGCTTGCATTTGCAGTTTAACTTCTTTTCTTCCCGACACCCAGTCGCATGCTTAGGTATCCGTTCTAACATCATCCCACTCTTGATCTAGATAACAGATTAACCAATTCAACGCCCGGTGTCGTTCGTAGGCTACCCCTCCATTCAGACCCGCAGGTGGTGTAGTCCCTTTCACGCGACTGTCTACACAGACCCAGTTATACCGATAGATTAAATCTGCAGCGTCTAGGATTTCACTTGCATCACGGAATGAAGCTTGAGATACAAAGTCTTCAAACGTGTCACATTGCTGCAAATATCCTACCGCTTGTCCCACGTTACATAGCTGTGTTGGAGCACCTAACTCTTGAACATAACCAAGTGCCCACAGCATAACATGATAAGCTTCATATCCCCACGAGAAGGAGATTACCTCCTGCTGCTCCGCCCCATGTTGTTGAATAAAGCTTCGCTCGGCTGGCGAGAAGAATGAACCTGCATCATATTTATCGATAACCTCTTGGACAAGCGCGGCGGTATCTTCTGCACTTTCACCAGCACCCAAACATTCTCCCTTGAGAGCCGCAAGACATAGAGCCACTGCACGTCTTGCAACTTTATCAAGAGATCGAATTCTCGTATGTTCCTCTCCAGCTCTAGAAGGCAAATGTGGATTAAATGGAATGCCCTGTTCTGTTAAAATTCGTTCAGATCGCTCCTTACGCTGAATGCCAGATGGCGACTGTGGCTGCGCTTCATCCAACAGGCTTGGATGTGCGGTTACTGTGTAATCCTCAACTTCTGAATCACCGTTCGTATCAAGTAACAGTTGTCCTTGAGCGTTCAACAGAGAGCCACCGCCCCAGAAGATGAGCGCATCGAGTTGATCCGCGAGTTGCAACAGCTCATTGAAGAAATCCTCGGATATGTCCTCATCTGTCTCAATGCCAATCACCATATTCAAGGTTGAGCATTTGATCAATACTTTTTCCTGGAGAAGAGGACGGTTTGCATCAATCTGGCCAAGAAAATTCATCATGCCTTGCATCATGGTTGTAAATTGCTCCGGATGCGTTCGACTCGTCATGATGTTGAATCCTTTGATTTTCTTGCTAAACCACTTTTTCTGAATTACGGTAATATGTGTTTTATCTTCATTCAGCTCGATCCGATCTTGGGGATACAATGACCGAATAAGTTCATGAAGCTGCTCTAAGTCAAACTGTGAGCTGTATAAGGCACAATTTTTCAATGGATTCACCTGCTTTAGATATTAATCCTTGTACGGATCAAACTCATTGCCCCCGGCCATTGCCACGCCAACCGGACGCAGAATATGATTCACTTTCAAGGTACTTGCATGGGCATGGAGCACATCCTGCAGCTTCTTATACACGAACGGACTTTCATCCGTTCCTGCACCACGCAGCTCTACGCCATACGCACGGATGGCTTGTTGCATCTGTTCTTCACTAATCTCTCCACCCATACGTGTGCGAAGCTTGTAATTCATTTTGCCAGCAGCCTGTGTACGGCTCATAATCCGTCCTGCTCCATGGACAGTGCTCCGGAAAGATTCCGTATTCTCATCACTGTGAATCCCTTCGACAATGACCGAGATATCTCCCATGCTACCTCCAACAAAACCAAGCTGTCCTGGGGATAACGGTGTTGCACCTTTCCTTACCACGACAGTTTCTTCGCCAAAATGATCTTCTTTCCAAGCAAAGTTATGGTGGTTATGGACAGCGTATTCGCTGCGAACTCCGAGGATATCCAGTACCTGTTCGATGACGTAGTCACGTCCTGCATATGCATATCTACCCGCAAGTGTCATCGCCTTCCAGTACATATCACCCATCTCGCTACCTAGATCAAACAGTGTAGGAGGCTGATCCATCGACTCACCAGGCGCTTTCCCGCTGAATTCACGCCCTGCTGCCAAGTTAAGGAAACCACTCGCCACTTTATGACCGAATCCACGACTTCCGAAGTGATTGGCAATCCACACCTTGCCCGTAGCTTCTTCCACGAAAATATCCACAAAATGATTACCACTGCCCACGGTTCCGAGTTGGTTGCGTGCCAGCGTCTTTAACTTCTGCTCTAGCTTAGGCTCGATGGTGTCAAATAGCTTCCAGCTCGTATCATCAAACAATTCGTGGTCAATCGGTGTAGGATTGTTCCGTCCCACCCCAAATGACACGACCCGGTTAATCTCATCCATTATCTTCGCAATCCCGTGAGCAATATCGTCCCACATTAGATTTGTACGTACCGCCTTGTTGCCACAGGCAATATCGTATCCCACACCTGAAGGACTAATCATATTACGGTAGGCGACCACACCACCAATGGGTTGAGAATATCCTTTATGATGATCCGCCATTAATGCCACACCAAGCACATCTCCATACTGCGAGCAAGTAACAGCCTGACTCACTGCATTCTCCAGCGGTTCCCCCCAAACTTTAATGTTATCAATCACACGCATGATATATAAAACCTCCTTGTACTCATAAGACATTTGATAGCAAGAGCTCTGTATATTTTACCAACATTTGTAGATTATCGGCAGGGCTTACGGAGATCAGCTAAAGTGCTTCCGGTACCCCTGTACCTTCTCATCCTTGAACCCTAGCTTCTCATAAAACTGATGAGCTTCCTTCCGCTGGTCACCAGATACCAGAATCATATAACCACATGCGAGATCTCTCGCAATCCGTTCGATCTGTAGCATTAGCTTTTGGCCGATGCCCTGCCTGCGCACCAGCTCAGATACAATCACATTTTCCACCACCATAAATGGTTTGCACTGACCTACCAGATCCATACACTCAATGCCCATCACGGAGCCGACCAGCTTCCCCTCATGGAATGCTCCAAGGATATAATAATGCCCATTCTGTTGAATATATCGAAACATCTTCTGCATCTGAACCTCGTTTGTTGGTGTTCCCATCAGCTCATTGTATAAGTGGCTTAATGCTGGCAAATCCTGAAGTTCAATAGCTCTTACGGTTACCATGATGGATTCCCCCTGTTGACCTTAAACGATGAAGCAAGCTCTCATTTAAAGATCTTTCTTAAAATAGTAGTGTGTGTGCCCTGTTGGGGCATTCTCAATAACTGTCGTTACTGTGTACCCATGCTTCTTGTAAAATTCCGGCGCTTGAAAAGAGAAGGTGTTCAGCATAACAAAATCACACTGCTTCTCGCGTGCAAGCTGTTCCACCTCAAGCAGAAGCTTAGAGCCATAGCCCTGATGACGCTGATGCGGATCTACCCACAGAATATCGATTTCAAGCCAGTTCCAGCACAGTGTACTGAGTATACCGGCCACAATCTCGCCAGACTCATTTTTCACATGGAAGTTTAGTTCCTCATACCGATCTCTGAGTTCAGTCGATATATGACTTGCATTATACGCTATTAATTGCTGACGAACATACTGAGAATCTTCTGCAGTACTTGAATTTAAGTTATAATTGGACATCTTTCTTTCTACCATCCCTTCTATTAACCTCGTATCTTATCGCCTCAGCAGCGAAGCTTTTTTCCATATGTAATGAACTCCACCTGATCATTATTTCGCTAAACTTCCTCGATCCTCCTTTTTTTCCATTAGTTAATGACTAGAGTGTGTCTTATAACTCCGAAATAGCCTTAGCTTGGCAATCCCATAGGATACAGAACTAAGGCTAATTTATTAGTGTCTGGAAAAGACTCTCTTCTCCTAATCACTGATCTACAATGACTCCATAATCACACGCTTATAATACAAGACAGATAATAACCCAAACATGGAATACAGCATTGTATATACAATCATCACGATCACCATCGGTGTCACGAGTTCAGTTCCGAAGAAAAACCAGCCTGACTTCACGGCAAAGTAACTATGACTCAATCCAATAACTAACGGGATACCGAAGTTAAATAACTGCTTCAGTTGAATGCCACGTAATAGATTAGCTTGGGTGAAGCCGAGCTTACGTAGTATCGTATAATTCGGCTTTTCTTCTTCACTTTCGTTCATTTGTTTAAAGTATAGAATACATCCTGAAGTAATCAGGAAGGTTAGACCTAAGAAACCTACGATAAACATAATAAGACCCATATTGGTGCGCTGATTGTTTCGAATTTCGATCTGAGCAAAATTAGGTACATGCAAGTCTAGTGCCGTATATATTGTGTAAGCTTCCTCCACCTGAGCCGAGTTCAGAATCTGCACACCATAATAATCGGCTGTGTCCTTCTCCTGAAGCTTAGGATCGAGATCCTGTTGAAGCTGTTGATAGACCGATTCGTCCACCACAGCGACCGGTGTTCCTTTCGTATAATACGTAGGGAGCACTCCCTGCTTCGAGGTTCCAATTAACTCCTGATCGATGCTATGCTTCATCCCATGCAGAACAATAGAACCTTTTTCCCGTATCGGAATTAATTGCCGAACGACGTTTCCATACCCCATAAAGACCACTTCACCCGGGGTGAGATCCAAGTCATCCACCATCTGGTCGCTCACGACACTGCTGTACAAAAACTCCTTACCTTGAGATTCATTCATGATATCTTTTCCATCAATTTCAATGAAGATCGATTGTCTGTGCTTTACCTCATAAGCAATCTCTCGCTGATCCAATTCAGCTACAAATCGATTCTTTACATTCGCTTGTGCAAACGAAAAATCCTCTGGCACACTCTCGCGCGCTTGAGCTTCTGCCGAATAATATGAAATGTATGTTAGAGACAACATGCCAATGGCAAGAGCCGAGACCGTTGTAATAATGGTCAGCAACAAGGCATTCGACTTCATGCGGAACATAATAGATGATAACGATAACACCTCTTGAATAGATAGGTAACCCTGTTTTCTTTTGCGAATCAGATTAAACAGAAAACTAACGGAACCTTTGTAGAACAGATAAGTGCCCAATATAACAGAGAACAGGATCACAAGCATCGTTACCATCAATTGCTGCATATCGAGTGCGGCTCCACTGAACAATTGGGCTGACAAGACATAGCCGAATACGATGAGGATAATGCCTAATACACCTACGATAACCTGCCCCGTTGACATCTGGCTTTGTCGCTGCTCCGAGGTTGAAGAGACACGAAAGAGCGAAAGAATACTCTGTGCTCGAATGAAGGTATAGTTCATCAACATGATCAGCATGTACAATACGACAAAAACAATGATCGTCTGCACTAACGCCATCGGAGAGAAGACCAACTTCGTAATGGCATCTACACCAATAATTTTAAATAAAATCATTAGGATCAGCTTCGATCCAAGGAATCCGATCAACACCCCAATAATCATAGAACCGAAATAAAGAATGAAATTCTCTACACTCAAAATTCGAAAAATCTTACCTTTGGTTAATCCAATAAGCTGAAACAATCCAATCTCCTTACTGCGACGTTTGATAAAGATCGTATTCGCATATAACAGAAAAATGGCTACAATGACGATTAATAACACCGATGATGTACCTATCGCAGCTGCACCTTTAACGGAGTTCTCCACTTCAGTCATGGATGAATCGTACTGTAATGTCACAAATGAGAAATATAAGGCAACGCTGAAAATTAGTGCAAAAACATAGAGATAATAATTTTTCAGATTTTTGCGCAAATTGCGAATAATGATGTGGTTTAGACTCATTGCTGCACACCACCCAGTACACCCTGCGTTTTGATAATATCATTGAAGAAGGTCTGACGTGACTCGTTCCCTCGGTTCAATTGGGTATAGATCTGACCATCGCGAATAAAAATAACTCTGCTACAATAGCTCGCAGCTCCCGGATCATGTGTAACCATAATAATCGTCGCCTGATGTTTAGTGTTCATATCACTGAGCTTACCAAGCAGATCGGAAGCTGACTTGGAATCCAATGCTCCTGTCGGCTCATCTGCAAAAATAATACTGGGATCATGAACGAATGCACGTGCAGCCGAAGTCCTCTGTTTCTGCCCGCCCGAGATTTCAGACGGATATTTATCCTTTAGTTCAGCAATGCCTAATTCCCCTGCAATGTGGTCGAATTTACGATGCGCTTCTTGTTTCGCTATACCCGTGACGGATAGTGGAAGAAGTACATTTTCCTTTACCGTAAGTGTATCCAGTAGATTGTACTCCTGAAATATAAAACCGAGATGTTGTTTACGGAATTCAGCAAGCTGCTTCTCCTTCATCCCAGTAAACTCCTTGCGTTCAATCTCTATAGCGCCTTGACTGACACGATCAATTGAGGACAGAACGTTTAGCAAGGTTGTTTTACCTGACCCGGAAGGTCCCATAATGCCAACAAACTCCCCTTTGCGCACCCCTAGATCAATACCTCTTAACACCTCTTGTTTGTTAAATTTATCTCCATACATTTTATATATTTTCTTCGCTTCCAAAATGAACATGTCCCACTCACTCCTCCTCGATATGCTTCTAGCATCCTTTGTAATCAAAAGCGGCTCTCTGAACAATTTTTATCATAAGGGGAACGGGATTATTTATCCTTCGATTGATCTAACAAAACCAAAAAGCATGTGACATTATCGTCACATGCCTGCAAGCCGCACCATTTCATTCTCTCGTGGAAAGGTTAACTGTACCGTTGTGCCTTCTCCCGGAACGGAGTACACATGAACATCAATCCGAAGAGCCTGCGCAACCTGCTTCGTTAAATACAGTCCCATACCCGTAGCCGTTCCTTCGAGCCGCCCATTAGTGGATGTGAAGCTTTTATCAAAAATACGCGGTAGATCCTGAGCCTCTATGCCTCGCCCTTGATCCTGAATGGTAAGTACAACATGCCCCTCATGCTCTTCACTCATGATAACAATATCGGAGGAATCACTATATTTCACTGCATTACTCAGAAGCTGGCGAATGATGAAGCTTAGCCACTTACTGTCTGTCAGTACATGAGTGGCAGATAAAGATACATCGAACCCAATGCCTTTGGAAATACACCATGACTTTAACGCTCGAACCTCACCAACGATTACAGGCTCAATCTCCGTATTTTCCAAAAACAAGTCATTGTGCATAAACGGAATGCGTTTCTGATGAAGCTGTTGATCCAAGAGCTGATGTATACGCAACCATTCATACGTCATCTGTGCCCGCAAGCGATCGTCAGGCATCCGTTCAATCATTAGCTGTAATGCCGTCAGTGGCGTCTTGACCTCATGAATCCAAGAGAGGATCTCGTCCTTCTCCTGTTCTAATGATAGAAAATGAGAAGTTGATTCCTTCCGGTAACGCTCGGTTTGAGAAGCCACAGCATTATGTATAATGCGTTCATACGGACTATCCGCTTGATCCAGCTCGGCGAGATCATATGTATGATCCCAAGCAGTCAATTTTCGGTAATAACGCGTCTCTTTCGGGTATCTCGCCCAGATAAACACAATACATATGACAACCTGAAGCAACACGATATAAGCCAACGCTTCAAAAGGAATAGATGTATCCATATAAGCCACAAACAAAGTGATGAGCTGTATGAAAATCAGGAGCAACAACCAAGTCAGCTTCTCACGTAAATACTGCCTAATCATATATTTGCCTCTTCCGTAGCCTGATAACCTTGTCCCACATGAGTTTCAATATACGAATCTAAGCCAATAGGTTCCAGCTTCTTCCGCAATCGATTCACATTCACCGTCAACGTATTGTCACTAACAAAATGCTCATGATCCCACAGACTACGGATGAGTTCTTCACGGGTCACAATTTGATTTTTGTGTTCGACAAGCACTTTAAGAATCAACATTTCATTCTTCGTTAATAGAACTGCTTGCTGATCGCGAGTAAGCGCATTTTTCACATACTCAATCGTTGCACCTCGCCAAGTTCGTAATTCTACTCGCTCTGTATTGTAATTGTACACGCGCCGCAGCGTCGCCTGGATCTTCGCAATCAGCACTTCAAAGTGGAAGGGCTTCTGCACAAAATCGTCAGCACCCAGATGCATAGACATCACCATATCCGTAGGATGATCTCGTGAAGACAGAAAGATAATAGGCACATTGGAATGCGCCCGGATCAATCGACACCAGTGAAATCCATCATATTGCGGTAGCTGAATGTCGATGATGACAAGTTCAGGCTGAATACTACTGTATACCTCCATCACTTTGCCAAAATCCTGCACACCATAAATATCATATGACCACTGGCTCAATCGTTCCTTCATTTCATTGAATAAGGATTCGTCGTCCTCGATAAGCATAATTTTGAACATTAGATTATTTAATCATTCCTTTGTCGAGCAGCAGTTGGTACATATCCATGCTCTCACCATCCTCAGGATCCGTATATGTGATCAGATAAATGCTATACGATTCGCGTGTCTGCTGGATTTTGAAGGCTGTTCCAGGTCGGAGCCAGTCAGGTGATAACTCAATCTGCTTCACAGCGTTTGTTCCGACAGCCAGATAGTTCCACTCCGTTGAAAACGTTGGATCATCCTGAAAAGTAAATGTCTTAAATCCGCCCTTATTCATCCATAAAATGTGCGCAAACTTGGCATCTGGGGTCTGTCCGCTGTCGAATAAAATCTTCCAAAAACCAAATCGATTGCGTTCCAAATAGAGCAAAATGGGCTTATCCTCTTCTCCTGCCTCAATTACCTTGTATTCAAGCTGATTCGCATTATATCCCTGATGGTAAGTAGAGTATGACGTTGAATATCCTCCCCAAGATAAAGCAAGCTTCAAGCTGTTGGCTCTAACGATCAATAGGGTTATTGCAGCAATAATCAAGAGCGATAAGATGATCCAACTTATTTTCTTCAAAAACTCACTCCTTGGTGGCGCAATTCGGACTGAACCTCAGACAGACTATGTTTGCTATTTCAGTTGGGCTAGAAGTCGCTCAGCGACATCTCTCGCATCTTGCAGTTGACCTGCTTCATAAGCTTGACTGAATAGTGCAGACAGCGCAAATTCCGCTTCGCTCTTACCTCGTGCCACAGCCTGCAACGCTGTATCGACCATACCTGGGTCAAATGTGAGCACTTCAACTGGATTTACCGCGCCACCTTGTTCTGCTGCAAGACATTGTGTGAACATGTTCATTCCTGCTTTGGCTGTGCAGTACGTTCCCATAGCGGGCGCTGGATATTCCCCTGATGCAGAAGAAACATTTACAATCTTCCGTCTTACATTCATAGCATTGCTATGGCGAATAAAAGAAGAACTTAATATCATGGGTGCTACCAAGCTAATATTTAAGCTCTGACTGATCTCTGCGGCATTACATTGATCTATGGGCTTTAGCGGTTCAACCATGGCTGCATTATTGATTAGTCCAACAAACTCCGCTTCCTGCGCTGAAACCTGTGCCAGAATGCGAGTCATCAGCTCATCGATTCCCGCATGATCACTAAGGTCATACGTGTAATGTGTATATTGAGAATGATCTATTAACGACTCATGAGTTCCTCGTGAAATACCGTGAACCCAAGCTCCTCTTTCCAATAACACATCTGCTAGCTGCATCCCAATGCCTTTAGAAGTACCTGTGATGATATAATGTTCTGTTTTCATTCGTCATCCTCCTAATTTAAGTGTAAACTACACGATCTATGTATTTATGCGTCTCTCTTCTTCCACAACGTCACCCATAGGATGGGTATGCCAAACTCAGCATCTTCCTGATTCATCGTCTTCATCGGACGTAACTCCACACACTCGAACGATTCCTCCAGCATATAGCGGAGCTTCTCTTCTGTGAATGCTAGACCACCCTTCATTGATTTCTCCCGGTATACATCCCAATCATCCATAACCGTCTCTGGCCCGCCCATACCTCCGAATCCCGGAGCAAAACAAGTCATGCCAAAGTAGCCCCCTGGTCGAAGCGCATTATAGATCATCTCCAGATACGGTATACGCTGGTGGGGTAACAGATGATGCAGACAGCCTGAATCATATACGAGATCATATTCAGCCTGAGGAGATAATTCAAATACAGAGCGACATTCAAAGTTAACGGGGAGTTGTTCTTCCTCAGCTCTTTCTTTTGCCCATGCAATGGCCGTTTCGGATAGATCGTATGCATCCACCTGATAACCTTCACGCGTCAGATAGAGGGCATTTCTACCCGGCCCACAACCAAGCTCTAGAGCCTTGCCTCCAGTCAGCAAACCTGAGTTCACATGTGCTACCAGATTCTCATCAGGCTTATTCGGGAAAAAGGGAATCGGTCTGCTGCGATCTTCATAAAAGGGTTCCCAAAACTGTTTTGCAGAACGAAATTCCGCATCTAACATGTCATATACATCTTGAATATTTTTAATTGTTTTTTCCATTGCTTTTGCCTCCTCATTCAGATGAAAATCTCTTACATAATCAGCATTTCACACATCAATTCCTCAAAATTACAGCACACTCTATTATAACATTTTTACCCATAAGTTCTCTATTTTTCTTGAAAAACCCCCATGATTTATACGTATAAAATGGGCATACAAAAAGACGTCTGAGGAAAGCAAATTGCTCCACTGAGACGTCCTTATTAATCCATATAAAGGTTACTACGTTACAACAATTCTATATACCTAATCGTTCCCTAAGTGAAGTAATATGAGCAACATGGTGTCTGCCGTGCCAGGAATAGAAGCCTAGGTTGTAGTCCAATCTAGTCGTTTCTTGTGAGCCTGGGTGATAGAATGATTTGGCAAAATCCGCATCTGTTAAGGTATGTAACAATCCGACCCACCGGCGGTGTAATGCATCTAGAATCTGCAGGGAAAATTCGATATCCAGTTCCCGTGAATCACTAAGCTCAGCCCAGCGGTCTTCGTAATACGGCTTGATCGTTGGGTTATCCTCGGTCAGTGCCAACTTGAATCGAATCATGCTGTTCATATGACTATCCGCCATATGATGGATCACTTGTTTGACCATCCAGCCCCCGTCCCGGTAAGGTAGGCTCAACTGTTCTGGACTCAATCCTTCTACAGCTTGACGAGCGTTAGCCGGTAACTGTGCAATGTCCTCTATCCACTGTTCTCTCTGAGCTACTGTAATTTCCCCCGAATGTTCAAATGATCCAATAGGATATCTCAAATCTATCATGTATTCCCTCCACACCTCAGTTTAAATGTTAATTTCGTTCTTCTGAATATATAGCATTACACACCTGCTCTTACAGCTTTCCAAATATACTTGCGTTCCTTTACACAAATTCGTCCGTCAACCAGACTTTCATCTAGTTTGGCATGAAATGCTTCCTGAAGTTCAGGCGACGTATAGTCTGGATTTCCTGGCGTATCGGAGAGAAAAAGTGCAAACTCATGTTCATTGGGGAACACCAGAACAGCATCGTTGAATTCTTCAATCGCAATATCTTCATAATGATTATTCAACAACCGCTCCCTCACCTTGCTCACATCACCATGAATACCAATGATTGTTCCGCCTTTGCGAAGCACTCGGTCATGTTCAATGATAGATGTTGGTCCACGGCGATCATAGATTAGGTCAAACTGTTCATCCACAAATGGCATCTTCGTCTTGGTCGTAGCATGTACAAACTCTACATTGCTCACATCAGACGATGCTAGCCCCGACAATGCAATCCGTATCATCTCGCTGGAGTTGTCGAAACCGGTAATGTACGGAGCGTAAGCTGACATTCGCAGTGTAAACTCACCATGGCCACATCCCGCATCAAGTACCGTAGTATGAAGAGGTAACATTTCAATTAACCGTTTCTCAAACACATCTTCCGCTGATTGTCCTTCGACGATAAACTTCGCCCTGCCCCGATACCCTCCGTTACGTCTCGCAATCATGTCGTACCATTCCAGTCCCATCCGATTCCTCCTCCGCATATTCCTTTATTTAACTATATTCGACAATGACCGTTCATTTCCCCCACTATTCCGAGAATTTTATACGATAAAATTTGAAACGGCAATCCGTCACATTCCGTATAAAGGTCGAAGTCGTATTTTTTCCCAGAAATCGAACTGATCCGGAGGTTGAGCAAATGTCATTTTTTAAGAAAATGTTAGCTAGTGTTGGCGTAGGCGCGGCAAAAGTAAATACAGAGTTAGATAACCCAGAGGTTATCCCTGGCGGTGTTATTTCTGGAACGGTATACATACAAGGTGGTGATGTCGAACAGAGCGTCGACCGGATATACCTAAGCATTCACACTCATTACCTACGGGAACGCGATGATCGTAAATTCAAGGAGAAGGCAACTATCGCCAAGTTTTTGTTAACCGATGGCTTCACCTTGCAACCAGGCGCGAAGTTGGAGAAACAGTTCTCGTTTGACCTGCCGGAAAATCTTCCACTCACGTTACATAGTGCTGAGGTATGGGTGGAAACAGGTCTTGATATTGCAAGTGCTGTGGATCCTTCCGATCGGGATTTGTTACGTGTTGTACCCACCCAAGAGATGCGTACCGTCTTAGATGCCATTGACATCCTTGGCTTCAAGTTGCGTGAGGTTACCAATGACTACGCCCCTAAACTTGGCGGCAATCTGCCCTTTGTTCAGGAATTCGAGTTCGTACCAACCAATAAGTTCCGTGGATATTTGGATGAACTGGAGGTTCTGTTCTATCCGATGGACGATTCGTTAGAGCTGCTGCTACAGATTGATCGTCGCGCGAGAGGGCTTAGTGCCATTTTCTCAGAAGCGATGGGTACAGATGAGAGCTTTGTCCGCCTACACCTGTATGAGCGACATCTTGCACGTGGGCCACAATCGGTGGCACAAGGGCTGGAAGAAGTTATTTCGAAGCACATATAATTAATTGAAAGTGATATAGAACGATAGACAAACGATAATTAACGAACATAAACAATATACAAGAAATCATAAACGAACAAGCAGTTCTCCCCCGTTAATCGGATAGAGAACTGCTTGTTTGTTAGCTTACATGTAATATCCCGATCATACCTTTTGCTACTTAAGCATATGCATCTGTACTTTTGGTACTCAGTGTATGACGTACGATCTGGGCAAAATCCTCAAAGGCATCACAGGTGCGCAATCCCTCAAGTAGTTCCTCCTGACGGATCAATTCCACAAATAGATCGTAGATGCCCATCGCTTGCTCATAATCCTCTTTGCATATCGATAACATGAATACCGCGTGTACTTCATTCTCATCATCCCAACGAATAGGCTTCTCCAGCAAACAGACGGAGACAACTGTCCGTGTAGAGCTTAGCTCCAATGGATGGGGAATGGCCATGCCTCTACCCAGAGCGGTAGAAGCCATCTCCTCACGCTCCTGTAATGCAGGCCAGAACCGTTCTGTCACTACACCTCGCGCTGATAACATATCACTCATCTCAGACATGAGCTTGAACTTGTCAGGCTGATCCGTACGATACATGAAAAATTCAGGGTCGAAATAGCGTAGCAACGTCATTTCTTCTTGAGTATCACTAGAACGAACCATGTGCGTAATGGTTGCCATATCGCGTTCTGAAGGAATGGCAGCGATAACAGCCGAAGGCTTGCCCTTAGACTCTCGCAAGCGAATGGTGGAGATCACCATATCCTCGGGAATACTCACCATTTCCTCATATTCACGTAAGGATACTACGCGAGATACCTCAAGCTCCGCAAACAATGAGCGCAGACGCGATTCAAGGATACGTGCTGTTCCATAACCTGAGCCACATACAAGCAGGACGGACTTTCGTTTTCGATGAGGAATCTGATATTTGCGTTCCAACGCCGCTCCGAAGTGCAATGCCAGATAACCAATCTCGCTATCATTAATTTCATAAGGCACATACGTCTGTAGCTGTTTAACCGCACCAATCGTAATCTCATACGCCAGCGGGTAATATTTACGGATATGTCCCAATAGTGGATTACGCATGTTCATCCCATGCTCTAGTCGTGTAATCATAGGTTTCAGATGGGCGTAAAGGTCACGCGGAAATCGTTCATCATCTCTCAGATCATAACTGTATCGTTCATAGACATAATCTAGCATCCGCTGAACGGTAACATATAGAGGATCATCCGATAGACCATCCCAATCGGTAGCTGTCATTTTTTTGCTAATGATATGCAATAACAGATAATCGCACTCTCCGGCAGAGAAACGAATGGAGTACAACTCCTCCAGATCCTTAATCATTTGCAGAGAAAGTTCCTGATCCTGCCCACTCGCCTCCACCGTGTCAAACTTCTCTAGCCCATGACCCTGCATCACACGTAGGATCATAACAGCCAAATGTGTGATCAGATCCTTCAGAGCCAGATCAGCAATCCGAACATGCTTATGACGCAAATGTCGCATCACCACTTCCCGAATTCGGGCTGGATCAACAGGCTGTAACAATTGCTCCTGCGCGACTGTAATTCCATCCGGAGCCAATTGTAATTGTTCATCACGCACGTCAGCATATTCAGCGAGACAATACCGGATGTTTTTCTCATCCCCGGTTACCTGCACGCCATATCCAGGCTTAATGCAGAGCTGCAATTGATAATTCTCCAGAATCTGACGAATGATCTTCAGATCATTATTCATCGTTGCACGGCTTATAAACAATTGATCAGCGAGGTCTTCCATTTTGATATGACCTGGTTCGTTTAGCAATTTAAACAATTCAAATCGTATTCTCTCCTCAGGCGATCCAGGCATAGGCAAGCTTCCGGATTGAAGATTGTGCCGATTTTCAAGCAGCTCATCATAACTCGAGGGCTCATCAACTACGATGGAGTATCCTTTGCCTCGTTTGGATTCCAGTCTGCTTCCATGTTGCACAAGGATACTCTCCAACTTCTTCAGATCGTCCCGAATGGTTCTCACTGTGACCTCTAACCTCTCCGCAAGAGCCTGGCTTGTCCATGCCTGATCCTGTCCTTCACCATGAAGAAGGAGAAACAACTTCTGCAAACGTTTGTATGGAAAAATCATATCGATATCCGACCTCCTCTCTGATCCGTCTAAGCTGAGCATTCGATAAAACGCATCTGTTTATATCTGACTGTGAACAGTATTTATATTAATCTGCCTTAGATACAAGGATGGTCATCAGCTTGCAATGGGTAAGCTCAGGTAATGAGATGACTTGCTCTTTATCCGCAATAACCTGTGCAGGCTCTAAAGACTGCTCTGCCAGGGATACTCGTTCCACCGAAACCGATTGATTAAACTGAACTGTTGCTTGTGCATTTTGCTTCAAGTACGGGTTGAATACGCGGATAATATATCCATCACTATGCTCCGCTTTCTTGAACGCGCTGAGTACAGCATTGGATTCCTCGTTAAAGGACATCAAACTATAGTTCTGTGGCAACGTACGCTCTTCATCACGGAAGGCGAAGATCAATCGGCCATTCAAAAAGTCACATAATTGATAGCTGGCGATCGGTGTTAAATATTCACGCGCAACATGCGCTACCCTCGCTTCATCCAGTCCAGCATTGTGGATATACAATGCAAACGAGAAGCTCAGCTCACCTAGCAACTGGGCATCTGGTGTAGCAACGATTTTCTCTCCTGAAGCTCGCCCCGGGCGATACACGAGATTTTCTTTACCCATGAAACCAAACGTACGGAACAAGGTCAAGGCAATAGTATCCATCTTCTCGCCTACAATCTCGTACTCACGCACTCCTTCGGTGATCACTACGATGCCACGATTACCGTCATTTAGTCCCGCATAACTCTGCATCGCTTCAATCGTGATCGGCTTCTCTTGCCACTTCTCACGTTCCCACACCTCTACCTCAGGTAAGGACGTAGGACGAGCAATGACACCAAAAGGCTGATCTGCAATGGACAAGGAGGAAGCAAGACCTGTATCAAAGAGTACACGTAGTCGGTGGCTAAGCACCTGATTTTGTACCTGAACCTCAAAGCGGATCAATCGCTCACCCTTACGAAGTCCTACTTGAACTTGGATTGGTAGTTGTCCCGAGCTTATACCCGCTTCACGTTCATGCAGATCGGCAGGCACATTCAGTGTGCATCCCAGTTGAAGTTCTTCAAGAACGGTTGTCTTCGCTGTAGTCACATTCAGTTTGCTGCCAATGGAGGATACAATAAGATCCCGCTCCGGCGGTGAATAATTATAAGAGTCTCCGTCATCACCATTATCTTCAAACACCATCTGATTGGCATACGTCTGCCCAGAGGTTTTATCTGTAATGGTTAAAGTACCGTTATCTTCAACAACGATGGCAAAGAATTCATTTTCGATATGCTGCTCGTTGCGTCGCTCAATTGTTGGTGCTGTTCCCTGACTAAAGTCAAAGATGATCTGAGTATACCCCATCGCTGGAACCTCTTGCAGTTCTACCAGTAGTTTCGCACGGTATACACGATCTGGGAGATAGACTTTACGACTTGGATTCAGATCAATGTGTTGCCCTAACACATAATCTGTCTGATCTACTTTTTCCACAATCGCATAAGCCAGTTCTCTTCCCTTCGTATCACGAATGACAAACGATTCCTCTGGAATGTACGCCTCAATCTCTGTAACACCCCCACGAACATACGGTAAAGTATTGAACAGGGTAAAGGCAAATGTCTCCTCCTGTTCAATGGTCGAAGCAATCATTCGCATATGCAAATCTAGTAGATTGCGTGCGATATCATTGGCCTGTTTGTAACGGAAAGCAACGTCCTGATTCGTAGTATCACTATTACATCCACCAATGCTATCATGCGCGGCATTCTCAAACATCAACTTCCAGATATCTTCCACAATGCGATGCGGATATTCATGCCCTAGAGAGTGACTGATGGCAAGTACAGGCTCTAAGATGTTCGCAATGAAGTTCTCGATCTGGTTATTCTGTTGCTTGAGATCTGCACGCGTGGAGAAAATAGATTTGTGAATACGCATATGCTTGGCTTCCATTAACTCACCGCGGAGTACCGGCAGATCATGACTGTCTGCTTCAATCTCTGCCATGAAGCGTTCCGGCTCATTCATCACATATTCCCGTTTGTCATCTATTTGATTGAAGCGTTCAATCAATTGAGGCAGATTCAAACGAATCGGTGCTTGGTCGAAGCCGTTGGGGAAGTAAACATGCCGCGTTGATGCTTTGTTCTCAAGCGCGCCAATCTGTTTTTCCAAATACGGCTGCAAATCCTCGGCATCCTCTGGAATGTTTCCTCCATAGTAGTATCCAAATGGCATCTGAACAGCGAAAACTTGACTACCATCCGATCCTTCCCAGGTAAATTCAGTACGCGGATTAGTATTATCGGACACCCCGCGCCAGAACAAGAAGCGTTCAATTCCGAACTCCCGATAAATTTGCGGCATTTGTGCTGATTGTCCAAACGCATCTGGCACATACCCAACCTTCATCGAATGCCCATACTTACGTGCTGTTTCCGTTCCATAGTACAGGTTTCTAACCATGGATTCACTGGAAATGACCAACTGATCTGTTTGGGTATACCACGGGCCTGTCATGAGTCGTTTAGCTGAAACTAGGTTGCGAATACGTTCCTCGTCCTCTGGGCACCAACGGATGTAATCATCCAACAAGGAGCCCTGAGCATCTAGCAGGTAATAATGAAATCCTTCGATAGTTTCCAGTGCATTCAGCACTTCTTTGACATGTTTGACTAGATACACTTTGGAACGGGAGGTGGTGAAGTACCATTCCCGATCCCAGTGTGTGTGTGGAATAACATGCACCTTCGTACGTTCTCTCTCACTCATCTCTGTATCCCTCCAGTTGCTTATTTAGCTCTATATAGTTCAACTAAAAGATGTTTACACTAACCACTCCGATGACAGAACAACCTTCCGATCGCTGTTATCCCCAGTTTTTTTTGATTCCCTTCTATAAAGGGAAAATCCGGGGATAGCATATGCTTTCGATGTAGCTTTCTTTCAGAAAGCTTTCAGGCGAACGCTTCGCTTCTTCACGTTATTTCTGTCCTCTCCGTTCTCGTGTAAAAGTTTAGTTGAATACATATTGGTTCTAATAAATTCTCATTTATTTAGTCAAAAACCAGTTCAATCTCTTCGCCATTTTTCTTCACAGAAGCTTCCTTCGTTTCAGCAGGTTGTTTCTCTTCTTCATCACGGAAGTTAACAAGCATCGTTCCGCCCGCAACAATGAGTGCCCCGAAGATACCTCCGGCAAGGTACGCAAGTGGTGTACCTACGGAGATTGCACCGTACAATCCACCGATTGGTGGCATGATGATGTGTGCGCCGAGCAACGCGGTTAATGCTGCACCTGATGCACAGGCAACCATGTTGACCAAAATCATTTTCGCAGGATTACGCAAAGTAAAGGGAATTGCTCCTTCTGTGATGCCGATGACACCCATAATAACAGCACCTTTACCCGCTTCCTGGTACGTTTTGGAGAAACGTTTCTTCATCAGCAATGTTGCTAAACCGTAGCCAAGTGGTGGAATACAGATCGCAATGTTGATAAACACATTGGGTAGATATACGCCAGACAGGAACAACGCGTTACCTGCCATCCAAGCGGCTTTGTTCACTGGTCCACCGAGATCGAATCCGATCATTGCACCCAGAATGATAGCAAGCACAACTGTATTGGTTCCGCTCTGACTCATGTTTTGTACCCATGTAATCAGATAATCATTAAGTGCGCCCAGTGGTCCGCCAAGAACAACGGCCATCAGGAAACCCGTCAGTCCCACAGTGATCAATGGCAAAATGATTAAGGGTACCGAACCCGCGGCTGGGCCTGTGATTTTAACTTTATTTTTGACCCACAGCGTGATATATCCGGCAAAGAAACCTGAAATGAGCGCGCCCAGGAAACCTGCATTTGTCTGTTGGGCCAATACCCCACCGATTAAACCAGCGGCCAGCGCCGGTTTGTCGGCAATTGAATAAGCAATGTAACCAGACAGTACAATGGTCAGTAGCCCGATACCACTCCAACCTACATTTTGGACCAGGTATAAAATATGCAAGAATCCGCTTCCATCTTTATATGGATCAAGGTCTGTTATGCCCATCGATAACGCGATGATCTTACAGATCGCTACAACCAGGGAACCCGCGATAATAACTGGCAGCAGGTAGGATATACCTGTCATGAGATGTGTTTTTGCTTCACCAAACCATTTTCTCATCTTACTCTCTCCTCATATGGAAGATAATTTAGGATTGTGCTTTTACCGCTTCTACTGCTTTGGTTAGCACCGCTTCAGCCTGACTAACCGCATGACCGATTTTGACACGAACGACCTTCTTATCCCCGAACCGCTCCATATCCTTTACCGTTTGATCCGAAGCGATGAGTACAAAATTAGCCGCTGCAATATCTTCCTCTGTCAGCTTGTTCACTTGACCCATCGCACCTTGCTGCTCAACTTTGATCTCGTAACCCAATTGCGCTGCCGCCTTCTCCAATGCTTTTGCTGCCATTGGCGTGTGGGCAAGTCCTGCGATACATGACGTTACACCTACGATTTTCATTATGACACCAGTCCTTCCGTATATTGATGAAGCAAGCCATATACATCTTCCGGCTTCGCCGCTGCTGCAATGCCCTCTTTGAATGAATCTTCGAGTAATAATGTAGCTAGTGAGGAAATAATCCTCAGATGAGATACGTCCACATGACCCTTCGGTACCAGTATGACAAAAATGTATTTCACAGGCTTCCCATCATGAGAATCCCAGTCAATCGGCTCGCTCAAACGAATCACCATTACCGCTGGACGAATCACCGCTTCGCTCTGCGTATGAGGAATTGCAAAGTGATCCTGCAACCCCGTGGAATAGACTTGTTCACGCTCCCACAAATCTGCTTCAAGCTGTTTACGGTTGCTCGTAATGTGATAACGTTCAGCTTCGGCGGAAATGAATTGAAATACATCCTCTTTGTTAGGCAATGATTGATCCAGATAAATCTGATCTGTTGTAATCATGATTCCTGTCTCTCCTCTCTCTATCCAACACGATAAGCGCTTACAAGATCATTGTAACGGATTGTTTGACCAGCTTGGATATACAAAATTTCCCCTTCGAACCGGAAAAACATTAGATTAACTCAAAAACCCCGAGTCCAGAAGGACTCAGGGAAGATAGCGAACTATTTTTAATTGAAGGGTGAATGATAACCCAGCATGTATTTGTTAACAGTATCTATGTCTGTTTCACATGCATCCAGATTTGTTTCACGAGCATTTCGTTAAAAATGTGCCTTCCGTTGCTTGATTCTTGAACGAACATAGTAGTACAAACATGTGAATAGGATAAGTCCCGCTCCACTCATTAACATGAATGTCAGATCGGCTCGAACCACCGTTCCAAACGCAACTGTAGATTGTAATTTCTCCACAGAAGCATAGCTGTTTACAATAGCCGGTTCATATTGATACGTTAGGATCATGCCTTGGATGATTTGCCAACAGATAATACCCACAGTTAACAACAGACTTACGATAATCGATTCAACCACCAGCCGTTTGTTCAATTTCATCGTTTAGTCCTCCTAAGGATTGTAGGATTGAGCGCTATTCCACAGTCAGTTCCTTCTGCATCACGTTGGAATAAATGTGCTTGACCACATCATCCGTAGTTAGATCATCGGTTACAATATGTTGTTCGAAGCGTGCATCCTGAAATGCCTCTAGACATTTAACCGCTTGTTGGTACGTCCACCCACCTAACTTATCGCCACGTTTGGCTAACCTCTCATGCAATGTATTCATTGAAGTCATTAGCGTAAAATGATACAGATTGCTGTCTAATTCACTAAGCCCACGATGAATATATTCGAAGCGTTCTGTATCATAGATTGTCATCGGCACAATTAAATGTTTATCATACTTATGCCTCAGTTCACGGGCTATGGTTACGGTAAGTATTTTCCATAGCTCCATATCCTGAAAATCGTCTGTGCGCTCTTCCTTCATTCTTACGTCCTCTGGAATCACCTTTCGCAGCATATAGCCAATCTCTTCAGGGTCAAAGATCATACTGTTTGGAATTAACGGCTGTAGCTGGTTCGCAGCAGACGTTTTGCCCGCGCCAAATGCTCCATTGATCATCACAATCACGTAAGTCCACTCCTCCGTATCACGCTCGTCGCGTATACATCTTAAGTTCGCTTCATTATTCAGATAAGAGCTGCTCCAACTGCTGCTTCAAACTGTCCATGTTGGCATCCACATACTGATAGAGCATTTCAAATACTTCTTCATTGTCAGATTGCATTAATAATCCTTCCGCTACATGCTGCACCTGTTGCATCACTTCATGAACCTGCTGTCCATGCACTTCCAAGGAATTCGTTACTTCCCCCTCTGACAACCCATTCACATTCTCTCTAAGCTGTGCAACACTCACTCCGTTCGCGGATAAAATGTCCTGAATGCTCTGCATAATCTCTGCATCCGTCCCATTACCAATTCGCTGTAACACTGCTGTCGTTTCACTTATAAATTGCCCACTTGAATTTTCTAAATATCCAGCTATTCCATTCATCGATAATTCCGTGTCTAGTTCAATAAGAAGGATCATTTCTCGTAAGATTTGCGGGATGTCTGGTCCACATTCTCTAATGGTAGCAAATTCAGCGCGGTATAGATCCATCGCTACGCTACCTACAACTTCTTCACCTGACATGGATTCAAGCTGATCCAAAGGTAATAATTGCTGTAATTCTTCTATTAATTGTTTCATTCTCTGCCTCCAATAATTCTCGATCTTTAACGAACAAATTAACATGATGACTTACCACTATGTGCTGACAGAATGCGCCGACACCTCATCCCATCATAGCAGAATATGCTATACAAGTTACTGCCGACAGAGTACCTGCCAGGATAAGAAGCTGATCCGCTTCATCGGTGCTTCATACAATTTACAAGAAAACGCAATAAGTTAACGTACCGTTGACTTCTGCATAATGAACGGTTGTTATGATCTTGGCATCAAGAGTCACGGGAGGGATGATCATGCGCCTGGCCTTGTTCACGGATACTTATGCTCCAGATACCAATGGCGTAGCCGCCACGCTCGCACGCTGGAGTACCCATATGCAGCGCAGAGGGATCAAACATCTGTTGTTCACTCCGAACTCCATTATCGAGAGCAATGATGATTTTCCGGTGCGGCCTGTTGCTAATATCCCTTTTTTCCTCTATCCCGAATGTCGAATTGCTCTTCCCAGCAGAACCTCCACCTACAAACAACTGCAGGCATTCCAGCCGGATCTGTTACATATCTCCACACCATTCAATATGGGACTGCTTGGCCTCCGTTATGCTCACAAAAACCATCTTCCCCATGTCGTATCCTATCATACCCACTTCGATCGTTACCTCGAATACTACAGATTAAAAAGCATGATTCCCCTCTACTGGAAGTATGTCCAATGGTTCCACCGCGGAGCCGATGCCACCTTTGCCCCTTCACTGGAGACTCTCGAATCGTTACACAAACAAGGCATTCAGCGATTAAAACAATGGTCGCGTGGAATTGATTGCAATCTATATACGCCGGATAAGCGAAATTCAGAATTCCGTATTCGTCACGGGATTACTGCTCCGCTCATTCTGCTCTACGTTGGACGAATCGCGCCTGAGAAGGATATCGGCACACTTACTATGGCGATGCAGCATTTACCAGCTGAGCTGCAATCGCGTATTCACTGGGTTATAGTTGGCGATGGGCCACTGCTCCCCAAAATGCGTCAACAAGCACCAGCAAATGTAACTTTCACTGGTTATCTTCATGGGGATGAGCTTGCTCATATGTATGCTTCGGCAGATCTATTTGTATTTCCTTCCTGTACAGAAACGTTCGGCAATGTCGTCCTGGAGGCCATGGCTTCGGGCTTGCCTGTATTAGCGGCTAATGCTGGAGGTGTACGGGATCTTGTTGCTGACCATCGTAGTGGCATTCTGTTTGAACCGGGTCGTGCAGATGCACTCATTCGTGAGATAGGTCTATGGGCAAACCATCCTGAGCAGCTTAAAGCCATGGGAATACATGGGCGAAAGCTTGCACAGCAGCGGTCATGGGAGAACATCTTCGACCAACTTATCGAAGACTATGAGAAGATTATTGAGCAGCGAAATCGTCGCTTCAAAACAACCTTTTCATCCGCATAGGACTCCCCCTCCAATCTGCCTGTGGCAGGTTTGCATTCAAACTCCTGACGCAGGTACAGATGGGGGGCTGTTTATAATTTATACACAAAAGCATCTTCTTCACTCTGTGTAACATCCTCTTTATTGCCAATGACACTCATATAATCCATCTCCAAGAAATAAGTAGCCTTGCTGAGGATATTATAAAAGAAAGGAACAAACTCCAATTCATGAAATACAAATACTTCTATTGATTTATCGTTGTTTCGATATGCTTCATATATGCGATGGTTCCCGTTAACACAATAAGGCTTATGATCAGTTAAATGTTGACTCTGGACTATCATTATAGGATTTTTATGATTTGGTCTTATTTTGTTCGGATCTCTATTGATGTTACCTAAGTCCACAGAACTCATGATACTTATTGGAGAAACTTTAACTGGTTCAATGTTGTTTTCCTGAATGAAAGAATTAGCTCCATCTATGTCTAAGGCATATTCAAATATCCCTGTTGGGAACTCTACGTATAATGAAAAAGTCTCTTGACCCGTCGGGTGAATGGCTGGGTAAGTTTCACGGGTTACTATTTGCTTTACAACTTCCGTCCATTTCATGGCAAGTGTAGCTCCATAACTACTTTTTTTCTCCATTTCTCTTATTCGTGAAATAAAGTGTTTGTATGGTTGGAACTTATGGAATTCTTCTTCATAAAATTTAATTTTACTCTCCATTTTCCCACCCCCTTGATTTAGGTTCTCATTCGGAAATCCAGAGTTCTACGCTCGTGCCTTGTGCGTTAAGCTTCGTCTTGCCCCCAATCGGGAAAGTACAATGTGGTGCGGTATGTCCAAAATCGACATCTGCAATAACCGGAATGTGCGTTAATTCCCGCTTGCTGCGTATAATTTTATCTAATAATTGAGGCGTCATTCCCGATGCTTTCTGGAATCTACCAATGACTAGCCCTCTCACTTGTTCGAACCCGGGCTGATGAATAAGTGATTGTAAATCACGATCGAATGTAGACGGATCAGCCATATAGTCGTCCTCAACGAACAGGACTGCCCCTGCTAGAGAAGGCATATATTCTGTGCCTTGAAGTAGATTCAGTGTACATAGATTCCCACCAATAATGGTGCCTTCTGCCTGTCCTTCGTTCAAAATCACCGGCCCTTGGTTCGTAATAAATTGACGGTTCTCTTGATCCCGATACCACGCATCATCACTCCATGCTTCAGAGGGTGTAACGTGAATTGAATCGGCCGATCCCATCATCATTTTCTCGAAAAACTCGACGGTGTATTCATTACCATGAAGTATAGCAAACGTCGAGAACGCAGGACCCGAATAGGTTATCAGCCCTGTCTTCGTATATATAGCGGTACTCAATGCAGTAATATCAGAATAGCCACAGAATCGCTTCGGATTGGCTTGAATAAGCGAATAATCGATATATTGCAACAACTGATTGGAGTTGAACCCACCGATGGTCGCCAGTATACCTTTGACTTGTGGATCAGCAAAGGCCGTGTGCAAATCTTGAATTCGCGATTCAATAGAAGACGAAGCAAAATCATCCATTTCATATGCGTTAGCTGAAAAAGAGACGATTAGCCCCAATGCCTCCAGTCGTTGTTTGGCAAGCTGGATATGCTGCTCATCTATGATGGAAAGACTTCTTGATGGGGAGATCACACGAACCTCGTCTCCTGGTTGCAGTTTAGGTGCAATCATAGGGAAAATTCCTCCTTATTTCTTTTTAGAAGATTCACATCATTCTACATGAAAATCCATAATTAGGATATCATCAGATGAGCTTAAATACCTTCAATGCATGCGTAATCCCATCCTCACTTGCTTTTCGCGTAACATAGTCTGCACTTAACTTAATGCGTTCTCCTCCGTTCCCCATCGCAACGCCAAGACCAACATACTCCAACAGATCGATATCATTCTCTCCATCTCCAAACGCCATCGCCTCTTCTCGGGAAATGTTTAGAAACGTGAGTACTTTCTCAGCAGCGGATGACTTGCATACTACATTCTCTTCTAACACATTGGATACATACTCATGGAAACGTACGAAATTCAGGGATGGAAACTGCCTATGATATACTCCGCTTCCGCTTGATCTGCATATAAACAGAGACAATAAATTTCACGCTCAAGCGAAGGTAGAGTGTCAGGGTAATCCATAATGCCCAAGGTATCTTGTAATGCATTTGTGATACGCTTATTTGTTTCATATTTACCGTTCATAGCAAACGACTCTGTGAAATAGGAAACACCGTGACCATTCTCCTGTGCGAATTCGCTAAACGTTCTTACCATGTCTGGAGATAGTACAGACTTATGGATCACTTGTTCTCCACTCTTAATGAGGGCACCATTGGCTGAAATGATCGTATCAATGCCCATTCTCCTGAATTCCTCGCATAAACTATAGGGTCTGCCTGTTACCAGAACAACTTGGATTCCTCTGTGATGTAGCTCTTGAATTGCTCTCTCTGTACGAGGGGATATCGTTCGATCAAGTTCATTTAACAGGGTTCCGTCTATATCCATAAATACAATTTTAATCATTTCCTGAATGTGCTTTTTCTTGTCCACCAAAGAAACCTCCTAATATTTGCAAATGTACTGTAACATAATTGACATTGCCCCGTTGTCTTAAGAGAAGGAGGAGGAAACTTGAAATGAGGAGTGATCTATATGCCGAACTATTCAAGCAGTACCAATCCTCCCTGCATCTCTATCTCTACCGTATGTGTGGATCTCAGGAGACGGCTGAGGAGTTAGTTCAAGAAACATTTTACAGAGCTATGGTATCTATGAAAGCCGAACATGCAAGCTACGCCAGAGCGTGGTTGTATAAAGTCGCTAGACACTTATTTATCGATTGGTATCGTAAACAACGTGGAGAAATGCAACTGAATCGAGAACTGGAACAGCAAGGCGCAGAAAATACATACCGTTCTCCAGAGGAAGTGCTTAACGCTCGTGAACGAACCATTCGTATTCAACAGGTGATGAAGAAGCTTCCTGAACAGTATCGAACCATATTGTTACTACGAGAAATGAACGAGTTATCTTACAAGGAGCTATGCGAAATTCTGGATATGAATATGAACCAGGTCAAGGTCACCCTTTTTCGTGCCAGAGAACGATTCAAAGCAGAGATGCTTCAAATGAAAGGAGACAATTGAGAATGTCTAATCACACAGAACATGATGAGCAGCGTGTCCTTCAAGAAGAAGATTTCGAGAATCTTCATCCAGAATGGGGTCAAAAACAGTTCAAACGCATGGTATGGAAGACGAGATGGAAATTTTTCCTTAACGCAGGAGGTGCTCTATTTCTCGTATTTATCGTCTACCACATCTATGTATCATCACTACACATCTACTTCGATCAATCAAAAGTACGCAATGACTTCCTACGTTCCATCGTATCAGTTGTAGAGATGCACGGTGATGGGCTGCGTGTAGAAAAACCGTTTCATGGAGCTTTTGAGGTTAGTCCGTTTCTAACACAAAAAGCGAATCTGAAAATATATCGACAAGTAGGCTCATGGGAAGTAATCACTGGAGAGATTGAAGCGGAACTAAGTATCAGCGGCAAATTGAGCTATACGATTACCAATACAGGAGCATATATGAACGGCAACAATACAGGGCCATTCTTCCTCCCATACTCGCTTGTATCTGACCAGACTGTTCCCACCACTGATTCGAGTGATAGTAATCATATGAACAGGCTTGCTAAAATTGATGATGGGCATGTTGCAGAGCTATCCCTGTCCGTGAAAAATCTAATCTCTCCAGAACAACTCATGAAGCTTCTCGCCAATTACGATGTTGGGGTAACCGCGATGTCAATCTATGCAGGTGAATTGAAGGAGTTAGATATCTCCTATTCACGCTCGGGTATGTACGACTATATGACGCCTCATCTCACGCTCAAACCTCTTACCTTATTCGGAGAAACTGGTTCTAGTTGGTATGCCTATTTTGCACCAGACGAGGCAGAACAGATGCAAGAGCAAGTTCAAGCGATGATGTCTGATCTGGAGTGGATGACTAATAACGTACAATACAATGGTTCAGATATAGATCAACAGCGTCTTGCCTATTTGAAAAAGAATGGCGTGCAAGTCTATGGTGCTGTCGTTACAGGTCCTGTACGTGAGTTGGAGAAGATAACAAAGCTGCCGGAATTTCATCAATTCCAACTAAATCGCGTAGAGATATGGAATTGGAATTAAGATTCCGATTGCTTATTTAAATTACATTATAAAAGAAGAGATGATTCCTCTGTTGATAAGCTGGGATCCTCTCTTCTTTTTCGTATATTATGTTGCTGCAAAATCCTTTACGTCACACAGCCAGATCATATGGTCTGTACCTTCTCCCCAGTGATCTTGTAACACGGTGTGAGGCGTACCGAATTTCCGTTTCCATCGCTGTTGGGCATTCTTATAACCACTATCCAGACAAAACTTTTCTAGACCACGCCGCTGAAGTTCACCGATTAACGCCTGAATTAGAGCAGAACCGATCCCCTGACCTTGTAGCTCAGGTAGAATGTACAACGTACCCAGTTCACCGATATCTGCCAGTTCCTGATTGGTGCCCTTACGAATGATCTCACCACAAGGCGCAAAGGAAATCGTCCCAACGACTGTATCTTCCCTCTTCGCTAGGAGAAAGAACATCGTTTCATCCTGATTATGGCTTTGTTGCAAGACTACTTGGAGCAGTCTTTTTTTGTCATTCACTTCATCCCAAAACTCATCATGTAGAGTGTCCAAACCTTCGTCCTGAAACGCACCTCGAATGGCTGTCTCAAATACAAGATTGGCGCCGTCCACATCTGATGCCGTTAAGGGATGAATGGTAATCCGGTGATTCATACGTCTAATTCTCTCCGTTTCAATTCAACATTCACTCGTTCAGCTTGCAGCTGTTCAAATAACTGCGCTAGGTCTGTATGAAGCGCTGGCTGCTCTTGAACAAGCAAATCAATGTAGGCTGAACCCGTTTCATAGAAAACAAGCCGACTAAACGGTTTCTCTGTTCCCACGTGATTCTGTTGCAATTCGAACTTTGCTCGGATTAAGTTCTCGATATATCGAGCGTAGCCTTCATTCCACTCCAGCCAGTTCCAGAATTCACCGGCTTCGATACTAAGCGAGCTGAACAACTGTGTTCTAATCTCTCTTACCTGCTGGATGTCCTTATGCTTTAGTGCAAGGATAAGCTCGTCCATGATGCCAACAATCGTCTCATCGTCATACGGAAACTCATAATCAATTTCCCAGCTTACCCGTTTTCGCTGCTCCATCGTGCTTTTAATACCAATGCGTCCGCCAACCTGCTCTCTGTATTGTTCATACACATAGCAATGAACAAATTCATGAAACAGATAGACCTTCTGTTCAAAGCTTTGAAACACCGCATCGGTAACAACTGCACATACGCGCCAATCCATATGAGATACGGGAAACGCTGCCATACATTCTTCTGGAATGTTCATGTCATCTGGAACGGTTTTGACCCATTCATACTGCTGTGTATTTATAGAATAATCGTAGATATATAGAAGAGATTCGTAGGCTACAACCACCGGATAATACTCTGCAAACATGGGGTGTATGCTTACCAGATCTTTCTGAATCACCTGTAGCTCATTAATTTGTTCCAAAAAGGTATCCATATCATTAACCTCTCTTAAATGGAGTGATAATGCAATCATACCAATAATAGATCAACAAAACACTGAGAGAAAAATGATAATTCTATTTCTATTGCCGATCCCCGCGCTTCTCGCTTAGATAAATATCGAGTGCCTTGATTCCCCGATGTCCAAGTCTAATAAATACAATAAGACCATATAGAACAAGCCCAGCAACTGCGAAATAATATAACATGACCAAAGATGTAATAAAGTCAAAACTCATCATAGTACCTCCTGCTAAAATATAAATTAAATCGTAGTGTTATATATTAGCACATTTTTCCTAATCAGGCATTTTGATATATCCTGTATTCTGTAATACATATGCTGTAATCGGATTGATCTCTGGAATCGGTTGGGATAGATCAAAGTAACGTAGTTCCAATCCCTCATCGTCCATAATGCGGGGTTCCCCTTCTACGTCCAATGCTTCATATACAGCCATCACATTATATATCTCGTCACCGTGTGGATATCGATAATACATGTCCTGTCCTGAAAAAACAGTAATGAGTCGATACGCTCCCGCTCTTAGGCCTGCTTCCTCGTACAATTCACGTGCTGCTGTTTCCTCCAAGGATTCACCCAGCTCCATTGAACCTCCAATCGTTCCCCAATCCAGACTGTCGGTGCGTTTCTGCAAAAGCAAATGTCCCTGTTCGTTAAACACCAGCACACAGGAGCCTGTCAAAATTAGTGGTCGCGAGCCCAATAGTGTCCTTAGTTCCGTGATATATCCCATAAATCTCCTCATTCCTCCAAACTCAAACTACATTTATTCCGAGGTTAGTTGTGGCGCTGACTTCGCTAAAATCCCTTGATCGACAGAATCCTGAACAATCTCTTGTACGTATGCCCACAGCGTCTCGGAACCTCTCTCGACTTCACGGTTTCGATTCAATACCTGTTCACTGGTGATGTTGTTCTTCACCCAGGTATCTCCCTCATTCTGATGATTATGTATGACTGGTTGCATACGATCCAGTGATGAAGCAAATGCAGCTTCTGGCGTTTCTTTTGCTTCAAACTCTAACCAAAGATTAATTAATTCTTCTGCTTGAGCATGGGGTAAAATTCCAAATAATCGTTTGGCGGCCTTCATTTCCCGCTCATATTTATCCGTATAACCTACCGTATCATAAGCAAATGTATCTCCCGCATCGATCTCTACCAGATCGTGAACCAGTAACATCTTTAACACTTTAAGCAGATCCACATCCTGATTCGCGTGACCTTGTAAGATCAAGGCCATCATTGCGAGATGCCAGGAATGCTCTGCATCATTTTCGCGTCGATTACCATGAATAATTCGGGTCTGTCGTTCAATCGTCTTCAATTTATCAATCTCAATCAGAAATTGCATTTGCTGTTGTAACAATTCATTCATGTCCATTCCCCTTCACATAACAAAATAACGATACGCCCAATTTTGACGATAATGGATACCAATATACGCTGTAATCAAAATCGAAAACCATTCCTACACGTTCAGCCAATCGAACCGAACCTGTATTATCCGGACTACAATCCCAATACGGCTGAAGACCCTCACGCCTGCACGCTTCTACAAAAGCTTTTGCTACAACAGCAGCATAGCCCCTGTTCCTATACGCCTCCACAGTTTCAATATCAATAGCATGTGTCTGTCCTGCAACAAATCCTGAGAGACAGATACTCATAATTTCATTGTTCTGTTCATGAACTAACATATAACCGAAACCATGCTGTAAAAAGTCATCAACTGTATTCCAAAAGTAAGTAATCTTGTCCTCCAGAAAGGATGAATTAGCGAACTTGAGATCATGTATAAGCGCAGAATCTACTCTCACAAGTTGGACGGCCTTCCCATCTAGATGTTGAACATCTGCATCGGTCTCTTCAATGCCTCCCACACGTTCTGTTCCTTGTGGAGAATGGAATCGATATACATGCTGATTATCACTGGAGAGTTCTCGCTTACCTGCCATATTACGCAGTATCCCTTCCCAGCGGCCATCCTGTACGCCAATTTCCACGGAATCGAGTGTTAAATCTACTAATTCAGGTTCAATATACGTTGTCATAAATGCAGATAGTTCCTTCGCAAAAGATTCACTCTGCGGATCTCCGATCAGTTGAAAGCCTCTTTGCCCCTGAATCCACACGAGAGCAGCCTTGATATCGCAAATATCATCAACATAAATGCGACCCGGATTAAAGCCGGACACTATAGCCCGTACCTCAAGTGTGCTATGAGTGTCGATAATATGATTCACCTTATGGAAATCCTGCCGTTGAAGTTCAGTAATCATCTCTATACCTCCAATCCTTCCTTCACGATGTTGAGGAAATAGGTTTGATGATCCGGATGGCATGCAATGAGGTAGGGTTCAGGATGGCTTTTCTCAAAAAGCTTTCCTTCAAAGTTCATAACGACCGCCCCTGCTTCTTGAGCCATAAGTAGCCCTGAATAAAGATCGTCCCCTTCCGAGTTATAGAGGATAATGCCATCGATATGCCCTTTGGCGAGCATACACCACTGTAGTGTCGGTGCCCACAGTCTCATCATCCGTTTGAAACGAACATCCACATGCTGACGTAAGTTAACCGCTTGCATTTCATTCTGCACTTGATGGCCTTGAATCCAGCCGATTGTACCTCTATGAATATCTTCTCTCTTGCTTACGGCTAACTTGACCTGATTACAATATGCTCCTTTTCCTTTTGAAGCCACATACAAACGATCCACCAAACGCTCGTAAATCACTCCAAGGACTGGAAACTTGCCCTGCCATACGAATCACTTTCTCTGCCAACGTTTGAGCTACATACAAGGTCTGTTCGATGTTCTCACTCCGTTCCAAGGTTGGAATTCAAGTGTACTTACAAAACTAATTAATTCACTCAAATAAAGTAGAAGGACGATCGAACAATTCCTTATACTTTATATTCATAGATCCGTGTCTCCTCATCATCTAGCAAATAACCTTTGCCGATATGAGTCCAGTTATTTTTCTCATAGTAGTCGGTTAGATCTGTGCAGAGGTACAGCTTGTCGTAACCTTTAGTCTGCACTTCACGAATCGCATGGTTCTGTAGTTGTTCGCCAAGCTTCTTCCCTCGGTATTCAGGCTCTACATAGAGACAGGCAAACCACGGAAATAGATCCTGCCTACTGTTCAGATCACTACGTAATAACGCGTACCCTCCAATAATCCGTTCCCCATCCAACATCACATAAAATCGAGGCACATCACTCTCCGTTTTAACCGAACGCTCCATGCAATCTCGATAGAAATAAAAGCTCGTTTCTGTTCCCCACTGCTTCCAGAAATACTGCACAGCATCTTGTACCCGTTCTGGCTTCTGTCTAATGTCAACGATCTCAAACATCCCCCACCACTCCTTACTTTTCTTGTTTCGTTGCCTTCATGTTGTTAGACTCCTTCTACACCTGTGTCTGCAAAAAATTCACTCTTGAGGATCGAGAAGAAGTACTGATCAACATATTGATCATTCCAGAATAATTCTTCTCTGAAGATACCTTCCCGCTTCATACCCACCTTCTCCATCAGAAGGGCTGACCGTTTATTTTGTGCATTGCACATCCCAACCACTTTGTGAGCCTGCACTTCTGCAAAAGCAAATTGAAGCAACAAACGAATGGCTTCGTTCGCATAACCTCGGCCAGTATATTCCGGCAGCATACCGAACCCTAATTCCCAGCTCTTCCGAAAATCAACATAGCTCCATATCTGCACAAGTCCAATCGGCGTGTTCTCGGCATCATCTACACATCTAATGATAAAATCGTAAGCATATCGATCTACATTTGTAGGAAATTGTTCTCGATACTTCTCCCTTACCTTCTCTGCATCTGACTCTACACTCTCTTCGTACACCCAGATGCTCGGATCACACTCCAGCCTACACAGAAAATCAAGATCTTCCTCCGTTGCTTGCGTAATCCGCACATGCTTACCTATGTATTCCATAACGCCCTCCATCGCATTCTACTATCTAGCTGATACGCCCTCAGCAAATCCATCCATAAATCCGAAAATAAACGCTGGCCCCATTGTGATTAGCATCAAGGTAAGACCTACTACCCCCCACCCAAATAAAACTTTGCTTTTTCTTCGTTTCCCAATAATCAGTAGTAGTGCAGTCACTACGATGACACTTAGTGCATAAACTGACATAATCGAACCTCCATAATCAAAATCGTAATATGTACAAGTTACATATCCCTATTAGCGGAACATGCAACTAACTTGCTAGACTTAATCAATCCCAGCAAACTTCCAACGAGCAGAGTCTCCCTCGTCCTTGATTTTAGTGAACACATACATACTCAGCGATTCTCTTCCATCATCTCTAACTTCTTCGAGGAAAACCAGCCCTTCGTACAATGTTCGTTGCTCTTTAATGGTAAGATCACTCGTGAACATAACGTTCTTTATCTTATAACTTGGTATGCTAGAAACTCCTGATTGTTCTTGGAACAACTGTAGATACTGCTGTTCATCCTCTTCCCATAAATAACGTATCCGAGCGTTGATTAGTTGTATAATTTCAAGTTCGTCGCCTGAATAGTTCGTTTCATCCAAATACACAGGTTCTTCTTCTACCGGCGCAACAACGACTTCACTCGATGATTCGTTCTCGGTAGTGATCTGTTCTGTTTCATTATTGGTCGCTCGCTTTGAGCTTGATTCTCGCACACGTTCACTTGTAGATTGATCTTGACAGGCAGTTATTACGAGAACAACGAGTACCAGTAAAAGCACACTTACCTTCCGCATCTCTCGACTCCCCCTTTTATAATATGGAAAAACCAAATTACCAAGAGCACTTCCCTAACTATGGAACACACGTTACGACCGGATGTATGAGAAACTTCGCTGTTCATTATTTCGTTGCTATTGTTAAATTTTCTCTATAGTACATCATAACCCATAATGTGGAATTTGCCGAATATCTATACGATCCTGCCATATATGGCTTAACAAAAATACGCCACGATGCATGATGTAAAATCATAGCATGGGCGTATGGTAGTCAACTCTCTTTTTTAGTTTCATAACTAGGAAATAATAAAATTTACTCACTCGTCATTGATCCATTTTATGACCAGGACAGATTAAGATCGATCAAATAGCATTTTCAGAATACCGAACGCCTTGATATTGATATCGTTACCTTCAGCATCCGTATAATGCTTGTCATAAATGGTATAGATTCCAGCATGCTGGATAGTACCCCTACGGTTTTCAATCTTCTGATCCACACCATTCTTGGACATCACATACTCTCTACCCATCTCGGGAGAACTCGTATAACGAATACCATGTTCCTCCGCCAACCACTGGTCATAATCTGCTTCATTGGGATTCGTAAACACTAAAATTAAAATGGCGAATAGAACAACAAGGATAACGTTTCTACCTTTTTTATTCATGTAACCTCCTTACCTACTTCAGTATCCGATTTAATTCTTCCACTTTTTTCTTGTTATCCATTTTAGCATAAAAATAAAAAGCAAGGATATGCAGCACAATGGATAGTAACCACATTCCAGGGAACCAAGGTGCGATCACATCAAACATATCTGGTGAATATAACCAAACCATCGCCATTCCACCGAGTATGTTCACTGTAGATGTAATGACAATATTCCATACCGGCTTGAGAGTAAAATAGTTCCATAATGCATCATACATAACCCCGAATATTAGCGCTGCAATAACAGCAATTCCAGCAACATTCCATAGATAAGTCAACCGAATGGAATGGTTCGGATCAAAAACCGTTAACAGAAGCGTCACCCATAACGAAGTCAATGTGAATACTTGAAAGAACGATTGGCGTAGTTGTTGTATCATACTAATTTCCCCCTGAATTGTTTGATGTAATACCGACTGACATAATAGCTGGAGCCGTCCACAAGCTCGACTTGAATTCTGGCCTGCTGGGTTGCTGCGAATGTTTGAATACAAGCTGTGTTAATAATCGTTTGATTATTAATTCTGACAAAATGCTGATCACGTAGATCCTCTTCCACAAATTTTAAGCGTTTGGGGAGCAAGTAGTGCTCACCTGTAATCAGACGTACACTGCACAACCGATCTTCGGATTGGATGACAGCGATCGAACTGAGCTTAATCTGCACATTGCGGTTGTTTTTAGCATTGATGACCACCATCTTGGTATCCATTTGATGAATAGCTTCTCGGATCGAATCCCAGTGCTGTTGTTCCTCTGGATGTGTAACAATCTTGGCTGTACCTCGATCAAGCAATGAACTGATCTCAAATATAAGCTTCACGTAAATGTCCCTCCTCTTACGACTCATCATACATGCCAAACTAAGCTATACCTACGGTTCGGCGTTTTGTTGCAAGAACTTGCAGGTTTGTTGCACTTTGCTTCCTCTCTATATCAAAAAAGGCCACTCTACAGAGCAGCCTCTTAATCCTCATTCTCATCAAAAACATAACGACGATCCATAAAGTTCATGCTTTTAGCTATCTCATCAACCTTACTAGCAGACACGCCATCCTTAATTAACTTGCCAGAAGTATCGTGTACACGGACGTTGGTCCACATCAACTCCAGTTGTTTGGCTCTCCGATCTGCACTGGCTCGATCCTCATATGACCAACGAACGCGATGCCTGATGTGCTCGGGAATCCACTGAGACCTGAACTTCTTAAGTTTCTTGTATGAGATATACTTCTCAATGAGCTTGCCACCTTTGGCCATTCCATAAACCTTAGGACTCTCAGCCATGCCATGACAATATAAAATAAACACCTTGGCACCAGTTCGGAGCTGGTTGTCTATAATCACGTTAGCAATGACAGCGTACATGATCTCCTCCTCATGTCATCTTCATTAGTATTCTGAAATCCAACGTTCACCTCGTTAGTTCTGAACATATCTCTCTATTTGAGTGAATCCACTCTGTGGAAATTCTCCACTCCAGCGCTTTTTATACTCATCAAGTCCTAAATCTTTCATTTTCTTTAGTTCTCTATACATTAATTTATATAACCGTACCATCGGGACTTCTTCTGACATTAAACGGCGTCCCTCATGGACTGCTTCTGAGCTAAAGTTATCACTCATTTCATACACTTCAAATCGAACTCGGCTAGCCGATTGCTTCTTAATCCAGAATCGATATTCCCCTGGCTCTGTCTGTATCGTAATTTCTACATCGTCTGCTCCCTTTCTCAGGGCAATAAGTTTATCTACTAGATCACGAATGGCATCCGTAAGAAATGAAGCCGGGATCTCGATACGTTCACCAGATGTCGGTGTGATGAAGATATCCAGCCAACCATGGGGTTCTAAATTCATGACGATATCCATCTTCCCTCCCCCTATCGCATTTTATAATGAAAAATAAACTGGAGAACTTGCCCTTTCATCATTCGTCTACCTGTATCCACGAACCCTGCTTTGAGATATAACTTCTGGGCAGGGATGTTACCCTCATTCACGGCCAGTATGATCTCATTCACATCTGGAACAAGCTGTTGCACAAATGACGGCAAAGCTTGCATAGCTTCAAGGCCATATCCTTTCCCCTGATATTCGGTTGAGATCGATAACGCCCGGATCAGAAGACTTGTCTCACGATCAACGTGTTCATCTGCATATTCAGAGTATCGGTGCAAAATAAAAAAGCCAACTACCGTATCTTCATGCAAAATAACGATGGGGTATTTATTTTCATTCTGAATCGCTTCCTCAATCACTTCTACAGGCATTGCGGTAAAGCGAAACTGTTCACCTGTGAGAGAAAAATTCGCTAATGCATCATCGTACTGCCGATCATACCGTGTGAGACGGATTGAATTCTTCATATTCCGAATCAGCGCTCCTTTATCTGACTTCTATGCGTTTAGTGAATTAGCTGATAGATGAGTGTGCCTATGTTTTTGCCTAACGTATAGATTAGATTAATTGCGATAGCAGATAATATAACTGCCGATGCCCTTGGATATTTGCGCATTAGATCAGTAATTTCCGTTATGTATTTCGTCATGTTATTATTCGTCCTCTCATTTCATAATTCCCGATTGCTGATATAGCTCCCTAATCTCATTGGCTGTATTCGTGATAAACTCATTCACTAGACTTAACGATATAACGCTTGGATCTTCTATTGGTTCATGTTCCGGTGTCTTGAGAAATTGCCATTTCTCATCTCGATACCGATAGACTTCATGCTCTCGTAGACCACCTAAGTCGAAGGCTTGACCTACTTTCAGCTTATCTATCCATTCGTTGGCACCATCCTGCTGTAGAATAAGGAATTCCAGCTTCGTGACATCCTTGGTATAGATCTTTCTCCCGTCTGGAAGAGTCTCATATGGCGGATAGATATTGAACGTCCAGACCCGATCTGTGTAAATATGCGCAATATAACCACACAAGTAGTCCATAAATCGTATATCCTGCATCGCTTGTTGTCTGTTCATCTCAAAATAATCCTTCAGTTGCTCGTCAGTAACAAATACATGTTCTTCAATCATCAAGTGTGTTTTGGCTTTGTCAGCTCTAGTGATATTGCTTCTAACATGAATCGAATCTGGTGCAATACTGCCTAATAGAAATTCAGGTGATGGATTCGCTACTAGACGAGATGCAACGGCAAAATGAACCATCGGCCAAGGCATAGGACCACTCCTTTGTTTTTAAATTATACCATCTGAACAATGATATATCTTAAGCTATATTTCTCGGTTTCCGTCTCACTACTGGGGATCTCTTCATCTAATAGTCCCGTTTCAATAACTCGCATCCCAGCAAAATGCTGAATTAGGTCCTGTTCTGTAAAGAAATGAGCTGCTTTTCCCTCTTTATATTCATATGTATTGTCCTCCAGCACGCTTCCACGCCCATTGCGTTGATCCTGATCTGAGAAACATGTGAAATACATGATGCCTTGATCACGTAATTGTTTCATACTATTGTGAATCAGTTTCATCCGATCTTCCATTAGAAACAGATGTAGCACATTGTAGCAGTATATTGCATCCCATTTATTCTCTAAATTGAACGGTTCTAAAATAGAACATTCTATCACTCGGGTCTTCTCATCCCAGCCCTTCGACATTTCAATTGCTGACTTAGAGAACTCCAGACCCACAACTGAAAAGTGGCAAGACAAATGTCGGGTATTGCGACCATAGCCCGATCCGGGTACTAACACCGTTTGAACGTTATAGCTTGCGAATACGTCCATCGCATGATTAACCGTTCGGCTTGGCTCTTCCCCCCACACCATCTCTTTGCTCTCAAATCTTTTGTCCCAGTATACTTTCATTATTAATCATTTCCCCCTTTCTTGGAGTTGCAGATCACACAACCCAAACAGGACAGATACACATCATGTTGTGCACACTTAGGATAACCTACAGGGATTGTCGGTTCGTAATCATCTTCTTCATCAAGCGTAGTCCATTCTATATATTGTTGTTCATCGACATGACTCTGGTCGAACGCCTGCATCATAGCGGCGAAATGATCAAGTGTCACATGGCACCAATCTTCGCTAGGCTCATAGTCTAACATCTGCCACTGAGTTTTCTTTCTCGCCCCATCAATCATCCGCAACATAAACTGCTTCATAGGTTCAAGATCATGTTCTAACCAGGGCATTTCGTCCAGATCGAATCCGACTGTTCCACGTCCAATGATATTTTGATCTCGCTGTGCCAACCAGATGACAAATTCCTTCTCCCGATCTGTCTCCGCGATATGAGAACCACTGAGGACTAGAATCTCGATAAAAACAGAAGTTCCAGTATTGGTCATTCGCAACGATTCAACCAGATGTGCTGCCGTTCGGGGCATTGCTATTTCATTCATGCTATCCCGTCCTCCTCGGGTCTATTTCAGTTCATGTTGACTCATAATAAATTGCTGAATCTCCATTGCATACTTCTTCTTTTGTTCATATCTTGGGAAGTGACCACTTTCTTCAATAGTAACGTAAGTTCTTTTCTCCCCGCCTTGAAGAAAACAATCCACTTGATGGTCAGTTGTTACCAGATCCCTTGATTCATAATATACGTAGTTATCTTAATCACCTGATCACTTTTTTCTTCATCATAACCCATGAAATGGAAAATGCGAAGAGACTCTATCCTCAACGTTTCCTACAAATGGAGAGTTCAGTAAGTCTGTCTTACACAAAAATCCCTCTAATGCAGCAGTTGAATGTTGTTTCAAACTGCCTACTTTAGAGGGAAGAATTCTATTTCATTTAAGTTAGAATGTAACCTTAGACCATATTTATTTCGCGTTCAGTTTCCCATTCTTCAAATAGAGTACCCGATCACAGAGCGATAGGATGCGCTCATCATGAGTTACCATCACAGCACTTTTGCGTTGCTCTTTCGCTTGCTTCGCAATCAGGCTAACGACATCATGCCCTCGCGCTGCATCTAGACTAGCTGTTGGCTCATCGGCGAGTAGAACTGCTGGATCATTCATTAAGGCTCGCGCAATGGCAACACGCTGACGCTCCCCACCTGACAACTTGTCTGGATATGCGGTTCTCCTTGCTGATAAGCCCAGCGTATCAAGTAATGCGGCTGCCCGCTTAGAAGCTTCACTCTTATCCACTCCCGCCAGCTTGGCGACCAAAATCAATTGTTCTTCAACTTTCAGATACGGAATTAAGTTAGCACTTTGAAAAATGAATCCAATGTTCCGAAGTCGAATATCTGCAATGTCCTTCGAAGCTTTACCCGTAATCGACTTTCCATCTAGCAATACCTGCCCCTGCTGGGGTTCCAGAAGAGCACCAGCGATGGATAGGAATGTACTCTTACCTGAACCAGATGGCCCCATAATCGCAACCAATTCCCCTTCGGCAACCTCAAGATCTAAGTCATTCAGTATTACTCGCTCACTTCCACCATCTTCAAAGGTTCGTCTAATTCCCTGCAGTACTAGTCTATTTCTCATGCTGCCGTCCTCCCAATCGCATCCAAGGCATCAATCTTGGCTACTTTCCATACCGAAAATAACGAACCTGCCAGCGACATAACGACAAAGGAGACACACGTCAAGACCAGCGTAGAAAAACCTAATTGGAAGGGCATGGTTGCTGGTAAAATGGACTCAAAAGCTTGAACCAGAAGCACACTTATTAACAAACTACCGACAGATAAAACCAATACCTGTAGTGCCACACTTTTTGCCAAATAAGCAGTACCTGTGCCAATGGCTTTTAGAATGCCGAATTGACTCGTTTTCTGAATCGTAATCACATAGAAAAATACTGCCAGAACAAAGGCAGAGATAACAAATAAAAAGGCAATCATCATCACTAGTGAGCCCTGCTCTTCTTTGTAACCGGGGATAGCCGATATAGCTTCAGATTTTGTAATCACTTCTGTTCCGGGCATAGCTTTCACGACGTTCTCAATCTGATCCGCCGAAGAGCCCTTCATCGCTATGGCATTGTACACGATGCTCTCTGCTGCATTATCAGCACCTGAAGATGTAGACGATCTTGCCTGTAATTTAAGCCAATCCTGGTCATTCAAGAACACAACCGGAGAATGACTAAAGGACTCATTTTCCACAAATCCACTCACCGTCCATTGCATACCCGAAGCTTGATCCTCAATCATGCTTCCTAGCTGAACCCCTGACTCAGACAACTTCCGGTCAACCATCACTTGTCCCACCTGCTGCTCTGAAATAGAAGACCCTTCGCTGACGGTTGGCGATAACCAACCATCGGGATTCACCATGAACAAGGTCACATCAACCTTCTTCGTATCTCCTGCTGGAATGACGGTCGTCATCTTCACACCAAGTGGCTCTGCATTACTCTCACCTACGGTAAGGCGAGCTTGATCCAGTTGGTTCTTGTCCAGTTGAGACCTGGTAAACCGATGATTCGAATTCTGCTCCAACACAAAATGAGTTGCCGTCATATTCTTAACAGAAGCTGCATTATCATATGCCAGCCCCTGTGCAAGACCGGTGACAAACAAAACCAGAAAGGCAACAAGCACCATAATCGTAGCAATTAAGGCATACCGCCCTTTAGCAAATCTCATTTCTCGAATAGCCAAATACATTCTGCTTCCCTCCTTCGTTATGACCTCAGTATAGGAAGCGAAAATGAACGGCAAATGAACAACATGTTACAGTTGAGGCAATATAATTGTGAAGTGGGTTCCCTCTGTTGTACTCTGTACTTCAATCGTTCCTCCGTGAATTCGAACAATCTTGTGGACAATAGCCAGTCCCAGACCTGTACGACCAGAAGCACGTTCGCGCGCACGATCTACACGATAGAAACGATCGAACAAAAACGGTATATGTTCTGGAGCGATGCCATCGCCCGTATCTTTAATGGTAATGATGCATTGTCTATCTACTTCCTCAGCACGGATTGTAATACTTCTCCCCTTCGGTATGTGATTTACAGCATTGCCGATCAGATTCATCCAGACCTGCATAAGCAACACATCATTCCCCCGGATCAGAATTGAATCCGGCACAGACATTTTCATAAGTAATTCCTTCTCTTCAAGCTGCCATTGTAACACTTGAACCGCTTGGCGAATGTGATCCTTTAGGGAGAATGTACTCTGAGTCAATGTTTCTTGTCCTTGTTCCAATGAAGAAAGTAATAACAGCTGTTTACTAAGCAAGGAAAGATGACGACTCTCTTCCTCGATAATAAATGCGTAGTGTTTACGTTCTTCTAGCGAGAGATCGCGCTCAGCAAGCACCTTGGCGAATCCTTGAATCGAAGTAAGTGGTGACTGAATTTCATGGGATACGTTGGATACAAACTGTTGACGTCCCTGCTCCACTCGTTCCAGTTCACCGCTCATCGTCATGAAATGTTCAGCCAATTGTCCAATCTCATCCCGCCGTTTGGTAGGTAATCTCAGGTTGTAGTTTCCTTGCGCGATTCGTTTGGTTGCATCGGTTAAACTTTCAATTGGCTTGACTAAATACCTTGTACTAATTAAGAAAAGGGCAACACTTATTCCTACTGTCAACAATCCGATCAAGGCAAAAAATATGCGCAATTCCCCAAATTGCAGCATGACATCTGGACGTATAAACAAGGCATACTGTTGATTATCGACCTGCATCGGCACGCCTACAGTATTGCTTAATCGATTATCGAAAAAGCCTGTAATAAAGGGTTGATTAGGGAATTTGGCAACGCCATGGTAGACATCACCAGCAAGAACCAGCTTAATCGATGACTGATCCAGATCCCTTTCCCGGAATTCACGACCATAATATCGCTCATCCGCTTGTCCATCTGTAACATAGATTTCATAGCCAAGTGCTGCGGCGTTATGCAAATAAGAATCCATACCTTCGGGCTGTTGTTCTGCAAATCGTTTTATTTGTTGCGCAATGCCAACCAACTTTTCATCATTAAACGGTTTTAATTTGACATGATAATAGATATTAGAGAACAGAAAACCTAGAATGCCACTAACTGCAATAACTGCGATGGTAATCATGAACACCCGGAAGTATAACGATGATCTCAAGGAATCTTCACCTCAATCTTATAACCGATCCCCCGTACCGTTTGAATAACGAAATCATCCACATATTCAGCAAAACGCTGACGAAGCCGCTTAATATGTACATCTACTGTACGATCATCTCCCTCATAGTCCGCTCCCCACACAAGACGAATTAATTCATCTCTAGAGAACAGTCGACCCGGAAATTGGGCAAGCTGAGAGAGCAGTTCGAATTCCTTCATGGGCAAGAATAGAATGGATTCGCCATCCGTGACCTCAACATTTTTACGATCAATGACGATTCGATTCATTCGGATCATATCACTGGAAGTACGATTGTAACGACGGAACAATGCCTTAACTCGGAAAACCATCTCTTCTGGTTCGAATGGCTTCGTCACATATTCATCCGTACCCTGGAGGTAGCCTTGCTTTTTATCCAAAAGCTGGTCCCGCGCCGTGAGCATGATGATCGGAATGTCGTAATTTTGCCTAATAACATCACATAGTTCGAGCCCATCCATCCTTGGCATCATAATATCGATGATGGCCAGATCAATACTGTTCTCTCTTAACCGTTCAATGGCTTCCACACCATCCTCTGCCTCAATCACTTGATATCCTTCTTTGGTCATGACATACCTCAAAAGCGCCCGTATATGGGCATCATCATCAACTAGGAGCAAATGCTTCATAATTACGTTCTCAGACTCCTTACTTATCAAAATTCACACATATTTATTATTTCGAACATAGGATGCCTCTTTGATGTAAGAAATTGATCCCTTTCGACTTATACCACTGCATAAACTCATTGGTCACATGTTCATGCCTTAAGATGCCCATATAATCGGTGCCCGGCATTCGAGGCTGATAATCTGATTCAATGGTATAGAGGTTAAAATGAACTTCATCTTCATCCTCTGTAGTTTCCGTCTGCTCCAATACTGCAATAACTTCATCTTGGGTTAAAAATTGAAACCCCTCTCGCTCCACGATATAAAACGGATAGTTGAGATGATTTAATACGATCCGTTGCTGGAACTCTTTTAATTCATCTGGAATTGTATCTATATACTGTTCTGCTGTGGTCTCATTATCAAATATACCCGAGATCCAGCTTCGCATGCCCTTATTAGCCACAATAATAAACATGACGCTCCTCCTTGCTACTCTTGTATAAAATGTCCGTGTTTTATTGCATAGCACATACTCTTGTAGCTACAAAAAAGGAACCGACCAAGGCCGATTCCTATCAAGTCTACACTTATTTCACCAAATAATCGATTACAGGATAGGACACTACGTTGCGATCCCGAAGCGCTGAAGTTATCGCATCCGGGTGTGCACTTAGAATCCCATTCTGTAATAGAACCGGCTTGAAACCTCGTTCCTCTGCTCCATGATAAGTAAAAGTCACGCATTCCTCTACCGCAAATCCGGAGATAATGACCAGCTCTACATTCTGACTTTGCAGCACCTGCTCCAGTTCCGTCTGCCAGAACGCATTGGAATTTTGTTTGGTGATGGCTAGGTCGCCATGCTTCACATCGATCTCAGGAATACAGCGGTATTCCTCTGGTTTAGCTTCATCCATACCTTCTACATCCTGAATCTGAACCACCACATGATTCTGTGAACGAAGCGCATCTGCAACGTGATTGATATACTCACATGCGCGATCGATCTTGGACTGCTCTACTCGATTCCGTACAATATGCTCCTGCATATCAACAATCAACAAACCTATTTTCACTAAACTTCCTCCTTAATGTCCATATGTACTAATGATTAATCTCTAAGTAACTCCTTCAGCATCCGGTCTCGGTTCTCCAAGAAACTGCGGGTAATCTGAACATGCTCGGTATCCTCGTACTCCACTTCCTGAATGGAGCCATGATCGAAGCTCAGTATGCTTGCTCCGGGGTAACCCAGAATAATCGGAGAGTGCGTTGCAATAATGAACTGAGAGGTATCCGAAAGGTCATGCAGAATACGCAGTAACGATAGCTGTCTCGCCGGGGATAATGCCGCCTCTGGCTCATCTAACAAATAGATTCCTTTTGAATTGAACCGGTTCATGAATAAGCTCAGAAAGGACTCGCCGTGCGATTGTTTATGTAAGGATTGACCTCCATAGTGTTTAAGAGAACCAACCTCCTCGACATGTGATGCAAATTGATAGAAGGATTCGGAGCGCATGAAGAAACCATTGGATATTTTGGGCAACCAACCTAGCCGCAAGTAATGACCTAATGAAGATTCGGACGCATGTGTATCATAATAATTGTTGCGCCCGCCTCCAGCCGTATTGAACCCGCATTGATAAGCAATACCTTCTAGTAGCGTAGATTTACCAGAGCCATTTTCACCTACAAAAAATGTAATGTTGCGCTTAAACTCAAGCCGTCCCAAAGAAGCGACAGTTGGAATATCGAACGGATGCTGGTTCTTATGGCTAACTTGATCGTGCAACAACTCTACACTTTTTAAATACATAGATTAGCTCCTTTATAAGAGGTTTACTTCTGATTTATTACATCGTAACCCATATTGTAGTCGATAAGAAATGCTTTTGACTAAAAAAAACAAAAAGGCTAACCAGTATGTACTGGCTAACCTGATGTGATTCATGATGCGCTTACGAATAAACAAATCGACGCTGTGCCCAATAACTGAACAGGAAGATTGACGCCTCTGTCAACAATTTTGCCGCAATGAGCGGAAGAATTAAGGTTTCGTTATAGAAGTACAGCAGACCATAATTCAATAGTAGTACGAGGATGACGAGTGCAAAATATTTGGGGAACGATTGGTGAACCTTGGACGTTTGTCCCCTTGTGAACACATATTTCCGGTTAACTGTATAGTTGAAGATGGAACTACATAATCTCGCGGTAACCACGGCCAGAAATAGATGATGTGTGAAATATTGAATAATGAATAATAGGGCAAAATCGATCAGCGCCGATACAACCGAAGACGTGCTAAATTTAAGGATCGGCAGATAGATTCGTAACGAATCGACCAATGGGCGGAAATGAGACGAACGATTATGATCCAGATACACCGTATCAATATACTCCTCGGTAATTACATACCCTTCTTGGTGGGCAGTCAACAGCATGTTCATCTCATATTCAAATCGTTCCCCAGGAATCTGAAGCAGCCAGCCTAACATAGAATATGGAAACCCCCGTAGTCCTGTCTGTGTATCATATACTTTGGTGCCTGTCGTAAGAGCAAACACACCCCGGGTAACCGTGTTACCAAATCGGCTGCGCAGTGGAATTCTCCCACTGAATTGACGGCTGCCAAGTACGATGCCAGGTGTCTGTTGCTCCTGCAACACATCGAATATTCGTTTAATATCATGCGGGAGATGCTGTCCATCACTATCCGCACAGACAACATAACCTGTCGAGTTACTCTCCCGAATGTGTTGAAATCCCGTCTTGAGTGCCTGCCCTTTCCCCAAATTAACGATATGTGTGAGCACGGTGCATCCATACGCTTCGGCCGTTTCAAATATTCCTCGGTACGCAGGTCCGCTGCCATCATCCACGATCACAATGGGGCCAAGACCAAATGTCTGTAATTGCAAAATAAGATTCAGTAAACGCACATCTGGTTCATATGCAGGAATTAATATGGTCATGATGCTTCACCCTCCTTGAGATACAGGATGTCACTGACGCCGCGTTCCTGATCTCTCCCCAGCGGATTATTGACAACTCTACCCATAAAGTACATTGTCGACGATCCTCCACCGTCCAAGTTGTAAGCCTCGGTTGCGCCTAAGTCTTTCATCACAGCAGCAAGTTCAGCCAGTGTCATACCACGACTCTCATCCTGGCGTCCATCCACTACGACGAACACATAGTGATTCGGAGCAATCATTCCTATGGCCGTGCGAGGATTCGCGTCCTGTATAGAGCGGTTGCCGAAGTTGGTATCGATTTTCACACTACTAAAATCACTCACAATCTCACCATTCTGAATTAGAATAGGTCCAAAAGATAACGTATTGGTCACTCCTTCAGCAAGTAGCTCTGAGGAAGAAACTTCGGTCTCGTTATAAGTCTTGATCGTACCGTCATTGAACAATGCGAGTGCATCACGGGTTGGACTATCCCGGTATACTGTACCGTTACGGATAATAACGCCATCATCTCGGAAGCCGTAATAATCACCATTGATGGCAAAGATCGCGTTATTCGCAGCAGCAATATCAGATGTGTTCTCAATAATGTTCGTGCCAAAGCTGTTATCCGCCAGTGCTGTGCGCAGACTACTTGCGTCAGCTACCGTCACATCCGCTACATAATAAGTAATCTGATCCGAACCCGTCCCGGTCTGAACTTTCTCAATGTTAATCTGCATATCATCACTGGTATAGTTCCAGTCATCCGATGTTGCATTCACTTCACTGCTTGTCTGTGTGGTCTCATTGGATGCAAGAGATGCAGTGTTAGTTGTGTCGTCGGCAACGACCACTTCCACATGCCTGATCAAATAACGGTCAGCTAGACTATAGAGTATGGAACCAATCGTTATGCTAAGGACCAGCGTAACAATTAACCATTTCCGCAGCCGTTTCGGGGGATTGTGTTTGTCCGAACTTCCTGGGTCATTTTCTCTTCTATATGAATCTTGCTTGGTTGGTTTCTCATAGATCTTCAACATGGAAGCTCACCTCTTCATCTAAGTTCTTACAGCCATAATAGGCTGAGTAGCTTAAATGAATCTGAATAGATCATTCAGAGATTGCTATTACCTCCGCTGTCGATTTATTTGTTATAGAGGATTGGATTAGATATTATCTAGACTGGTATAGATATAAATTTGCAAAAGAAAAAGGTTACCCTTTCTCCGCTCTAGGAGTCCAGATAACCTTCTACAGGTAAGATGACGACCGCATCTCAAATAAATCTCAATTAACAATCTACAACATATTGGCAGGAGTAACCTGCCCGGTGCTTTTACTTCGATTATGCGTTTTGTTCATTGGGGAAAAGTGCATCGTATGCCGGACAAGGCAACTTTTCTAGAAAATCAGATAACGCACGGGGTTGGTTCGAATAGATATCTATTAGGGTTGTACCTTGATAGATATTACCGATGACCACCGGGTGGCATAATTCACAGATGAGGATATCCCCGTTTCCATGTAAATGCAGCTGCTTGGTTCCGTCCACACAATTCGAGAAATAAACGCCAGGTTCCTCTCGGAAACCTAATTGATCGGCAAAGCGATCCATGCACGTGAAATAAAGGGTCGTATCCGGCTTCTTATGTGTAATGAGTTCCCTAACGGAATGAACAAGAGATTCCTTCGGTGTAATCTGACTCCAATTGCTATGTGGCATCACAATGCTGTTCTGAATCTCATGAATGCGAACGCCCATGTCGTAGACCTTCTCACTAATGGCTCGCATATTCGCTTGCGTGCCTTCAAATAGCAGAGTTTCCAGCACCGTCTCTAATCCTGCTTCGGTACACAGACGAATGTTCTGCTCCAACCGTTCATACATCCTTGGATGTACCCGGTAATACGCTGCATACGCGTCTGGTTCCGTATAGTTAAACGAAATATGAATATTGGATAATCCTGCATCACGCAAAGCATGTATTCGTTCTTCTGTCAGCAAGGTTGCATTTGTATTCAACTGTGTGTCAATGCCATGGGCTGCACAATACGTCACAATCTCCAAACAGTCCTGATATTTCAGGGTCACTTCTCCCCCAGACAAACGCACTCGTTTGAGCCGTGGAAGCTCACTGATAATCCGGATAACCTCCTGAGCACTAATACATTCTCCATCATCTCGATTATATGCACAGCAATAGTCGCATTTGTAATTACAATTGGATGTCACTCCCACTTCCAATCCTTCAAGCTCATATACGCCGGGCGTTTCAAGTTCAAGTGATTTATACCTATTTTTAGCTGCCAATTCGGTGTACCTCCTGATTGCGTTATTCCATGTTTTTCAACTTGGAGATTATAACGGATTACAGGTGATGTCCGATATGACATTATGTACGTTCTATACTTTTAAGTGTAACTGCACCATATGACCTTCTCTTCGTTTGCACCCAGCTCATGCACTTCTGTAAAGTTTATAATTAGTTCAGCGCCATCACCGCCGACATATTCTTCACGATCTGCATTATAGAATTGTACGATATGCACTTTGTACATCCCGTTCTTCAATGAAATGGTATATGTAGAACAATTCTCGTCAGGTACCGCACAATCATCAAATTGAGCAGCCATCGTTAGACAGGTATAATCCACCAGAACTAATAAACCATCCGTTACTTGAATATAGCCTGCAGCTCTTCGGTAACAATGCTCGACAGTGAATTCTTCTTCAAACGTTACTTCGACTGTCCAGGAGTGCTCTATCCCCTCTTCTGTCATTTGACAAACCAATATATTACCTTTCTTCATCTCATCAGCAAAATGTTGTAACAGCATACTCAGCTCCCAATCTTCGCCTACAAATGATTGGTATCGGTCTGCATTAACTAATCCGATGAAGTTGGTATCTCCATACTCTAAATGAAGCTTCATTAAATCTCTCCTTTGACTGAATGTGCGACAACCCTATCGCTGAAAATTCAAGCTTACGACAGGGGCTACTGTACAGGTAAATTCTGATTAGTAACCTCCGCTTACCGGATAAACGTATTTCGAACTCTTTCTGACTTTATAAAATAAGGAATCCATATTGCGCAGGTGATAATCAACCTTACAATTCCGGTTAAACCACTTCCATCTTCAAGTTCTCTCGCAATAGGAATCTGAAGCAACAACAGATAATCGATGATGCTCACAACTAAACTAACACTATAAAATATGATCATCAGACGAGGGAATACCGATTTCTTTCGATAAAACATAACAAGCGTAACTATGCTAAATACGAAGAACAGCGCATTATATGTGGCTTCAAACATAATGATCGGCCCCCACCAAGGGTGGTAAAAGCTCGATTGGTTCGACGTTAAAATCTCCCATGTCTCTGGGTTCAAAGCTGTTAAGGAGTACCGAAATAATTGGACTAGAACCATAATCATTGTAAGATAAAGTCCAATCTGTACAAGAACCAGCCACCCACCAAGCCCAGATATACCTAACGGACGTGAATCTACTTTTTGCTCTTCCATATGTGGTTGCATTACACTAACACTTCCTATTCTATGTAGTTATTTTCTATGATTCTATGACTCCTGATCTCTCCACCATGAATGAATCCATTCTCCATTTTTCTTCAATAGACCTGATCGTAGAAGGTTCTTATCCTTCAACTCCTGAAATAACACCATATAGTCGGATTCAAGACTCTCCCAATCTTCGTAAATCTTCATCTCAGGCAGAATAGAGGCATGTATGTAACCTTTCTCTCTCCATTCCGGCTTCTGATCAACCCAATCACCATAGATGAATCCTGGCCATGCATCGCCTTTTGCAGAGCGTAATAGATTTTTCTCCGTGTTCTCGTTACCTCTAGCAAACCCTCTTAACTGATTCTTATCATTATCCAAGTAAATCGTGCCACATTCTGGACATTGATAAACCGTTCGAGTCAGATCGCCCCATAACCTTCGGACGTTCATCGCTGCGCTCTCTTTGTCTTCCGCGGAAGGCCCCGATTGCTCAATGGCTCGATCAATCTCATCCAGAAAATCAAACTCGTCCTGATCTGAGATGACATATCCCTTATAAGATAAATAATCGGTTGTGTCTGAAATGCGATTGCCGCAATTGCAATAAAAGTGCATAAGGTTCTCCTCCTTTCCTCATAATATCCTCCAATCATACACCCCTTAGCGATCTGTAATCTTCGATGGTAATAGCGTACATGTTCAAGTCATGGAGCTCTTGCTTCACCTTGGCATAATTACGCAGAACACCTTCGAACTTCATACCCACTTTCTCCATAACCTTCGCGGAACCTGTATTATTGACCATACACATCGCCTGAATCCTTACAAGACCTACTTCTGTAAAACCAAATTGAATGATTCGGTTCACAACCTCGGTCATAATACCTTTATTCCAATAATCATTTGAGAGAACATACCCTATTTCAACTTTCATCGTATGACTATCGCAATTTAGATAATTGCAGCTACCAATCAGCTTCCCAGTTGGCTTATACTCGATTCCCCATGGCCCCAACTGATCAGCTTCATACCGACTTAAGATAAAATCAATAAAGCCCTTTGTATCCGCCTTGCTCTCATGCTTGTCCCATGTGGTATAACGGGAGACATCCGGGTGAGAACAGTAGCCGTACATATCATCCAGATCTGAATACGTGATTGGTCGTAAACGTGTACGCTCTGTTTCCAGGATAGGGAATGGATCAAAGTACCTCGCAATCGTCTTCATGGATATAAGCCCCCTATTAATTAAATTGATGTTGTGATTAATCTTTGAAGCGTAACCCTTCTTCCTCCATGGACTTGCGAAGGCTCGGCATTGAGGAAGGCCCGATACCATGCAACTTCAAAATATCCTTCTCTCGATAATTAGAAAGCTTCTCTAGCGTTGTGATCCCTTCATGCTCCAATGCCCGCCGAGTCGGTGCACTAAGAAGACTTAAAAATCCCGTTAGGGGTTTGCGTTTCTTCTCGCATTCTGGACATGTAGGACAGTCGCTGCTTTTATAATATTGGTGACCTTGTGCACATGTTCGTAATGTTTTATTGGTTTCTGCCAACACGACTCACCCTTTCATTGGACTGTATCATCTGATTAAGGTCGAGGCGATAAAATGGTATCCTTTCTATCTACTGTAGAAGTGAAGAACTGTTGCTGGATATTTTCTCGCCATGCAGTTTTTATACGATCTCTTCCTATAAGGTCAAACCGCGCCTGAACCCGATTAACATGCGCTTCATCTGCCTTAATCTGTTCTTCAATCTGTTCATATTGTTCCATTGAATCGTACTCCCACATCGCAAAAATCTCGCTAATCTCATCATCGATGGGCATATGCCATCTTCCTATCAATCTTGCACCATATTTCTGCTGTGAAGGCAGCAAGATTTCATTAAACAAAGCATTAAATTCCTCAACAAATGAAGAATATATGATGTACGTCTTCCTACGATAGATCATATTTCATCCCTCCTAATTTCAAAGGAAATTCAACTCTTTGATTGCAAAGCTAAACGATCATTCTCTTGTTTTTCGTTCGATGTACTCCTGAATCGCACTGTCCAGTAACTTTTGATTAAAATCGGGCCAATACGTTGGCGTAAACCATAGTTCGGAGGTGGCTGACTGCCATAGCAGAAAGTTGCTCAGACGGATCTCCCCACTTGTACGAATGATGAGTTCAGGTGAAGGTTGACCTTCGGTATACAAATACGATTCGAACAGCTCTTCCGTTATCTCATCTGGATGAATGCCGGATGCCACTATTTGCTCCATGGCATGCATAATATCAGCCCTACCTCCATAATTCATCGCAAAATTCAAGATCATTCCATCATTGTTCCTGGTTCGTTCCACAGTTGATTGCATCATATCCGTTAACCCCGTCGAGAATTTACGAATATCCCCCAGAAATTGTACTCGGATGTTATTTTCGTCAAATTCCTGCAACGTTGCTTCATCAAAAAATTGCTCTGGTAAACTCAGAATATAATCCACTTCATCCTTGGGGCGCTTCCAGTTCTCAGAGGAGAATGCATACAGCGTGAGATATTTCAAATTCATCTTGCAACAGATCCGAATAATTTTCCGCATCGTTTTCATACCAGCGTAATGCCCTGCCGTTCGTGGTAATCCACGCTGTTTAGCCCATCGACCATTGCCATCCATCATCATAGCGATATGATTAGGAAAATGATCATTTTGAATTCCTTGACTTGGCATCTTCTTGGTTATCATGTTAAATCCCCTCCATATCAAGCTCATCCATAAAATCATACATCGTTGGCAGTCATAATAATTGATTCCAGCCCTCTAATTCGTATAATGATATCTAAGGGAGATGATTCCAAATTAACAAGCAAAATATCAGCACAACCATTTCAGCAGATTTAATCGTTACTCACCTAACTGGTAAGATTACTACAGATGACGTTAACGAATGGTTTGTAGGTTTCGAGCAAGCTTGCCAGCAATTTGTTTCCGAAGGTCGGACATTTAAATTGTTGGTCGATCGAAAAGGATACATTCCAGATCATTTTTCTGTGCAAAAGGCGTGGAAGGATAAGTTCTTCAACAAACAGCTTCTGCAACACACTCAGGCTATTGCTTTTCTCCTTGAAGAAGGCGAGATCATGAACTATTTAGAACAATCGAATACGACCGAATCCGTTAAATTCTTCGCTGATGATGAACAAGCATTGAAGTGGTTGAAGGAATACTCCATCTAAATTTAGGAAGAACCAGTTGCTCATTATCAACTGGTTTTTTAAATGACTAGCACTTTTAACATCCCTGTCTCAGAAAACTCGTATTTGAATGAGAAATAAGCTTTTCACAGCTACTTCTTACTGCTTGTTACCTACCGCAATCCATCTTCGATCAATATCCTCAAACACAAATTCCTTATTGTTATAATCCGTGGTAGATAGCGGACGTACAATATTCACACCTAACTCTCTTAACGTGTTCTCCATCTGCTCCTGGGCATCTGTGATGAAATACGCATCGTACCCATAACCGTGCACTTCTCGATTAGGTATAATTGCTTCTTGGTTCGATTGAGTTAATACGATTTCAACCTGATCCATATATAGGCACACATGAGGTTCACTTGAATCCAGATAACGTACAACCCGGAAGCCCATACGTTCGTAAAACCCTGCTGTAGCAGCCATATTCACACTCGGAAACATCTGTAAACAATGTGTAAAGCCCTCTTTTGTCATGAATTCATCTCCCTCTCCAGAGATTATTAAGCATTCAGCCAGCCTTCAATCTCAGCACTCATATTTTCGTACCTTTGCAGACTTTCTAACGTTCCAATGACTTGAGATGTTCCCAGCTGTTGTTCTGTTTGATCGGTGCATTCAATCTTTAAGGATCGCTTCAAGCTATATTCCAGCCATGCTAACTTACCTTCATAACCATGATTCAACACCATGCCCCAATCGGCCTTTTGTTCACCTGCTTGCTTCCGATACGCATGGACAAATGCCATGAATTTAACTTGACTGACATTGCCCGTACCCAGCACAGACCAATAAATTGCAGTTTCAACGAGATCATGCAGTGGATTAATCAATCCTGCCGATTCCCAATCAATAATAATAGGTTTATTATGCCGCCACATGACATTTTTGGGCTCCAGATCCCGATGGCTGACCACCTGATCCACGCTCAATATTGTTGAAGCAATGTTAGCCTTTGCCGTCCACTCATAGAGCTTGTGCGCATGGTTTTCCAATAGCGGAGCCCACTCTATATTTTCGTGCAGACCTCGTTTCATATAGCCGTTCCAGTCGATTTCTAGTTGTTGGGCTTGCTGAAGACTTGTATCAATTACCGAAGAACAATCCGTCCGATGTATCTGTGCGAGAATCGTACCCATCTGTTCACAATAAAACGAAGTAACATCCTTAGACTGTAGAGTCTTCCCATCAATCCATTGAAAAACGAGATAGTATTGACCTTCAATACGGTGCACAGCATTACCATTGAAGATCATAGCTGGTTGTGCAGCAATAGAGCCGGCTAGCTTATTCGCAATTCGTTCCGACTGTATATAATTCGTAACCGCTTCAGGTCTGAGCATAATTTGAGGATTGAGTGCCTTCACGGCATACTTATTTAGACTAGTAACTACGGCATAAGTCCTATGTAATAACCCTCCTGAGATGGCTGTAGGCGTTCCTACTACATCGCCAAGCGCTAACTCACTGCACAATTTTTCAAAGTTTAGATTATACTGAATCTCATTCATGAGTTAACTACCTCTCTATTGTTAGCGTTAACAGAAAGACAGACAGCACCCTGCCTAAGCCGAGTCTAGAATCCAGCGCTTAATCTATCGGCCCCTCGATCGCCTTCCCTAATTTCAACTTAAATTGTACAGAATCAGGCGATAGATTATTTACATAAATTCGGTACATCCCACTTTCAGATACCTTGATAACTACGCTGCCTGTTCCGGATGCAACAATTTCACTATAGATTTGCTCACTGGAGATCGACATAAGTCCAATTTCAAGTTCATTCACTTTTTCACTCGTTACATCCATTTTGAATGATTCATCTTGCTTGAATGGCAGTTGCCCAAAGTTATTGCTTCTTGAAGCACTCATGTAAATATCCAGGTTCTTGCTATCTTTTGTTTCAATCATTCCGATCATATTTACTTCTTCCGCTTCTAACGGAGCTTCATCTGGGGACAACAGGGTATCGTTCACAGCTGTAGAATCAGCTGTTGCTGGACTCCCCTCGTTATATTGCCTACTATTGTTCATAAAATAGATTAAGATGCAAATTAATATTGCACATAACAACATAACATTAATCCACATCAATATTTTCTTAGTCTGATTTTGCATACATGTCCTCCACTTAACCGCTCTCTTCCTCTAATAATACAAGTAGGATTCTTTATGTACTGATACGATAAGCCATTTTTTCATGTTTTTCCCTTATTTTATATTTTATCATACCACAAGCTTAATCAACTGCATTCAATAACTTCAGGTTAAATAAAATGTAATGATTGTGAGTATACCTTGACACATTTTTATACTCATATTTCTAATGAAACTGGTTGACACTGATATGAGGTGCTTTTATAATAAAAACATATCATATGAACGATTGCTCATATGTTCATAATAAGTTCGTAAGTATAACTTTTTTATTTTCATTACCCACTTCTTAATGAGACACTTTATGCAAAAAGGAGAGAACATCGTATGTCTGGACATCATCACAATCACGACCATGGTCATACTCATGCTGACACCAACAACAAGAAAGTACTGCTCGTTTCCTTTATCATTATTACCCTGTATATGTTCGTTGAAGCCGTTGGTGGGTTTATAACAAACAGCCTGGCATTAATATCAGATGCAGGCCACATGCTCTCAGACTCCATTGCCTTGGGAATTGCTTTGTTAGCATTCACATTTGGTGAGAAAGCCGTGAACACAGGTAAAACCTACGGTTATCGGCGTTTTGAGATTCTAGCCGCTACACTGAATGGAATTACCCTTATCGGTATTTCCCTATATATCTTTTACGAAGCCATTGGTCGCTTCATTAACCCACCCGAAGTAGCCACCGTAGGCATGCTGATTATCAGTACGATTGGATTGCTCATTAATATTCTGGTTGCCTGGATTATGATGCGAGGCAGTGACACGGAGAAAAATCTGAATATGCGCGGCGCATACTTACATGTCATCAGTGATATGCTCGGCTCTGTTGGGGCTATTGCTGCAGCTCTGCTCATGATGTTCTTCGGCTGGGGCTGGGCAGATCCATTAGCAAGTGTAATTGTGGCTGTACTCGTGTTACGAAGTGGATTCTTCGTTACCAAATCATCTTTACATATCCTCATGGAAGGTACACCTAAGAATGTAGATCTGAATGACCTTGTACAAACGATCCAAAACGTAGACGGCGTGCAAGGTGTACATGATGTACATGTATGGTCGATTACCAGCAATCTAAACGCATTAACCGCTCATATCGTAGTAGATGGCAAGATGGATGTGTATGCATCCGAAGTGTTGGTTCAGAAGATTGAACATCTGCTAGAGCATAAAGAAATTAAACATGTGACTTTACAGGTTGAATCGGAGAAACACATGCATGATCGTTCCGTATTATGCACCGTAAAAGGCGACGCACCGGATGCGCATGCGCACCATCATCATTAAATTGGACAGCCAACATGTCCATTCAAAAAAGGGGCTATTCCCGCAAGTGGGAATAGCCCCTTTCCTTTTTTTCGCTGATTCGTGCATTCGCACTGCTCCATAGTCCGTGTCTTAATCTCCACCACCGCCACAAGATGAGCAACTGGACGAACTGCAAGAGGAGTCTGAGGATGAACCTGATGAGGAATCGGAATCTCCAGAAGAATGACTGTGATGATCGCTGGAATGATCTGCATAACAACTGGAACTACTCGAACAACCGCTACTTGACGAAGCCCCCTTCTCCCTCGGGAACATGTCTTGTTCCAGACTGTCCATATGCATTTCATACGTTAACTCATCTTGTATGGAGTAATATACCATTGCACTTGCCATGAGAAGAGCCACATTACTTGTACCTGAACCTGAGGTTCCAAGAGATAACTCTTTCTCGTTCAGGTTGGCTGATCGTTGTAACTGTTCCATTAGATAAGAAACCACTTGCGCTGTCTCAGGCTCCTCCTGTGTACGCCTAGCATGGAAAAGCTGGTTCACCAGTTCAGAACGTTCCCCCTTCACAATCAGCCTCTGTACATCACTAGATAACGGATATCTGAAGAAATCACCCCAGATCGCAGAGCTGTAGGGAGTGAATTCAAATAGCTGACAATACACCCAGTCAAACCAAGCACGCGCACCTGGCGTATCACTGCGAGTAACTGCTGGCTCATGGTGTACCATGGCACCCATGAATTCTGCACAAAAATCGGCGTACGATCTTGTAAACATCAGCATTTCATGCCACAACTGATCCACCTGTTCACTGAACATAGGCACCTGCTTCAGCAGTGAGGCCATAATGAAATACCGCTTGAGCTCCAGCAGCTTCCACTGATACTCTAGTTTGCTCATGTAAGGATGCTCCTGTTGCAGCCGTAATTCCAGTTTGTCTTCAGAATGTGTATAGAAATGTGTTTGGAAGCTAGCTTCCAGTCTCTGAATGGTCTGGTTATATGCAATCTCTTTGCGTAATCCAAGATTCTGAGGTAAATTGGTACTTCTGTACATGTTCTTCCGACGTCTTCTTCGGCCTCTTATGGAACGATTTCCTTTCATCTTACGCCCTACTACAATGCCTATGATAATGAATATCGCTGCTCCAAAGTAAAAGATCCACACCACAATACAGTCTCCCCTTCCTGATTCTCTCTATGTATATTCATAACTTCCATTTAGTATAAATGAGGATCATTAACAATGAAAAGAGCCCTTTGGCATACATGCCAGGGCGTTATCGTTGCTATGTTATTGCTACATATCATCTTATGACAATGCAATGACTAGACTCGTTATAAGAAGTAGCAGGGTTACAGGTGTCCAGATTCTTCGTTCCCACACACTTGGTGTCATAAGATTCATTATCGTGCCGAGCACCAAGTAGGCAATAATAAACCAAATCGCCGTATCTGCAAACGCTGACCATGCAGGCAATAGCAAACCTGATTTACTCAAAACAATGACACCGATCAGAATTAGAACGGCGATCTGAAACAAACAAATAATACGCATAAACCGGGGGTATTGACCGGGGAATTTTCCACCCATTGCGTATTCGCCCCATGGCACACCAGCAGCTAATGCAGCTTGGAAGAGAATGACCACACCGATCAATATAGCAAATATGATCTCTGACATGATAATCAATACGGCCACTCTCCCCGATGACTAGAGACAATACGGTGTTGCCTCTAGAATGCAATCCTTTTACAACACTATATGCCCAAGTCCTTCACTAAATACAGCAATAATTCATCATCTACCATCACAGGTTGTCCAGGTACCACTTGAACATTGTTATACATGATCCCTTTCCCATCCATGACATAGCCACGCTTGGTATACATCATTTGGGCATTGCCATAATCTTGGTATAACCCTACGCCGAGACCAATACGTGTGTAATCTTGAGCTGCAATCTTCTCCATCTCATCGAGTAATGCGCTGGCAATTTTCTTTCTTCTGAATTCAGGAAATACGTTGAGATCATTAATTTCCGGAATATTTTCATGACTAAAAAACGGATACTCGGAGTGATGTAACAGGTGGCAAGCGCCCGCTAGTCCCCCGTTGTGGAATGCCATTAAGGTTACTCGCTTTCCTTGTACATTCTCTTCCAAACACTTTGCAAAGTAATTGCCCGAACGATACCATGGAAAATGATTAACGAATTCACGATCCAACATGGCTGCTTGATCCTGGGTCGAAAGTTGTTTTAGCGTAACACTGCTCATCTTCACTACCTCCTCTTTTGTTTATAGTCCCCAACTAAGCTCCTCTTGATATGTATACTGATTCCCGCCTTCATAGGCGACTTGACCATAATATACTTTTACACCTAATTCTATTGAGATGCCTAGTCCAACTGTATGAATCTCAACCTCTGAGTTATGATACTTTAATCTGACCGCACATTCATAACTAGCTTGTCCCCCGTTGTGCTCTCTTGAGATATTGATATACACCTCTTCATTACTCAGATCGTTAGAGCCATATTCGTACCATTCCCATGTGTCTTCATAATCTCGATGAGAGTCATCCAAGCCACTGAACAGGTTAACGTCCTGGATAAAATCCGTCATCTCTCGTTTGATATAAAACCAGAACTGCTTCTGTCCCATATTTCTTCGCTCCTAATTCATTGCTATCCTCTATCTATAGAGAAGCTCTTTCATATATTTCAGTGAATACTGAATCATAATAATGCTCAAGGCTAAGTTGATTGCAACCAGACTAAGACATGCCCATCTAACCACATGTGCAATATTAATATTTACCATGAGAATAGATACTTCACTTGCACCAAGGAACACACTGGCAATTAACGTCACAATGCTTAGAAGAATAAAGGCACTGATCATAAATAAAATGAGATACAATGGATTTTTAGCATTCTTATTTATGTAAGCTTTTCTATAGTTACTGGATAACATGCCTTCCCCTTTTAATCCTTTGATATAATGATCCCATCTAAAGGTACCAATGCTCGCCACAAGTGCGGCGATGGCTAATGCCCCGGTGATGTTGACCTGAACGAACAACTCAATGAAACCTTGGAGTTCATTTGGTTCTACACTTATTAAACTCAAGAATAGCACTAGTAATATCAAGCTAAATGAATGAATAATGGTGTATTCGTACCATTTCAGTCTTACTCTTCCCTTATCGTACCTCTTCAACGTTGCAACTCCTTCTAGTTATTCATGCTGTGGAATCTTCCTGCGCATATACAGTGCGACCTCTTCACTTCTTGTATCGTTATTGGAGTATAGCGAGAGGTCAAATCCTTCGATCTGAAATCCGCATTGCATATAGAACTGTACTGCGGCTACATTGGTATTTTGCGTCTCAACCGTCACCGCTCGTAACCCGTTGTCTCTAGCCAAGTCGGCCATCTTATCGATAAGAATCTTGCCGTACCCTTTCCGCTGATGGCGCTCATGAACCTGAAGATGCCAGATTAACAACGTATTATTCCAGTATTGAGGCTCAGCAATCGCAAGCGCTACTAACTTCTGATCGACATACACCCCATACGAATAACCTAATGTAACAAGCTGGTTATATCGCTTCAGATCCTCTTCATCATTCATTTCTTCCTTCACATACGGCGGATCTACATCAATGAGATGGAGTCGTACCGTGTAAGAGTAAGGTATCTCCGTCTCTTCTCTTGAACATTCTAATTTACGCGTGGATACATATCCAAAATGACCGAGCTGAGCAAATTCATCCATCGTTATCGATATGATTGGTCTTAATTCCACAGGCATTCCTCCTTATAACTTGATCACACACCCAATATGACACTAATTCGTTGCAATACTCGCAACGACACCTTCTCCCACATTGTAATACAACGCGCTCCCATCAATATATAAGCAATCCCATTCTCTGTATACAGGTTGGTCGAACATCATCACGATTTTCTTCATGGTATAATTGATTTCTTGAACTCGAATGACCTGACGATTCGGCACTGTTCGCTGTTTCTTCGCTTCATTAAACCAAGCCCTGCATTCTTCTTCCGTCAAATCTTCTGCGTACATCCCAATCTGGTTCTCCAATAGTGTCGCGAGCGAAAACGTATCATGCCGTTCTGGTGAATATGATCTTGAACCATTGATTCTCCACAGATCATAGACATCCTCACTCATCAAATAACGCTCTCCATCCACATGTACTGTTCTTCCTAAGGATTGGATCTCTTGCTGCAATGCCGTGTATAATTCTCGACTCCAAAATATACTTCCATATCGAATGCCCGAGGCCGCCATAAATTCTCGGTTCAAAGATGAATATTGATTACGGAGTGGTTCTTTCCAAACAACATATTCACCGAGATCCAGAACCTCTACATATCCCGAATCCGAGCATCCGGGGTAAAAACAATGTTCACACACATCAATTTGAATCATATTGAGTTCTGCGCCCAGATCGTACAGATTTTGAGTGATCAATTGACCATTAACATATAATTGGAACGTGTCATTAGGTGTTGGTACGATTTTATAGTTCTGTACTTTAATAAGCTCACCCCTCCAATGGAACATCTAATGTAAAATAAAATCTGACTCCATTAGGCGTATTCACAACCCCGTACGATTGCTGGTGCAGTTGTATAATTTCCTTCACAATGGATAATCCCAAACCGGTTCCCCCTGCCTGGCGACTGCGAGCGTCCTCTTCCCGATAGAAACGATCCCAGATCAGAGATAATTCATGCTCTGCAATGGTCGGCCCCTCATTTTCTACCGAAACACAGACATTCTGCTTCTGTACATCATGCTGGATGAGAATCTGAATTTGGCTTCCTTCGGTACCGTTATGAATGGCATTACTGAGATAGTTCAGGAGTACCTGTTCGATTTTCTCGGGGTCTCCCCAAGCATGCACATTCCGATCTCCCTGAATTTGAATCTCCATGCGCTTCGCCTTCGCAAGCTGCTCCATCTTCTCCATGGACTCTAATGCAAGTTGATTCACCGAGAATAACTCACCATGTAACTTCACTGCTCCGGCTTCCAGCCGAGTAAGCTCCAACATGTCTAGCACTAATTTCTCCATGCGATCCGCTTCTCGTAAAATGGTACGGATGTATCGCTCTCTTTTATTTTCGGCGATCTGGTCCAGAAGCCCTTCGGCATACCCCTTCACAACACTAATCGGTGTCTTGAGCTCATGAGATGCATCGGAAACAAAGCGCTTTTGCAGCTCTTCCATCTTACTTTTGTATTCCATCTCCAGGACGAGCTTCTCATTCGTCAATTGAAGCTCCTTCAGTGTGCGATCCAGATTCGAAGAGAGGCTGACCAGGCTCTCTGACAGACTGCCCAGTTCGTCTTTACTTTCAATAGAAGAGATCGCAGTGAAATCAAGCTTCGCCATACGTGCCGCGTTTCGGTTCAGCTGTAATAGCGGACGTGAGACCATTTTGGAGAATAAGAACGAAAGAACCACAATAAGCAGCAATCCCCCGGTAATACTGAAAAAGGCATAATATACCTCAAGTGCGCCAAATGCCTCGCCCAGCTGGGTTAACGGTGTTAGTGCAAAAAGATACTCGGTCACCTTCCCATCACGCAAGATGGGCTGGACAAACACGAGATTATGTACCCCGCTAATGGGTTCCTTCCACTCCATATGAAATGCTTCTCCCCGGTTCACCTGCTCGTTATACTCTGTTGGCAGAGGAAACCACACCTTAAGCGCAGCAGCCATAATGCCTTCTCTGTTATTCCACTGTCCGGGTGCTGGCAACAATAGAGAATCAATCGTTCCGCTCACCTCGATAACGCCTTCTCGATTCGCATTATACGGCAGTGATCCTACCGCAGGCGAGCCATTCTTACGAATGACATAGGGAGAGAATAACGAATGCCCTTGCTCCACATAATACTCTCCCTGTACCGTTATGCGATCGCCAGGCTGCAAGCCATATGCCGCCAATGCGGACATATCCGGAAAAAAGGAGACTGCAATGGATAACGGCTGCCCTGCGTCTGTACTCAGTTGAATGCGGAACGGGTTATCGTAACGAACCTCTCCGTCTGTATCCAGAATCGCCATTTGCACATGATTTTGCGTAATGAAGCTGCCCATAACGGTTGGCGTCTTCTCAGCAGGCCATTTCTGCTGGGTGTAATCCGAAGCGAAGGAGGCTAACTTTTTCCCGAGTTCAGTCGTACGCTCATGCTGGTAGAAACGTTCGAAGAACCAGAAATGCCCCGCCACAACTGCCGCGAAGAAGACGATATAGAATACCAGGTTCGCCACAAACAGCTTAAATACAATGCCTCTTGGCTTCATGACTCAACCTCAAATTTGTAACCGATGCGAAACACCGTGCGAATGTAACGAGCGTCTGCATCGAGCTTTTTGCGTAGATTTTTGATATGTGTATCCACGACACGAGGGTCACCAAAATAGTCCACGCCCCACACCTGATTTAACAGATGTTCACGCGTTAACGGAAAGTTCTTATTTTTCAGCAAATGCAGCAGCACATCATACTCTTTATAAGACAGCTCAATAGGCTGACCGTTAATCTCCACAAGACGTTTTCTCTCGTAAATGACCGTATTTCCAAAAGAAATCATCGGATCCTCCTGACCCACCGTGTGCTCCACACGTTTCATCAGCGTCTCTGCACGAGCAACCAGCACTCTTGGACTGAAGGGTTTGGTCACATAATCATCCGCTCCCAGTTCAAAACCAAGCAGCTTGTTCTCCTCCTCGGATTTGGCAGTCAGGATGATAATGGGCACCGTGGATTGTGAGCGTATCTGCTTACACACATTCCAGCCACTCACTTTCGGAATCATCAGATCCACAATGACGAGATCAACTGGACGAGTCTCGAATAACTCCAGTGCCTCTTCCCCGTTGGCCACTTCGATTACTTGCCAAGAGGATTGCGTGAAATAATCGCTGACCAGTTCGCGAATGGATTCCTCATCTTCTATTATTAAAACGGAACGTCTCACAATACTCCTCCTAAAAGTGCATGTTCAAAATGTACGGTTTAGCATGTGGACGTTTTGAACTGCCACTAAAAACACATGAATCACACAACTGTAATGTATTATAGCAACAATGATAATCATTTTCATTAAAATTGAACGTTGAAAAGGAGATGAAGGTGTTCCAGCATGTCTCTCTCAATTCATAGCACATCTCATTCCTCTCCTGCTCAAAAACGCTGGGGTCTATCGAAACGGGTATGGATCTACCTGACTTTGATCGTGCTACTTCTGTGTGGTTGTTACTTAGCCATGATATTTCATTTGCAGTCCAGCCGCAAAGATCCCATTCTGTTCAACTGGTTCGGCTGGTATGATAACGAATCACTGCTGCGCTCGGTCATGACAATACGTCTGCCACGCATCATCTCAGCAGTTCTAGTCGGAGCGGCACTTGGCATTGCTGGTTGCCTGCTACAGTCGTTAACGTCTAATGATCTGGCTGATCCTGAGGTCATGGGCATTAATCAGGGCGCCAATATGGCGATTGCTGTACTGCTGGTCTTGCTGCAATTTCAGACGTTTCGATTTTTTACAGTTACAGCCTCCATGCTTGGGACAGCACTAAGCGGTATGATCATCTATTTGCTCAGTGTGCGCAGTCGTTTCAGTTCCAGTAGTGTGGTGTTGACAGGGCTTGTAAACAGTCTGTTCTTCAGCTCGATGACAACTACCCTCATCATCTTCCATGATACGGATCTGTATCAGCTTCTTCGCTGGATGGCGGGTGATCTATCAGGTATGTCCTGGGATGACGTCATATTCTCTCTGTTCACGCTTGCTCCTATGAGCATCGTTTGCTGTTTATTTGCCGCTCAGTTAAACGTGTTATCGATGGGTGAGGACACAGCCATCTCTGTGGGACAGCGACTCACTGTTGTTCGCAGCGGGATTATGATTGCGATTATCGTACTGGTAGGTGCAGCAACAGCCATATGCGGTCCGATTGGATTCATCGGTCTAATGGCCGTACATATCGTTCGTACATTGGTAGGTATAGATTACCGTATCATTCTGCCACTCGCAGCACTTACGGGCAGCGTTCTGCTGGTATACGCTGATCTCGTTGGACGAATGTTGTTCTACCCGATTGAATCGCCTGTTGGACTTATCACTGCATTCATTGGAGCTCCCTTCTTCATTGTCCTGATGCGTATGCGTGGGAGGAAGAACGGATGAGCAATATGAAGATTATATCTTTCCGTAGCAAAGGTCGTTACTCTCTTCTAATGGCTACCGTACTCGTGATGATCGTTGTTGTCTTTATCCTGTCACTTCGCTTCGGGGCTACACCGGTTACCTTTGGCGAGATTGCTAACCAGTTTCGCGCACAAGCCGGCACCATCTATGAGCTTCGGTTGCCGCGTGTACTCTGCGCCCTACTTGTAGGTGTTTCTGCTTCTGTGGCAGGAGCTATTCTGCAAACCGTGCTTCGTAACCCACTTGCTTCACCCGATGTCATTGGCGCGACGGCAGGTGGTGGGCTTGTAACCGTGCTTATTATTCTGCTTGCACCTTTAACGCCAGCGATCTGGCTTCCAGTCTACTCGATGGCAGGTTCCGCAGCAGCAAGTGTACTTATTTTCCTTTTGGCTTATCGGCGTCAAGGCAACTCCATGATTCGACTGGCGCTAGTGGGGATCGCTGTGAGTGCGGCTCTGCAAGCCATCATCAAAATGTTAATTGTCAAATACGCCATGAGCTCCAGTCAGGCACTCGTCTGGCTCAAAGGCAGCCTTTACGCACGTAATCTTCAACACGCCGAGCTATTATGGCCATGGACGGTAGCTGGACTAATCGCCGCCTTGCTGCTTGTGCGATATCTGAATGTGTTGAAGCTGGATGAGTCGATACTTGTGTCATTAGGCACCCGCGTACGTACCGTCCGGACATTACTGCTACTCGTGGCATTGGCATTATCCGCAAGTGCTGCCAGCATCTCGGGTAATCTCAGCTTTGTTGGACTGATCATTCCGCATCTGTCCCATAAATTGACCGGGGAGAACTTCATCCGTTCCCTACCTTTTACCGCAGCTTTGGGTGCGTTACTTGTCATGCTCGGCGATCTTCTAGGTCGTGTCATTGTACCACCGATGGAGATTCCCGTCGGCATCATCACGTCACTTATTGGTGCACCTTATTTTGTATATCTAATCATCAAGCAAGGACAGAAAAAATAACTTATATGGAGGAAAAACACCTAATGAACCGTAAATCACTATTCTGGAGCTTCATCTTAATCATGACACTGGTTCTCGCCGGCTGTGGGGGACAGACAGCGGGAAACACCGCAGGCGGGACAGCGGATCAGGGGCAAACTACCAATACTGCTGATACAGACAATAACGAGACGACTTCTGCTTCCGATGCAAACACAGATCAAAGCTCAAGTGAAGACAGTGCAACTAATGCACCGTCCATTACTTCGAATTCCGATGGTTCCTATGTCGTCAAAAATGCGTGGGGAGACACTACATTATCTCGTTCACCACAAAAAATTGTGACACTGCACTTCTCCTTTACAGATGAGTTAGTTTCACTGGGGATTACACCCGTTGGCATCGCTGGCTCTTACAATGCAGAGGTGCTTGGATATCTGAAAGACAAAGTGACGGACTATACCTTCGTAGGCAATCATCAGCAGCCTAATCTGGAGGTCATCTCTTCCCTCAAACCTGATCTCATTATTGCGAATGCTGATGTCCATGGAGCGATTCGTGATGATCTAGAAAAGATCGCACCAACCATCGCCCTCTACACCAACGGTTATGGTGATATGGAGCAGAACTTTGCTGTGCTCGGAACATTACTCGGTAAAGACAAAGAGCACGATCAGGTGATGAGTGAGTTCAATTCGAATATAGAACAAACGCATTCCCAAATTACCGGCACTCCTAAAGTTATGGTAGTGAAAGTGCTGGAGAAGAACTTTTATATCTGGATGAAAACATCCTATATCGCTACACTGCTAGAGAAAATGGGGGCAGAATATAGCTTCGATGAAACCAAATCCAGTCAGCAGCAAACACCAGGTAAAATTGATGTTGCCGATGTTGATCTGGAGACACTAGTACAGGAAAACCCAGATTATCTGGTAATATACGGCGCTCAGGCCGACCTTGATAAATGGATGGGTAACAGCACTTTCCAAACGATCAATGCGGTGAAAAACAACCATGTGCTGGTTGTGAATGACGAAGTATGGGCATTAGGTAAAGGTCCGTTGTCTGGAGCAGAAGTCTTGAAAGAGGCTTTGCCATTCTTTACGAAGTAATACAGTCACACACATATGTAAAGTAACTCACGGTGGAATATAGCTTGTGGATAGGGTAGTGAAATTTCTAACTCACAAGATGTCCACCGTGGGCTTTTTTTGTTATATTCAATCAAACTTTCGTTTTATCTATCTCGTAATGCCATATATCTAATAAACATCCTCGAACCCCAATATGAACCAACATCTGTGTGCTGCGTAAAACACAATATAGAAGCAGGATAATGTTGCCTCCATTGAAGCTTTGGACCAACCTGGATTTCCTAACTTAAAGACAACCCATTGATCCAATTCAACTCTCAGATCTGAGAGCAGTGCCTGTGATAGTTTCCTTGCCTCAATCTCATCAGTTACAATGGGCTCTGTACATGTGCCTTGGAGAAACATACTGATTAGCGAACCTTCCAACTCATAGCGATTTAGCACCATTGCTTGATCCAACACATCCTCGTTAATTGGAAAAAAGTCAGCATACTCTTCCATGAATTCTTCACTGGAAAGAAGGCATTTCAACAAGTACGTTTTCTCTGTATGTAATGCAAAATCCATAGGCTTAGTATGTCTAAACAACGAAAAGTAAAACTGACTCGTACCTGTGTATCTCCGTTTCAATACATCTATCGTATGGTATGAAATCTCCATGTAAACCTAATCACCTCATTCTAAGTAACCTAGATAATCCCTTCTCTTACGAGCTCGCTTTTTTGATACGACCATAGATGTTCATCATCATTCACCATTCTTTACTTTACCAATCTTCTGTATCGCGATGCCTACCTAAACCTACAGTATCAAACTCGTCTTTGCCCTGTAATTTGCATACTCCTAAAATTTCAAGTGATCGGTTGATTGCAGACTGACTTAACGTCTCCTCGAAAATAACCTGACTGGAGTCCCATACCATTGCATTCTGTGAGCCTGTTCCTCCGAAATATTCAGCTTCAATATAAGCGACCAAGCCGAGCTTAGAGATTTCTCTACAATAGGAACTAATGATATCCGTCAAATACTCATAGTTAGGTATGGTTGTACCTTGATTCTTATTAATCTCGTCATATAGCTCATCTGTTAGGGGGATAACGATTAATCCATTGTATAACGGGATGACCTTAGCGCTCGTATACTTGTCCTTTAATCGTTTCATAACATCAAGTGATGTGACTATTCCTCTAAAATCGTATCCCATGGGTTCACCTACCCTACTTTTTATATTTCCCTCTATGATAATAAGCTTTACCGCCTATGATCATTTCGATCATTTTGATATATTTCGGAATTAAATTCCCCAGTACGAAGAGTTCATAAAATGTATCACTTTGACGAAGTTCTTTCGTATTACTGGTACGTAAAGAAACACCAAAGTTGCAGCCTTCAGGCACGGTGTCATCCCATTCTTGCAGAGTTCCTTCTTTAAATGGCTTAGATATATTTACTTCTATCTGGTCTTCATCATACGCCCAGCTCCAATTATTTTCATTTTCAAAATCAAACTGGAAGGCATCAGTATCAATTAATGCACTTAAGCTTTTCGTGAACTCCTCTAATGTTAAATTAGATTGGAACGCGATATGCTCAAAGATCCCATTCTCCATCTCGATGTTCACCCCTTCTCTATGAATCTAATTATCTATTACACAGCTACACATCTGCTTGGATCAAACGATACTCATAATCAAACCCTGCATGGATACGATGCCCACCAAATAGGTCTCCGTCCGAGAACTCACAGTAGATCTGATTCTTCCGAATCTCAATATCGAGCAGTATAATAGCTTTTACAAAGTCTTCAATAGACACGTCATATTTGCCAGCATCAACATCATCCCAATTTAAGTTTTCATCATCCTCATCATATTCGGGCCAAAAATCATTTTTATAATCGATTAAGTGATGTGCTACTTGTGCCTTAGCCTTGTTTTCAAATTCCGCAGTCTCACAGAATATCTTCTCTGCTCTGCTCATTAACTCGTCTACATTCGCGCAATCTTGCTCAAGCCTTAACGTATAATACACTTTCCCTTCCGTATGCTCGTATGTATTAAATTGCTCGTCATACTTAAACGAACCCATTATTTTACTATGAATTACCTTTTGCATGAATGACTACCTTTCTTTTTCTATCATATGTATTTATCTGAATTAACAACCAGCGTGTAATCCGTACCTATACTTGGTGAAGTCCAACGTATGATTGATTTTGGATTGAAAGAACTCAGTACATTGTTGATTTGCATTGATTATTCATTTTATTCTCTCCTGGGTACAAATTGTTCCATGCTCTTAGCCCAATAAGGAACACTTAAAAAAACTCTCACTACATTGCTCCCTAGATGTTAATTTCATCCCAGTTCAGAATGACGTAGCCAATTTGAATGACGATCATAACCAGATAACTTATCCCTATAGCGAGGCTGAACTTAATACTTTTCTGGCTGACCCTATACTCCTCTGTACTGATCCTACCATGACGTAGTCGGGATTGAAGCCTGTTCTTTGTTTTCAAGATCAAGTGCAACTCAATGATTCCGAATACTGCCCAGAGCAACGTAAACATCAATAATACCGCATTTGAAACAGACAAGAGAAACAGCACGCCCTCATCCGAAGTTGTACCACATTTGAAGCTCAAATTGACAATCAGGGTTAGAATAAAGAAAGCAATACCAATGTAACTGTAATATGGTGTATATTTGGAACTTCTCAGAATAGCTCTTCCTCTCTCGTTGTTCTCATTTATTGCTCAAAACCAAAATGCATAAAACTCTTCCGAAAACCAAAACCATACAATTCCCAGGATCATCATAACGCTTCCGCATATTTTTAATAACACTTCTATCCAACTTGGAATATCGTCACTCGGTGGGTTATCCTCAAATTCCGCATTGGGTTTAATACGTCTGTATCTCAAGAAGACGAAGCACCTATATAAAATGTCTGGAAAAAAGTAAACGATCACACCCATGATAAACATTGGAATGGATAAATAACCAAATGTACTGCTGTCCCATTCCATCTCGATCATTTTCATTTTATAAGGATACAGATCCATTAATCTTTTATTTATCAAAATGCGCCCGCTCTTCCTGCTGGGAACTAAATATATAATCTGGATACTTGTTTACCATGGGAGGAAGCTGATGTGTAGGGAAAAATTGAAGCTCTTTCATTTCGTCATTATCGGGAGAAAGTTGTCCAGATTCAATTCGACATTCAAAAATAATCGTTATGTATTCAACCTGATGGCCGTTCGCATAGGTAAACCGTTGATCTTCACCACCGTAAACCCCAATGATTTTCTCTGGTTCGATCACAAGCCCCGTCTCTTCCATCGCCTCTCTAACCATCGCTTGAGCTGGTATCTCACCTAGTTCAATAGCTCCGGCAATCAATCCCCAAGTCGACTCCTTATGCTTACGACCAAACAATATCTCCCCTTTCTCATTACGAATAATCCCAGCCACACCTGGCATAAAAATAAGCTGGTTGCCAATCTTGTCTCTTAGATTTTGGTAATAGTCAGACATGCCCATATTCTTAAAATCCCCCTCTGGTTATAACGGTACTTACGTCCAATTGCCACATCATTTACTTAGCGATCTGAAAAGGTACTACACTTTTTTATTAATAATATGGTTGTTGTCATCTGAATTACCTTGATTCTGTCTTTTCACTTCAGCTCTTAAGTACCTGACTTCTTTAATTAGAACATCAAGTCTTCTTGACGTTTGGGATGAATCTATGGCATAACGTATAACAAAGGCAATGATGAGAAACGCAAAAAAGCTCAATAATAATACTATTAGAACACCGAACAATCCCATACAAGTACAACTCCTTACTAACTAAAACTATATATCTGTGATTGCACATGAATGCTTATCTCAATTTTTCTAAACAGATCGCATTCAATATGCCCTACTCTATTTCTACCAGAAAATCCTTACAACGAACAATCAGTTCAGGCAGGCATACACCTTCTTAATCTGTGACGAAAATTGTGCTGCACCTGGAATTCGTGTCCGTTTATAATAAGCGGTTAATTGATTAGGATGATTTTTGACAAAATCATATTCGATGATCATACTCGCTATGACCGACCTCGCAAAACCTAGAATCTCAACAACTTCAGAACGATCACCTTCATCAAGCTCCTCGCCCTCAGGAAATTCCCCGTCTGGATCATCATCTAATTCTTCACTAAACGTGATCCGAGCCACCACAAACGCGATGATGTTATCCTTGTCATTGTTGTATTGCTCCAGCAACCACCGAATGCATTCTTCTTCTGTTGGCAGAGAAGCCCCAAACCCTTCAAGCACATACTTCCGTTCCTTAAAAGCATCCATTAATAAGCTCGCTTCATAGCTGCCATGCTCGACAAATTTGATGTGAGGTTTAAGTTGAAGCAATTCTGCTATAACGGCCTGATACCAATCACTTGTTAGCAATTGTTCAAATGTCTTCATTAGAAAATCCTCCCTATATTTAGACGCACAGGTCTACGTGAAGGTTTGGAAAAACTTGTGTTTCACCTCTTTTTGGTTCCGTGCTGCCCATTCCTCTAACTCTTCTAACCCTGCGTTCTCTTGGCTAGATTCAAAATAAAAACATAGATCCGAAGGAACGAGTCTACGACCATGAAGCTTAATACCAATTCGCTTGTAATTCATATAGACACACTCGATTTGGGAGACGTCATACCTCTTGTTTTTGGTCGATATCACATAATCTTCGCATAGAGTAATGCTCGGCTTGGGCGAAAATACACGACGGATTAGAATCACCACATTAAGTACAGCGAAAGCCATAATACATAAGGCAGTATATTTATAGAAACCATCGCCGCTAGTGTAAAAATTTCTACCCATATAAAATCCAAGAATCAGCATGCATACTAACATCAACTTGGCTCTCGGATAGACAGTCAAATAACTCATCGTTATCCCCCTCTAACTGATCATCTCATCTTAATAGCATCTTACCACACTCTCCGCGTTTGAGATAATAAGGATATATTAGTGGTTTTTGGCTGTTATATAAATGTAATTAAAAGCCAAAAAAACCTCATTCTCATTGCGAGGAGAGGAGGTTATTCGGAACTTTGTTTTGTTGCTTCTATAAGAGGTTGTTCAAAAAGTTCGCTTTTGATTACGAAGGATGCCTGATGGCATCTCAGCGTCAAATATGGGATTCAGCCGAAATAAGTGGATGCTTACGAAGCTTGTTTCTTTCAGAAACAATGTAGTTGCTCACGTAGTTCTGCCTACGCTCCGCTATTCCATTTCTAGCTTCATCCCATCTTCTCGGTACTGAAAACCGTTCTTTTTGAACACGCACTATAACATAAATTTTCTTTACTTCACTTTACTTTTACGAAGCCGTATACCCGTGATGTGATAACCATTTGTCTCCTCGGTACTTGATTCATACGCTTCATCGTCTTCCATTTCGGTACTTGCTGACTGAGCCGAGGGCTTTTTGTTTCGTCTGCGCTGTACAATGATATCACTGATTCCAATGAGCAGGACCAGCAGGAGACTTACAAAAAAACCAGGTCTACTCAGTGTGTGGAAGAGCGCACCGGTCACTGCAAACGCAATGAGCAGCAGCCCAATCCAGCGTTTAACGACATCGAACTTTTTGGACTGCAGCAGCCGACCAGAGGATAGTAAGATAAACGACCAGTTGTATAACAGCATCAATCCCGCTGCAGTCGTAATATATTCATACACTTTACCAGGCAGTAACAAAGACATAACAATAGTTCCGATAAGCCCACACCCAATGAGTGAAAGTGCAAATAAGGGATATTTCTGCTTCCACTTACGCGAGAATAACGACGGAGCATCTCCCTCCTTCGCCAGCGTCATAATCATGGATGTCACCGCATAGAGCGATGCCGTCATAGTCGAGAAACCCGCCACAATCAGTACGCCATTGAACAGGTGCGGAACAAAGGCCAGATGATCGCTACTCAGTGCCAGGACAAATGGACTTTCTTTGGGATTAAATGCACTCAGTGGAACCATGATCAACGCCAAACCAATAGATACGATATATACAATGGATAAAGAAATGAGCATAACCTTGCCTGCCTTGGGTGCATCCTCAGGTTTTTCTAATCGATAAGACATAATCCCGAGCACTTCAATACCACCGTAGGCGTAGAACGCAAAAAGAAATGCAGACCACAAACCTACTCCACCCTTGGGGAAAATCGCTGCCATATCCATGGGTACCTTATGATCGTACTTCGTTCCTCCAATCCAACCGGCAAGGAGCGCAATTGCCAGAATCAAAAACATAATAATAGCTGCCATCTTAATGATGGCGAGCACATTCTCAACCCGGTCAAATCCTTTGTTGCCAAAAAACACGATACCTAGGCCGATTACGCCAAATCCAGCGGCAAAGACCCATAGCGGAACAGCAGGAAACCAGAATCGGGAAAATATCGACAGAGCCGTCAACTGACTCCCCATAATGAGCAATTCGGAAAACCAATACACCCATCCGCTGGAAAAACCAGCCCAATTCCCAAAAGCCTTCTTTGCATAAGAGCGAAAGGAACCCTCTTCCGGATGTTCTGACGTCATTCGCGCGAGCGCATCAAAAACAATATATGTACCCAAAGCTGCAAATACATAAGCGATCAATACCGCAGGGCCACCAAACGAGATGGCAAGACTTGAACCTAAAAAGTATCCCGTTCCAATCGTTCCTGCCACGCCGAGCAGACTTAGTTGCCACCATTTTAGTTTCTTTTCCTTTGTTGGAGTCTTGGATGCATTACTCATGCTGTCAGCCCTTTCTACATCATTCCCATTCCAAACACTTCAAATAGCCTGCCCTAATCATGTGGAAACATGTAGAAGAACAGATAAATAACAGACAAACAACTTTATATCAACGGCAAAAAGTGCCGATCATGCACAAATGCACGGACCGACACTTTTCTTTACTCAAAACTCATATTCTCTTGAACCTGTTCAAACTTATAGCTCTTCTCCATTGGTGGCAATAACCCGCTTGTACCACTCGAACGAATCTTTTTTGGATCTGTTCAGTGTACCGTTACCTTCGTCGTCTTGATCCACGTAGATGAATCCGTATCGTTTGGACATTTCGGAGGTGGACATGGAGATCAGATCAATTGGCCCCCAAGCCGTATACCCGATCAGGTCTACACCCTCTATGACTGCTTCTTTCATTTGTTCAATATGCTTCTTAAGGTAATCAATTCGGTACGTATCATGAATCGAGCCATCTTCCTCGACCTTATCATATGCACCCAAACCATTTTCTACAACGAAAAGAGGCTTTCTGTAGCGGTTGTACATGTCTCGCAACGTAATACGGAGCCCTTTCGGGTCAATCTGCCATCCCCAGTCGGACGTATCCAGATATTTATTTTTCACAGCATACGTCGTGAGATTACCAGATACCTGTTCATAATCTTCGGAATTGGATGCAACCGACTTGGACATGTAATAACTCAGCGATACATAATCAACAGGATACTGCTTCAATATTTCATCGTCACCGATTTCCTTCTGAATCACAATATTGTTCTCAGCAAAGTAACGATTCATAAAGGATGGGTATTCGCCGTGAACATGCACATCCGTGTGGAACAGGTTCAGGTCGTTATAATGCTGTGCGAGTAACACATCTTCTGGATTGTTCGTCACTGGATAGGTTTGTCCCCTAGCCAGCATACATCCTACTTTAGCATCTGGATTGATCTCGTGCGCGAGCTTCGTCACCAATGCGCTTGCTACAAATTGATGGTGCAACGCCTGATAAGCGATTTGTTCCTTGGTTTGGTTCGGAAGCTTATCGACTAGTACGCCCCCACCTGTATATGGGCTATGTCCCATCATATTAATCTCGTTAAATGTAATCCAGTATTTGACTTGATGACGGTAGCGTTTGAAGAGCACTTCTGCATACGTAACAAAAAGCAGAATCAACTTACGGCTGTACCAACCGTTATATTTGCGAGTCAGCGCCAGCGGAGTCTCATAATGAGACAGCGTAACGATTGGTTCGATGCCGTACTTCTCTAGCTCATTGAATACTCGATCATAGAATTCCAGTCCTTCGACACTTGGAGCTACATCATCACCGTTAGGGAAAATTCTCGCCCAGTTAATCGACAAGCGAAAGGCTTTGAAACCCATCTCCGCAAATAGCGCAATGTCTTCTTCGTAGCGGTGATAGAAATCGACGCCGTCACGTTTCGGATAGCGGTCTTCTACTTCTCCGTTGAGAGCCTTCTCGATATAATCAGAGTTTACATCAATGGCGAAGTTTAACCCACGTTTTTCTTTTGGTATAAAAGGAACCATGTCAGCTGTTGTGAGCCCTTTGCCACCTACGTTATACGCCCCTTCAACCTGATTTGCGGCAGTTGCGCCACCCCAGAGAAAGTTCGTTGGAAAGCCTGTTTGAACTGTTGTCATATTCAATCACTCCTTAGTTTGTGTTTTATTTCATAATGGTTAATGCGCGTTCTCCTTCAAAAATAGGACCTGCTTCGTTAATCGTCAGTACGTCTAAATAGTCGGCGGTATTGGTGACAATCATCATCGTTACCGTCTCAAGACCCGCTTCACGAATGGCGGCGCGGTCAAATTCAATCAAAGGTTGTCCCACTTCAAGACGATCTCCTGGCTTCACCAAACTTGTAAAATGCTTACCTTTTAGCGAAACGGTCTCAATTCCGATATGGATAAGCAGTTCTTCGCCGTCGTCTCCTTTAATACCAATGGCATGACCGGACTTCGGCATAATGCTGACCTCTCCATTAACCGGCGAAACGATGCGATCTTCGTCTGGCTCAATTGCAATACCTTTACCCATCGCTTCTTCTGAGAACGTCGGGTCGGATACGTCATGAAGATTCACAATCTGTCCTTTCAATGGGGAATGGATGTTGATTGGCCCTTTCGTTGCAGCTTCTGTAAGATTGGCACCCGTTGCTTTCGGTTTCGTCGGAACTTTCTGTGCGCTCTTCTCTTCCTGCTTCCCTTCAGCCGGAATATCTTTGAAACCGAAGATCATGACAAGCACAAAGGCACCCAGCAAAGCTCCAACAAAAAGAATCGAGGTCATGACCAAGTTATACGAATTACCCAACGGATCGGCATATGCCGGTAAAACGAAGAGCCCTGGCAGTCCGCCTAATACTTGTTTCTTAATTCCAAGCCATGCGGCAATGCCGCCCATAACCCCAGCAGAGATCATGGCGAGATACAGCGGTTTTTTCAATTTCATGTTAACCCCGTACATCGCAGGCTCCGTGATACCCAGAAGAGCAGAGAAGCCGGTAGATGCACCCAACTGTTTGAATTGAGAATTTTTACTTCTCACTGCAACTGCGAATGCAGCCCCCGCCTGTGCCACATTACTAAGCAGCATCATCGGAGAGACAATGGGATCGAACCCGTAGCTCGCGAAATTCTGAAAAATAATGGGAACAAGGGCATAGTGCATACCTGTCATAATGAGCAGCGGCATGAATCCAGCAACCAGGAAGCCTGCTAATGGCCCAGCCACATCGAACAACCATACGAGTCCACTTGCGACCCAATTACCTGCATAGGTACCCATTGGTCCAATCAACCACAGCGTAATCGGAGCCACAATGATTAGGGACAGCAACGGTGTGAACATCATCGTCAGCACATTCGGCATCCAAGACTTTACAAAAGCACTTACGTATTTCAGAAGAATGACACCAAGTATGATCGGAATAACTGATGAAGAGTAATTGATCACCGGAATGGTAATCCCACCGAAAATGGTAAAACTCGTAATCTCTCCACCCGAATTGACCGCGTTGACCATGGTTGGATACAGCATCGGTGCAGCAAGCGCGAGTGCAACATACTCATTCGTCTTAATTTTGCGTGCAGCGGTTACAGCAAGGAACAAGGGCAGGAAGTAAAAGAGCCCGTCTCCGATCATGTTCAATACTTGATACGTCTCGCTTTGATTACTCAACCAGCCAAATGTCACAAACATCGCCAGGAAGCCTTTAAGCAGACCCGCACCGGCAAGCGCTGGAATAAGCGGGGTGAATACACCTGAGATGAAGTCAAAGACGGAGGAGATTATGCCTTTTTTCTCTCCGCTCGCTGCCTGCGCTCCACCTGTGCCGACTAGAGGTTCCACCTCTGCGAATACATCAGCGACCTGATTACCGATAATGACTTGGAATTGATCACCCGAAAATTGAGCACCGATGACTCCTTTTAACTGTTTGATCTCTTCTAGCTTAATCTTCTCCTTGTCACTCACCAAGAAGCGCAAGCGCGTCACACAATGCCAGGACTGCTCGACATTTTCCCTCCCTCCGACTTTCTCTACAATCTGTTTAGCTAGCTCTTGATATGCTTTCATCGCGAATCCCCTCTCCACAATTTCGAAAAAAATACCCAAACAACGTAGAGCCTCGTTGGCTCTCATATGTTTGGGTAACGCCTGAATCGATGATTCAGTAACAATTCCACGGTTGACCTATTTAGTTTCTAGTTGGCTGGTTAAACGCCAGATATGAAGAGCAAGATACAGTCTTTCATTAGGCGACAGCGACCAACCATATTTCCGTTCGAGCAGATGTGCAATTTTCTCAACTGCCTGATAGGAACGAGGATACTTGCTCTTGACCACTTCGACGATCGTGAGATCAACCTCTTGGTCTTCGATGTGATTTTGCTTGAATTGACGAATAAAAAAGTGACGCAGATGGGTGATAAACCGCGTGTAGCTTAACGATTCTTCATCCAGCTTGACTTGAAAATGATATTGGATAACCTCAATAATTCGATTAATAACTTCGGTCATTTTCAACGTTTCTTCAATCCGTGTCTTTTTAGTCTGCTGTCCATTTACGAAATGGTAGGTTAGAAAGGTTTCCTCACTTTTGGGCAAAAGAACGTCAAGGCGATCGAATACAAGCCTGATAGCTTCTTGAGCTGCGAGATATTCTTTCGGATATAGATTTTTGACTTCCCAACGATTCGTTTCAACGTATTCAATTTGCTCATTTGCTCGTTTGATCGCAAAGTTCAAATGATCGGCGATGGTTAAATAAATGTTATTCTCGAACGTCGTATTAAGCGAAACTTCCGCATTTTTAACCACTTCTACCGCTACATCGAGAACATCAGGGTCCATATGATCCAATACCTGCACGAGAGGTTTCTTCGCTGCTGAATCCTCTGCTGCAAACTTCCGGCGAATACTCTCTTCTTCGATCAGATCTCCTTTTTTCTTTTGGAAACCTACTCCAGTACCCATCACTACCCATTCAAGTCCAGAGAGATCTTTAACTAAAGCCACGTTATTGTTGAAGGCTTTAATATACCTCACTTTACTGACCCCACCTCTTAAAAAACACAAAAATCCATCTTGAAAATACATAAGGTATTTTCAACATGGTAATGCCTGATCTAATCAGTAACACCCATTTCAAATTATAGCCTTAATGTATCATTTCATGAAAACGGTGTCAACCGAAATTTTGCCGTGCAATAGAAGCCACTCTCCTATTCCCTCGCTACAGGGTCAACGCTTCTCTGAAGAGTCGAACTCCTCTAGCACCTTGGACTTATCTCCATAAACTTTGTCCAGGTGCTCCTCACCCCAGTAACATAATAGATCTAGGGCAGGCTTAAGTCCCCAGCCATAGTCCGTTAACTCATACTCCACTTTAGGCGGAATCTCCGAATATACCTTTCGCTGCACAATCTCATCCTTTTCCAGACCTCTAAGCTGTGTTGTCAGCATCTTCTGCGTGATTTCGGGGATCAACCTTCGCAGCTCCGATGTACGTTTCCGCCCTGTCGTCAAATGGTAGATAATTAAAGGTTTCCACTTCCCACCCATGACTTCCAAGGCAGCTTCCACGCCTACTTTGTATTTCTTGGGAGCACTCGTATGTCCATCCTCTGTCAACGTTCTTCCCTCCTGATTCAAGCTATTGCTAGGCGAAAACATAACCTCTTGTTTCTTGCGTACTACTATTGTGTATTGAATGTTAATTGCAGTTAACTAGGGTACTTTCATGTTCCTATAGAACTTATTTCTTCCTATAGAACTTCAAAGTGCGTTCTTCCCAACGATTTCATTCCTTGTCTATAATAGCATTGGCAATAGGGTATGACTATTAATCGTGATCGAGAAAGGTAGTGAACTATACGTATGAACGTATTAGTTGTTGTGTCGCATTCGAGGAAGAATTCCCTGACTTTTCAGGTTACTGATCGTTTTGTGCAAGGTCTAACTGAGGCTGGTCACAGTGCGGAGATATTGGATTTACACGGCATTGGCTTCGACCCTCTCCTCCTAGAAGGAGATGAACCAAACCTTACCCAACAAGTTCAAGTGTACTCTCCTGAGATTGAAACGGAGATGGCCCGATTGAAGAAGCATGATGCCGTAGCTTTTGTGTTCCCTCTCTGGTGGTGGCATCTGCCAGCTATGCTGAAGGGTTATATTGATCGTGTATTTAATAACGGATTTGCCTACGGCGCAAATAAGCTTCATCATCAGCAAATATTATGGATTGCCCTTTCAGGTGTGACAGAACAACAGATGCAAAAGCGTAATTATGATGAGTCCATTCAGAATCTGCTCAACGTCGGTATTGCCGATTACTGCGGCGTGTCTCGTTCAAGGGTTGAATTTCTGTATGAAACGCTGGGTTCCGAGCCAGAGCATTATGATCAATTGCTTAACTACGCGTATCAGCTAGGATTGGATTATGCTAAGGATATTCCGGCGCAATAAGGATCATAACGCATCAATGTAGCGAAAAAAGGTCACTCCGAAGAGCGACCTTTTTGCTGTGTAACTACCTTATTTTACTGCCGAGAAAAGAAATTTCTCCAGCATCGTTATATCACTAATGCTATGGTTACAAGCATCGTTATCCATACATACATACTGGCCAATGGCACTAAAGTGATCTGGTGAATGCTTCTTGGTCTTGACGTTGAAGAATCCGAGTTCCTGATGGCGATGACAGAACATACAGTATCCCTTCTTGTTCGTAGCCGTAATCCGTCCCTCAATACCGAAGAATTGGCCTTCGTGAGAGTACACGATGAACAAACGACTTGTCGCAATGTCGATCCATCTCAGATAGGTCGTATGTGCATAATTGATAGATTCGAGATCAGGCAACTTGAGCTTTTTCGCCTTAGGAAACAACTTCTGAATCTGCTTCGCCGATATTTGCGGAAACGAAATCAGATATGCTTCCAGCTCGTTCAGATACAATTGCACGTCATGCGGCGTATCATACGTGGATAACCGCTCCAGTAGATGCTTCTGTTCCGATGTCAGCTCATCAAAGACTTCAATGACATTCGTGCCGACCGTATAACGAACGGTTTCCAATACTTTAGGATCCACGACAGAGCGTAGCGTTTTGATCAGGAATTCTGCTTGTTTGTTAATATAATTAAATTGGTGATTATGAATAAATGGTGTTTGCATGGCGTTCAGCCCCTTATAGTTATTGATCAATCCAATAAGGTGCAAAGCCAGCGGGATGAAAAATGTTGTTGATGGTACTCACGTACTCACAGGGCGATCGATTGTATTCTCGTCGCGCCCTACACAAAGTCCGCCCCTATTCAGGCTTTGCGTAAGGCCTTTCTAGCGAACGAGCAATCCGGCACAGCCAATATTGCCACGGTATAACCCCCAATGCAGTAGATATACCGGCATTATAACAGAGTTGAGAATGTGGGGGCAATGGTCTTTAAATTTACAGCTAATTCATACATAACTTTACACTTGTTCTGAACTGTATTACCGCTATGTTACAATTTTGAGATAATGCTTTTGTGATCATCTTTATAAGTGACTTTTAGATACAATTCAATAAAACATTCTCTTATAGGGAGGACAATTCTCCACGTTTCGTTATCTGATTTAGGCCTAAATTCAAATATGTTGCTAACGATTCCTTTAGTCATTATTGCGAAATAGAATAACAACCAATTCAATGTGGACAAAGTATTTTTAGAAGCTTTAGAGGCTTTTCCTCCCACGCCTATTTGTAATTGATCTACATTAAAATCAAAAGCATATGAACCTAAAACACTAGTATATGCTGACGAATGAACTACGCTAGAATATTCTTTATAAATAGATGTTCTAATTTCGTTAATTTCACTAACAATTTCTTCTGGCAATCCAATTCTTTTTTCAATTTTTTTAAGTTCTACGTGTATTTTCTTTTTACTAAAGAACTTGTACCAAATAGATCTAGCTTCTTCATCGTTTGTTCCATTACAGTAGTTATCAAAGTGATCTTTACTAGAGAACACAATAATAAAAATAAAAATCGTTTCTGCCAACACTCTAATTAATGCTCTTGCTGAAGTGTCCAGTCCACCCTCGACTAATCTAATGATAGCTAATACATGATTGCTAATTATAGTTATCATATTTTGATAGAGCATACTAGGTGTTAAACTATCAGATGTTATATCCAAAAAATCATCAAGCATTGGGTTTTTGTGGTCTTCTTGATTTACAGCTAAACTAAAATAAGTAGTGTATGTCAGTCCGACCAATGCTAATGTTATATCTTCATTTAAATTTTTATGAATCTCTCTATAGCTCTTTCTATTCATAGAACAAATATAATTTATTGTGTTAATTATTTCTTTTTCTTTTATTAACCTACTTTTATTAGGATCATATTTTAATACGTTATGATTAAATGTACGAATATAATCAGTAATAAAGCGCTGCGCATCTTTATCAAGTTTTGGATTGATGGTACTTCCCTCCTCTATTTGATAATTCCATGCATGTATAATATATGTCCCTAATTCAAAAGGTATGTTCCTACTTTTACTCCAATCAACACCTTGATAAAATTCTTCTGATCTTTGGTAAACTGGTATCCTCGTTTCTCATAAAAGGCATGTGCATTCTTTCTACTAGGGTGTGACAACAGTTTAATCCCATAATAACCCTCATCCTGAGCCCATGATTCCAAATGTTGAATTAAACGTCCCCCGATTCCCTGATTTCGATATCCTTCTTTAACAACAAACCCCAGTACATTGACCAACGGCTCTGAGAATAACAGTTGATACGGGCTACCGTGGATATATCCAAGAACTTCATTATTCTGCTCATAAACCCAGACCACATCTCTGGTATGTTCAAGAATGGTTTCGATTTTTTGCTTAACCTGTTCAACACCGAAATTTACAAACTGAGAATTAAAATGCTGATTTAATATATAAATATCATGAACATCTGTGATTTGAATGAACCTAATAGTATACTCTGACATTCGTACAGCCCCTTTTAAACATCGTCTACCAAATTTTAAAACTTCTATATGACAGCTTCAGTTCAGTGTAATGGTTTGTGTCAGCGACAAACGATATGTATAACATACAATTTATTAGCATCGGGCTGCGTTTCTTTATGTTAAATTTCTTTCCGATACACCTTATAGGTGTAACTCGCCCATTCCAGCTTGAGTGCCTTCCAATCAATTACTTTCCAAGGGTTAAAAAAAGTCTGACCATCCTTATTAAAGAACAGATCTTGTCCCATATGATACGAGGCATGTTGAACGATATCGTTAGCATCCATCCATACAACAACATCACCCGTACGAAGCTCCTCTGTATCTCTCATGACATAATTGGCTCTCTTAAGTCCTTCTGCAAATGTCTCTGGATGCACCCATTCATTCAGAATCCATTCTTGCTGAGATACAGCGAACAATGTTGCAGCTAAACAATTCCCACCTCCCTCAGCTGGGAACGTATTGGCATATCTTTGCAAGTGAAGAGGAATAGAATCATCCAGCGCATAACCGTTCCAATCATCCCACTTCTTAGCATATCCTTTGAGCAGATCCAACTTCACCTCATAGGGAAGCTCACTCCATAGTTTACTGTGTAGAACGACATATTCCTCTTCATGATCCTTCACCAGATGTTCCTCAGGAAATGTATAAGGAGTAGTGAGCAACGAGATCGGTAAGATCAAACCACGATGTACCGTAAGCTGAATATGGTTAATCCATTTCTGCATTTCACTTGAGAGAGAACACAACCAATTCGGGTTAGCGACAAGTACGTATTGTATTTCTTTGTCTATTTTCCAATATTCAAAGCTATTAACAAACTGTATCTGATTAAATGAGGAATGACGAAAGAATTCTTTGCTCGGAAAAATCAACACATCGTTAAGGTGCATTTCTAGTTTAATGAGATGCTCTTCCCTGAGAAAAAATAGATCTTTATTAGGAACATAGGCGTCGATCCAACGCCCAATCCGCTCAGCGGATGGCTCAACCATTATGACCATTGTATTTGTTCTCCTTATCTACGAATGATGATCTAACGTATATTTCCATTATTATACTATTAAAATGGATAAATATAAGGATTCAATTATTCATAATTCCTACGAAATATTTCAGCAAAAAAGAAGCTACCTCCCTGGCCTTCCCCAGTTCAGTAGCTCCCTTTTTACGATCCTCTTGTTCGCTCTACTACATACAACCGTCCACCTACTCCTTCACCGCTCCAACCACAATCCCGGTTACAAAATACCGTTGCAGGAACGGATATACCAGCAGGATTGGCAGTGCACTGATGAAAATCTGTGATGCCCGGATCGTCCGTTGCGACAGGTTCGCAATCGCTTCAGGATCAAGCTTGGTCATGTCTGCCTGCACGATGATCGTCTGCATAAACGTCGCGAGTGGCAGCTTTTCCGAATCACGGATATAGATGATCCCGTCAAAATATGCGTTCCAATGCCCAACCATCATGAACAGAGACACGGTGGCGATAACAGGCACGGAGACGGGCAGATAGATTTTGATAAATGACTGAAAGTGTCCTGCGCCATCAATAAACGCTGCCTCTTCTAGATCCTTCGGCACCGTGCGGAAGAAATTCAGTAGCAGAATGATGTTGAACACCGCCACAAGACCTGGCAGAATCAGCGCCCACAGCGTATTCATCAGTCCCAGCTTTAGAATAAGGATATACCCCGGAATGAGTCCTCCGCTGAACAGCATGGTAACTACGAAATACCACAGATAGATGTTACGTGCACGGAACACCCGTGTCTCCTTGGACAGCGCATACGCCGCAAGCGTATTGACGATGAGCGCAAGCCCGGTACCCAGTACCGTCCGTTCTACGGATACCCACAACGAGGACAGGAAGTTGGAATTATCAAATGTCTTGGCATACGCTTCGAGCGTGAATCCAATCGGCCAGAACGTGACCAATCCGGCATTAGCAGGTGCAGACGCGCTGAGCGATACCATCAGCAAGTGATAAAGCGGCAGCAGACAGAGCAGCGAAAGGATGGTCAGAAACACATTGTTGAAGATGCTGAATATGCGATAGGGCAGCGTTTTATGATACATGGCTCGTCATCCTTTCTAGAAAATTCGGTATCCGGCGAAACGGTAAGCCAGTCGGTAAGAGATTACGATCAGGATCAGACTGATGACCGATTTGAACAGATTCACCGCGGTAGCGAAGCTGAACTGCCCACTTAACAGACCTTCCCGATACACAAACGTATCAATGATATCCGCTTGCTGATAGATCAATGGACTGTATAAGTTAAAGATCTGGTCGAAGTTCGCGTTGAGTACATTACCCAGTGCCAGTGTTGCAATTACAATCCCAATTGGGATTAGTGCCGGGATGGTAATATAGATCGTTTGCTTCCAGCGCCCTGCTCCATCCACTTCCGCTGCTTCATAGAGTGATGGATTGATGCCTGACAAGGCTGCAAGAAAGATGATTGTGTTGAAGCCGAACTCTTTCCAGACATCACTCGCAATGACCGTGAACCGGAACCAGTTACCGTCCCCAAGGAAGAAGATTGGCTTTATGCCGAATACCGAGACCAGGAACTGATTGACGATGCCCGTTTGCGCCAGAATGTCGATCAAAATACCGGACAGTGTTACCCAGGACAAGAAGTGTGGCAGATACACGAGTGTCTGGATTGTTCTTTTGAGCGCCATCTTCCGTACCTCATTGAGCAATAAGGCGAAGACAAATGGAATGATCAGGTTCATGACAATTTTGGAGCAGGCAAAAAACAGTGTGTTCCACGTAATTTGCAGGAAGTAATCATTTTCCCACATGTACCTGAAATGCTTCAGACCCACCCATTCCGAATTAAAAAAACCTAGTGCAGGTTTGTAATCTTGAAATGCCATCAGAATGCCCGACATCGGAATATATGAAAAAATAAAGACCATAATGGCCGCAGGCAACACCATGAAGTGTAGAATCCACGGCTGTTTGTAACGTTTTTTTCTCTTATGATCCAGCTTGTTTCCAAGACTGGCCTGCGGGACTCGTTTACCCTCCAATTTAGCCTCCATAGCGCTTCTCCTGTTCCCAAAAAAAGTTTTTGTGTGTGATGGGGTTCTCTGATATAAATAGTATCAAGCCATTCTGAGGTCTGACTATATAACATTGTTAGGCTCGATAGGGTTTTGTTAGTTTGATCTAAACTTATATCACACGATCACTCCGATGACAGAACAACCTTCCGATCGCTGTTACCCCCAGATTTTTTTTGATTCCCTTCTTCAAAGGGAAAAATCCGGGGATAGCCTATGCTTCCGATGTAGCTTTCCTTCAGAAAGCTTTCAAGCGACCGCTCCGCTTCTCCAGGTTCTTTCTGTCCTCTCCGTTTCCGTGTGAATGTTTAGTTCAGCCTATGTAGTCTGAAAGTGAAGGTAAAGGAGAATTTTCATGCATACATGGAAGCGCTTAATATTATTTCCAGCCAAGGCGAGATCACGCTTTAGCCTGTTTGCCAAAATAAATTTGTTAATAGTGGTGTTATTCATCCCCATCCTCATCATGTACACCTACTCGAATAGCGTCACCTATGACGTGGTGAGTAATGAGTTGCAGATCTCGAACACGAAGCAGCTGACGTTCCTGTCCAGCCAGATCGATTCGCGCATTAATCAGATGATGGATTTCAGCCTGATTCTCTCTCGCGATCCGAATGTGCGAGCCTTCAACGGATTGAACATGTGGGACGATCGGTATGATCAGATGCAGACCCGTTATGTCATACAAGAGAAGATGACGCTGCAATCCGGCGTTACAGATATATGGCCTACTCGCTATGCCGTGTATTCCCAACAGAATCAGGATGTTATCGCCAACTACAACCGTTCATCCGGGTATGATGAGGATTATTTGAAGAAAAATATGAGTGGACAGTGGACCTATGGGGATCAAGGGACAACACCTCAAGAAGGGCTGCAGTCCTTCTACTGGTTCTTTACCGACTCCTTGGCTCAACCGGGGACACTCACAGGAAGCAACCTCGTCATTGAAGCAAGTTTCAGTTATGAGAACATTCAAAATATGCTGGATACGTATAAAGCTGGCGGACAAGGCGATCCGTTCTTTTATCACAAGGGTGACGCCCCCATTCTGAATCGTAGTGCCGATGAGCAGTTATCCCAAGAACTCATTCGTTATCTGGATACACACTCTTCAGAAGATACAACGCAGGATGTCGTTGAGCTGGGTGGGAAAAAGTACTTGGTTAGCTCCGTGAAATCCACGTATCTGGACTGGCATCTGGTTGATGTCATCCCGCTCTATCAGATTCTTCAGCCAATCTCACTCAGCCGGAATCTATTCTATGCTTGTATGATTTTATTATTGGTGGTGGGCATCTCGGCGTCGATCCTGCTCTACCGGAACGTGCAATATCCGATCAAAAAACTGATCAAAGGCTTACGCCGTGTAGAGCAAGGAGACTATTCCGTGCGTTTGCATAGTAACAAGCAGAACGAGTTCTCGTTCCTGTTCCGTCGGTTCAACGACATGTCCCATCAGATTCAAGATCTGATCGAGAATGTATTTCATGAGAAAATTAGAGCCAGAGAAGCTACACTGAAGCAGTTGCAGGCGCAGATTAATCCGCATTTTCTATATAACTGTCTTGGTTATATCATTAATATGGCTCAGATGAAGGACGAGCAAGCCGTCGTGTCCATGGCGCATAACCTAAGTGCGTATTACCGCTATACGACCCGAATGGAACGAGAGACATCTTCCCTTCAGGAAGAGATTAAGTTGCTCATCAACTATCTGGATATTCAGAAGTTGCGCAACGGTCGCATTGAGTATCACATTGACATTCCGGAGAACATGCTCCAGCAGTCTGTGCCGCGATTAATGCTGCAACCGATGGTCGAGAATTCCGTCATTCACGGCGTGGCGAAGTCCTATTCTTCCGGGGAAATTCGAATAACTGGCGAGAGCGAGGACGGAATAGGCAAAATATATATCGATGACGACGGCCCTGGCCTAAGCCCAGAACAGTACGAAGCACTGAACATGAAAATGCAGGAGCCCTTGCAAGAGGAAATGGGCTGCGGTCTCTGGAATACCAACCAGCGCATCATGCACCTATTCGGTACCCAATCCTACCTCCGATTCGGATCATCCCCCCTTGGCGGATTCCGAACCGAGATCGTCTGGGAGATTTCAAAGGAAGATACAGATCCCGAACGAGGAAACCGAAACTAACATAAGAGGTTATGCTTCGCCCTTAAATTAATACTAATTCACCTTTATAAAAGTCTTTCTTTAAAATAAAGGCTTAAACTTTATGTGAACCAAAGCGAAGGATTGAAGGGATTCTGTAGAAGCGAAGCGTTCACCTTTATCCCCGGATTTCACCTTTAGAAAAGATTCAATAAAATCTGGGGATAACAGCGATCGAAAGAACCCTTCAAATCCGTAGCACCCTTGTTCACATCATCTATCCCTTGATTTTAACCTCAAGACTTATATACACCCAAGGAGACTAACATCATGCAGATGATCATCGTAGACGACGAAGCACACTGGGTAGATAATCTATCCATGACCAAACCCTGGCATACGCTGGGGATCGAACAGGTGCATAAAGCCTATTCGGCGCATGAAGCTTTACAAATGATTGATACACACCCGATTGATATCGTGATCTCAGACATTCAAATGCCTGAAATGACGGGAATTCAACTGATTGAACGGATTCGAGTCCGTGACAAAAAAATAAAATGCATTCTTTTATCCGGGTACTCCGAATTTGAATATGCCAAAAAAGCTATCCAGTATGAGGCCGTAGATTATTTACTCAAGCCGCCTACAGATGATGAATTAATGGGTGCCGTGCAGAAGGCAATCGACCAACTCAATAATGAATGGGAGCTTGTAAGCTCACTTACGCGAACTCAGTTTACGTTACGGGAGAATCTGCCTCATTTGCGGGGACGACTCCTGTTGGAGGCTTTGCAGGGACATCGCTACTCAGCTAGTGAATGGGATCGTAAGCTTGCTAACTATGGTTTACCTTTCCATGCGGGGGATGCTGCGCTCATGCTGGTGCGTTTGGAAGAGGAATTCGGTCAATATGACAGCCATGATCAGACACTGATCGAATATGCCATCATCAATATGGCGGAGGAGATTATGGGTGAGTTTATGGAGGTATGGGGTGTCAAAGAAGAGCATGGCTATCTGGTGTTCTTACTGCAACTAAAGGAGCGCAAAGGCGATATTGGCAAAGAAACCATTTTGGAGAAGCTATCGATTCAGCTTCAATCCAAGGTCAAGCAGTTCCTCAAGGGCTCCCTCTCTATCGTTATGACTGAATGGTTTGCTTTCCCGGATCAGCTCTATCCCCGTTTTTGTCAAGCCTCAGCCTATTTTCGGCAGATCGTTGGAGACGAGCGCGAATTCGTGATGCGGGTCAGCGACGTGGAATCCCCCACAGCGCAAGGACCGCTGGACGTACTGTATACCCCGCCTACGTTAGTACAACTGCTAGAGAGTGGGCAATGGGATGCTGCGGAAGAGAAAATTCTCGCTGTCTGCACAGAACTAGATGAGAAATGGTCGGAATCGTGGGAACACTGCATGGAGGCTGGTTTTCTCATTACGGCTTCATTCACTAATCTCGCACACCGTAACAAGCTCACACTGGCAAATTTAATGGGCAGCGATATCGAGTTTCTTCAGAGCGGAGAAGCCTTCTCCACGATTGGAAAACTGCGGAAATGGTCACTTAGCGTGCTTGGCAAACTCAAAGAAGGCACGTCCAACGAGATCAAAGATATTCGCTCCGAGTACGTGAAGAAAATTCAGGATTATACCGATAAGAACCTGCATTTGGATGTGTCTTTGCGTGCCTTGGCCGATCATGTCAATCTGCATCCGACTCACCTATCCAAGATATATAAGATTGAAACAGGCGAAGGCATTAGTGAATATATCTCGCGCCTACGTATGGATCGAGCGTGTCACAAGCTGGTGACAACCAGCAAAAAAGTATATGAAATCAGCATGGAGATTGGCTATATGGACCCGGCTTATTTTATCAAAGTATTCAAGCGTCAGTTCGGCGTTACGCCGCAGGAGTATAGAGACCAGCATTAATAACATAATAGAGTCCTATCAAAACTAACAAACTCATATAGATGCCCTCCCACCCAAATTGGTACAGTTACACTTGTAGAGGTTGTTCAAAAAGTTCGCTTTTGATTACGAAGGATGCCTCACGCATCCTCAGCATCGAATATGGAATTCAGCCGAAATAAGCGGGATGCTTACGAAGCTTGTTTCCTTCGGAAACATGTAGTTGCTCACGTAGCTCTATCTACGCTCCGCTACTCCATTTCTAGCTTCATCCCATCTTCTCGGTACTGAAAACCGGCCTTTTTGAACATGCATTAGTAAAGATCATACATCGTAGGGGGATTGAACAATGATCAAATTCAAAACATGGTGGTCACTGCTCATGGTTATCGCACTCATCACGATCACTGCGTGCGGCAGCGGTGAGACTGCGAGTGAAAATGGTACTGACGATAATACACCAGCAACCGGTTCGGCTGAAGCAGAAGCTGCTTTTGCTAATGGAAAATACGATCCACCTATCGAATTCAGTTCGGTGTTGATGCCGAAGAAATACGTGCAAGGCGATACAAAAGAAAACAATGTGCACGATCGGTGGATGCTGGAAACGCTGGGTATGAAGCATAAGGATACATGGTATCCGGCCAATGACGATCAGTACAGACAGAAGCTGCAGCTCGCGATTGCGTCTGGTGAGAAACTGCCTGATTTCGTAACCGTACCAACCAACGCTGTTCTGACGAATCAGCTGATCGACTCCGGTCAATTCATCGCCATTGATGAGTTGTTCGACAAGTACGCGAACCAAACACTCAAAGATCACGCAGCAGCGCATCCTGAGCTGTGGTACCCGTTTACCAAAGACGGCAAAAAATACAACATGCCAATCATGGAGTACACGGATAACGACGATACCCTGCTCTGGCTCAGAGAGGACTGGATGGAGAAGCTGAATCTAGAAGCTCCGAAAACCATCGCAGACCTTGAAAATATCATGGACAAATTCAAGAACGAGAACCCGGATGGTCTGTCTCCGGACAAAGTATTCCCACTGGCGATCTCGCTGAAAAATAACACGAATACCTGGATGGGCTCGCTCGACTGGTTATTCGGTGCATACGGCACAATCCAGGAACAATGGAATAAGGACGCCGATGGTAATCTCGAATACGGCTCCATTAATCCAGGTGCCAAGCAAGCTCTTGCCAAGCTAAATGAATGGATGAACAAAGGGTACATCCACGCCGACTCCGCACTGTGGGACGAAGGTAAATCCGCTGAAAGCTGGACTGCTGGCACCGCTGGCATTCTGCCTGGCGCGAACTGGGTACCTGACTGGCCTGCACCTGATCTGCTGAAGAACGTACCTGGTGCCAAATACAAAGCCTATCCTATTCCGGCTGGCCCAGAAGGCAAGATCGGTACGAAGTGGCAGAACTCTGGTGTGAACGCCAGTATCATGATCAATAAGGATGCCAAGCATCCAGAAGCGATTTTCCTGTACTATAACTACTTGCTTGATAACCTGGCTAACCCGGCTGCAGGCAGTGATTACGAATACGGCTTCGCCAAAGGATACGACTGGGATATCATTGACGGTCAACCAACCAGTGACAAGGAGAAAATCAAAGACTTCTCCAACGAATTCCCGTTCCTGACGGGTCCAGCACGCATTCCAGACCTGTACATGAAAACCCTCGTGAAGCTGGCTGACGGAGAGAAGCCCGAAACGCCTTACGAGAAACAAATGGCCGAGTTCCGCAAACCTGAAAACTGGGCCGCTGCCAAAGTCGTCATGTCTCAGATCGACATTCGCAAACAAAACTATTTCACTGGCGCAGCCACACCAACCATGGTCTCCAAATGGAACCTGCTCCGCCAGTCCGAGATGGAAACGTTCAATAAGATCATCTACGGCAAACTGCCAGTCGATGCCTTCGACCAATTCGTCGCCAACTGGAAATCCAACGGCGGAGACCAGATTACGCAAGAAGTGAATGATTGGTTCAAGTCGGTTAGTGGGAAGTAAGGATTGGGATTTGGGAAAAGTAGAGCATTAAAACCCGAGCCGAAGCGGCTATACACGCTTCGGCTCGAGTTTTTAAATGAAGATTCAGGGCGCTGACCATGTAAACAGTGCTAAGTTCAATCAATAATATTTTGTCTTTAAATACCTGTATCTTGCTCGTTATTCATTAGTGGAGGGGAACGTCTCCATCACCCTTCCCTAATTTGCATCACCATTTTAAGCCTCATCTGCGTCTGATTGTTTCTTGAATTCAGTATCTTAAGCTCGGTGTAGATATTAGCAATTAATACCACATAGTTTCTGTCTCGGTTGATGCCGTTAGATTCGCTGCTCCCAAACTCTTCCCAGATATGTAAAACCATATCGGCTGTAATTTCGCCTATAACAAACCTAAACCTTAACATTACTTATTTTCCTGCCCGACTGTTTAGCCGTTATTGTGTTTTTCCTTTACTAACTCTCTACATAAATTGAGGTTGGTATTCTAATAACGAGTTATTGTTATTTGACCATAAAAGTATCCTAATCTGCTCCTCTCGGATCAATGTAAAATAACAAAGCATTCCCGAAAAATTATGCTGAAAAATCTGAATCTTCAGTTAAATTTGCTTCGTATAACAATGTAAAAGATGAAAAGAGGATCTCTTAATGACATCGCTGACTTTTTATGCTATACCCGTTATCGTTTTTCTATTTTTTATGCTTGTGGATATCTCGAATTTCAAATGGGTTCATTTGAATTTGAGAAGACCATCAAGAAGATTCTTAAAAGGACTTTCATTCACACCTGAATATAAATTATCTGATGTAAATTCAGATTTTTTCAGATATTATCGCGAGTATAATTTAGAATCTTTACAAGATCTTGAAAAGGAGATTACACTAAAAAGTCCGCGATATGTTGAGAATAATCAAATGACAAACTATATTCTTTCCTTAGTTACTATCTTCGGTTTGACAATTGCAGCATATGCAACAATTTCAAATTCTTTAAAATTCGACCAGAATGTAGTAGTAACTGCTACCACTAGCATTATAGTTATTGGTCTCGCTGCTTATTTTATGGCTGAATTGGCAATTAAAACTTTTAACGTTAATCTAATGGATCGTCACTTAATTGTTATCCGGATAGTTATTAAAGAAAAAGAAAAAGAATTACAACTTGAAGAATCAAGAAAAAGAGAAAGGGAAAAACTTCGCCAACTAAGGCTTCAGAAAGGAAAAAAAATTAGTAACTTCAGATGATTGCGTTCTCTACCTGCTCTAGCTTCTTCTTTAGTTTCCTGCTTCCTTGAAAAAAATCTAAAAGCCTTAACACATAATCATTTTAATGTGACTCCTTTAAGTTAACTTCATCTTCCCAATTAGAATTTTCAATCTTTTTATAACTAGAAATAAACTCAAATTCAACTAGCAATTCTATTTATCCACCTTCTTCCTATTCGAAGATTACTGTATCATTTCAACGTATAGGAAGAAATCTGCTCTATTGGTGCTAGAGCGATAGAAGGTGGGGAAGCAACCATTTCCTCGAACCCATGTCAGCTACCAAAAGCGTAAGCCCGATGCGTGAATGTTATAAAGTGGGCGGCAGCCTTCTCAAGTTTACCTCCAAATCATTTCTTATTCAGTTTCTAAAAAAATACGACCTACAACTAAGTAGATCGTTCTTGATAAATTGTCTTATTATACAAGTCCTCTCTCTTTATCAAAATTATTTCTGAATAAAGTTTGGGGGTTGTACTTAATATTATTTCTCCAGTAGAAGTGCTTTTTATAATGTAGTACTTCCTATTTTCAAGTTTTAAGAAAAAATTATAATTTATTCTAACTATTGAAGGGTACATTGTAATAGTGAAAATAATTATGCCAAACACTACCATGATAAGAAACTGAATCATAATATAATTCCAACTTACAGGGTTTCTGAAAAAGAAAATCCAGATACCAAAAGCAACTGCATTAATTAATGTTAAGTATGAAACTATAAGAATTCCTCTGGTTATTCTTTGTTGATCATTCATAATGATCTTCTCAAATTTTGATGATTTAATCATAGCTAAAGATTTAATCAGCATACCAAACAGAGCGATAAATGATGTTGCACCTAACAAGGATAGCATAGCGGTTACATTCATTATTTCGAAATTCTCCTAAATTATTCAATATCCCTTTATAAAAAATAATCTAATTGATTTAGAAAGCAGGACTATTTAGAAAGAGGATCTTGTTCAGTAACATTTTGATACAAGAAATTTATAAATCGCATTTCCACGTTAAAAAGAGTATTTATAGCGCGGAGAGAAGACCACATAGATACATGCCAGTTCTTGAATTGAAAACATGAAGACTTTAAGATTTTACATTAAGTAAATGTACAATAACATTTTAAGAAGAAGAAGTGATTATTGAATGATCATCTCGTCCGGTTTGTGTGGGTTCTTATTTTTAATTGCATTAATAACATCTGATAGTTCAGGTCGTTTAAAAAAGATTTTTCTGTATTTTTTAGGCCCTATAAAGTGAATCTTTACATCGTTTAAAATTGAAATATCTTCAACGACAATGTGACCGAGGTCGTGAATATCATCAGTAAGTGAAGGTACAGATGTTAGCATCAATTTATTATTAAAAGTAACTTTATGTATTATTAGTGGTTCATAATTATATTTTTCAAGATAAACCCAATGATATATTGCCTCTTTCTTTTCAAACCATCCATTAAAGAAAGACATGACGACAAAATATATCACAAAGACTAAAAGGATATAAGGCAATGTGAACTGAAAGGTGCTGTCGCTAAGAAACGTATCTCCAAGCAAAATAAAAAATAAAGCAATAACAGTTCCAATTGCAGATAAAGCACTAATCTTTACTATTACTCGATAGAGATTTTTTCTTGGAGATAGTAAGACTCTCTCATGCTTATTTGTTAGTAATAACAAAGTGCCTGAAATAATTGCGATTAATAACGGAGTTAAGAAAGCTATATAAGCTTGATAGTTACTGATATTTTCTAACATTTCACCTCTCCATTCCCATAAGTATGTAACAATTATATCGGAAAGATTAGGCTGAATTTTAACAGATATCAAAAACACTTCTATTTTTCAAGCTTCTGCTTAATCAAAAATCACATTATTAAATGTTCATCCTGATGATTAGGATTTGTTCTTGTGAAATACGATTCTCTAAGTACTAAGACACTATCGCTCCCTGAGGTCGTACGTGCCAAGGAACCAGACTGCAAATAGGGTGGGTTACAGTGTACTCCCCCTCAAGCCAAAAAGGCCTGCGCAATCTGATCCACAATTCCATTAATGCCTGTCGGTCCATAACAGCCAATCCAGGTTGCGGCGTCGACCGAGTGTATGTGTTGTCGCTCACCCTCATCAAGCATGCCCCACACACGGTGCTCTGTCGCAGATATGCCATCCTGAATGAGTTCATTACTGAGTAAAAAGTAGTGACTAGCATGTACAACGGGTAGTCTATCTACCGAAATATGATAGGCCGTGTCGGAGGTATCTGCGACAATTAACGGAGCAGGCAGACCTAGATCACGGTACAGCACAGCACCTGTACGATGAGACGGCGAATGTACGCGAACCAGAGACTCCAGCGGACGAATTAATGCCACGCTTTTGCCTGCTAATACTGGAGCAAGCTCTTCTGACAAGAGTGCCGTTCGTCGATGATAATCGGCAATAATACGCTTGGCTTCTGCTCGCTTACTCGTTAGTTCACCGAACAAGCTCAGAATGGTCTGCCAACTCTCATTACGCTTGAACATGAGAACTGGAGCAATGCGACTTAATCGTTCATAGTGCTGATCATGCACCTCGGTACAGATAATCAGATCCGGTGCCAACCGTTCCACCGCAGGCAGATCAGGGTACTCATACGTTCCGAGTAATGCGGTATTTTGCAATCCGGCTCTAATGTATTGAGGAAAATTGATCACCGTACTTCCCGTTCCTACACTACCTGCTGGAGATAACTCCAGCGCAAGCATATGATCCGCATATTGAACATCGAGTACAGCGATACGCTGAGGAGTACTCGTGACACAGTATTCACCACGCATATGGCAAATCACCGGGCCTTGTGCAGACTCATAGGAAGAAGCTGTGCGGTCTCGCAGTAAGGGATTAGTTAAGCGTGTATCTCTCGAAGCGACCGAAAGCCTATAGCGCTGCGGAGGCACTCCAAAATATTTTTTAAACGCTCGACTGAAATAGTACATGTCGCGATAGCCCATTTTGTCAGCAATTTCACCAATGGAAACATCCGTATGACGCAGCATCCTCGCCGCACTCTCCATCCGTAGCTGAATGACGTACTCCATCGGCCCGAGCTCTTTCTCTTGTTTGAAGCGTCGCTGTAGCTGCCTCACGCTACATCCAGCAAGTGCGGCAAGCTCCTTCAGCTCCAGGTTCTGGCGATAATGTCCCGATATATATGCAGTGACAACATTCACCACATCTGATTCTGCTCCGCCCTGACTGCCTTCATACTCCATAATGAGCTCGTAGATTACTCCCTGCAACAATGCATTGGCATGAAACCGTTCCAGTCCTTCTCCACGACTCCATTTCACTACGATTTTCTCAGCCACCTGAACCCATTCCGCTTGGGTTACCGAATTCTGAACAAATGAAATGTTCAGTGGATGTTTGCAATAGGAGGGCATGATAAGGGAAGCTCCTTCCATAGAAGAAGCCTCGTACATGATCACAATATATTGAATATGGTCCGCTCTAGCAGTCAGCGTAAAGGATGCCCCCTTAGCCACATGGGCAGCAAAAGAAGCCCCTACATGGCAAACCTCACCATTTATTAAGAGCTCCCTTTCTGCGCCGCCTGCCAGCAGCAACACATTGGATGTTAATTCGGTTTCGCTAAGAACGCTGCCTGTCTGCAAAATTCCGCTATGCACGTCAAGCACCTTGATCGCCGTATTACTCCATAGACTTGTCTGTTCTTGCAGCGGCATTTCTCTCATCTCCTGACAATAGCATTCTTTGCTAGAGCAGATCGCCCGAATAGGTGTACACCTTTAACATCCAAGCGAGTCCCTTAGCAAAAGTAAAGTTGTTGCTCTTGTCATTTTAATTGAGATTCATTCTCATTGTCAATCTTCGGACATTTTCTGCAATATTCCCCTGACATCTGGTAATAGAAACAACACGTGATTCGTTCGCTTTTCGCAACTGGAACATTGTCTTTAATGTACGTGAAGCGTGTTAACGGATTCTTTCTCACACCAAAGATTTGCCCAGATGCCACCTGCGTGAGATATGAAAAATCGGCTTGAATGTTCTGAATGTTCTGCTCTTCTTCGTCTTCATCAGGAGTATACAGCGGGCCAATACGTACCATAATATTCTCCCAGAGAATGCTCATGGAAAGAGGAGCAACCACAGCAAGCGTTTGTAACAACGGTGTAAGCTGCTGTGCAAACATCTCCTGTACTACCTTTTCCCGCCACACGTTTCTTTCTCCCGTTAGTTCTTTTGCTTGAAGCCCATTCACCGCTAGAAAAGGAAAACGTGTACCGCCCTCATTAGGTGAGAGCGTCGGATGATAAAGGAAGCTGTTCTCCAGCTGAAACGACACATGCTGATGATGAAACGTCATTGCGGTCACGAGTGGAGCTGTCCACAGATAACCAATTCGCTTAGCTAACATGGAAGCGGCAACCTTCATGTCAGGCGCATCAATATACTCCTGAAACCAGCTGATATACTCTCGGCATGCCGCTTCATCATGTAACTCACTCAAAGCAATGGTACGAACACTATTCTCAGGCGGCTTACCAAGCAGAATCGAATGATCCTCCACGGTTTCTTTCCATAAGTCACTCGAGAGATACTGATCCATATTAATTCGATCCCAGCAGCGCTTCTGAGGCTTGATCTACAATAAGGTTAATCGCGATAGGACCATAGTATGCGATCCATAGAGTTGAGTTTACGTCATAAGTAAGGTTGTTTTTCACTGCATCTAGAGATTGCCATACTGGATTACTAACCATTGCCTCTGCCTCTGCTGCAAACAGCTCATCTGACAGTACGAAATAACGATCTGCGCCGATCTCAGGAACTTTCTCCATCGAGATTTCAACAGAAGTATCACCTTTGATCTCCTCAACAAGTGCAGGCATTTTCAAACCTAAGTCCTTATACAGAATTTCTCCTGTACGATGCTCGATACCATGAACACGAATGCCTTCTTTTCTCGGACGAATAAGGGCTATCGTTTCATCTCCCATTTTCTCTGTCAGTTGCGCCTTAACTCCAGCCGCTTTCTCTTCATACGCTGTGCGTACTTTCTCTGCCTCATCCTGCTTGTCTGTAATCTGAGCAATCGTAGCTAACGTATCACGCCAGTCTTCGTAGAAGTCGAGAACGAGGGTAGGTGCGATTTTGCTCACACTCTCATACTGCTTCTCTTGGAAGTCGGTCATGATGATCAGATCCGGGTCCAAAGCTACAATGGCTTCCAAATTAGGCTCGTCCCGCGTACCTAGAACTTGCACATCCTTCGGCTCATCACCTAAGTATTCTGGAAAGTCGGTGTTACCTCCAGCGATTACACTACCTGCCGGCTTCTCGCCAACAGCTAACATTTGATCCAGAAACTTAACATCAAGCACAGCAATTCTCTGTGGTTTCTCATCTAGTGTTAGCTCACCCTTCATATGTTTGAGCGTTACAGGAAAAGCTCCAGCAGCTTGAGTTTCTGTATTCGAAGGTGTCTCCGCAGGCGTTGCAGCAGACTCATTGCTCCCGTTTGTACCTGCTCCGGCACCACAAGCCGTTAATACAAGCACAAGTGCCAGCATCAGACCCATTAAAAATCGTGATTTTTGGGTAGCGTATACCTTACTTATCGCCGTTTTCCCCTCTGTTCCTTTAATCAAGATGAATCCCCCTTATATGTGATAATGATTTTCATTATCGTAGTATATGGCGAGTATAAACGATCTTCACATCGCGTTACCATGTACTTTTGCGACATTTCAACCGGACTAAAGCGACATCATTTCAAAATATCTATTTTCAAAAACACAAGGTATACTTGAAAATAAATGTAATTCAAACAACATAAGGATGTGCTTTATTTTGAAGAATAAGGGGTTAATTTTGAGTATCGTTACACTATGTATTTTACTTATATTAGGTAATTCCAGGTGGGTTGACCTCGATTCCAGCGTAGACTTTAGGTATAAGTACGTGTTCAAAAAGGGCGGTTTTCAGTATCGAGAAGATGGGGTGAAGCTAGAAATGGAGTAGCGGAGCGTAGATGGAGCTACGTGAGCAACGGACATTTCGGCTGAATCCCAGCTTCGATGCTGATGATGCCGCTAGGCATCCTTCGTAATCAAAAGCGGACTTTTTGAACAACCTCTATAAGTATGACAGATGGGCAGGGCAGAAATGGGTAGACTTCTATCCACCGTTAGCTTCTACCAACAGCATGGAATTTCCACTCATATATATCGACGAGATCAACCATGACACACTAGAAACGTATTTGCACAAACAAGCTCTCTCAGGAGAGTTAGTGAATAAGTGGGTTGAACGTACGAGGATCACAGACGGGTATATCGGTCTATTAGTACTAAATATTGTAGTGGTCATATGGAGTGGATTTAAACTAGTTATTTTTAGAAGACGGATTGTAATATGAAGTGCGACACCTACTGGAAATAAATAAAAAATGGCCCATGGCCGGATTCGTGTAGAATGAAGGTTCCTACACCACATTCACACAAGGAGAATCCACCATGAGCTACACACATCTTAGCATAATTGAGCGCAGCAAGCTAGAAATCCTCCATCGGCAGGGGAGAAGTACCCGAGCGATTGCCAAAGAACTGGGCAGACATCATTCCACCATTGGCCGGGAACTCCGCAGAAATACAGTAGATCACCTGTACGGCGTGGAGAACGCTCAAGAGGGCTATGTCCAGCGCCGTAAGGCGTCCGTTTCCACAGGTAAGTGGAATCTGGAACTCGCGAGTCGCATTGAAGATAAGCTCCACGCAACCTGGTCTCCAGAGCAGATCGTAGAACGAATGCGTCAGGAGGGTCAATCCATGGTATGTTTTAAAACGATCTATCGTTGGCTTTATACCGGACGTCTGGTGAAAGGCGTGCTTGCCATCCTCAGACACAAAGGGAAACGGCAGAAGCCAGCAGAGACACGCGGCAAGTTTGCTGTAGGCACGCCCATCTCTCAACGTCCGAAAGAGGTTCGTCACCGGAAGACCTTCGGCCATTGGGAACTGGATACGGTGGTTTCAAATCGTGGGAAAAGCAAGGGCTGCGTAGCGACATTTATCGAACGGAAAACCCGCTTGTACACCGCGATTCGCATGCCGGATCGTACCGCGTTGTCCATGGAGATTGCCTTTGGAGTAGCGGCTTCACAGTATCCTGTCCATGCATTTCAAACCGCTACGGCAGACCGTGGCAAGGAATTTGCCTGTTACACCAGCCTAGAAGCCGTTCATGGCGTGCAGGTTTATTTTGCAGATCCCTATTCCTCCTGGCAACGCGGCTCAAATGAAAATGCTAATGGACTCCTGCGAGAGTTCTTCCCCAAGGGAACGGATTTCGCCCAAATCACGGATGAAGCTCTGGAAAATGCTCTGGACTTGATCAATCACAGACCACGAAAATGCCTGGGGTGGAGAACCGCTCACGAATCCTTTTCAGATGAACTGTCGCACTTGGCTTGACAATCCGTCAGAAGCAAAAAGAGGCCATCCCCGTCATGATTCATGACTAATGGGACAACCTCTTGTCCTTCATAATGAAATTCCACCTGTCCTTCGTTTGGAAACCACCCTTCCACGATTAGAAACCAATTCAGCTACCCTGAGCAACATAACGGTTAACCGGAACAGAAAGTCCCAGATTGCCACGTAACGTATCGCGCTCATACTCCGTGCGGAACAGACCACGCTGTTGCAGCACAGGTACAACCAGCTCTACAAAATCCTCCAGACCATTCGGTACCGTTGGGAGAATAATAAAGCCGTCCACCGCCTGCTGCTCGAACCATAGCTGCATCCTGTCAGCAATCGTTTCAGGTGTTCCAAAAAATAGGGGGCGGGGCTGTGCCACATGTAGAGCAACCTCGCGCAACGTTAACCCTTGCTCCTTCGCATCTCTTTTGATCTGATCCGTCAGACTTCGGAAGCCATTAGAGCCGAAATCGCCCAGATCCGGGAAAGGCTCATCCAGAGCATACTGCGTAAAATCATGATAATCGAAGTAACGACTCAAGTATTGAACCGCATCTTCGACGGAGCCAAGACGGACAACCTCATCATATTTACGCTGCGCCTCCTCTTCGGTATGCCCTACAATGGGTGCAATGCCCGGCAGAATCAGAATGTCCTCCGGCTTGCGTCCGTGGGAGACAGCCCGCTGCTTCAGGTCATCATATACCGTCTTGGCTTCCTCCAATGAATTCCCATGAACAAAGACAGCATCTGCTGTACTCGCAGCAAAATTCCGTCCTGATTCCGACGCACCTGCTTGGAAAATGACAGGATGACCCTGTTTCGAACGCGCGATGTTCAGCGGGCCAGCTACCTGATAAAACTCACCCTTATGATCGAGCTTGTGCAGCTTCTCCGGATCAAAGAAAACGCCGCTTTCCTTGTCTCGAATTAACGCATCATCTTCCCACGAATCCCACAGTCCCCGCGTAACCTCTACGTACTCTTCTGCCATGCGATAACGGGTTTCATGATCGGGATGGCCTCCCTTGTTGAAGTTGTCGGCCACACCCTCCGATGGCGAGGTCACCACATTCCACGCTGCACGTCCACCGCTGAGATGATCCAGAGACGCAAACTGACGAGCCACGGTAAACGGTTCGCTATAGGAAGTGGACAGCGTTCCCGCAAGACCGATGTTTCGAGTTGATGCTGCCAGGGCAGACAAAACCGTAAGTGGCTCAAAACGATTCAAAAAATGAGGAATTGACTTCTCGGTAATATGTAAACCATCTGCAATAAATACAAAATCAAGCTTGCCTGCCTCCGCCCGCTTAGCCTGCTGAATATAAAAATCGATATTAATACTTGCATCTGCCGGTAGATCCGGATGTCTCCAGCCCGAAACACTGGAACCTACGCCGTGCAAGGATGTGCCCAGCTTTAATTGACCCTCTCTAGACATAACCGTTCTCCTCTCAACTCTTTTTGAACACACATTTTAAAATGCGGTATTCGCTTCCTTCAGCTGGGCATAACGATTTTCCGGTATTGGCAACCCGAGATGGCCTCGCAGTGTGTCAAACTCATAATCGTTACGAAACACACCCCGCTCCTGTAAAATGGGCACAACGTTATCGACAAAAACATCAAGGTCTTCCGGTCTAATCGGATGCACAATGAAGCCGTCGGCTGCTCCCGTCTCGAACCAGTGCTGTAGCGTATCTGCTACCGTCTCAGGTGATCCGATAAAAGGAGTACGCGGCGCCACCGCTTCCAGCGCGACCTGTCGCAACGTCTGTCCTAGTTCACGAGCTCTCGCTTTGATGCGATCGGTGCTGCTGCGGAATGAGTTTTGTCCTATATTGCCAAGCTCCGGGAATGGCTCGTCCAGCGGGTACTGATGAAAATCATGATGGTCGAAGAACCGGGCCAGCACATCCAGCGCTTCCGTAATCGGTATGCGGTTTATAGACTCCTGGTATCTCTGCTCCGCCGCTTCGTCCGTTTGCTCAACAATGGGAACAATGCCTACCATAATGGCAAGGTCATCAACTCCGCGCCCTTCCGTAAGCGTACGCTGCTTCACATCCTGATAGAATGCTCTGGCATCTTCGATGGAGTTCTGTCCCGTAAATACTGCGTCGGCTCCCTTCGCCGCGAGTTGTTTGCCGGGCTCTGATGAACCCGCCTGGAACACGACAGGCTGTCCCTGTTTGGTACGTGCAATGTTGAGTGGCCCCGCTACCTTGAAATGTTTGCCTTCATGATTAAGCGCATGTAGCTTATCAGCATCAAAAAAGACACCCGTCTCCTTGTTCCGTACAAAGGCATCATCCTCCCATGAATCCCAGAGACCACGCACAATGTCCAAGAACTCCTCTGCAATCTCGTAACGATCCCCATGAGATGGGTGCTGCTCCTTGCTATAATTGGCTGCCGAACCTTCCAGCGGTGATGTCACCAGATTCCAGCCTCCACGTCCCTTGCTGATATGATCAAGAGAAGCAAACTGACGAGCTGCGTTAAAAGGTTCACTGTACGTGCTGGATAACGTCCCCACCAGCCCGATTCGAGTGGTGACTGCCGCAAGCGCGGACAGAATCGTCAATGGCTCGAAGCGATTCAGAAAGTGAGGAATGGACTTTTCATTAATAGACAATCCGTCAGCAATAAACACAAGATCGAATTTACCTCGCTCCGCCGTCTGTGCCTGCTGTGTGTAAAAGTCCAGATTAACGCTGGCATCCACGGGTACACTCGGATGACGCCAACTAGACATCGTTCCACCAACGCCCAGAATAATACTGCCTAATTTAAGCTGTTTGGGTTTACTCATGATTCATACCTCCCGCAGTGTCGCATTTATTGAAGCAGTGGAGTGTTGGCTAGCTGCAAGCAATAGCTCTTGACTAGCGCCTGCCCTGTAGTAAATTCTTTATCGTAGGCTCGTTCAAAGCCCAGTCGCTCATAGAGACGGATAGCCTCCCCCATCATATCCGACGTATGAAGGTGCAACGTTTGCGCTCCACTCTCTCTAGCGAATTGGGCGCTAGCTCGAATTAACGCCGTAGCCACGCCTCTACCACGTGCCTTGCTTGTCACGCCGAGCAGACGAATAACAGGGGAGTGAATGCCAAGCTCTGGCCTACCGTAAGCCGTTTCGGATGAGGCATACACAAACACACTGCCTACAACTTCTCCGTCAAGCACAGCTACCAGCTTCGCTACCGTTGACGATTGCTCAATCGCTTCTACAATGCTTGCTTTATACGCAATCCATACATCATCAGGTAGTTCCTGTTCATATTGGCTATACGCATCCAGCAGAACTGCCTCCAATACATGAATGTCTTCGGGAGTGGCCTCTCTAATGAAAGGTTCGCTACCATTCGCACCCTCCGTCGTATGCTGCCTTCCATTGAACTCTGCCTCTATATTTCCCATCACAGCACCTGCTTTCCGGCTGCTTCCTGCTTAATTCTCCGAATCTGGTTCACATGGTGCTGCACATGAGCAACAAATGCTGGAATGATCGCGGAAAGAGAAACCGTCTCGCCTTTAAAATTAATACCGGTTTTGTTCCATTCCTGTTCGTCAAGCCGCTCCAGAAGTCCAGAATTGTATTGAACCAAACCGTGAGCAATCGCAATAAGTTTGGATACGTGTTCCTCATTCGCTTTTTGTCCAGCAACCCATGCATCCTGATCAAACGCAGGTAACTTTACCTGTGATCCCGCTAATATTTCACGGATTCGAAAGGAAACAACGATGCTATGATCCACCAGATGTGCCAGCACCTCCGTAACACTCCACGAAGTTGGAGATGACTTCCATCTCACCTGCTGCTCGCTTAGTCCCGCAATTTCCTGTTCAATCTCGTTATACGCCTGTGTATATGCGGAAATGATTGACTCCGTCGTGTTTACTGTGTTCCCCATAATTACCGCTCTCCGATCTGTATCATTAATTTAAACGTGATATGGTCACACCAATTCTTCTGTAAACGCCTCTTTAAGCAACTGGAAGGAACGAACTCTTTTATTAAAATCAGGGACAATCGTTGTAAATACAAAGCTATCTACACCGTATTCCTCCGACAGTTCAAGTAACCGCTCCCGTACGGTTTCCTTCGTGCCACGGGTGATGTCCGCTTCACGCTCAACCGCTGTATACGATTCTCCCGCTTGTCTTGCGAATTCCTCCGCTTGCTCAAGTGTCTGCACATTAACGGTTTTGCCACTGGCCAATGTCACACGTACGCTTTTGTGCTGTCCTGCCAGTTCTGCTGCCTCTTCTTCCGTATCTGCTGCAATAACAGATAAGGCCAGAGTGGCTTGTGGCTCCCCATGCTGCTCACGATTGAATAGATCGCGGTAGGTGTCCAGCGCAGCTCGCGCTGTCTCAGGATCACTATTAATAAACAGTGCAAATACATAAGGCAGCCCCTGCCTTGCTGCTAATTCAGCACTGGAAACACTCGTACCCAGCATGTAAATACCTGCTGGGTTTACCGGCAACGGATGAGCAGATAGCCCAGGCTGTGCATGGTGTTCACCCGCAGAGGAATGCAAGAAGTCTTGAAGTTCCACCAATTTTTCTTCCAACGTTTCTGGTTCGGCGATCCCTTTTTGCAGCGCCTTCGTAGAACGAGGTAAACCTCCCGGTGCACGCCCGATGCCCAGTTCCACTCGACCAGGTGCCAGCGTTGCAAGTACATTAAAGTTCTCCGCTACTTTATATGGGCTGTAGTGCTGGAGCATTACGCCTCCAGAGCCAATCCGGATCGTACGGGTCTGTGCGAGCAAATAAGATACCAGTACTTCTGGCGACGACCCGGCAACACCTTCCGAGTCATGATGTTCAGCTACCCAAAACCGATCATAACCAAGCGACTCTGCCAGCTTCACAAGTTCTACTGTATTATTCAGCGCTTCCGCAGCCGTTTGGCCGGGAAACACAATGCTTTGATCCAAAATCCCCAATGTAAATGACATATGCCTTCCTCCTCAAATGTGCCCTATATGGAATACGCGCTATCAGGCGTAATTCGTTTAAGAAACTGTTTCGTACGTTCCTCTTTTGGATATCGGAATAACTGAGTGGGTTCCCCTTCCTCAACAATGACTCCACCATCCATAAATACAACGTGATTCGCTACTTCCTGAGCAAAACCCATCTCATGGGTAACGATGATCATCGTAATGCCTTCCTTCGCAATTTGACGGATAACAGCCAGCACCTCGCCGACAAGTTCCGGGTCCAGAGCAGAGGTTGGCTCATCGAACAAAATAACTTCCGGATTCATCGCCAAGGCTCGTGCAATGCCAACGCGCTGCTGTTGTCCACCTGACAGCTCACTAGGGTACGAATCAAGCTTATTTCCGAGACCCACCTTCTCCAACAAGGCAACGCTACGCGCCCGTGCTTCATCCTTTGGCACTTTGCGGACAGCAACGAGACCTTCCATCACATTTTGCAGCGCCGTTTTGTGGCGGAACAAATTGTATTGCTGGAATACCATTGCTGATTTTTGGCGTAGGGCATGGATGTCCTTTTTGCCATGCTTCTTATAATCCAAGGTGAAATCTCCGAGTGTGATATGTCCGGAATCCGGTTTTTCCAAATAGTTAATGCAGCGCAGAAGTGTAGTTTTGCCCGAACCGCTTGGCCCCAAAATCGCAACTACCTCACCACGTGCCACATTTAGGTCAATTCCGGTCAGCACCTTGTTGTTCCCGAAGCTTTTGTGTATTTGCTTAAGTTCAATCATGACACGCCTCCCCGACTGTACGCTCTGAACCGCTTCTCTGCCAGCGCGCTCAGTCTTTCAATACCAATGGTCAGACCCCAGAAAATAAGAGCAGCTGCCACATATGCCTCAAAAAACTTCCAATTCGTTGATGCAACAATCTGTGCCTTGGCATTAATCTCGACCACCGATACGGCAAATGCCAACGTTGAACCATGCAACATACCAATCAGCATGTTCGAAATGTTGGGTAGACTCGCTGCAAAAGCCTGCGGCAACACAATTCTGCGCAAGGCCTTTGTCGCAGTCATACCAAGAGAATAAGCGGCCTCAATCTGCCCGCGATCCACCGAAAGCAAACCAGATCTGACAATCTCGGACGCATAAGCTCCAGCCGTAAGTGAAAATGCCAGATAAGCAAAGCCGATCAACGGAATAGATGCCGAATTAAATCCAAGCCCGAGCGATTCCGACACACTATCCAGCAACATGGGCACCCCAAAATAAATCAGTAAGAGGTGGGTAATCATCGGTGTGCCGCGAACAAATGTAACGTAGGCAGCCGCCAGTTGACTCAGCACAGGAATTCGAAATTGACGAACAAGTGCAACGGCCGTACCGATGAGGAAACCGAAAACAACTGATACAACCGTAATTGCCAGCGTAATCGGGATTACACCGAGAAGCTCCACAAAGGCGGTCCACACAAAAGAGAGATCAAAGCTCATATTGGAGCAAACCCCCTTTTCTGCACTCTCCGCTCAAGTACACGGAACAGTCTCTCTAGCACAAAGCTTAAGACGAAATAAATGAGAGCCAGTGAAATGTACGCTTCTATAAAATGCCGGGACATCGTTGCCAGCGTAGAAGATTTGCCTGTCATCTCCATAACACCCACGCTAAAAGCAAGCGAAGTATCCTTCAAGCTGCCAATGACCATATTCGAGAAGATCGGCAACGCCGTGACAATCGCCTGTGGCAATACAATGCGGAAAAACGCTTGTGGCCCCGACATGCCAATTGCATAAGCAGCCTCAACCTGACCACGATCCACAGAAGCGACGGAGGCACGAATCATCTCCACCATAAATGCTCCGCTGTTCAGCGCGTAGGTCAAAATAACAAAATACAGGGCTGGTACACGATCCGTATTTACACCAAACAACTTCAATATTTCTGGAAATCCATAATAGAATAAAAACAACTGAATCAAGATCGGCGTACCACGAAAAAAGGATACATACAGTTTCGATAACCGATTCAGCACTGGGATATTATACATTTGAGGCAGTGCTGCGATAGAACTAATAACAAGTCCCAGCACCATCGCACTAACTACAATCAGAAGCGTAGTGCTGATGGTGGGTAGAAGTTTAATAAAGTAGTCAATGATATAGCTGAACTCAAATGTTGCGCCCATCGTTGCGGCCTGCCTTTCCTCTAAGAGGTTGTTCAAAGTACGCTTATTGAAAAGCGGACTTTTTGAACAACCTCTCTAAATGCGTGTTCAAAAAGATCGGTTTTCAGTACCGAGAAGATGGGATAAAGATAGAAATGGAGTAGCGGAGCGTAGGCAAAACTACGTGAGCAACTACATTGTTTCCAACGGAAACAAGCTTCGTAAGCCTCCACTTATTTCGGCTGAATCCCATATTCGATGCTGAGATGCCTCATGGCATCCTTCGTAATCAAAAGCGAATTTTTTGAACAACCTCTCTACGTGTTATTTGGTCTCCGATTCCGTAGCATCAAACCCAAGCCATTGCTCACTCAGTTGCTTCAATGTACCGTCCGCCTTGATTTCCTTCAGCACCTCGTCAACACGGTCAGCGAGCTTCTGCTCTTCAGGGTCATTTTTGCGGAACATAAACAGCGTGTCGGATTCACTAAGCGGCGCACCGACTAGCTTCAAATCGTTGTTAGGATCAATCAGTGGAAGCGTGAAGTCCGCAGCAATCGAAGCTGCAACCCGTTTCGACTTGAGTTGTGAGATGAAATCGTTGGCTACACCGCTTGAATAAACAATCTCAAGTGCATTGTCATGCTCTTTATTGTAGTTTTCCAGCAGGATCGCTTGTGCACTGGTTGCTGTCGTAAATACTTTTTTGCCCTTCAAATCGTCAATCGATTGAATGGAGTTGTCGTCTTTGAGAACAGCAATTTTGTTTTTCCAATGTGAATATGCTTCTTTGTTAAACAGATACTTCTCCTCACGCTCCGGATTTTTCTCCATTTGATGTGCAACCATATCAATCTTGTTCGTTTCTAGGCTCAACAGTAAGTTGGTGAACTCCAAGGTCTGAAACTCGAACTCGTAATCATCCAGACGTTTATCAATCTCTCTGACCAGCTCTACATCATAACCTGTCAGCTTGTTATTATCGTCAATAAAGGCTACATTCGGAAACTGTGTGCCTGTCCCTACAATAATTTTGGTCGGCGCCTGTGCTCCATCTGCTCCCGTTGCTGTTGAAGTTTCCTCTCCAGTGCTGCATCCTGTCAATGCCACAAGCAGTGCAGTAGTAACCGTTAAAAGTGACCATTTTTTCATGAATATTTCCCCCGTCATGTTGGTTATTATTTTTATACCACCAATTCTTACTTGTTAAGTAGGAATTGGTCTAAAAATATCATTTCAGCCGATTCATCGTCAACGGATTGCTTATAGATAAGTTCTATATGACGATTCAATTATTAAATGTGTGCGAATACATTGCAGCAACACCACGAGTACATCGTTATGATGGGATGCCAAAAAGCGCCACGTTTGTATCGTCGTGGCGCTTCTTTTGTGCTGATGCATGATGCGAATTGAAGCACAAATCTAAAGCTACTGTACCGACATGGCAGCAGTTTATTAATCTAGCAGCAGCGTGTAAAACTACTGAATTTACTGAATATGCTGCACGACATCACACCTAGCCTAGCTCCACTACACCAGTCAAAGTCACTACCGATTGCTCTGGAATCGTTACGAGAAAGGATTGTTCATCGCCTGCCTTAACACGCCCCATATCAACCAAATCCAGCCCGGCATTCGTCACGTAACATTCAAGTGTGTTAACGACTCCGTTCACGCCGAGATTATGCAGGTTAAGCTGAATACATTTGTCACGTTCTCCATGGTTCACCAAGACCACGGTCACCGTCTGCTCTTCATCATGCACATAGGCAGAGCCCAGCAATCCGCTGTCTGCTTCTTCACCAAGACCCGTCAGGCCGATTCGCTGTGCGCCGGGGCGAATGAACTTGCTGTAGTTGCCCAGCACCCACAACATTTTGGAGGTTACAATGCTCTGTTCATCGCCCTCCTCCTGAAAATCGGTGTAGATCAGTCCGTCCTTATAGTCCACTTTGGATACCGCTGTCCACCACTGCCACGCAGCTGCGTTTGCTTCCACCAGGTCGAAATGAATGGTTCGTGCAACATGCAGTGCAGGCTCCATGCCCAGGTCCCGACCAGGACCGTAATCACCCAAAATGCAATATTCCGTCACCCAATATTTGGAACTTGCATCATAATGTTTCATATTGTCACTCAATAACCGTCTGAGTCGAACTAGCCGATCGTCGCCTGGATGGCTGTAATCCGACCAGTAGGAGTGTGAAGCTATTTTGTTGCCCACCGCTTCCTTCATCTCAGGATCACCAATCAGTGCCTTAATGTATTCCCGGTATTGGCCTGTACCCAGCTTGTTGGCACCACTCGAATACGTACCACTGCCTGCAAACTGGCGATAATACGCGTCGTCCAGCAGTGAAGTAATTTCCACCCCGTCGGGCGCACTGATCCGTGTTCCCAGATGGGTTAACCGCAATTGTCGATGCAGCTCCAGAATAACACGTCTCATATCCTCGTTGTTATAGCGATTGCCCTCCTGCCAAGCCTGGTTCCAGTCCCAGGTAGGCTCATTAATCGGGCTGATATATTCAAAGGACAGTCCAATCTCATGGAAATGGTTCAATATATGTAGAAGAAAAGTTGCAAATGTCCCCTCGTACCCCTGTTTCAGATTGGTCGAGCCCACTTCGGAATCTGGCTGGGCATGACCGTTTTTGGTCATCCATACCGGCGGACTATTCACAAATGCAATGAGCGTCTCCACCCCCCGATCACGTGCAGCCTGCAGGAACCATTGTTGTCCGGACTGTTTGCTCCAGTCGTATTCTCCATCCTCCGACATTTTGAAAGCTTCTGCGCGTCTCCAAGGGTCGGGAATTCGGTCTTGATCGGTTACTGCGGAACCTGCACCAATATTGAAACGCCATGCAGATAATCCGATGCCCTTCTCTCTCGAAAATAACAGATCCGCCAACCGGTTTTTGTTCTCCTCAGTCCAATGCTTGCCTAACGGTTCCATGGACCATGCATCCGATGCGCCAAAGTTATCCATCATCTGGTAGCGAAGCTCCCCACTAACCGTTACCACCGCATCCGGTGACCCTTCTGACTTCGATAGCGTTTTCCCCATCTATGATCTCCTCCTCTTTGCCAGCCAAAGCATCTACATTTACTTGCAATACAGGCACCACTCGGTACAGTGGCACCCATGCGATTGCAAGCTTACTGTCCTAACCTTCCAGCCTCTTCTCTTGCAGCCATTCTCTATAATCATGTCTAGCCCACAAGTCCGGAACGTTCCACACTTTCTACGAAATGTCGCTGAACGAACAGATAGATGATAAGCAGTGGCAGAATAGCCATCAACACACTTGTATTCATCATCATGGACATGAAAAATGGATCCTGCGTATACGATTCTGCGGCTTGCCCACCGCCTGTCAGGTACGTTGCGATCGTATATCCGGAGGAAGACATCATCGATGACATCACCTTGGGCTCGTTCAGGTACATATTGGTGAAGAACGAGTCATTCCATTGCCATACAAACGAAAACAGCATTACAGTAACCATAGAGGGTATTGCATTTGGTAAAATAATGCGTCCAAACGTCTTGAAATAGCCTGCACCATCAACGTATGCTGCTTCTTCAATCTCACGCGGTATGCCCCTGAAAAATTGGCGGAAAATGTATACATACAGACCTGTTTTCACACCCATGCCTAATAATGCAGAGATCAGGAACGGCCAATACGTATTAATCAGATTCGCAGGACTGCCCCGAAACAGTTCAATCAAGCCAAGCACATCAAAATTTTTAAAATTCAGATAAAGTGGAATCATGATCGTCTGTGAAGGAACCAAAATGGTAAAGATCACCGCGGCAAACAACAAACCACTTCCTCTGAACCTGATCCTTGCGAACCCATAGCCTGCGAGTACACATGTTATCGTCTGAAGCAGCATAACAGCAGACGACAACCATAGGGTATTCATCAGCACACTGGGGTAGTTCATTGCTGTGAATACCAGTTTAAAGTTATCCAGCGTGAATTCGCGGGGTATCCAGATTACTGTCGGGTCATACAGATCGGACATACTTTTAAAGGAAATCGATATCTTCAATAAAATGGGATACAGAATAACGAATGAAATGCCAAATATCAGGACGAATCGTACCAAAATCCACAGCCACTTTTTAATGGATTCAAACCAGTAGGCTGTAGAGGTTAGGCGCTCTAGCCCTTCTTTTTTTGCAGTTCGCTGCCCTGATGCGGTTCCTGTCTTCATGTCATGCCTCCTTCGAGATTGCTAATTCTGATAAAAGACCTTGCGAGACACAAGGGCAGTCGTCACCCACAAGATCAGTGCAATAACGGCAAAATATATCCAGGACATCGCCGCACTGAGCCCAAAATTAAAGCTCTTGAAGGCGGTATCCACCACAAGCCGACTGGTCTGGTCACTGATGAAGCTGTCCACAATCGTATAGACCAGATTGGTCAGAATTAATGGACTCAGCATGGGGAATGTTATCTTCCAAAAGGCTTCATATCCCGTCGACCCCTCAATCTTGGCCGCTTCATACAGTGATGGTGAGATCGACTGCAAGCCTGCAAGGAAAATCAGAATTTGTACTCCGGACTGACTGACAATCTCATAAATTCGACTTACCGCACCAGTTAAATATTCAACCAGAATCGGACTCATACCGGATTCAAGCAGCATAATGGTCAGATCCAGATTTTTTAAGACGGACAGTCCCCCACCGGTCATATCATTGGCATTGCGTACAACGGATTGCATCAAATCCCCGTTTTCAATACTAGCAATGATGCCCGAAGCCAGAATAACCGGCAGGAAAAAGATTGCTCTTGCCAAAACCCGTCCGCGAAACTTCTGATTCAGAATGACGGCAAAAAACAGGCTGAAAATAATAATCAGTGGTGTATTTACCACAATATTCAGAACCGATTCCGTCAACATTCGTACATAGGATTCATGGGATAACAGAGCCTCGCGGAAATTGCCCAAACCGATAAACTCTAGGGTGAACCCTTCATTAGACACCTGAAGATTACTCATACTGTATCGAAACGACGAGATTAACGGCACCATGAACAGAATTAGGAACCCGATGAACCAGGGCAGAATGAAATACAAACCGTAATATCTGTTTTTTTGTTCAAGAGATAACTTTTTGATTTTCATTCCGGCATGTCACCTCCTCCTACATGGTAGCTCTTCGCTGCCACACTTACGCCGTTAATGTTCGCAGTAACATCGTTGTAATTGACAATGATCGTTTTTCCTTTTTCAAAAGTCGTCTGATAGACACCATCGCTCAGCTTCTCATGTTTCACAATCGTTTGATTCTGCACGTCGTTCAGGACATCGCTAATCTGCTGGTACCGCTCGGCTGATTCCTGAATCCAGCGCCGATAATCTGCTGAATACAACTCGTCAAATCCAGTCATCTTAATTGCAGATGGATCCGCATAGAACCATGTGTAGTAAGGTGCTGATCCGGTTTCAATCGCTCGCAGCATCTGTACAAGGGAATCCTGATCGTCAGCCATATTCCATGCTTTTCCCGCATATTGGATGTAGCCGTGATATACCAGTTGGAAAAAAGGAACTGCTTCGTCGGTTATGTTAAAGCCGCTGTTACTCATAGGTGCATCCACAATATGCCGGGTGTAGGCACTTGCATACACATTGCCACCTTCCACAAGAAGTGACGCATCGGAACGATGAAGCTTCTCAAGCTGCTCGACTACAACCTTCTTCGCCTGCTCCCGATTCACCACACTTGTACGATTGAAATCGGAGTTCAACTGATCCCCTAAATCTCGAAGTGACACGCCCGAAAGTCCCAGCCGGGTATAGTCTTGCAAAAATCCATCCACAATGCCAGGTACGGCTTGTGGGCTGACGACATATCCTGGTGAAGCCTCTTCATCCCGCGTAAATGTAGATATCCGGTATGGGAACAACTGAGCAAGCTTGCCTGTAACTTGACGTGAAGCATATGATTTCTTGAACGCCTTAGCTTCCGGAAACACCTCCAGAAAAGACACATCCGGGTAAAATCCGAAGCCATTCTGCTCCGTGTATGCCTGCAGGCTTTGCAAACCCTGAGCCCTCCCAAGCTTCTTATCAACATCAATCGACTGAGGCATGTCGTGATGGATTCCTCCGTTAAACCACCCCGAGTAACGAAGCTGAATGTCGCTCACACCGTAGCTCTGCATCTCCTTCAAGATTTCCTGTGCTTCCTCAAAGGTTGTCAACGGCTCATAAGCATTGTAGGGTATGCCCAGAAAGAACTTTTTCTTCGGAATGCCGCCAATGAGTTCTAAGTAAAATGGCAGTGCTGTATCATCAGCCAAACGCATCAGCTGCTTGTGCTCAACCAGATAATCCCGATACGCCGAAGCCATACCTGAATAGCTCGCATTATCCGCACCCAGAAACTCAAAGATGACTGCCATCTCGTTATGGAAAGGCTGTGCCTGAAACCGTTTGACCGTGCTGGAACGCCATCCATTTGTGAGCGTAACTTCCTCCATACTGCTCAGCGAAAAGCTTGAATGCACGGTATTGTATTCATTCAATCTGCCACTGATATCCGCCTCGACGGATGCGACTGTATCGCCTTTATCAATGATAGCCAAATACCCTTTGTCTCCGTAACTCATGCCATACACAGGAATTCTAGCCTTCTGTTCCTTCTGAATCTGGGTAAGTTGATTAACAGCATGATCATCACCATACAAGGTAGTGCTATACGGTGATGCATACGTCTTTTGGTTATTAAAGTAAATCAGTGATCCTGATCCGTCCGGCACCAGACTGTATCCTTCATCAGAAGGCCCGCTTGCTCCGAAAAAAGGTAGCAGTGACAAGGATTGAATCTTCATGGAATCCGGATACTGGATACCGTTCTCAGGGATCGATACCCTCAGACGTCCATCTTCGAGTCGATAGTGCACTGGTACGATGACATTCTCAAGCCCGCTTCCTTCCTCCCCGTAGGCTTCCTTGTCAATCGCGATCTGCACATCATCATAGTCAATGGATTCCAGAATTCGGGTTACTTTGGACAAACCAACACCTTTCAGCGATGAATCCCGTCTTTCGTAACGCTTGTTCTGCTCATCATAACGAAAACGCTTCTCTAACTCTTTCTGATCCTTTTCCTCCAGTTTATCGAGGATTAAAGTCCTGAAGCGATCCTCGCTAATATATTTGGGAATGGCTTCAATATCGCTCTTGACTTCACCCAGCGTATACACGATATTAACGCCGTCTTCGACTTTTTCGATCTCAAACTGACCACTCTGAACACTATGTGTATAATTGTCGTATTTGAGTGCATTTCCGGCGTTATCGTAATACGTCAATTCGAGCTGTACATTCAGCTGGGACTTGTTGTATCCAGTTGCGACGGCATCCAGTTCCCGATCCTGCGGATTGGAAAACCACATCTCACCATGCTGCTTATCGAGCGTCGCGATCTCTGTTGTTTCCGGCTGGAGATACAGAATCAGCTCCTCATTCTCAGCTACGGCTTCCATACCGTCAGGAACAGTTATTACGTTGTGGCTTGCAGCTTTATTTGCCAGCTCTTTGGTTATGGATGGATCTGCGTCAGCCTGAATAGACTCTGTCGTCTTTTGTTCAGACTCAACTGTTGTGGTCACCGCTCGTTCATAGACCGACTCTGCATAGTTGATATTTTGAGTCATCAACAAGCTGCCGATCATGATGGTTATGGCAAACATCGTACGAGTTTTGTTCACCTCTGACACCTCCTTCCTTCTCCTATTTGCGCAGCGTGATCTCTTGATAGAGGGTGTACACAAAACTGATAATCTGTTGAATCAAGCTAAAGAAAAGCAGGCCCAGAAAGATAACGATCCCCATAACAACCAGGGTGAGCAGCATCGTGCTAATCGTTTTGATCACTGAATACTGATGCACCGTTTTGGTTCCTATAAAAAGCAGCCAGACAAACCAAATGACCCCTATTGAGTCAAATAAATAATAGAAAGAAGATTCACGTAGTGTAATCACATTACTCAGTAATATATTCGGAATGTTGATCAGAATAAGGGGAAGCATGGCATATCCCGTTGCAATCAGAATATCCCTGAACTTGCCTTCTCCGTCCATCAGCGTGGTCAGTGACCAATTGGAGATACACCAGAGCAGGAAGGGGAGAATGATGTATTTCAACTCATTGATACTGTTCAAAGAGAGGGGGTAATTGTCATTGACGACATATCCGGCGTACTGACGTTTCAGAATCATCGTTATGGTAACACCGAGCAGCACCAGTAACGCCACACGCAGCCTGCCTTTATTTTCATACTTCAGATCCCAGTATCCGTCGAATGGACGTACAGCGACATGTAGAGAGTATTTGATTTCCTTAATTAGCGACATCTCGGGCTCCCCTCTCATTCCTCGATCTAGCGATTCGGCGCCAGATGATTAGGCTGACAAGCACTCCGATCGCCACCGTCATGTAGATTCCGAAATATTCCCGCATGTATTCTCTCCGATATTTCGCCAGAGCTCTGGAGTAATATTCCCGATCATTGCCAAGCTTCAGGTGGGTCATCGCTTCCTTGTACTTCCCTTCTCTCAGCATTGATTTGCCGATGCCTACATAGGCCATTTCATAGTTGGCGTCAAGTCGCAGCACCTCTTGCCACAACGTTGCAGCTTCCGAATGTTTGCCTGAGCTGTACAAACGATTGGCCTCGTTCACCAGGCTTCCAAATGTTGTCGGCTTGAATTCGGTGATCTGGCCGAGATCACGGTCCAGCACATAGATGGCGTCCCCATAACTTTCAACGGCAACCGGATTTTTGAATGTACCTTTCTGATTGCCGAGCTGACCAATCACATACAGCAAGTTGCCATCCTCGTTGTACGTGAACACGCGCCCTCTCGTCGAATCGAGAGCACGGTAGACCCCATTGTCGGACACCTGAATATCAATGAAGGAGGAGCGATTGATACTCAAGTCCCCCACTGGGGCAAATTCCCCGTTGACCCGAAGTACATCAATGCCGGACGGATTAAGTTTTTTCACCGCCGAAGCTGTGTTTTTATCTGCCGTCGTTGTATAGATGAAACCGCCTTCATCAATATCTGCGTTATTGAACTCCAGTGGAATAAATCGAATCATCTTTTCCCGCTGTTCCTTGGTGGACACGCTTTTCCAGAATAGATCAACCGGATCAAACTGCACACGATTCGTGCCCATAAACCCCGTAAAGCGCCCATCACTATCAAATTCGATCAGCCCTTCATAGACACCCCGACCGACAACATAGATGCGTCCAGCCTTATCGACGATCACTTTCCTAGGAAAATATTCAAATGTATCACTGATGACATCCGACTCTGGCGCACCAATGGCACGAACGAACGTCCCGTCCGGATTCAGCTCCACGACTCGTCTGTTCTCGGTGTCGGCAACGTAAATCTGACCTGACTCCGTAACGAACAGCCCTTCAGGATTCAGAAAGCTATCCTCTTTGCCTTCGTGCTCAAAATGTTGGATGACTCGCATCGTTTCCCATTTATCGTTCAATACGACAATGCGTCCATTGCCTGAATCCAGGACATAGAGCAAGCCATTATGTGCAGCATACAAATCCAGTGGAGACTGCCATGCTCCCGTTCCGGCGTCGTTACCCGTGATCACTCTGGAGGGGAGAAAAGCAATCGGAGACTTGACCGAATTACCCCAGTAATTGTAGGTATATCCCTCATACGGTGCCCCATGAGCCACGTTATGTCCGAATCCGGAGATCAGCAGGGAAGCTGCCAGAACGATTAGCCATGATCTTACTTTCATCTCTAACACCCCCCTCACTTAGTCCTTCATGCCGGATGATGCCATCGTTTGGATGACTTGGCTCTGAGACAATACAAACGTCACGATCGGCACCGTCATCATGATGACAGCGACGGCAGCGCCCACACCCGCACGAGCTATTCCACCCTGGACAATCTGTCCCATGGCGTAATGCATCGTTTTGAGTTGCTCACTATAGATAAAGCTGCCGCCATCCGTTCCCCACAACATCTGCATCATTAAAATGAGCAGCGTTAACCACGCAGGTTTGACAAGTGGCATGACCACCTGAAAGAAAATCCGATATTCGCTGGCTCCATCCATTTTTGCCGCCTCCAGAAGCGCATCCGGTATTTGCTCCATAAACTGCTTCATCAAGTACAGACCCAGCGGATAAGCAAAGGCGGGAATAATCATGGCCTGATAGGAATCGAGCCAGCCTAGCGTGGACATGATCATGTAATTGGGAATAGCCGTTACATGCGGGGAGAACATCAGAGACAACACGATGATGGTGAACAGGATTTTGTGCCCACGGAACTTGTATTTAGCCAGTGGATAAGCCGCCGCAGAGGCTAGCATAATATGTCCGAACGTGCCTGCCGCAGTAATAAACACCGTGTTGAAAATATATCTTGAGAATGGAACCCATGAATTTTTCATCACTTGAAATAGATCTGAAAAATTTTCAAACGTTGGATTCCGGACAAACAGCGTTGGTGGGAAAATAAAAAGTTCATCCAGCGGCTTAAACGCATTATTGATCACATAGATAAGCGGAATGACCATAAAAGCGCCAAATCCGCCGAGCAAAAGGAAAAGCAAGATATCGACCTGCCAGGATCTGTTGATTTTCCTTTTCATACGCAAGGCCATCTTCATCTGCTATTCCCCCACTCTCTTTAACAGCTTTTGAACAAGCAGGTTGGAACCTAGCATCAGACTGAACAGCACCGTTGCAATAGCAGAAGCGTAGCCCATCTCGAAGCGGATCGTGCCGTAATCCATCAAGTGAGTAACAATCGTATGTGCTCCGTACTGTACGCTCGGGAAACCTGCCAGCGCAGTAGCCACTTCGGCAACGGCAAGGGACGAGGTAATCTGGATAACAGCTCCGAACATGAGCTGCGGACGCATCGAAGGCAAGGTAATATACCACAGCTCCTGCCAGCGATTTTGAACCCCGTCGATACTTCCTGCTTCATACAAGGTGCGATCCACGGTCTGCAAACCGGCAATGAACGCAAGAAAACTGGTTCCAAGGCTGAGCCATAGCTGTACAAGCATAATGATCGCAAGCATGTATTTGGGATTCTGTAGCCACAGGATTGGCTCATAAATGATGCCTATTTTCATAAGGAAACCGTTCATAATGCCGTACGAATCTCCTGAGAAAATAATTTGCCAAATAAAAAACACATTGCCTGAAATAGACGGTGCAAAAAAGATCAGTGTCATGAAGGCTCTCACCTTTGGATTCAGCTCATTAATAAGCCAGGCAAATACAAAGCAGGCAATGTAGCTGATTGGACCGGTGATCACCGAGAAAATAATTGTATTTTTAAGACCTATTAGAAACACATCATCATTCCAGAGCAGCTTGGAGTAGTTCTCCCAACCAACCCACTCTGGAAACTCCAGCATGTTGAAATTGGTGAAGCTGAAGAAGATGGAGATCATGACTGGAAACACGGTAAACAAGAAGAATAACAACATGTAGGGCGAAAGAAGGATATAGAGATGCTTATCCCGCTTGATATCTCTCCTAAAAAGTTCCCACTTCCCGGGTAAGCCGGCAGGCGTACGCTTGGGCTGAGAACCAGTTTTGGTCACCATATTAGCCTTCTGCAAAAGAGTCCCTCCCTAGTGCATTCCGTCCAATTTAAACTCTTTTCGTTTCTCCTGAATTTCGTAGTTAATTTCCTGCACATAATCGTATAAGGCATCCGTGGAATTCGTCCCGTTATTGACGACCTCACGCAGAGCATTGTCCAGATGCCTACCCGTAAAGTAACCTCCGGGAACTTCTGGAACCCCCTGAACCCATTCCCATTGTTCTTCCAGACTTCGATAATCGCGGACAGGCCAAGGTAACTCCTGCAACGCTTCAATATTCGCCGTTGGATACCGCGCCGCCGCCCCCATCAGACCTTCCATTTCACGTCCGAAGCGAACTTGGGCATCCTTGCTGACCCACCATTTCATAAATTCCCAGGCCGCATCCTTATGCTTCGATTGCTTGAGCATAACGGTCGCCGTGCCTCCACTCGCCACATCTCGTTTGATACTTCCGTCTTGCTGCTTGAGGCCGGGAACCGGAATGAACTCCCATAACCCCTTGATTTCAGGCGCAGATACGGACAGATAGTTATAAAAGGTGTAATCCATAATGCCTATAGGCATTTCTCCGGTTCTAAAGCGCATTGGAAAATCGAAGGTGAGTGGCAGCTTGTAGCTGGTATAGAAATTCGTCCACTCCTTGAACGCCTCCAGCCCCGTTTCCGTGTCCATACCGCTTTTGGAGCCATTGTCCAAATAAAACGAACCGCCCATCTGGTACAGCAACATGGCATACGCCCGATTCACTTCCAATACGGGTACACCTGTCGTTTGAGCAAGCGGCAAAGCCATTTCCATATTATGCTTCTGCAGCACCGGGATCATGGCGTAGACGTCCTCCCATGTCTGCGGCGGCTCCAGATCAAGCTGTTCCAAAATATCCTTCCGGTAAAATAACATATTGAAGATTTGTTGCTCCGGCAGTGCAAATACTTGATCCTCATAGTTATAGGGAACCATTGCACTATCCCTGAACTGCCTAATTAATTCGTCATAGCCGGGATAGTTGGACAGATCTTCTGCCGCGTTACGCATTCCGAAGTTGACAGGCACATCATTTCCGACCTGCATAGCCACATCCGGCCCCTCTCCTGCCAGGGAAGCACGCAGCAAAACATCCGCATTCACCAGCTTGAGGTTCACACCAATGCCTGTAAGCGGGGTAAACGTATCGTCAATCATGGCCTTCAACACCTGTGCCTGATCCCGGCCTGTACCAATCCATACCGTAACAGACTTGTCTTCATCAGATGTGCTGCCAATGGTGTCATAATCCTCGAAAAATGAATGGAAAAAAGACGAAATTTCGTGTCCAACTTTTCGGAAGGACGAATCATTCGCTTTCGGTAGCTTCTCATCAGGTGAAGCAAGCAGCAGATAATCAATTTCCAGCGGCTGTTCGCGTACCTCCAGAAGCCAAGAGCCAACGCTGCCTACATTGATTTTGAATTGACCCAGCCGCTTCTGCACGGTTTCTGGCTTATCGGCCAGATCGGACAGTTGATAGGCTGTTTTAGTCAATATCGCGGTCTTATCACTTTTTTCCCCCGTTAAACGAATTAACTCTTCAGATACGGCATTTAGGATGTCACTTTGTTCGCGAAATACCTTCACCATATCCGGAATCTGTTTCTCTAATTGATAATCCCGATAGGGGTCAGGTACGTTGCCTGTGATCATCAGAATTTTGCGATACATCGCATTGATATCGAGCACACTGGCTTCCACCTGACGGATCAGAGGCGCAATCGCTCCCAGACTGACCTCAAGCTGCAATTCATGTTTTCCTTGAGTCAAATAAAATAAGTAGGGTTCGTCCTCACTGCCAAGCACATTCATCTGCCAATTCGAGTCATAGAAGAACGGAATTTGCATCATTTCACGGAAGGGAACCTTATTGTCGATCTGCAGCGAACGGGTGGAATAAATCCCCCTCAGCAATTCCTGTCTACCTTTGATCGCAATCTTGTATAGTCCATCCTCCGGCACATCCATTTCCCATGCAATCCATTGTCCTGGCACACGCCAGTTGTTTCCGCCGATGGTGTTCATTCTGATTTTGGATACATCGTACGGTTCCGTGGATGTGCTTGATCGATCAGTGATTGGATACAACGTTGGTGATGACTTGTACTTGGCGTGTTCACCTTGAACTTTGATCACGTGTCCACTGGTTTCCGTATATCCCTGTCTCTCATACTCCTGCTTCACTTCTGCATAGGATATCGGTTGTTCATACTGGTGTAGTATGATCGAATCAATAACCATAGGCTCCCGGGTGGACACAAGCGTCAATGAGTGTTTGCCTGCAGAAAAATAAAACTGGTACGGCTCCTCATAATAGCCCTCCTTGTCTCTCAGAAGCGATTCTTGCCACATCGGTGCCTCCGTCTGACGTGGGCGCAGGTCGTTACCTCTGTTATCCTGTTCGATCTCGAATTTCTCGTTGACCCATACACGATGAAAACTCAGATTACGTGCGCTATCGAAAGGCAATTTGCCATCGATCCATAGTTCACGTTCTATTGCGGAACTTTTACCCTGGATCGGGTAATAACGCAATGTCATGTGATACATGCCCGATTCAGGAACATGCACTTCCCATTGCACGGAACCGCTCTCCTCTGTTCTTATGAACTTGCCATTCTCACCACCAAGCTCCGTGATCATCTTAGGTTCCATTCCTTCCGCAGCTGTATAGTCAGCTCCGCGAATGACAATTTCCCTGGAAGGTCGCTTCTCGTTCTGGAATTGCTGCAAATAATAATCGTAGCTACCCTCAGAAGCAGATTCAGAGATCGGCATCACACGGCTCGGATCTGATGTTCGATTCCCGGACTTTGCATTGCCGCTTGCACCGGAACTGGATATCGTGTACACCATGACGAGGATTAGCATAACGACGATAAGCGTCACTCGGGATAATGTAAACTTCACCCGATGCCCCCCTTTAGCAGACTGTAGTGAATTAGATAGACGGCCCGCATAGCGATTTTGGGATGAAATCAGAAATGAGGCCGTCCTGTTGGTTAACGCTGATTACTCGAACTATTTTTTCTCGGATGGTTCCCCGCTTAACACTTTTTTCACCGCAGCCTGTGCAGGTCCGATAACCTGGGCAACACCTGTTGAAGGTGTAATCTCGCCTTTGATGAATTTCTCAGTTACTTTGTCCAGTTGATCCTTAATGCCCAGACCACCAAAGCGACCACCAAACAGGCGCTGCACCTGGCCATTATCATTCATCGCATTGGCAATGGATTCTTCATCCGGCAAAATATTTTCGAGCGAGAGCCTACGGTTATCTTGCCAATTATCGAAGTCTTGTAGATCTTCCCAAATCTTCACGATCACATCTGCGTCCTTCACTCCCTTTGGAACAACGTAAGCTGTAGCCTGACCGAATGGTTCGTAGTACGACTCCGCTTGAGGTCCCTTCGGCATGTATACATAACCCCACTCATCCTTCATCTTATCTAGAATCCGGCCTTCGATCTCCCAGAGTCCACCCGGATACATGGCAATGATGCCTTCTCCGAAGAATTTGGCTGGATCTTCCCAGTCGTTACCTCCGTTGGCCTTCACCACTTTATGCTCATTGTACAGACCATGCAGGAAATTAAGCGCTTCCATAGATTCGGGTGAATTAAACGTCACTGTACCTGTTTGCTCATCATATAATTTGCCTCCGTTGCTCGCGACCAGCATCTCAGAAAGTACGTAATGCGCTCCAGCCAGTCCGTACTGATCCATTTTACCGTCACCGTTACGATCAACCGTTAGCTTTTTCGCCGCATCCAGCATTGTATCCCAGTTCCAGTTATCTTCGTCCATCAATTGCTGGGGGTCTTTCAGACCAGCCTCCTTGAATATACGCTTGTTGTAGAACATGCCACTATCATTAGGTGTATACCAGCTTTCGAGTCCGTACACCTTGTCGCCTCCAAAGCGCATAGCATTAACAACATCCTGCTCCACACGAGTATCTTGAAGGTAATCATCCAGTGGTGTCAGAAAACCACCATGCATAAGTCCCCAGATAAATCCATCAGGAACCCGGACTATTTCAGCAAATGGCTCGTTCGCGAGCACAGAGGAAGACAGCTTTTCAGAGGTAGACCAATATTCCGTATTCAAATATTTGATCTTTACGTTATATTTTTCTTCCACCATTTGAATACGCTCGCGGGCAAGTTCATCCGATTCTGAATCTCCTTTTGGTGTAGCATCCCACCAGTGAGAAATTCGAATAACACGACCGTCTAAATCTGGCACCGGCACAGCCTCTTCCTTGTCCTCTTCCTCTTCCTGTACTGGTGTTGTGTTCGTCTCTACTTCAGCTGGTTGAGCAACTGGATCGGCTGGTTTGTTATTTGTACCACTACATGCAGACAAAAGCATGATTAACATGGCAAATAAAACGAGCATCATCATTGGGTTAGACATCATTTTTTTCAACATGGGCGGCCTCCCTCAAGTAAGTGATCTTAATCTGTTCCAATGCAAACGTGAGCGCCATAGCCTGTTCAGGGCTTGTTAAGCGCTTACAAATATTGAACAAAGTACACTTCCCGGTGTTGGATTATGTACCTCCACCACCCCAGCCATCCATTTCGATTCCTCGTAAAGTGATCTTTTCTTCTGGCTCAAACTTCATCCTACACACGCTCCCCCTCAAAGTTGATAAAACTGAATCAAGCTTACAAAATGCTTTTTGATGACTGCCCTGAACAATCTGAATCATTACAAGGCCGCCTTAATGGGATTTGAAAACCTAGATTCACACTTCGCTTTGAAGAGCATTAGCCAAGTTGTAGAGTATACTTGAAAAGGATTTCATGAAACCCATTTCATTTATAGTATTATTACAATCCTTAAGTCAGTACACATTCTGATATTTTTTAGAATATTTTAGGGCGTGTCTGAAAACTCCGAAGACCGCAGATTTTGCCGAATTTTCGTTCCAAGTCAGGAAGTTTTCCGCAGGCGTGCCGGGGCACGTCAAGGGAAAGTGACGCAGCAGGGGGCGAAAAGGCGGTGAAAGATGCACTTCAGCGAGTTTTGAGACACGCCCTAGTCTCGTTTGTTTCATTTCACAGCATTTCCTTGCATTTGCAGCCTGTACATTGGCAAGCCACATATGGTTAAGGTGCTGTGTCAAAGAGGTAGCACCTTAACGCATTGGGTCGTGTATGAATACCACGATGCTGTCATTGGAGCATCACGAGAGCTTCATCGTGATGCATGGCAAAAAGCGCCACGCGTGTATCGTCGTGGCGCTTCTTCCTGCTGTATGATGCCAATTGGTCATGCAGCACGATCATAAGCTGCAGTTATAATTAAATGGCAGCATCTTTTTATTTTTGAGGCAGTATGTATTATTGGAAATGGGACACCACTTTCACCGATGGTATTCATGTTACAGGTTACTTATGCTTTTCTAAGCAACTTTTATATTCTTCGATAATCCTTTGCTTTTATCCCGGTGTTTTCACAGTATTCTTTGAATGCCTTGATTACGCTATCTTTATCCTGACTTTTTAACGAGAAAGATAGCTTTTTATTTTTATCGGAAAGTTGAATTTGAAGAAGATTAGTACCTATTCGCATTTCACTAATTTGTTTAATCGAATAGTTCGTCTTATTTACTGTTATTCCCTCGGGCAATAGAACGACTTCATAATCCTTTTGTGAATCTATCCAATTTTTAATAACTAGAGCGATCATAATCACTCCAGTTGTTATCAGTAGTATTACTCGAAGGCCATCCCCAATATATTTACTTAATAGAGTAATTACAGAGAGAAAGCCAATTGGTAAAAATATAAATAGATAATATAATGGGTAACCCTTCAACATAAATTTATAATTCATTCTGAATTCCTCTCATACAAAGTACATCGCCTAGGCGTACTTTATCCTTTTAATTTATAGTAATTTTCTGCCGTATATATTGACCAGTCCCAAAATTTATCTCCCTGACTGATAATAAATCGATCAAACCACAACTCGAAGTTCATATTAAAGGGTCTCGACTCATCAAAGTTGTCTATGTGCCCCTTAACCATTAAGTAATTATTTGAGCCTTCGCTGTATTTTTTCAGATCAATTACGATATTATCTTGGTAGATATAGGCGATCTTCAGATACCCCTCGTTTGAACTCTCATACGTTGCTTCTTGGATATCCTGCCACTTATATAAATACGCCTCTCCTCCGTATTGCGGATGGTCAAATAACGAGCAACCATTACTTATCTTCAAAAAGTTAATATAATCATTCGGAAGTTCAAACCCTAATTTCCTTTGGAATTCGATTAAATCACTTTCATCTGCCGGATCATTAAACGTACAGGTAGCTTGAGTTAAATAACCCTCCTGAAGCTGTAATTCTAGCAGGTTGTTATTTTTCAATCTTTTCTTAAGCGAGTCTATTGTTTTATAAATTAATTCTCCTTGTATCAACTTCCATCCACCCTTTCAATAAGACCCGTGAGGAGTCACAGCGTGAAAAATATGTAATATGAAGTACGAAGCGTGATGACTGTGTATTTACTTAAATATCTTGCTCTCGTTCTCTAATTCAAACTTCTTCGCTTGATGAATAATGCCTTCACCTGAAAAATGTACAATTTCATGATGATCCTCACATACAAGCCATTCATATTTCTTCGATACCAGAAAGTATTCGTCCAAATGACAAAGTTCAGGAATTATTTTATCGAAAATAATATTCTTTTCCCCTTCATAAACCCACATTTTATCGTTGTGGTCTTCAGCAATAAACCAAATAGATTCATCTTCAATAATCTCTTTAACAGATTTATAAGGTTGCTCGATAAACCTCAATGCGTAATACGGTTCTTGAAGTCTATTCCATCCCCAATGCAAGTCTTGAGTGTAATGAGTCTTATGTAGAAAATGCTTTTCGATATGATCTAGAATTGTCTTCCATTGATCTTTTCGAACTTCGAACACCTCTTTCCTGTTGATTGAAAACTTTTTAATGAGTTCTTCAATCTCCAATCGAACGGATAAAGACTCCATCTCTCGCACCTCCTTGATTCGAACTGTTTGCTCACAACTTACTCTCATATTCTTGGTGTCCTATCCTAGGATCAATGCTGCGAAAGAAACCACCCACAGTAATGGAAATGCACTAATAAGAATTAGACTTATCGTCTTCACCTTTTTCTTTAATAACCAAGATAAAACCGAACAAATTACAACAGCCAGAGGGTACAACGTAACGATCGTCACTAATGTTATTCCCCACATTGAAACTCCACTGTCAAATGCCATAAAAGATAATCCCCAAATGATGAACCAAGGAATTAGAGTTAATACATAAAAGCCTTGAATAATAAATAAGTACAATTTCATCGATGAATTCCTTTATCATTTAGTATTAGTATTAGTGACCGATGATAAGGCATACGGATATGCCAAAATGCTGTGTTATGCAAAGGTTCACTCTCCTTCACAACTTTAGACATAGGTTTTGAGCATACTTCCAATTGGGGTGATATAGTCCCACGGACAGCGATAATAAAATTAGCTCTTCTATTGATTCCCGCTCCAATATATCTTGGATTTCTTCATCGTTATATTCTCTTATTCCTTTATATTTTTGCTCCATTAAAATGTTCCTCGGGTCTATTCTCTTATTCTTGCTAACGCTCTTTTCGCTGCGAGTTTCCCATTATGCATTCCGTTTGTCGAAACCTCTATTAACTTATCTCTCGCTGGAATGTATCTATGAAAACCAAGAATCTCACATGCCCTCTCTTGAACAAACATATCTTCATCATCTAAATATTTTATTAATGAATCAAGATTTCTTTTCGGTGTTAACGCCATAATTGAAAAAATATACTGACAACGAATATCGTCATCTATTTGTTGGTTAGAACTTACCAACTTGTTTAACGCATCAATACAACGTAAGTCTTCCTCCATCTCAGCATGACTAACTTCTATATCTGACGGATAGTCTTTCTTCAATTCATCCCAATAAAAACTAGGATGTTGTTCGAGTTCAGATATAAATGAACGTATACTTCTAAAACCTGGAGATATATCTGTTTCTTCATGATCGATATAACTAATTCTGTATTTGCAAGCACCTTGAACCTGTAAACCTATGTAGTTCGAATGATCATCTGTCCATAAAGGAATAATGTCTTGATACGCCTTCATTTCAGACAATAATTCGGCCATTTCAATGACTTCGTCAAATGCCATTAATCTTAACAAGTAATCTTGATCCTTCTGTTTCTTATGGTGAGTTTCTAACTCCTCAATGAATGCAATAGGTACTGTGATACTGAGTCTGTTAAAAAGGTCTATAAACATATTACCTCTCCTTTGTAAGATTGATTTTTCTGCATTTCACATGTTTCCATGTATATCCCCCCTCTTAGAATTATTCTACTCGAATTCCATCTAACATTCTTCTTTGATTTAACATTCAAACCTCAAGATTTCTTTCAAGCAAAACGCCCACTCGCTGCGCCATAAAAGAAGGTGCAAGTGGCTCACCTTGTTTAAACCACCACTCCACTACGCCAACGATCGCTGATCCCAGAAACTGAATATCCACATTCATCCCCTCCGTTAATTCGGGGTTCCCCTCTTCGGACATGCCGTTTCCTTTCTCCAATTCTTCAATGAAGAACATAAGGAACTGCTCGCGGAAAAAAGGGCTACCTTTACTGGCTAGTAATGCAGAAAAGAACATCGAATGCTTCTCGAAGTACTGGAACCACACCAACCCCATATCCTTATAATCCGCGTCATCGTCTGTAGAATTGCAGATCCTTCTTAAGTCATCAATATGTTCTTTGATGAGCTGATCCAGGAGATCGAATTTGTCCATGTAGTGAAGATAGATGGTCCTTCGACTAACATCTGCTCTGTCCGAAATATCTTGAATCGTAATTTGATCAAATTCTTTTTCCATCATCAAATGAATAACAGCCATTTTTATAGCCTCTTGGGATTTGCGAATTCTGCGATCTACCTTTGTCACTTCACAACCACCAGCTTCCTAAATAAATACTACACACTTCTAGAGGAACTGTGAACTAATGCACAAAATCACTCATTTTAAGACTTGTAGCGTTCTCATTTCTGTCTATCATTATACGTAATAGACTATTAATACACTATTGTGCATTTATGCATGGATGGGAATGGAGTTCATTATTATGAAAATTGCAGTTATTGGAGCAACAGGAGGAACGGGAAGGAAAGTGATGGAACGTGCACTTGAACTTGGCCATGAAGTTGTAGCCATAGCTCGTCGGCCAGAGATGATATCTCCCTTGGAGGGACTCACCATCAGACAGGGAGATGTATTTGACGAATCCAGTTTGGTCAGAGCCATTGCTGGTGCAGAAGTAGTCATCAGTTGCATCGGCCCGCCCAGTAACGTTTCGCCGGATGCTGCCAAGAAATTTCTAAATCTAAGAGCTGGCATGAATGTTATGGCGGCTAACTTCTCACCCGGTACTGTCATGTCCGAAGGTATGCCCAATATGATAGCAGCCTGTCAACGTGCGGGTGTGAAGCGCCTAATCATGCAGAGCGGCATTAATTTGAGCAACGGCAGAGAGCTGTCTCCCGTCCATCGATTGGCAGTTCGTATGATGCGCCGTATATTCTGGAAAGCCATTGAGGATAAATCAATTGCAGAGCATGCGTTAATACAAAGTGAGCTAGAATGGGTCATTGTACGGGCATCCGTGCTTCAATACGCCGAGGGTACTTTAAAATATACAGCAGGCCCATTAGCTCGCATAAATCCTCTTGGAGCACTTCCCTTTGCAGACTGTGCCGATTGTTTAGTGCGGGCAGCAACCAGTGAGCCTGAGTGGATCAGGCAAGTTGTTAATGTTGGACGGTGACATCGGCCATCTGGCTCTCTAACCTTTCAATAATACGTAGTTATCAACTACCTGATGTTACTCTCATAGGATCTTAGGGTCTTCAACAAATTTATCCTGCTTTTGAGCGTTTATTAAATCTTCATATCACTATGTACTGTAGATGTCTTTGATCGTTAACCATGTTTCATACCATAATGTTTTTTGATTCAAAGACTCTATTACTACAGTTTGACCATCTTTTCTATTTAAATAAATGACGCCTTCCCGCTGAACAAGCTCATCGTTGAACTTAAACACAATATCTCTACAGTCTTGCTCATACTCCTTTTCTCTTGTTTCTGACCACTCTGCTTTTTCAATAGAATGTCTCTTCCTCATTAGTAGAATCCTCCTGGAGTTATTATTGAAGTAACCTCCCTGTATGCCTTCTGAGCGTATTTATTCAAATAATCTTCAGATCTCGGTTGTTTCTGTTTACACTCTTAGTTGTTCTTCCAACCATTCTTCAAGTTGCTCTTTAATTACAAATCGATCTTTAGTAGAAATGCTTTTAATTTCATTCCAATCCCCATCAACTAGTTCCAGACGGTAATAACCGTTAATATCTGAATCTGGATACCATCCTAGATCAAAAAGTTGCGTGTCTTCTCTTTCAGGAATAACCCACTTCCCATTGTTGATTTTCATTTTAACGATCTGTAATAAATCTTCTGTGAAGAATCCCCAATTCTCAATAAAGTAGTCACGATCTGCACTAAGAATAGGATCTACATCGTAGAATTTGTTATATGTTACTGCATAACCTGCTGGAATCTTAAGTTGCATTAAATTCAATTTTCTCGCCTTCCTGTCTTCTTTTTTTAACTTCATCTCTAGTTATGCATCGCTGCCATTCTATATGTACGAATAATCTCTCTCTCGTAATCTTTCCACTTGAAAGTGAACGATTCTAGATCAATTTTTCTATTATGTGGTTCTAATCTAAAATCGCTCCAACTTACAAAATCCCCTTCCCTTTCAATCAATACTGATACATAACCGCACTCTTCATCCTTACACCAAGGACACACTAATATGGGGTACCTATAATATAAGTCTGGGTGTAGTTGCTTCAGCAGAAAGTAATCAATTGACTCTTGCTGTTCCTCTTCTGTCCCCCAGCCTAAGCTTGGTACAAAATCGTACTTTTTAAACATCTGATAGAGGGATTTCCCATCAATGATCCAATCAGCAAAAACCACATTTTTATTTCCTTCTTGATCAGGGTCACTGTCATCATAACGAGGTGCAAGCTTCGTTTCAAAATGATTTACCTTATTCATTTCTCCTCCTATTGTGTATCAATCACATAAATTTGGGACTCTCTGTTCCACGTATGATACCCATTGCATAAATGTACCCAGCCGTACTTCTCATAATAATCAATATGATCTGTACATAAATACAATTTACTGAAACCGAGTTTGTAAGCTTCTTGTCTCGCGTGCGTCATCAAGACTGACCCAAGACCCTTTCCTCGTTCTTTTTCCTCAATATATAAATTGGATAAGTATGGCCACAGATCTTGTCGACTTACAAAATCATTATTCATTAATGAGTAACTACCAATGATCTCATCTTGATTCATCATAAAATACCATCGGGGTAATGGACTTTTCGTTGTCATGCTGGAAGTTATACAATCCTCAAATATTCTTCTATTTAATCCCCATCGTTCGGAAACATACTCAATAGTTTCCTTTAAAAGGTCGGGATAATCTCTCAAGTCAATGATTTGATAATTCATAACTTCCCCCTAATCGGTTTTAGTTAATCTTGCTAATACTTCATCAACGTTATCCCATTCATAGATTAATTCGTTAAGAATTTTCCCTCCAATTTTTATTTGAACTGATGTAGATAAGTGAGCTCCATAATACTCATAAAAAAAGCGTGTCTTGTTATCCTCTAGAACATCAACGAATATTTTCTGGTAACCCAATGAATTGAATCGAAAAAATAAATGTTTAAGTAGTTCCTTTCCTACTCCTTGCCCTTGGTATTCATCAAGTATATAAATTGAAGTTAGATCTCCTGAGTCAGGGATCGTATTGGTCTCTCTCTTCCAACAATCTGCAAATCCAATGATTTCTCCTTCAGTGTTCTCTGCTATTACCACAAAACTGTCTGTTCTCTTGATATTATTAATCCATAATTCAGTTCTTTGTTCATAAGATAGATTTTTTAAAAACTCCTCTGGAATAATCCCCTTGTATGTCGTTCTCCAACTATCCACATGAACTTTTGCAATTCCTTCAGCGTCATGAATCGTAGCTTCTCTGATCTGCAATGTAATCATCCCCTACATTTTTTAGTTGAACTAAATTGATATAAAAGTTGCGTTAATGCACCAGGCTGCCTAATCTCGGCAGCCTGGTGGCGTTCATTAATAGAGTTCATTAATTCATATTCCAAAGTGCCCGCGAACTAATTTAAATTGTTCATCAACACTCAATTCAGGTGTTCTTTCTATTGTTTTGATACCATGTTTAATGCAGGCTTCTTTAATATCGTGAGAAAACTTCACCATGTTTTTGTTACCATTCTTTATTGATTCCTCTGGATTAGCCGTACGGTTAATAACATCCAGAATCATTTTATGATCTTCTCTAAAATAATATAGCCTCTCAATCTCTTGATCAGAAGTATAGAGGCATACCATTCTTTCCTTGGGGATAAACGGCAATATTTCCTCTGGCATGATCCCTAGGTCTATTATTATTGGCTGATCATTAGGCATCTTCAACAAATCGATGACAAAAAACTCCATCATTTCTTTGACAATTTGAAAAAGCCATTCACAATGTTCATCATTCGGTCTGTTAAACCATTTGTCCCAATCCAATTTAGGATGAGGGTATTGAAGCGCAGGGTATTCAAGATGGCTAGTGAATGGTCTATACTTCAAGACATCATCCCGAAGAGTTTGAAATCTCAATTCCTCCACAAATTTCCTTGTCATGGTGGTCTTCCCCGCGCAACAACCACCATTTAACCAATAAACATGCTTTAGTTGTTCTTTTAAATAATTATCGTTTACTTTCATATTTATCCTCCTCAATTTTTTAGAATTGAGAGAGGTGACGAATCTTTATTGGAAAATACATGTTAATACCACCTTTCTTCAAGTATAAAGGTAGTATTCTATGAACTGTGATCTAATCCTTTTTATTCCTTACACTCTTACGTTGAATTGCTACTTCTTCAGCTCTCGACAGTTTCCTCAATTAGAAGTTATAAAATATCTGATAATGGTTGGAAATCACAATTATCCAATTCAGTCTTATTCATTGTACCGTTACATTTTTTCAATACATATGCCTTGCTTTCTATATTACTCTTTACTATCTTGAACATATCTTCCTCTATTACAATAGCGACATTGTTTTCAAGAGCAATGCCAGGAACTTCTTCATTGATCATATTGTCATCGAATGTTTCATGTCCATTCTCATTATAATGCGGACAATGATTAGCGGGAATGAGCCCAAGTCCTATGACTTGCTCTCTATCCCACCATCCATCACGATTGGTTTCTATACTACTGTTGCTATGGCCTTCCAAAAACCAACAAATTGAACCAGCACTCAAACCCGATAATACTATATTATGTGCAAATGCTTCTTTAAGATATTGATCTACTTTTTTAGTTCTCCATATTTCCATCATTCTAACAGTGTCTCCGCCACCTACATAAATGATATTTGAGGATAGGATCTTGTTCTTAATGGTTTCATCCGAGATGTCTTGATCGACAAGACATAGCGTATCAACTGTACAACCCAATTGCTCACCATATATAGCCGTAACAGTATCAATGTAGCCTTGAGCATCATTACTTGCTGTTGGAATGAATAGTAGCTTTGGGTTTTCAATATTTGCAAACTCAACGATGTACCTGTCTATTGGCAGAGTCTCATGAAACCGCATTTCGCCACCACCGATTGCAACTATTTTCCCCATTGATACATACCTCCCAAAATTCTATACGAGTGTTTCGTTTATATAATATTGTATTCCAGCTCGATCTATTTCTGAAAATTGAAGAGGATTTTCTTCCAATAGTTCTTTTAGATCTCTTATCTTGATCCATCTAATCCCTGATGTTTCATCTCCCGTTTCAAGCAACTCTCCGTTTGCTTTACATCTAAAGTAATAACCTAGAGAATCCACTGGCCCTTTTATAGTTTGGTACGCTACAAATGGTTTAACACATTCTACTTCAAAGTGATTTCCTTCAGTAACTATTCTTAATTCCTCTCCTTCAATTTCAGATATATCTAGACCCGTTTCTTCTTTAACTTCTCTCCTCAATGCTTCTGTTAATGATTCAAAGGGTTCGATGCGACCTCCAGGAAGTTCAATAGTTAATGGCTCATTCGGTTTTACTCTATTCTGAATCACAATTTCGATATGATCATCAAACTGTCTTTCAATGATTGCTCTTGTATTAACATAAAACAATGTAATCCACCTTTCCTGTCAAAGGTTATCGTTACTTCAATTAAAATCATTTAACTATCATCACACTTGCTGTTTTTTGGATTATATATCCTTATCTTTCTTCTTTCAAAGTCACATGATTTCCTCTAATCTGTTAACATATTCTAATGTTGCTTTTCAGATATCTGGGTACTTTGTTTTAAGTATATTGATCTACTTGAGAGGGTCGAAATATTTCTTCTCCGTAAATGAGATACCTAAAAACCATGCTCTTTTGGAGCATGGTTTTTAGGTTTGATAGATAGATGATTTATTTCATTTGTATTTTTTCATGCTAGCAAGTATTACAGAAGAAAACCCTACGCAAAACAGTAAGCTAATGCAACTAAGAATAACCTGACTGGCCGATGCTTCATAGTAGCCAGAGATGGTAAATACAGCTGTGATAGGATATAAAGCTTTTAGGGTATTTGATGTACTCGCAAATAATCCAATAAAAGAATAAAATTCCGTGATCACTAACGCAATCCAATATCCCTTTTTCATGTACGATACCAAAGCAATAATAGGTGAGATCGCAAGGAATATGCATAGACCATCCAAAATATAAGCTTTCAAAAAATTCATGACCATCCCTATGGATAAATCAGAAAAATGTAAACCCGCTTCAGTTAACAATGTTATAGCAAAGAGTAATAAGTAAAAAAGAATACTATATATGAGGGTTATGATCATTTTTGCAAGGGTCAACTTCGCCTCATTCACGGGGATAAGTCGAAGAGATTCAATTGTATGCTCCTGTTCTTCGCGACATATCATGTAACTACCTAAGAGAGCAATAACCGCTGGAAGAACGAAAAATGTTCCCAGTGGCTGAGCCACAGCCATATACCAACCAGCAGTATCTATATCTCTGATGCCGTCATTGTCTGTTAATCCGGATAAAAACACAATAACTGCCACCATAACTGTTGCGAAAATTGCAATCCAAACAAAACTTAAACGCCGAATCTTCTGATGTTCCGCCCAAAGTAATGTTCGCATGATGAACACCTCACTTTCTTCTTGCTAACGCAACGTTTGCAAGGAGAACGGAACCAATCCCCCAGACAAAAATGCTAAAAAACGCCAAAGGAATGCTAATTACCTGTGTATCATTCAGACCTGGAATATCTCCGTTTCGAGCAACGATCAATGCCATACTAGGTAAAGGATGTATATACATATTTATCGACACTATAATCGAACCAAGAAAAGCATAAATTAGGGTTATAGCAACGGGAAGAATATATCCTTTTTGCGTGGTAGCAATTGCCAGGATCGGCAACATAGCAAAAGCTGTTATAACACCAATCTCCAAAGACTTTCTTATCAAAAACAAAGTATTTTGCCAATCCAATGCAAGGCCGCCAAGAAGTATACTAAATATAACGGAACCTAAAGCTGTAACAATCATGAAGCAAATAGAATAAATTAGAACCACAAAAAATTTACTAAAGAAATACCTCATTTTGCTGACAGGCACAATCCAAATTTGTTTAAGCATATCGTATTGATTTTCATTGTACATTAGCATTGTGCTTAGTATTCCTAAAACAACAGGCAAGACAATAAAAAGTGTAAGTCCGAACGCCGACCATTTATAAAACTGTACAGGGTCACCGCCTGTACTCCACGCATATTTAAATAGTAAGTATGATAAAAATGGCATGATAAGAGCTGAAAACAGCATCATCCACACAAATTTTCTGCGTCGCAACTTAAAAAATTCGATTTGAATAAGTTTAAGCAATGCCATCTCCTCCCGTAATTTTCTTAAAGTAGTCCTCTAAAGTATCATTACAGAGCTGGGAACTAATAACCGACACATCTCCCATTATAAGAGCCTTATTAACAGAAGCCATATCCAGAGAATTATCGTAGATTTGCAACGTATGATCGTCTTGCACAGAATAATTTTTCAAATCGAATTGACGCTCCAAAATCAAGCTAGCTTTAGCAGCATCAGAAACTTGAAGCAGAGTGTACTTGCCATTTTTACGTTTAAGTTCATCCATACTGGTTTCTTCCAACAGAATACCATTGTCGATAATTCCAATATCATCCACAAGTAATGAAATTTCTGAAAGAATATGGCTAGAAATAAGAATCGTTTTTCCACGTTCAATGCTCAACTTCTTAATAAAATCTCTAACTTCTGCAATACCGATAGGATCAAGACCGTTTGTGGGTTCATCCAAAATCAATAGTTCTGGGTCATGCAAAATAGCGTTAGCAATACCCAGACGCTGCTTCATGCCGAGGGAATACTCAGCGAAAAGCTTCTTATCTTTATATGGTAATCCTACGACTTCCAATGCGTTCTTCACAGCATTAGGAGCAGCTGTACCACGTAATTTTGCAAAAATATTCAAATTTTCTGTTCCAGTTAAGTTTGGATAAAATCCAGGGGTTTCAATAATTGCTCCAATTCTGGGATATACCTGCTTTTCTCTACCTTTAATATTCTTACCAAATACATCTACCTCACCAGAAGAGGTAGACGTTAACCCTAAAATCATTTTCATAATTGTCGTTTTACCAGCACCATTACGACCGAGTAAACCGTAAATACGTCCTTTTTTCACATGCATATTCACATTATTTACAGCTTTCTGATCCCTATAGTTTTTAGTAAGTCGTTTAGTTTCTATGATATATTCTGTCATACGGATCCCTCCTTTTAATTAAAGTTTATCAAACAAAACTTGCCAAAACCTTGCTGAAATCTTGTTTGTTTCTTGATAATAAAAAAGCCCTCAATAATTAAAGAGCTTTCGGAAGATTTACTATAAATGTTGTACCACCAGACAATTGATTTTGAGTATGGATTGTTCCTTTATGCAAAAGAACAAGTTCTCGCGCAATAGCAAGCCCTAAACCATTTCCGTTAGTCGAACGAGATTCGTCACTTTGATACAGTCTGTCAAATATGTGTGGCAGGTCATGAGGAGAGATCCCTTTCCCATTATCACTAATCTGGATCATAACGCTTTGTTCATTTTCACTTATTTGTAGATCAATACTGGTTCCCCCACTATGTTCAATAACATTCTGAATTAAATTATTTATAATTCTTGTATAAGCATTTGGATCTAATTGGATAAAACATTCTTCTTCAGAAATATCAATACTATATTTTAAATCTTCTTCCTCAAAAGTTGATATCCAATTCACTAATATATCACGAGTAAATTCGTTTATATCCTGTTGTTCAAGTTTAAAAACTTGTTCTTTTGCGTCTAGTTTGACCCAATCAAATAAAGCTTCAACAAAACCCTTCAAATGATGTGCTTTGTTTAAAGCGATTTCAAGATATTCTTCTTTTTCTTTGCCTGTAACAAACTTTTGTTGAATTGCTTCTAAATAGCCAACTAAAGAAGTCAAAGGTGTTCTTACATCATGAGATAAGCTCGTCATAAGTCGCTTATAAACCTGTTCAGATTGCTTTAACTGTATGAGTTGAGCCTGACTATTCATTGCCATATCATTTATGGAGTAACAAATTCTTTTAGTCATATCATTTTCATTTACCAAAATACGACGATTCCAATTTCCTTTTTTAATATCCAGTAAAGAATCCTCAATAATTATGAGTTGTTCAGAAATTGTTAATAGTTTCGTTCCCAAATAAATGATAACAACAAGACAAAAAGCTAGAACCAAAAGTAGAATATAAATCCAATCCATAATTAAGCCTCCTTATTAAAACGATAACCTACTCCGTGTACCGTTAAAATATAAAATGGCTGTTCTGAATTAGGCTCTACTTTCTTCCTCAACTTGCTTATAAAAGACATAATATTATTGTCATCATAAGCATAATCATCTTTCCAAACTTGTGTATAGATTTGTTTCTTCGTAAACACACGCCCCTTATTAGAAGCTAATAATACTAATAAATCAAACTCCTTGCCTGTTAGATCTATTAGCTTGCCCTCAACTTGAACAGTTCTTATTTCTTTATCAATAACCATCCTTTTAAAGGTAAGAATGCTTACGGAATCTCCAGGATTAAACGTGGTATATCTTCTAATCAAAGATTGTATTCTAGCGATAAGTTCATTAATACTGAACGGTTTTGTTAAATAGTCATCTGCTCCAAGGCTAAGACCTGTTACCTTATCTGGCTCACTTCCTTTAGCCGTCAGCATAAGTACGGGTACATTACTGTACTTTCTTATTTCAGATAATACTTGAAAACCGTCCATTTTCGGTAACATCACATCTAAAATAATTAGCGAATAAGTATCTTTTTCATTGATTACTTGTAGCATTCCTGATTGTCCGTTATATGCCACATCGGTTTCCAGGTTTACTTGCGATACGCATTTTTTTACTAATGAGCACAATTCAATATCATCATCTATGATGAGAATTCTATTGGTCATGAGGATTCTTCCCCCTTCTTTCTGTCAAACAAAGTGTAGTGTAGCTGATTTGTGCTCTTTTCCGTACAACAACGATCATCTAGCCAATAAACATGCTTTAAATATTGATCTGAATAAACTATCATTGAATATCATTGAATCCGAAATAATACGATATCATACGCTCCTTATCCGCCCTTTAACTTTTCAGTAATATACGCTTGTAGTTGATATATGTCTGAGAGAAGCTTCTCTTCCTCCGGTGTATTGCCATACTCTCCAAGCCAGCGCGGAGTGCGGATGTGCCACTCATCTGTCATGTATTGCTTCTCTTTCCGATACTCTAGAATGTGCTCCAAGAGATATTCCAGAGAGCCAAAGGATTGTTTATGTTTATCGTTAATAATGGCATGTGTATCTTCAATGATTGCCTGTAACCTTTGCTGAATATGATCTTCTGGATTTAAAGCGTTAGTTTCCATGAGATGAGCTCCTTCTGTTCTGACAAAATACAATGAATCGATGCCCCAAATTGTATTGAGACATCGATTTATATGATCTAACTATGTGAGGTAAACGATAATAACGTACTAAAACTGAAGCTGCTTCTGCAGCTTACTAATCATCTTCTACTTAACTTTTTGAAAGCTGCGTATTCCTGACCGGATTTCATATAACTTAAAATTTTCTCCGCACATGCTGCTGAACTGAGTTCTTCTGTATTCACTTCCAGATCATATTCATCATAAGAGTATATATAATCGAACTGGGAATGGGCGAGTCCAATCTCGCGATCTCCCCTACTCTGTTCTCTTCTGGTGAGTTCTTCTTTGGAGCAATGTACACCTACAAACATGATCGGATAATCCGAAAGCAAATCATAAAAATCATTAAACCACTTGTCATTACTGATGACTGTATCCACAATCACATTCAAACCCAGCTCTGAAAATAGTTTAATGGTTGCATAGTACAATGAGCCAATCGGGTCAAAAAGAATATCTGACATCACACCTGCTTCTAATTCTCTTGTTGGCTTTATATCTGGATATGTAGTATCGATGAACTGATCATAATTTTGGAAAAATTGATCTACAGACAGATGATGAAAGGGAGTGTCAGCCTGATTTTTCATTTCCATCGCTATGCTGGTCTTCCCCGAACTTGACGTTCCGTTCAAAAATATAATGAGTCCCCGTTCCACATTGATCACCCTTATCTTATGAATTGGCTTAACGTTTTCCAATGAATAACACGTTTTTAGTCCAATGAAGATTGTATCCATAACGGTATAGCTCAAAGTATGGATATAGGCAGGCTTCCATGTCCTGCAAACCTTGATAACGAGGCCATTGCAAGTAGTATGCTACCCAATAATCACAAGCGATAGAGTAGTAGGCTTCATTCAATATTTCAATCGTCTCATTGTAGTCACTGCGCGAACTGAGAAGTTCTCCAAGTGCTTCGTAAACCGCTTCGCTATGTTCTTCATTCGTGCCTTGAATCGCTTCTTTCTCTAACTTTCCAATTTCACCCTGCTTTAAAACTACGACTTCCTTCACATAAGCCAAATCGTGTAATGCTTCCTTAGCAATGTCCGCTGCTTCGTCATCTTCCGGCACGATGGAGAACAGACTCTCCAACCCTTTTATTAGCTCTTGGCCGAGTCCTCGTAACGCTTCCTCGGATGTACCTTCATGTCCACCATTGAAATAACCTGGTACATATTCGCCGGTGAAATCTTCTGGATTCAACATCTCATAAATTGGACGTATTCTGTCCAAAAAACGCTGCCCACCAGGAATTGGTTCAAATACACGTTCAACCCCCGAGCCCGATGGCATAAACCACTGAAACAAACCGTACAGATGGTCTGCTTCGACATGCTCATCTTCTTCTATCTCTAATGCTTCTCCGCCCATTGCTAACAAATAACGACCATATTCCTGCTGATCCATGAATACCATCCCCTCTCTCGGTTGACTGGATTAAACATTATTTAGTTTTTATTGTTTTTTTCTAGATACCAAGCTGAGATTTCTTCACTAAAGTTAATTTGCTTTTGAATAAATTTTTCTTTAAATTCTTCTCCTATTGATTTGATTCCTAACTCAAAATGATCTTCAAGTTCACGCATCACGAACTCATATATTTCATCACTACTTTTTCCTTGTACTAGTAATTCAATTAATTGGACTGAAATGCAATCGTATTCATCTTTTGGCGCTCCACCTTCAATCAGCCCTACTGGATCCCACTCATTGACCAATGATTCAACCTGAGGATATAAATCTTTATATTTTTCTTTAAGTTTTTGAATTTTTTTATGAGATGGATGTTCCCACATAAAATCTATACCTTCCTTTATATGTTTGGTAATTTCAGCAATCATTCCTAAAATGATTATCTGATACTTTATATGCACTTAATAAGGGTTCATTGGGTTCATACCAATCCTTATTTCCAGCTTCTACTACCTGCCTTTTGCACGTTCCAAATACGCAACCACAATATGAAGTTTTTGAAGGTGTTGCATTATTGGATAATTTTAATACTTCTTCTAGTTCTGCAAATTGAAAAGGAAGCTTAATCGTCCCCTCATCAACCCAGTGGAAGCAAAATTTCTCTGGACAAGCATGAAATCGCTCTTTGTCTTCTTGGTAAATTAACGGCAATATTTCTTTATGTGACTTATGAAGATTAATCTGTTTTGAAACCTGAAGTAATAAGATCCGACACTTTACAAAATATCGGTGGTGCCCCACTCTGTCAGTTAAGAAATTCAGCTCTTTATCAGCCCTATTAACGAACACTGGAATGAATTCGAATGTTCCACTAAGATACAACCCGATAATGTGATTTATGTATGATACCAAATTGTAGTGAGTTGAATTTCTTCTGAGCCATACACCTGGCAAGTTATCTTTATTATTTATTTCTTTGAAAATAGTTAACACATTATCAGTCATTGCATTACTCCTTTGCTTCTGCTTCTTTGTTAGTTCATCCTCTGAACTCACTTTTTTACTCGCATTTGTTTCTTTAACAACATGATCTGCCCGACATGATAAGCATTATGAATGCTCAAATTAGAGACAACTCCCCACCAAGGAGCATCGAAATATTCTGGAAGTTGTTTGGTGAGCTTTGATTCTTCTGTTTCTTCTAAGACAACTCTCCAATTAACAAACACATTCTCAAGTTTATTCAATGTTTCTGTCCAGCCAATCTCATTCAATTGATCTTGTGCCACAGCAAATGTCTCATCATTATCAATATTATGATCTAATCTAAATTCTCCCGCCTTAAATCGCTCAAGCCACTTTTCATTCCAAAAAATAAGATGATTCACTATCGACCATATGCTTTGTTCATTGTCATTCTTAATGACTGCTTCTTCTGCTGTTAGATCATCCAGGATCTCCGCAAGAGGAATGAACCAACTCTTATCGTTATAACATGCCGTTAATTGATCTATCAAAATGGATTTATAGCTCATCATATAATCCTCTTCTCTTCATTAATTTAGATAAGTATTTCTCCCATCCAATTTACTAAGATTAAATCTTTCTCTTTTAAATAACACCAATCAATGATCTCGCCTACTAGTTTTGGGGTTATCAATTTATCTTGCCAAACAGGTGTCAGAACCCTTCTATATCCCGTATAATCACTACTTAACCCTTCAAACTCCCTACCCATTACGACTAACATCGGTCTCCAATTCGGCTTGTCTGCTTGCTCTAATTCGTAGGCAACAATAAACTTTTTATCTTCAGATAAGATGTGAAGCTTATGAACCCCAGCATCATCGTAGTCTGGGGCCACATACCAATAAAACACTCTATCAAGACGAACTATTTTTCGTCGTAGTTTTCTACTCACCGCCATGTCATGCACCTATCTTCGCTTTATTAGTCAACCTTCATCAAACCGTTTATCTAGATACTGCGACTCTTTGAGCCCTAAAATCATTAAAGGCATCAGCATGTTGCTGATTAAATAAATCAGGCACTTCATTTGGATCGAAGAATTGAACTTCTATACTTTCTTCATTACTACTAATCAGTTCTCCATCGGAAATGCGTCCCTGATAAAAAAACGAAATCGTTTGTGCCTGATCCCCATTTGCATACTTATCAAAATACTTGGTGTACACGCCTATTAATTTCTCAACGAAGATTGTTACTCCTGTTTCTTCTTTCACTTCACGAATAGCTGTCTCTTCAGCAGATTCGCCTAACTCCATAGCTCCTCCTGGGAATCCCCAAGCATTTTTATCTCTTCTGCGTTGAAGCAATATTTGTCCTTCTTCATTTAAAACGATGGCTCCTGCAAAGTTAAGAATGATCATCTCAGTGCCTACCTTACTTCTAATCCACTTAATATAATCCATTCATCTTCTCCTTTTCATAAACTTCTGTAGAGCTAAGCTTAAATATATCTATTCATTCCACAGTCTCGTTACTTCTTTCAATTCCAGGTCTTCAAATTGCATTTTATAGATATCCGGTTTCTTTAATTGATCTAAGAAAGCTAAGCCATAATTTGAATCAAAATGATTCATCATCAAAGTCATTACAAGACCGTGTGTTCCAATCGCAATTTTCTTTCCCTTGTGTTCTTTTAATATGGTTTTGAGCACTGTAATTGACCTATTCTGGCAATCCGCGTTAGATTCGCCACCTGGTAAGGCATATTCAGCGTTGTAGAAGTTATTTCTAATATTAGACATTAAATCAATAACATCATCTGATGAAAAGTGACGTTCCCTTAGATCTTCAAATGTTTCTATCTCTAAGTTTAAGTGCTGCGCTAATCCCTCAACACTCAATACCGCTCGGCGATATGGACTTGAAAGTATGATATCTATTCCTTCATCACTAAGTAGCTTCGTTACTTGTTCAACATCCGCCTTACCCTTTGCAGTAAGACCCCTAGTTCTTTCATTTCCTTCATCATATGGTGATTCCGCATGCCTAACCATGTAGATTGTAGTTTTCATATAGACCTCCTTGAAACGCTCTGATAAATAGATTTACTGTGATTTCACATCAGTACTTTATTTACAAATTCGGTCTTCCCATCCGTGTAAGCCTGCCGATTTTCACTATAACTATTAACTAGCTCTTTCTTTAGATTGGCATATTCAACTACAAATTCAGGATTGCTAATTAATGCATCTCTGAAGGATATATTCTTGAGATGCCTCCAAAAAAATAAGTATTTATGAAGATTATCCAAAACTCTTCGCGCCATCCTGACGTTCAAACAGCCTAAGTTACCCACAAAATCTTTCTAAACCTATAGCTACACCGTTCTCATCATTATCAGCGGTTATTTCATCAGCAATTTCCTTCAATTCCCTTATTGCATTCCCCATAGCAATAGCGTATCCAGCCTTTTTAAAGAGGCCTACGTCATTATGGTCATCGCCAAATACAATAACGGAATCCAATTCTACATGATACAATTCACAGAGTTTAGTAATCGCCAGCTCCTTAGAAGCCAGAAGAGGCATGATTTGTATTAATTGATTATTATCCGTAATTAGTATATTCACTTTACCTTCGAATTTTTTTAATAATCCAGAAGTGTCATTATTGCCGGAAAGGAGTATTTTCGTAGCATCATATTGCTTTAATTCATTTAAGGGTTTTACTATAGGGTTAGATCGTGTGTTCATTGAGGTAATATAATCAAGCTCTCTTAAACTAAACCACTCATCTTTCACTTCCATCGTCAGCTCAATCTCGGGGTTACACTTCAAACAGTAATCAAGAATTTCTGTGGTTACATTAGCAGGGATTGATTCATTAATTTCTATCTTAGTTTCTTTACAAATCACTTGAGCTCCGTTGTAATATACAAAAGCCCCGATATCCAATAATTCTTGAGGAAGAAACCAATTAACAGCTCTGGGCGGTCGAGCTGTTGCGAATATTATTCTCATTCCTTTCAGATAACAAGATAAGACAGCATCTAAATTTCTCTTGGATACTTCTTTATTTGAATTCAATAATGTTCCGTCCAAGTCAAGAACTACAGTTGAATACTTCAATGGATTCAACCCCCAACAACGTTTTTCTTCGGAATATCATGCTCAATATTATTCAAATAAAATTTCAATGCTTCTTTGTCCCAATCACTCCAGTTGTTATAATTATTAAAATTATAACTTGGAATTTTATAGAATAACGGAATAGCAATGACTCACGCGTATTTTCTAAATAGAACGCTTCCATCTTTGTGAGATTGTATCCCTATTTCTTCATATCCAACGATGTCATTCATTCTTATTGGCACTACTAATCTTTCATACTTGTACTTCTCATTAATTAACATATAGAAAGCCATTAAAACTGCATTTGTTACGTTCTGATCATTAGGTTCTCGAACCAAAAGTTCAGTTACAATAACCTCTTTGTCGTATTTGGAACGGTTGATTGCAATGTGGTAATCCCAGAATGGAATTGTACTCTTGCTGCCTGACTTACAAATAATAGGATAGTCTGAGTTAATAAATGTATCGAATGTATCATTTAGTTTTTCCAATTCGAATCTTTCAGTTGTACTATTTGTATCGGCTACACCGTTATGTATTACACGATGGTATTCAGTGTTGGTGAGGTGCTCTTTAAACTGATGAATTAATTCACCTCTTAAGAATATCGGACCAATCACATTTCCGCCTCCTCTCCTCAAAATCCCCGTGCTTTTGTCTACGTTCGGGACAATTGATTTCTATGAAATAGTCTTAAATATCTTATCTATCTCTTTTCGATCGTAATCAAGAATCCAATCGTTAAATTCCTTGTACAAGTAAAGCAAGGCTTCCTTAGTCGGTGAGACGATGTCTAAACCACGATCATCATAAATGTGTAAAACCAATTGGGATTGAGGATCTATGAAGTAAATTCTTGAATTAAGGTAACTATTCTTCTGAGTAAATCCTCCAATAAGTCCTAACAAATCAATATAGTCTATCTCGGACAGTTTGCATTCAAGAGAGTAAAATTTATAATGTCCAGTCAACTCTAGTGTTTCAGCGTCATAATCTTCTTTGTTAAGAAAATTATTCATTGTGTGGTCTGCAAAATATTGAAGAAGGTCAATTTCCCCTTCAATATAAGCATCTAAATCTCCAATAGGTTCATATGATATTCCGACGATATACACCGGATGCTTCTCTTTAAATATTGCTAGAAATAAGGCCAGGATTCTCTCCTGAACTACACTATAGTATGTGTCATTATCAATATTGCTGTTTGGTGGTCCCAGTTCAAACCGAATACTAAAATCATTATTGTAATAGAATGGTGGTTCAAAGATTATGTTAGAGAGATGTTCATTTATAAATTGTTGAATAGACATCTAGTTAATCCCCACCTTCTTGTAGATTGATTATTATGTTAGATATATTTCACATTTTTTCTTGGCAGCTATATTTCAAAATTAACTTATTATTCTTATAATCTTTTCAACCGTCTCTTCAATTCCAAGATCGCTTGTATCAATCTTATTTGACTGCATCCTTTGATATAACTGTAATCTATTAATACTATTATTTATTTGTTCTAAGCTTCTCATGTCGGAATGCATTCGATCTCTCAATGATTCCTCAGAACAGGTTAAAGTTATCTTGTATAGCTTGTACTCCGAAGTATGTAACCTTTCAAGTAAATCATTTAAAATGTCTTCCCTATGGAGAACCCAACTGAATATAACATAATTAAATAAAGGATTTTCCAAATAACTATTAAGTAAATAGGTAATATTGTTCTCAACCATTTCTATTGTATCTTTGTTTACCGTCCAGGGATTCATCATCCAACACCAATCTCCGTCTAACCATACAGATCGATCTAAAGATTTGTAAAGATATTTACAAGTACTTGTCTTGCCTATGCCCATACTTCCGTTTACTACAATTAGTTTTTTCATTCTATACACCTCCATTACTTTGTTAGAGGGATTTCAACTAAATTCGTTACCTGAATATCTATTTAAGTTTACTTTTCTTTCAGTTTATCCATTCGAATTTCACGCAATAATAAAAATAATGGCAATCCAAATGAAACCCCAACTGTTAATGTTCCAATGATCGGAATCCACTTATGCTTTATGCCAATTCGCTTTCCTTCATATAAAATGAATCCAATCAAAACAATTGCTGCAATTATTACATCCAACCAAGCAAATGCACTAATTCGATTCTGTGTTGCTTCATTTAATAATATTGTCATATTAAATCCGTGCTCACTAATCCAAGGAATAAACTCCATGTAGGGCAATGTTATTCCTAACAGTGTTAACACCCCATAAAAGTACTTCATGTCTCTCACCTCAAAATTATTAGTTTAAAAAGATCACAATAATTTCAACAATCTTTTCAGGTTGAACTTTCGTTATTTTTACATAACGTGCCTGTATTCACGACGCGAGCCGACCTTAGATAGCTCTTATCTTAGGTCGGCTCACATATCGTCCGAGTTATCTCCTATAATTATACATCTGTACGACCATAGGAGTAAGCCCGAAGCGTGAATATTATATTAGGATATGCCGCATTGCACTATCTACTAAAATCCATCTCAATATAAGGAATATCATGCTCGATATTATTCAAATAAAATTTTAATGCTTCTTTGTCCCAATCACTCCAGTTGTTATAATGATCAAAATCATAACTTCTATAAATTGCTGACACTACTCCAAACTGTCTAAGATTAATAAACTCAGGTATTAGTTTTAACCATGCATTATCCATTGTATTTTCTTTTACATACCCATCCATGAAGTTGTAATAATACCTCTTAGCTATCTCTGTCCTTCGTTGTCCATCTACGACCCAAGGGATCGGAATTTCATAGAATAACGGAATAGCAATATCACTAACAAACCAACTATATTCAGCTTCATCAAAATCAATAAGTACTACATCATCGTCTACATTCAGATAATTCCCATGATTTAAATCTCCATGAATAATGCCATACGAATCCGTATTCTTTGGCAGATTGCTGAGCTCTTTTTTCAGAATATCGTATTTATCAATGACATAAGAAAGCTCCGTAGGCAGATACTCTTTCATATTGATAAACAACTCTTTTTTATACCATTGTCTCCTGTTTAATTCATTTGTTAGATTCAACTTCTTGGAAAGATTATGTGTTCTGCCTGTATAACTACCAACTCTTTGATAGAACAAATTGCTCTCTTCAGCGATTCTAGCATTTCTACCACTAGAAAACTCAAAAGAAGTTGCATAAAATTCTCCATCACTTATTCCCTCTACAAATTTCCCATGAATAGAAGGTAACGCTTTGGAAACAGATACATTGTTATTCAATAGATAATTCATAAATTCAATTTCGGATAAAATTTCTTCTTCAGTTCGATGTGATTGATGAGTTACCCGGAGGACAACACTTCTATCATCTGATTTTCCAAAATAAACAAAGTTCTGGAATCCTTCTAAATCTTTAAGACTTAATTGATTAATATTGAACTTTTGAGCTGCCTCATTAAGGATTTTCTGGGTAAACAGTTCTTTAGCGTGCTTTTCCATAACGTTTGTTCCTTTCTCTCGTGATTTTTTCAGATAATGTTCCTGTATTCATGAGCCGCAAAGGGGTTATCTGCTTAAATGCTTCTCTGAAATCCTTCTACAGACTAAGATAAGCGCCGCCGTATGAATGCCCCGTTATAAGATGTCGCTTAATGATTAGATATATTTTGCTTTATTTCGTTTGTCATATATTTAACAAATGCTAATAAACTTTGTAAATCAAAATTGCTATTGTCGTTCTCTCTGTCGGATGATTCGTCCGTGTATATAGCTAGATAATACTTAACCAAGGGCTGAAAGTGTTGAGGTAGATATGTCATTCCCCACTCTCCACCCTCTCGCTTTGAAGATATCTTACCTTCTGTTACGTAATAGAGAACTCGACAAAAATTTAAGGTTAGGTACATAGAAGTAAGGTTCGTAGGAGGATTGTCAATGATCTCATCAGCACATCCTTCCACATCGTTTAATATGGAGTCGAGGTAATATTGACTATTAATCGGTTCATAAAGTTCACTTAATGGTTTTCCATACAGTGCTCTTCCTCGCTCATAGGCAACAACAAGTTGAGAGGCTAAATCCTTATCTTCCAATCCCCCGCAAAGATAATTCTCATCTGTACGATATTTTTCCCTATGATAATCGGAGTAATGGAATTCAAAAGGTGTAGGATATACAAACGGTTTTAAATACATTTCTAAGATAATGGTAAATTCTATTCCACGCTCATTAAACATCACAGACATTTCATCATGCAAAGATAAAGCTATTTTTGCAATTCTGGAGTTATTTACTGGTGTAAGCTTTTCTTTTACAACAACTAAAAAATCAATATCACTTTTTGTGGGATTAAAGCATCCCATAGCTAGTGACCCATGCAAATAAATACCTATCAAGTTCCCTTTAAGCTCTTCTCTAAAAAGTGCAACGATTTTATCTAATAAAGTTTGGGTATTCATATCAAGACACCTTTCTTTTATCATCTGGAATTCTATGTATCATTTAGCTACCAGTTCAATAAGGAATGCTGGTATTTTCCATTTTAGCGGTGTAAATCATCAAAAAATATATATAAAATAATTCAAATCATTTGTTACACTAAAAAAATCACATCATAAGATCGCTGATGTGATTTCTATAACTTATATTTTTGTATAAATAATCTTTTTAATACTATCGTTAGAAAGACCGAACTGATCAGATAGCTCATCTATCGATGAACCATCCAGATATTGTTTACGTATTGTTTCGTTTCTTTGCTTCAAATACTTGCGACTTCCCGAGTTTTCCCCCCACTTTTTTCGTTGTCCATCAGGTGTTGGGATGTATACCATGCTACTGTGAGTATATTTTTGTATTTCCTTTAATAATTCCTTCGGAAAAATCATATCGGCGTTTACATATTTCATAATAGCTCTGCTCCTTAAATTTAATTTAAATTAAGGTAGCAAAGTCTATTCTATAAACAACAAACGCAAAAACGAATATGAAGGCGGTGAAATAAATGCTAGCTCCATACAAACAACCGCCGTTGTTTATAGATCAAGACTTTGCACGGAGCAGATCGGACGCTTACTCATAATTTATAACCTCACTTTCAAAATAATCTGTGTATATACTTCGATAATATTTAACTGTTTCCTTCACCCAGTGTATCTGTTTGAACTAAGTTGCCAGTCTGGCGAAGGCAAGAGCGAGGGCAAATGCCCGCAACGTGAAGATTATGTTATCAGATGTTATTACCATCTTTGAAATCTCTCTCTAGTTGGTTTCCATGAAAAGCTTTTATTATAAACTCTCTGTCTGGAACGTTTAACTGCTCAAAAGATTCCAAAAATGCTTTATTATCATATGCAGTTCCTATAAGTTGAACACTTATTGTTCCTTTTTGGAGTTCTACTACCGCGTATCTTGCAATCGCATGTTCATTACAACCTAATGCTCCGGGATTCAAATAAACCCTTTGATTTGACTTGAAATAATGGATTGGATGATGATGACCAAAACAAACGAGACTATAAGGTGAACCTTCATATCTTGCGTCTAATTTCAATCCCGAAGGGGTTTCATCTATTATTTCTCTTTCTCCTTTCTTCATATGGTAATGCGTTATTAATATTTTTTGCCCTTCTATTTCAACTTCTAATGTCTGAGGGAGATTTTCTATAAACTTGATATTTTCTTTTTTTAGCTGTTTGCCGATCCACTTATGATGTTCAGCTATCATTTCATGACCCGGTAAGGTATCGTCACCTTGCAGTAGTTTCAAAACTGCCTCTTCATGATTACCTGAAACCGCCGTTACATCCTTTCGATACATTATCTCTTCAAGCACTTCGTTAGAGTTAGGGCCAATGCCAATCATATCACCGAGACAATATGTATGTTCGATGTCCCCACGAGAATCAATATCAGAGAATACGGCACTTAATGCAGGATAATTACCATGAATATCAGTTAGGATTGCAATCTTCATTTAGACCTCTCCTTTCATAACGTTCCTGTATTTCACATCCCGAAATATGATGGGTGTCCGGCGAAGGCCGAACCATTTCCGTAACGTGAATATATTGTTTAGCGATGATGGTTTTCCTCGAATACAATCATTCTTCTGTGTCCCATGGCCACCTAATCATCCCAAATCCTCTTGAATTCATTATTACATCTTCATACTCACTTTTATTAAATATGTACTTTTCTATTTCCTCAAAATAATGCACATTACCTGTATCTTCTTCTATACCATCATTCAAATTATTTTGTGTCCCGAACTTAGACCAAATAACTGTATCATCATTTATTTCAATTTCCACAGTTATAGCCCCACAGCCTAAATCAGCGCACGCAGGACAAATATAAATGGAATTTCGATTATTGGGTAGATCGGAATCAACTCTTAAAAGTAATCGAGCAATCTGCTGTTCTTGGAATTCAATACTGCCCCATCCTATACAAGATACAAAATCATATTTATGTGCAATCATCTCAAATAAAGATTTACCATCAATAATTATATCAGCGTAATTAATAAGTCCAGGATAACCTTCTCTTTGACGATTACTAGTATCAATTTTAGAAATCCTCATGTATTCCTCCCAAATGTTGTTAATTCAAGAAGTTTCGCCTAACGTTCCTGTATTCACACCCCAACGTATGCCGGACTAATGGCGCATACACATATCGTGAATATTTTGTTATGTAAGGCTCTCCTTCTCGGAAAGCAATAAATTTCTTTACAATCGACTTTCTAGGTCATTTAGTGTATTCAACCAGCTCGAATATTCTCCTGATTCTTCCCATAACTCTTGTAGTTCTGAGTCTTTCTTAATTTTTTTCATTGCTCGTTTAGCTTTGGAAATGAGATTTTTCCCTTTACCTTTATGTGCTTCGATCCATTCATATAGATCTTCAGTATTACTTTGACTATTTAATATCTCTTGGCCAGGTTTGCCTTGTAAAGCTGCAAGGACTTCGATTGCACCTAGAGCATTGGAAGCTAAATCTGACTCAATATATTCTTCTTCTAAAACTTCTTCAATCGTTTCTTCAATTAATTCAATGTCATCAGAATCAAGTAAATCTGCCTTCCAATCTAATACATCATCGTTTTCAAAAATTCCAGTTCCCCATGCTCCCATCATTAACCCCCTAAAGTGTTATTAAGTTTACTCGAAACATGGATATAATGTTACACGATGTCCCCGGCTTTGTAACCAAGCCCTCAATAAATAAGATCTTCTCGTACTTCTGTTCCCATCTCGTAACAGATCCACCAGTGTGCCGGTGCCTCGTCAACACTCGATTACTCCTGATCTTGAAGAGGTATATCCAAGTACCCGTTACAAGATAGAATAATATGTTTTATTCTAGGGTTTTCTGGAAGCAGCCATTGCCTTTAAGGCATTCTCAAAATAGCTATATACTTCATCTGCAATTTCCAGAAACTCTTCAACAAGCACACTACTACAATCCAAGTAACAAGCATACAGATAATCAACTAGAGCGGAGTCAATATCACAATAGTCTACTATGGCAATCTTCATCTTAAGCATGTCATCTTGCCATACACCTGTATCTACTAAAACCAAAGAGTATAAGGCACGAATTAATCTCTTAGAGTAACCTTTAATATATCTGGTTTTTAATGCGTTATCACTAGTATTAGAAAGTAAACGATGTATACGATCTACTTCTTCCTTAGTCTCTCTATTTAAGTCTAAAATGAATTCTGGAGAAATAATGATCGGGGGTACTTTTTCACCAATGTCATCCCCATGTATGCAAACACAAATGATCTTAACCCAGAAACCCCACTCATTCGGTTTATTTAATACATCGTCTATTGAGCAAATTATCGTATCAATCTTAGTTACGAATGGATATTCTTCCAAAAGCCTGTCTTGAATATTCGACAATCTTTCATAATCGATATCTTTGGGATTTTCACATACAATCGTAAAGTCTGCATCTGACTTAAAAGGTGTAGCAGTTCCTTTGGGAATCGAGCCGCACATATAAATGCTATGAATTTCACCTTTGTATTCGGTACGTACATGATCTATATACTTATCAACCAAATCCTTATATTCACTTTGTATTTCAACTCTATTTATTACTTTTTCTAATATCATGCAGACCCCTCCTGAAATATGCTTAGTCCATTAAGATTGAGATATATTCTTCATCTTTAAGCCTTGTCACCTTACAGTTCTCATTGGATTCAAATGCTACTATTCTCTCTTCAATTGTTTTATTCGTACTATCTTTAAATTTGTCCTCTCGATCATAGTGAGGAAAAATAAGCTTGTCTGTTACACCTAATGCCTTAAAATCTGTTAAATCCATAGTGTTCATCTGTGGAGTAAAGAAGTCGACAATATTAATATTCGGCCCCAGTAATAACGTTCCAGCACTCACTCCAACTATAATTACATTCTGTGTGGCCAATGTTTTAATAATTTCATCAGTACCACTTTTCTTAACGTAATACAATAATGTAAATGGATTTCCACCATTGATATATATAACATCGCTATGTATGAGAAGTTGCGGATCATCAAATTCTATATCTACAAAATCAATATGCTGAAACCCCATGCCTTTGAAGTCCTGCACCGCCCTTTGTGCATATCTATTATTTTCTTTCATAGGGGATGCTGTTGTAATAATAGAGACCTTTAATTGAGAAATATCTCTTTCAATAAAACTCAGAAATTGATTCTTAATATCTTCAGTATTAAAACCACACGAAGTTAGTAACAAGCTACTCATTGAAATCCCAACCCTTAGATAATAGTTTATCTAATCTTTATAATAATTAAGCATTCCCCTGATTTCTGCTAAAGTTCCTGTATTCAAGAAACGCCCCAGCCTTAGATAGCTCTTATCTTGGGCTGGAGCGTTTGTTGTCTGATTATCTTCCAGTATTATACACCTCACAACCAAGGGACGAAAGTCCACAACGTGAACAATGTGTTAGGTGAGGTGATGTATAAGCTACGCCAACATGTTATCGGATGGACTAGAAACTTCTTTTAAAAATTTTCACAAAAGTTCTTCCCCTTCTAGTATTTGTTTCGAAAGTAAATCTACCGCTAGCCATGTGGAAACATCTTCTTCTATCTTTAGATTCCAAGCTGTTAAAAAATGTACTTCGCATATCTCTTGAGATTCAATTCGTGTCATAGGTACTTCAATACCTTTATCTGAACTTATAATAAAACCATATTTCTCAAAATCAGAATTCAAATTTAGCGATTTAGGAATCCTATCTCCTCGATCTCGTCTTGCCATTAAAAATTCTCCATCCTGAGTTCCCACATGTAATCGATATTTCTCGTTCTCATACTCAATAGCTTCAAGATGTTCCCCGGTATTAGAGCCGTAATCTTTCCAGTTGTATCCCTCCTGCCAATAAGAAGAAAAACTACATGTATCAATCTGACGGTTTTTATTTGGTTGGATTCTAAACACGGCTCCCCAACATTCCTCGATTGTCAGATGCGAAGCAAGATCGAACTTAGGTTTGCAGACCACTAATTCGCAATCAAACAAGTCATAGCTATACTGGTATAATGAACCACCTTGTTTGAGTCGAAAACATTGAGTGGGAAGATAACATTTGTTGGAGACAGAAAGCGAAAACTCAATGGTTCCAAGAGGCGTATATATTGAGGGTTGTGAAAGATCAGCTTCTTGTATTAAAGGCTCTACTCCAGAAAAAAGCTTCATCTTCTCCCTCCTTTATAGTCTTTCTGATAAATCAAGGGCATGTGCCCGCAGCGTGAATATTATGTTATTGGATATCAGAAGCTTCTTCGAATCACTTATACTTCTTATACCATTCCCTTTATATCAACTTTTAATATTTCTATGTATTTGAGTGGAATATCTGTGATTTTCAAAATATCTGATACTTCCAATCCCAGTTTTAAGGCGCTTCTTGCAGTCTTCAAATTATACTTTACTTTAATCATACGATCTTTAAGTAATACATCTCCAAATTCCAGGTAATCATCAGCGATCTCACCGTTCAAAAAGAACTCTATATCATAAGTTCCTATTTGCTCTTCTATGTAAAAGATATTAATTGAGCAAAATAGCACAGCTTCTGTTGTATTAAAACTATATTTTAGGTATATAGCGCGCTCTTCAAGACTTATAAATTCATCATATAACTTTCCCATAAAAGTATCATGATAATCGCTTTTGTTCTCGTCACGCCACTTCCTATAGGTTTTCCAGTAATTTTCTTTCGTGCGTTTCATCGCACTATGCTTACTGTCCCATTCAAGTAGAATGTCTTTATTCACTCAATCACTTCTCCTCAAAAAAATATGCTGAATAATACAAGTTCTCTTTGTGTGTTTGCTGATTTCCTATAACGTTCCTGTATTCACGACTCGACGTATGTCGAGTGTTCGGCGAATGCTGGACCAAGGACGAATGGCCGCAGCGTGAATATTATGTTATAAGATGTCCCTGCCTTTAATTTTTATAATATGGTTTTATTCAGTAATCTCTAAAATGACCCTCTTGTTTTTAAATGCCTTTCCCATATTACATTTCCTCCTTGAGATACTCTAATTGTAGAAATGGCTAGGGAATCCGAATGTTCGCCCCCTTCCGTCCTTCACAAAAATTCTGATGAAATCGCGGCTTGACTTCAACTATGTTTTAAGTCCTAAGATGAGGAAGTCGACATAAAATGCTCAATTTTGGAGGCCCCATTATGCATCCAGCAGATCGATCTATCGGGGAAGCGGCGGCGCATTTCAGACTGCCGGAATCCACTCTGCGATATGACGAAAAAAAAGGCTGCTACCTCGTCTCACGCGGGACGAGGCCGGTATTCGGCATCCTATTCATCTCTCGAAAGCCTCGTCCAGCCTCAACGTGACGTCCGGGCTGGACGAACATAAGTATCCAGAAACGCATTGCTGAATTTTCCGTTAGGGTCATACTTGTCGATCAACTTCCGAAACGGCGGCAGCTTGTCGAATTGTCCCTGCAGGACATCGGCCGGTATCGTAAACAGTTTGCCCCAATGCGGACGTGCGTGAAACGGCGCCAGCGCTGCTTCCAGCAGCGGAAGCACACGCTCGACCGCCTGCCAGTCGTCCCGCCACGTGAAGTGAAACGCCACCGAAGATTGATCGCAAAAAGGGCTCAGCCATAAATCGTCCGCAGCGATCGTGCGCAATTCGCTAACGAACAAAATTGGCGCAAGATGCTCACGCAGCCGGTGAACGGCAAGCGCCGCTTCATATACATGCTCCCGCGGCATCAAGTATTCGCTCTGCAGCTCTTTGCCGGCACTCGGCGTAAATTCCATACGAAAATGCGCGAGTCGCTCATGCCACATCCCCGGCTTACCGAGCTGCTCCGTGCAGTTTTCCGCATGCATGTTCGGCAGCGGATGCACAGGGGCCATCGCAGGCATCGCTCCGTAATAGTCCGCATGTCCGGCATAGCTTGCGCCATCTTCTTCACGGCATTTTGTCCATACCTGATGAAATCTCTGCTGCTGCCAATCCGTGAACAAACTTACGCTGTAAGCGCCCGTAAAGATGCCCTCCGCGTTTTCTTCAAGCTGCGAAAGCGGCAGATTCTCATAAACGAACTGTCTGATGGAATAAGCCGGCACGACGTTCAGGCGTCAGCTTCGTCACGATGCCGAGCGCGCCGAGGTTCACGACGACGCCGGAGAATTCCGCAGCGCCGCGGCTGAATGTATGCAGCTCTCCGTTCGCGTCGACCAGTTCGATACCTTCCACCGCTGCCGCCAAGCTTCCGTTACGGCTGCCTGAACCATGGGTGGCCGTAGCGGCGGCGCCGGCAACCGTGATATGAGGAAGCGATGCCAGATTATGAAGCGCATAATCGGTCAGAGCGAGCTCCGCGCATAGTTCCCCGTACGTGATCCCTCCTTCGACCGTTACCGTGCCGCGTTCTTCGTTTAAGGCCAACATGCGGTTCCAATGCCGCAGCGAAACGAAGATCCCGTTCGTATCCGTGATCGCATTGAACGTATGGCCGCTGCCCGAAACCTTGATTCTCCGATGCTCTTTGACCAACTGCTGCAGATGCTCCACGCTTTCGGGAAAGATCATTTCGGTCGCGCCGTAAGTAAAGTTGCCGGCCCAATTTTGATAACTCATTCGAGGCCCTCCCAAGTTTCAAATAATAAAGTGCTTCTTTAAAAATTCGAGCGTCATTTCTAACCTTACCCTTTTTAATGGCCTAGTCTTTACCTATTTAAGATAAACCTTTCCACGCTTCAATTCGCAGCCGCAGAAATGGCGTCCTGCTTTAAAGCCAACACTGTCTTTAACATTTTTACCTTTACCTGTTTCTTATCTGTTTTTTGATTCCATATTTTACTTATTCAATTCGTCTTCTTCGAGCCGATAATCGAAGGCTCGCTATTTAAGAATTGCTCGTCATTCAAACGATTTTAATCAGCTCTTAGTAATTACGTATAACGTTCCTGTATTCGCGACTCGACGTATGTCGAGTTTCTGGCGCATGCCGAGCCAAGGACGAATGTCCACAGCGTGAATATTATGTTATACAAAGCACTTCGCTTCATTGAACTACATTTAAAATCTCAACAACTAATATTGCTTCTTCTTTATATCCTTCAAGATCATTCAGTTTAATCCATTCAGGTTTACGATCTCTAAATTGATAGAATCTAATTAGCACATCTTCTCCTTCGATTGTAGAACTTAAAACTAAAATAAAGTCTTTTTCAGCATAACTCAACTCTAAATTCTCTTTCCAATTCGAAATGAGTTTTATTCCAGTGCTTAAATGCTCTAGATGGTAATGATTTATTGAGGCTTCTAGCTCCGTTCGATCTTGATACATGGTTTCTTCAAAAAAATCTATCTCTCTTAAACTTGAAGCATCAACTAAAATGCAATCATCCCATTCATGAAAAGTAGGGTTAAATAAATTTGAACTGATCGATTCGTTTAATTGAGCAAGCTCATTCAATAAATTTCTCATCGCCTTATTTGTCTTCATGTTCTTTCCTGCTTTCGAAGTGTTTCGCATAACGTTCCTGTATTCACGACCCGACGCATGTCGGGTGTCCGGCGAATGCCGGACCAAGGGCGTATGCCCGAAGCTTGAATATATTGTTATCGGAAGTTAATTTCTTCATAGAATCATCTTGTAAGTGGTTTACCTATAATACGATTCGGAAAAAATTCTTTCTCATATGGTTTACCGAAAATACTAATTGTCTCCTCTTCAAGTTCTGTAAAAATTGTTTCTATGTGATTTAAATACCTTTCAAAAAAGCTCCATTTCATTACTTCGACTGTAAAACGTTCTGAGAAATTTCGTAAAACTTCATGATATGGAACATAAGTCCCATCATATTTCAATATTTCTTCAAAATGCGAATTAGATTTATACTCCGTCTTCCATTGCGTATATTCAATATCTTGAACAATGTTATTATCACTTTCTGGATCGTAATAAGACTCAAACATTAAGCCATTGAACAAAGTAATGAAAAAATAAATCGTTCCTCTTTCATCGTATATTAATTCTGCGGGGAAGATTCGATGATATACACTATTAATGACTGACAATAATCCATCCTTAATAACTAGTCGTGCTTCGTGCTGTTTTTTCTCTGAGAAAGCTGTGAAATTCGTGACGTGTCTATCGTATTGATATAAAAGAAGACTTTTCAATTTTTCCGGTAAAGTACGATATGTTGTATAGTTTTCGATTTGAACTGGGGTGAATTTTAAAGCTGAACCAGACTTCAAATACCTGTTTTTTTCAGTGAAAAAGATCCAGTGCTTATCGCTCGATTGTTTACACGATATTCTTAATTCTATTCTTCTACGATTAATGATTTTATAACACAAAATATCTAGTTCTCTTTGTTGATCAGGAGGAACGATGTACTCTACTGAACTAAAAACAACCCAACCGTGTTCTCTTAATAGGTGCGCTACTCTTTGTTCAAAAGGATAACCGGTAGATAAAATGAATTTTTCTATCTTCGCTGTTAAATCTTCACCATGCATTTTTAAATTCTCCTTTTATATTAATTTCCGATAACGTTCCTGTATTCACGACCCGACGCACGTCGGGTATCCGGCGACTGCCGGATCAAGGGCGAATGCCCGCAGCTTGAATATTATGTTATCTGAAGTAACACTTCTCTTGAGCTGCATTCAAAATCGCTCTTTGCCTTTCAAGTCAATCAATTCAATCAACTTTCTTCTTAATTCATTAATCATCATTAATTCTTTATCTAATGTTTTGTATTCACTTAATTTATACCTTTGAATAAATCTGTATTTGGGAAACCATTCAAAAAACGATTTATTAAGCCATTCTCTTGTTTTGTATCGTTCTAATGGATCTTCAAGTTTTTTGATTATACCTCCAGAAGATAGTCCATAGGTGAATGCGGTATATGTACTAAAATCCGCATAAATTATTTCTTGTGGAACATGCTTTCTAAACTCTTCGGCAAAATCGTATTGTAAATCTTTGAAATCTTGATACAACGATTCTCCACCGTGCTGGCACTGCTGATATAATTCTATAACTTCTTCAAGTTTTTTCTTCAATGAATCCTCCTTTATAATCAAAGCTTTTATTTCTTGTGTTATTTCAGATAACGTTTCTGTATTCATGACCCCCGAAGGGGTTGTCTGCCGAAATTCCTCTTCGAAATCCGCCCTGCAGACCAAGGCTCCAAAGGAGCCGTTGCTTGAATATTATGTTAGGCGATGCTGCATTGAATCACTTACAAAAATCTTCCAAGTAGTATCTACTTACCTTGTTAGAAGAATCAATGAAGGTCTCTATAGATTCTTTAATACTTATTATTAATTCTGATATGGGCAACTCTTGTCCTAATCTGATTTCATTAGACGAAAACAATGAATTTAATAAAATTGTATTCCTTACGTGCTCTGCAAACAAGAACCTTTGGTCGTTCTCTTCGTAAAATATAATTTCATTGCTCAACGCTTCTAATGCTTCTGATAGTTCGTTCCTTTGAGGTTTGGAGTAATGATAAGTTATGTTTCTTGCGTTTGTTAATTTTTGCAATAAATCTGCCTTTGCACCGTTTCTAAATAGAAGTTTAAGAGCCAGATACATCTGGATTAACTGCTCGGGTAAAGAATTAATATATGTCCTTATTTCTGCTAATTTTTCAGACTCCTCTAGATAGAAAATAGCCTCTCTTAGGGAAGCAGTGAGAATTTTAAGGATAGATGGTGCTTCTGAAATCAAGTCCGAAAGCACGTCTGAAGATTTGAATAACTTCTTCTTTAGAAAGAGAAAATCATTATGTATGACTGCCAATCCAACTACCCACTTAGCAACATCATTATCACTTGGAAAAACCTCGTTCATGCGGATAATAGCATACTCCATTAATGTACTCCTCTTTATTATTAGCTACTACGAAGTTTCGCCTAACGTTGTTGTATTCACGACGACCCACCACCTTAAGCCAAGAAGTGGCGGCCGCGATGCGGTTAGGTGGTGCGGATGTGTCCTGCTGCGCTACTTCCCTGAATACTGAAATACCTCTCCGAAATGCCTCGAGCTCCGGCCGGACCGAGGGCCAAATGGCACGAAGCGTGAATATATTGTTATGCGTAGTTATTGCCTTCTTTGAGTTACAAAAACTCATTTTGACATCTTAAAATCAAATTAGCTTTTCATAGGAATATGGATTAAATATAAGACCTCATGATTCATTTGTTCATTAACTTCATTTTCAGGTCTTTTATTTGAGATATCATTCGATTTTCTATCTGTTTTATGTTGTTCTTTAATCCTTTTCTTCAAATTTATTAAATAATCATTGAGGCTTATTTTATCTTGAATCTTCCCTATTTCACAATTAGAAATACGCTCAACAAACTCTCCCCACCTAAAAGAATTTGGATGCGATCTAATGTTCTTGTATGACTTTTTATCTGTTGCACTTGGATTGTTATACCAAGCATTATATTTTTTAACATCATCTGGTCTCCAAAAAATGCAATGATGTAGTGCATCATCCTTCCACTTTCTATTCACAAAAGTAGGAAGAGCATAATAGATCTCAGGATGTTTTTGAATTAATTCATATTGCCCCGCCGGATTTCGTATATCCCAATTTAATCTTGAATAGTCAATTACTTTTGAAGTAGTTAAAGTTAAATGAGCTTGTTTAAATTGAAGTCCAATTAGTTTCCCTTCATGATAAATCACTTCATCCGCTGGCCAACTATTTTCTAAAAAAGGACTAACTGCACAAATTTGTATATCGATATTGATTTTCTTATAGTAATCTTGAATATTGGATACGACCCAAGCTTCAAATTCTCGCTCTAATGGATGTGTTAAATACGGAGTTAAAATACTAGACAAAGTACTCATCCTATCTTTAATAGTTTTAAATGATCTCTGCAAGAATTACACATAACGTTCCTGTATTCACGACGCTTGGCGAATGCCAAGTATGTCCGGCTGAATCTACTTCCATGAAATTCATCAGTCGGACCAAGGGCGTATGCCCGCAGCGTGAATATATTGTTATCCGATGCACCTGACATCATTGAAATATCCAAAACCCTTTTATTGTTTTATAGTTTTAGGCATTTAACAACACACAATGAAAAATAACCATCAAGACATTTAAATATATATTTAAGAATATGCAAGTAATTTTTTGTGTTCTTTATTAAATATTTTAAAGCAAACAGATTTGCATCCCTTTCTTTTGCTGAAGCGATATATTTTACTACTTCTCGCCAATTAACAATTACTTGTGTTTTTCTAGAAAATTTATAACCGTATCGTTCTTTGTTTTCGTATTGATATGCATGTCGCATTTCGTGAGCTAATGTTCCTACGAGTTTTTCATCAATTATTGCAATTGTGTTATTCCAGTAAGTATATGCACCGTTTTGTGGTTTGTTGTCCTTCTTATGCTGTTCAATGTACTGTCTTCCTGAATCACCAATAAGTATTACTAAATCTTCTTTCAAATCTAGTAGTTCTTTTATTCTTCGAGAATGTTTTAATATCTCCAATGATTTCAACCTCATTATTTTTATATTTTTCCAGGTGTTTCGGATAACGTTTCTTTATTCATGAACCCCAACGGGGTTGTCTGCTGAAATTCCTCTTCGAAATCCCTCCTCCAGACCTAGGCTCCAACGGAGCCGCTGCTTGAATATTATGTTATCAGATGTCCTATTCTCCTAAGAATACGCATCCATTAATGTTTTACTATTATTATTTTTATGCCTTCATTACTTTCAATGTCTCTACAGAATTCCAATTCATCTCGTATAACACCAAGATCATAAACTACAAAAAGAACATTTTCATACTCTTTCAAGTATGCAGTTATGTCAGCATTAATCTCTTCAATTATCTTGGATTTCTTAGCAACATCTTTTAACAATTTTACTTCTATACACATTCTAAGTTTGGGCAGAATAAAATCAGGTATGTATTCCCTACCTGAGAAATTAAATTTCCCTGTCTCTCTATCATAATCAATAGCTTTATTGAAACCTTTTCCAACAAATAAGTTTTCTATAGCATTCTGAACTTCCTTCTCTTTTTGTGGAATTTCATAAAGTACACTTCTTAATTTTGTTTTAATAAAGCTCTCAATGTTATCTACTTCTTCTTCTACAAAGTCAATATTGCTTTCTAATGAGGAAATCAGGATACGTGTGCTTATCAGAACAGTTTCTAAAATGCTTTTTGCTGTTGGCCAAAGTGTATCTGCCCACCCCTTCATTTCTTCAGTATTCATTTTGTAGAAGTTCCCAATTTTCATTACTGTTGCAGATCTTGTAGCTATATCATTATAGATATGAGCCATTGATTTAAATGAAGTATACTTATTAGCTTCCATACCATCTCTGCTCAATATGTCATCAATTGTTTTCTCAAGACTCCTAGCTTGCATAATAAGTGTTTTTATTTCTTTCACTTCTGCTATTGTTAAATGCCCCATAAATTCTCCTCTCATTTAATTGTTTAATAGGATTTCTGATAACGTTCCTGTATTCATGAACCCCCAAGGGTTGTCTGCTGAAATTCCTCTTTGAAATGCATCCAGCAGACCAAGGCTCTATAGAAGCCGCAGCTTGAATATTATGTTAGGAGAAGTGCTGCCTGAATTACCCACGACAATAGTAGATTTTATAATTCCTCATTTTTTATAAAGAATCCTTCAGGGTAATATTCATCGTCCATTAATTCAACATCAGGATACCTAGTAAACACAGTTTCAAATTCATCTGTTTCAATTAAGAAATTTACTACTTCATAGATCCTTTCTTTACTTCCAATATCAATTAGAACCATATCACTAGAACAGAAATACCCCCCATTCATACATTCTCCGGTTTTTCTATTCTTTTCTCTTAATGTTTGTATGTTCTTATATGTAAAAAAACTTGCACTCCACTTCATTCGATTTGAAAAGACTACAATTACATCAGTATTTACATCATCATTATCCCATTGTCCTTTCGCCCATTGTTCTGCTTCTATCCAGATAATTTTCTCTAAATTTTTCATTAAATTAATCCCTTTAGTAGTTTTTTATAAAATCTTTTTTATTTGTGTAAGGGTTCTCTATTAATACTCATTTTTTGACTTCGGCATTTCTCCTAACGTTTCTGTATTCACGACTCGACGTATGTCGGGTGTCCGGCGAATGCCGGGCCAAGGATGAATGTCCGCAGCGTGAATATTATGTTAGGCGAGGTTATTGCCTTCTTGGGAGACTTTCAATTTGTCTTGTTCTTTTAGATATTCATATAACGCTGAAATATATGTTGAGATGGTTATTTGAGCACCTTTTCCATTCTGATTCATATGTATCCCCAAGTTTCCAATGATTTTACCCTTTATCTCTCTATTTGCAATTAATTCGTTCAGCTCTTCAACCCTGTCTTCAAGTCCAAAATTTTTCATTTCCTTCATTACTTCATCTCTAAAATTCTCATACCAATTTTGCTTTTCTGTCCATATTAAGAATGCTTCTACCGATCTAGTATTCGGAGCTTTATCATGACAATCCCTGCACATTAAAAATAAATTTGAGGGTTCGTCAGTACCGTCAAATTGCTTGGCAATAATATGACATCTTTGTAAAGGGACATTATCCCAATTCTTTATTATCTCTTCCCTAGTTGCATTAGATTTCTTTATATCATATTTATCCTCCCAAAACCTTCCACATGCCCAACAACACGGCTCTCCCCAATCAATTCCCTTCTCAGCTAACCAATTCATCCAATATTCAAATATCTTTGATTTTGAAGGCATTCCCATCTTCAACTATCATTCCTTTCATTATTTGAATGCAATAATTTGCCTAACGTTCCTGTATTCACGACCCGACGCATGTCGGGTGTCCGGCGAATGCCGGACCAAGGACGAATGTCCGCCGCGTGAATATTATGTTATCAGATGTCGGCACTACTTTAGAATATACCTTCAGTCATTAAATGTTTACTTCTTACGTTCCCAGCAGCGGGGTAAAATCATTCCATTTATTATTTGGGGTTTATCAGGATCACCTGTACCAATAAATATTTGCCCTGGTTCCCAATCTCTTATTATCTTTTCAATTAATTTTGTAGCTTGTGTTCTAACACTTGGTACTGAATCGATAACTATAGATTCCTCAAAATTATCACAGACAAAATGAAGCTTTTGATTCTTACAATGGTGTAAACTTCCAGAATAGATCATTTCATTCTGTAAAAACATAGTTATAGCTAATGATGGTTGTTCAGGATTGATGTAGATTGTGCAAATCGAATCCTGTTCCCAAGATCCACTGTTTAACTTCTTAATAAAACCACTATTAATAGTGTTGCTATAACTATTATTACAACATGGACAATATTCAATTTCTAAAGGATTATCAATTAATACTAATTTAATGTCTTTACCTAACCATGATATTTCCTCTAGAGCTTTATCGATTAATTTATCCATTGGTCCATCTAGCAAGTGATAAACACGTTCAAATTCAACTTTCTCGTTTTCCCATTGAAAGATTAGTCTTAGAGAGTGAATCTTATCATAATCTCCATAAGCATTTAATACCGCAAGCACTTTTGTATCATCTTGGGAAGCTTCATAAACAAAAGCTTCCCAAGATATTTTAAAATCTCGAATTTCGGATTCTGTTAACTCAGTATGATTTGGTTCATCATATACCTGTGGTCTATGATGAAAATCATGATCTCTTACGCATAGAACAGCTAAATTGCCTTCAACTGTATTAGAGTTATTACCATCAATGTGATGAAAGTGAAGTCCCTGCCCTCTTTTCTTACATACGCAACAAACACCTGCATTTTTTTGCATTAAGATTTCTTTTAATTTCTTCTTTGGAGATTTTCTCATTTGAATTATTTAGCCTCTTTTCTTTGGCCGGTTTCTGATAACATCTCTCGCATTCACGAATCCTCACCGGCTTAGTTAGCTACTATCTTAGCCGGTGCAGGATTGTCCGCTGGATCTTCTTCTTCGAAAATACTTCTCGCGGACCGAGGGCGAATGCCCGAAGCGTGAATGTGGTGTTAGGCGAGGCTGCTTTGAGTTACCCACACGAATTTAAGATTTTTGATAAATTAGGTTAGTAATGTTATTAGAAATATCGTCTACGTCCGTGGTCGAAAGATTATTTAAAACGATAATAGAAACTTGGTCATCAAGGTATCTTGTTATTTTGTTTTTAAACCCTACAATTCCACCTCCGTGGAAGACACTCTTACTGGGTCTCTTATTAATCAGCTCATCTTTTATAAACCAACCATAACCGTAACCAAATCCATAATCAGTGAATAGTCGCTGCATTCCGTCACTTGTAACTAGCTTGTTAAAATACAAAGAACGATCCCATTTATATAGATCTTCTGTGGTAGATAGTAGGTCACCCCCACCAGTTGCAATAGACATATCAATAAAGGCGGAATTAACAAACCCTCTTGTATTATCCATCTCGTAGCCGGATGCTCTTTGTGAAATGATCTCCCTATAATTATCCGACCCTGTACTATTCATTAATAATGGGCAAAATATATTCTTCGTCAGGAATTCTGCATAAGTCTGTCCTGTTACAACCTGGATCAGTTGAGCTAATAGTAAATAACCCGAATTTGAGTACCTGAATTGAGAGCCGGGCTGAAAATCTAATGGAAGCTTCATTATTAACTCTGTGGTTAGATTTAGTGGTGTAAATTCCGTCATTAATTTATTAAAATCTTGAAGTTGAGTAATATTAGGGATTCCTGATGTGTGGGTTAACAGATGATGAATCGTTACACTTTCACCAAAGATATAGTTCGGGAAGAATTTTATTAATTTATCCCTCTCGTTCAGAAACCTCTGCTCTAACAGCATCATTATAGCCATTGAGGTGAACTGCTTTGTTATTGAACCAATTCGGAATTTAGTCTCGGGGGTGCATTTAATTAAATGCTCTCTATTTGCTAGTCCTACTCCCGCGCTGAATATCTTTTCGTTGTTCTTTGTTACCAAGACAGAACCACTAAATTCTTCCTTCTGGAATTTATTCTCCAAGTAGTCATATAATGCAGTTGATAGACTATCCAATATATCACCACTTTCGGATATTGTAGTGTATTTTAAATATGCTCTTCGCGGTTTCGCCTAACATCTAATTTATGTACTTCGTAAATACCACATGTCCTGGCTGATATCTGACTACGTATATGATACCCCAAGCACTGGTATTTGCGAAGAAGAATTTGGCGAAAAAGGTAGATTTATAGTAACACTCAATCTCCCAGATCCATACGATCCAGCGGGCTCTGAATTCGTTGAATATTCTTGGTACTCACATGCGTATATCGCTGGGTTGTTCGTGCACTTGTGTGACCAAGCAGCTCTTGGATATAGCGCAGGTCTGTTCCATTTTCCAGTAGATGCGTGGCGAAAGAGTGTCGTAAGATATGAATACTAACCTTTTTCACAATACCTGCGCGTAGTCTGGCTTCCTCAAAAACCTTTTGCACACTACGCTCGGTCAGGTGCCGATCCGAAGATTGTCCCGGAAACAACCATCGATGGGGTTTATACTCGGTGATGTATTCCTGCACAATTTCCCAAGCTAGATTGGAGAGTAGCGTTCTTCGATCCTTCTGACCTTTTCCCTGCCTTACAATAAGGGTCTGGCGCTCAATATCCAGATCGCTACAACGTAGACGAACGACTTCACCTACACGAAGACCAGACGAATACGTGAGAAACAGAATCGTTTTATGCTTGAGATTAGTTACGGATGTGAGTAATCGAGCCACTTCTTTTTCAGACAATACTTGGGGCAACTTGGTCTGCTTCTTGGGACGAATATACTGGATCTCTGTAGGATGATGGAGTACATGTTTGCAATAGAAGCGAATCGCGCTGATCGTCTGGTTCACACTGGAATGGGAGATCCCTCGCTCAAGCAAATCTAAACAATACGTCTGAACTACTGAAGTAATCACAGCTGTACTTTCCAGTTCGCAGCTACTGAGAAACCGTTCGATCTGATTACAATAGGCTTTGATTGTTTTGCGGCTCTATCCTCGTAATGTTAATGCCTTCTGTAATGGTTCTTTGCTCCATGCACTGCTCTCTTTGCTAGCTTTCCATTGCTGTAAATCCTCACTCTCCACCCACAACTCTGGGGCAATCTGAACATCTACTGGATCAAATTGATTCATGAACTCCTGTATAGCGGATGTGGTGTAGGGGATGACCCACACTTTTTCTTGCGCTTGCCACGCTCTGCCCGTGATCCGACGAATCCGCTCAATATGTGCAATGTTATACGGGATATAAATGTGCAGTACCTCAGCAGAACCTTTTGATATCGTAATCGTCTCTTTGGTCGTAGCATGCTCACTCATAGGAAACCTCCTTAGATTGGATGAATTCTGCTTTTGCTATCATTCGAAAAACAAAAAGGAAGGCCCTTCTTCCTCCCCTAGGGAGTCAGACGACCTTCCGATGCTTTCGGAACATATATGCTGTTATAAAAGGTAGAGCGGAGCGCGGCTTGTGCAATGGCAAGCCGCGTAAGGGTGAGGTGCTGCGCCCGAATGGGCAGCACCTCATGGAGATGCACCGCGTCAATGATCGCGGTGCTATCCCATGCCGCTGCAGCCTACATCGCAGCGGCTTCTTCTCCCAGCGGCAGCGTGTAATACTGCGCCTGCTGCCCTTCATGCTGCTGGTACACAACGACCAGCAGCGTCCGGCCTTTCGCGGCAAGCGGGCTAGCGCCAGCAAGCACCCGCTCAAGCCGGAACGGAAGCACGTCCAATACGGCGTGCTTCTGCAGTTCCTTTTCGCCGAGACCAAGGTCGGCGAAATCACGGGCACCCATGACCGTCTGTGCGGTCATGGCCGAGGTCATTGGCAACGCACGCGAAGCGTTGCCGTCAACCCCGTCCGCCGCTCCATCCGCGGCGGACACACCCCCAGCGTCGCGCGTTGCAAGCGCCGCAACATCCTCGCCATCACTGCCGATCACACCCGCCGCATCTGCGGCAGAGTCTTCCCCGGCAGCAGCCGAACTTCCCACAGCGGCACTCGCACCCGTGCCGCTGCTTTCCAGCCATGCCGAGCCTGCGGCACCGGCAACACGTGGCAGACGAACGTCTTCTGGACGTTCAGCCAGCGTTTTCATGTAACCCGCCCACTGGTCTTTCTGGAGTACGTCATCCCACCAGATTTTGCGTGGCTTGTACTTGTGACCGAGGAAGTAGTCCAGCTTCATCAGACCGAGCACAATATCCATATGCGGCGTATTCCGCGACTCTAGGAAGCTGTGCAGGCGGGTGAACAGATCCTCCAATTGGTGACCAATCTTCTGCCAGCCCTGCCCTTCCCAGTAATCCCCGAACGCTTGGAAGAAATCAAACGGCGAGTTGAACTCCTGCTCCATCAGATACTTCAGCGTATGATCCATCCGGTGTGCATTCCAGTATTTCTCCAGCACATCCTCCAGACGCTTCAAGCGCACGATGTCGCTGAACGGCAACACATCACTGCCCAGAATCTCATACGGCGCATGATCCATATACGTATAGTTGTACTTCTCTGCATCCAGACGTAGACCAGTACCGCGCAGCATTTTGAGGAATCCGAGCTGGAGCTCTTCAGGCCCCAGAGCGAATACATCGTTAAACGTCTTACGGAACGTATTGTAATCTTCCTCCGGTAGTCCTGCGATAAGATCGAGATGCTGGTCGATTTTGCCACTGGCTTTGACCTTGTTCACCGTACGGCTCAGCTTGGTAAAGTTCTGACGACGTTTCACCAGTTCATTCGTTGGATCATTCGTGGACTGTACCCCAATTTCGAAGCGGAACGTACCTGGCGGCGCATTCTCTGCAAGATAATCGAGTACCTCAGGGCGCATGATGTCAGCGGTAATTTCAAACTGAAACACCGTCCCCTGATGATTCTCAATCAGGAATTTGAACATCTCCAGCGCGTAATCCCGCTTAATGTTGAACGTTCGATCCACAAACTTGATCAGCTTCGCACCCTTCTCAATCAGGTACAGAATGTCCGACTTCGTCCGCTCGATATCGTAATACCGCACGCCGACCTCAATACTGGATAGACAGAACTGACAGCTGAATGGACAACCACGACTCGTTTCAAAATAAACAACCCGTTTCCCGAGATCCGGGATATCCTCTTCAAATCGATGCGGTGACGGCAGATCGTTCAGATCCGCCTTCGGGCGTCCTGGCATGAGAATGACCTCTTCCCCTTTGCGATAAGCCAGTCCGTATACAAAGTGGAACTTCTTACTGCTCGTAAGCTCCGTCAACAGCTGATGCAGCGTCTCTTCGCCTTCACCCATGACGATGAAATCCACATTAGGAATCCGGTTCATCCAATATTCCGTGTCATAAGACACTTCCGGCCCGCCCAGCAAAATTTTCACGTCAGGCATAACCTTTTTCAGATTATCAATGACCTTAATCGTCTCTTCAATGTTCCAGATGTAACACGAGAACCCAATCACGTCCGCACCACGCTGGTACAGATCAGATACAATATTCATGACCGGGTCTTTAATCGTATACTCGGCGATATCAATATCAAAATCCTTCTCACTGTACGCCTTAAGACACCGCAAAGCCAGCGAGGTATGGATATACTTTGCATTTAATGTAGAAAGAATAACCTTCATGGTTCACAACCTTTGCCTGGACACCCAGACCATATTTTTTTGGGAAAAGTAAAGCTCCACAGCCATCCAAGCCCATGCCTTCTCATAGAATAAACCTGTACCGCTATCTACACCTGCGTTGCACTTGCACTTGCACTTGCACTTGCACTTGCACTTGCACTTGCACTTGCACTTGCACTTGCACTTGCACGACTAATTATACATATACCCCAGCTTCCGTAGGCAAATATTCCACACCTCATGGACATATCTGGATTTTGTCTTTCAAAGAGTGGACACACTTTTTAAAAAGACACCCTTCTCTCAGCCTCATCCAACTACAACATATAGACCACACAACAAAGAATAAACCTACATATTGTACACCTACGGGTTCACTCTCTCAATCGCCAATGTCCACCTTATGAAAGACAATCTTTCACCATTTGTCCATCACTCAGAGACTAGAATCAAAAAACAACCAACTTAAATACAAAATCCAAATACCAAACCTGATTTCCAAACTCTAATACCAATATCATACACTCATACGCTCGATTACTTCATCAGGACTCATAGATCATACTCATACCCATACTCTTACTCTTACTCTTACTCTTACTTAGAACTGTTGCATTCTCTTGATTACTCATTTATCCACCGGAGCAATACAAAGAGTATTCATTTATCGCTCCAGCAACTCAAGCAGTGTTCATTACCAACCCAGCACCTTACTCATACTCGTAAAAGGCATCATCATCCGTATCAACCTCTTCGCCCGATTGTTTCTGGAAGAATTCTAGGAACGGTAATCCATACTTACGATACTTAACCTCACCGACCCCTTTAATAGTCAGCATGTCACGTTCCGTCTTCGGACATACCACACTCATCTCTCGAAGCGTTGCATCATTGAAGATGATGTAGGACGGCACATGTTCCTTCGCCGCCAGATCACGCCGGATTAAGCGCAGTTGCTCAAATACCGTTTCGTTAACCGCAGATGGCATCGCATCACGTCCACGACGTCCACCATAGTTGGTACCCGAAGCTGTTGCAGCCGTCTTGCGCACCACCCGCTGCATGACTTCACGCTGACCTTTGAGCACTTCCACCGCCAAAGGCTGCAAACGCACTACCGGATACTGCCCCTCGGACAGCATCAGATAACCCTCGGATACCATAACGTTGATGATCTCTGCAATTTCACGCTCCGTGCGATTGCCCATTACACCGTATGTCGGCAAGGAATCGAAGCCGTAATCCAACACTTTTTTGGCACGGGAGCCTTTGAGCACCGAAGCAACCAGAGATACACCATACCGTTCACGCATACGATGGATGCAACTGAAAATTTTCTGTGCATCAATCGTCATATCTACCAGTTCGCGATCATCCGTACAGGAACTGCAGATGCCGCAAGGCTTGTCCTCATGCACCTCACCGAAGTAGTCCAACTGTGCACTGCGCAGACAACGTGTTGTATAACAGTAATCCACCATCTGTTGCAGCTTCCGGTAATCGTTTTGTTTCCGGTCACCCTCCATCGGGTTCTGTTCAATCAGGAACTTCTGGGTGATAATATCCTGTGCCCCGAATAACAATATGCACTGACTCGGCTCCCCGTCCCGTCCGGCACGACCCGCTTCCTGCACATATGCCTCCATATTTTTCGGCATGCTGTAATGCAGTACGTAACGCACGTTGGACTTATCGATCCCCATCCCGAAGGCATTCGTTGCCACCATCACGCGGATATCATCGTACAAAAACTGCTCCTGACTCTGAGCACGTTCATCGTCTGTCATACCTGCATGATAACGTCCTGCGGGCAAGCCTGCATGCAATAAACGTTGATGCAGATCATCCACGTCCTTACGGGTCGCGGCATATATAATACCTGGCTCACTCTCGTGCTCGCGCGCGTAGTTCAACACAAAATCCTTCTTGCTCTCGCCGCGCAGCACGCTAAACGCCAGATTATCCCGCCCAAGTCCGGTCACGTATGTCTGCGGATCCTGCAAACGCAGCAGCCGCAGAATATCGCCCATGACCTCGGGCGTTGCCGTCGCCGTAAAGGCCGCAACCACCGGCCGCTCCGGCAAACTATCCACAAACGGCGCTACCGCCAGATAGCTTGTCCGAAAATCATGGCCCCACTGTGACACACAGTGCGCCTCATCCACAGCTACGCACGAGATGGGCAACTGCGCCATCTCATCGCGGAACCAATCCAGCTCCAGTCGCTCCGGCGCGACGTAGAGCAACTTCAGATCACCGCGCTGCGCTGCGCGGATGCGATCATTCACTTCTTTGCCGCTTAACGTACTATTGATATAAGCGGCGGCAATGCCCGCGGTCGTCAGCGCATCGACCTGATCTTTCATCAGTGAGATGAGCGGGGAAACGACAAGCGTTAGCCCCGGATATAACAGAGCGGGAATCTGGTAACAGATCGACTTACCGCCCCCGGTTGGCATAATGCCCAGCGTATCCTCATATTCGAGCAGGCTGGATACGATTTTTTTCTGACCCTCGCGGAAGTCGGGGTAACCATAATATTTTTGCAGGAGACCCTGCGCTTCTTCTAAAGTAGGTGCTTGCACACTCATGTAAAGACTCCTTACTTGTCACCGGTGTTCCTCCACCAGCTTGGTCCGATCCGATTCTGACATCCGAACACGGCACCATTGCCGTATCCTTGACAACAAAATGGCGTTCTCATGACTTGTCCGTCAAGCAAAACGCCGCTCCCTTTAGTTTAACGGGACAGACCCGAATGAGCAACCGCGTTTTCATGTCAAACGTACTTTGGTATATAAAGAGTGTTAAATAGGAATAGGAACCGTCTTTTAATGCTGATTTATGTTAGGCACAACTACGGCTCAAGCTCCATTCCAAGCAGCAATTCAGTTCAGGCGCAGTGAACGTCCATGCCCAGTTAATCTTTTGCAACAAACAAAACAACCGTCCTGTCCTCATTAGACAAAACGATTGTTCTCTAATTCATCATCAGTTACGAATTCTTACCATTCATGTGATAATACAACCCTTTACTTCCCATCAGCTGCTCATGCGTTCCATCTTCAACAATTCGGCCTTGATCCATCACGAGAATACGGGGACACTGCTGGGCAACCTCCATTCGATGGGTAACAAGTAATCCTATTTTGCCTTTCATAAAAGTTAACAGATGCTTCATTACATGATGCTCTGTCTGCACATCAAGTGATGATGTTGGCTCGTCTAGAATATACACATCAGATGTTCTTAAGAACAGTCTGGCTAGCGATAGTCGTTGCTGCTGACCTCCAGATAGATTGGCACCTTTTTCTTGCAGGGGTGCTTCATACTGTCCTTCCTGCGCCTCAATAAATTCATGTAAACCTGCTTGCACTGCTGCAAGCTTTACCTTATCCAATGTAACGTCTCTTCCCAGACGTATATTCTCTTCCATTGTTCCTGTAAAAAAAGTCGGTGTCTGCGGCATATACGTCAGAGTGGATTGGCTATCCATAGCCAAGTATTGCGTAACTTCCTTATCATGCAACATTACGTTCCCATTTGTAGGCTCAATTAACCCAGCACATACCTGACATAATGTAGATTTGCCTGCACCACTGGCACCAACAACAGCAACGAGTTCACCAGGAACCAGGTTGAGCGTAATCTGATCCAGAATGATCCGTCCGCTTTCTTCATCCGATACCATAACCTGTCTGAGCCGAAGCATAGCACGTTCATTTTCTTGATTTTTTGTTTGATGTGCTGGTTGCTCTAACGTTTTATTTGAGGTTTTCTCCAGTGTTCTATCTAATGCTTGATTTGGCAATTCCTCCGTAGCTCTATCTAGTTCTTCATTAGATTTTCTGTTATGGGAAATCTCCCGTCCATGTACATTGGTTTCTTGCATGCCCTCGAATCTATCCATCTTCGCCATTTTGCCCGCTCGTTCCAGCCATGCTGAGATACGCCCAAATGCACCCACACTGGACTGCATCTGACTCCACTGGCTGGATAGACCAAGTACAGGCCACACAACGAGTTCGAACAGTAAACTACTTGCCACTACCATACCGGGAGACAAAGTCCCCCTCGCTGCTGATAAAGCGATAAGGAACAATGCCGCCAACTGAGCCAAACCAAACACTGCCATCGCCACATTATCCGACATGCTCAACGTCATCTGCAGCTTCGCCTGAACCTTGTTCAGCGATTGCTGTTGGGTTCGAAAACGAGTCAGAAACCATGGCGCAGCATGATACGCCTGAATCACCGGTATGCCCTCCACATATTGTTGAATCTGTTGCTGGGACTCACCTTCTCGTGATTCAACCTCATCGGACAAACGTATAATCCGCCCATCGTACAACCTCGCCGTAAACCAGATTGCAGCTGCACTAATGAGAGCGATAACTGCAACCCATGCATCTGCACGGTACAAGTATCCTAACGATAGTGCAATAATGAACACAACAGTAACACCCTCCGCAATGGCCTCCACCACTTCTGCCCCATGCTTGGTGTCCTCCTTAATACGAAGCATCACATCCCCAGACTTCTGCCTGCGAACCCATGCATAGGGCATGCGATTCAACAGCTTCAGCAGATCCATAGACATGTCTCGGTGCATCGACTCCTTGAGCCATACCAGCACATAACGATGCATCGCCAGCAATACGATAAATCCAGCCAGAATGGCAATGAAAATTATCGCTGTATTGTTCAGACGCTGCTGTCCACCATCTTGGATCGCATCTACGAAGAATCCCTGCACAAAGGCAAGTCCCCAATCAAAGACAGCATCTGCTGCGATAAATATAAGTAAAATTGCCACAGCTAATCCATAAGGCTTCATCCAGCGGTAAATAACAGGCCACACCTGAGCAAGGGAAGCCACTTTCTTTTCATCTTGATCTTGCTCCTCGGCTTGATCTTTCTCCTGACCTCGCTCTTGCTTCACACCTTGCTCTTCAGCTTGCTTATCCTCTCGCTCATGTGGGATATATATATCGTTCTTCACATCACCTTCATTTATCGTATCCTTTTCGTGTGTATCATTTTTGCGTGTATCCTCTTCGTTCGTATCATTTACTTTCATTTCATCCGCTGTAATCATCTCACGATTGATCTCCGTTCCCTTGGTGCCATCGGCATATACCGGATTTACCGGATCTTCGTTCTTGATAGGTTTGTTATTCTCGCTACTCATGGTGTTCCTCCAATCTCACTTCCACACCCAAATGTGATTCAATTGCCTGCTGCACTCTGCTCCGTAATATAGCTTCGATATCCATTCGGACGATTCAGGAGCTCATGATGTGTGCCCACATCTTGGATGCGCCCCTTCTGGATATAGATGACCTGATCTGCCCTTTCAATCAATGACAATCGGTGGGTGACCGCAATAATCGTCATGTCTTGCTCCGTTGTCATTCGGGTCATTAGACGATTCAATTGCTGCTCATGCCAAGGATCTTGAGAAGATGTTGGTTCATCCAGCAATAAAATATCCGGGTTTCTAAGCACAGCTCTCGCTAAACTAATTCGTTGGAGCTCCCCGCCAGACATCGATCCACCTTGTGGCTGAAGCTCAGTCTTATAACCGAGTGACTGACGCATAATAGCATCATGTGCATGAGTCATTTGCGCCGCAGCCTCTACTTGATCAACCGATATTCCTTCTAGTCCAAAAGCAATGTTTTCTTCCACCGAGCCTGTGAAAATAAAGGCTTGTTGCGGAACATATACCTGATGCACCTGGTCTGTCTGTGTAGAGCCAGTAACTTGTATTGCACCTTCGTTAGGAGCATACAACCCGGCTAACAATTTCAATAATGTCGTTTTGCCACACCCACTTGGCCCTGTAATGACAGTGAGTTTGCCTTTCATAGCTGTAAACGAAATATCCGATAACACTTCTTCCTGCTCCCCATATCTGAAGGAGACATGCTGCATATCTATCGCATGTGGTTTATCTTGTTTAGCCAATTGATCTGAACCTGATTCAATGTGTACATATGTATTGGTTTCAGGAGTGGATGCCATTGGCTCATCTGATCCAGCATTCTTTTTCTCCAAATCTAACACTTCAAAGATTCGTGACGCATGAGAGGCTGAGCTGATAAAGTCATTCCATAACCCCGAGAGTGATTCGATCGGGCGTGTTAACTGACTGCTTGCTACCAGAAAAGCCGCCAGCCCTCCCACATCCATATGTCCATTCAATACCTGTATGCCACCCAGATAAAGGATCAGGATCATTCCCCCATACGTGGAGATCCGTCCAGCCGCCTCCGAGAGGCGTTGCAACACAGATACTGACATCGTCTGTCTGAACACTCGATTCATTCGTTCCTTATAATCATGCTGCACAGATCCCGCAAGTCCGTAGCTGCGAATCTCAACAGGTGCTTGTATAATCTCAGTCAACATTTCATCCCTTGCTGCTGCACTAGCATTCAATAGATCATGTTGACGTTGTAAACGTCTGCCTAACCCCACCGTTATAAGTGGGTAGATTAACGTAAATGCAATAACAGCCAATGACAACGGCAGGTTCACCCAACTGAAATAAGCAAAGGCGAGAATGAGTTGAATGATATTTTTGGCCAGTTCAATACCATGTTGGTTGATCCCCTTCTGAGCCTCTTTAGCAGACGTCCAGATTCTAGCCGTGAGATCACCTGTGTGATACGGTGTCAGATCTCGTGTCTCGGTGTTTCCAAGAGATGACAGTAATAGAGTTTGCACAGATAAGAGTGATTTTTGCTGGAACAATGTCTCGATCCACGTCATGAATGCGGTTACAAGTATGCGTAATACCACAATGAGTGCACCTATGATTAGACCTGAGTAGATCAAGGAAACCTGTGATTCTGTCGCTCCCTTGACCAATCTTCGGATAGATTCCAGATAACCGACCTCAATTAAGGAAGCCGCAAAGGCCGCAAATAGCAACAGGATGATGAACATGCGATATCGACCTGTCAATTTCCACAGACGAATCATCATACTTCGTGTGGTATAAGTTCTTTTTTGGGTAATCATAGAACGTTTCTCCGATCTTGTTGTTAATTAAGCTCTTCGCTATGATATCATTGAAGATAAGGAAAAAATGAACATTTATTGCTATAACTACTTGAACCTATGAGGGAGATTCCTATGCAACACGATCTACTAGAGACTTTTGATATGTTATTTGACTATATTGAGACTCATATTCAAGAAAAACTGTCCCTCGACCATCTCGCTGCAATTGCTCATATATCCAAATTCCATCTGCACCGAATGTTCAAACATCTTAGCGGTCAACTTCCCGGTGAATATATCCGTGCTCGCAAACTCGCTCGCAGCTTGGAGCAACTCGTTGATTGGAACTGGAAGATTATCGATATCAGTGCACACTATGCATTTGAATATGAACAGTCATACATACGGGCATTCAAGCAAGCTTTTGGCATCACGCCATTACAATATCGCAAACAAGGGGCTCATGATCTCCGGATTACAGCTCGCCTAACGACAGCTATGATCACCACCCTTCCACACGGCTACGTACTGAGTCCAACTTATGTGCGAAAACCCGCCATGAAGCTTGTCGGTCAGCAACGCAGCATACGGTACATTGACAACGAGACCTATTATGAGGCTACGACAGCAGGCAACAACTTTATGGAAGAGCATTTTGCAATGATACCCGATGCGGTGCATCCCGGCGTTTACATTGGTTTCACCCGTGAAATGGATAACGATCATAGTATCTATCAGCCTTCTGTCGAAGTGCACACGTTTGATCATGCTCCTGCGGGTCTGGATCAGATCGAGGTACCTGCCAGTCAATATGCAGTTTTCAAATTCATCTGTGACTTTCATTCCAGCCGAATCAACATTGATCATCTAGACAGTGTCTGGACCTTTATTGATGAATATTGGCAGAGTCGTTCAGGGTATGCGAAGCGTGATTCGTATTACTTTGAATGGGTGGATGGTCATCTGGCGGAGGAGAACTACGGAGAATTGGATATCTACATTCCGGCACAGCAGATATTAGATTAAAGGAGGCTTACCTTATTGGAGCACAACAATCGTACTAACGAAGCAGCAAATACAGAAACTAAACTAACCAAACCCTGGATTAGGCGCCATCCAATGTTTGCTGGGTTTCTATTGTTTGTAATCGCACTTATCGTTGTTGGCGTTCTCTACTACATACTTCGTATCTACTTCTCGACATTCGATCGTTCTGAACAAGGATATCTTGCTTATTCTATGCCTTCACGGAACGGTGAATATGTAGCCGAAATCTATGGTGTTCCTTACGGTGGTGCGGGCGCAGGAGGAGTAACCATCTGGGTCGATGTTCGATCAACCGGAAACGGATCTGCTGGTGCAGACGCCAGTTTTGTGAAAACCATCTATCGTGCTGAATTTCGCGGAGCCAACCACCTTGAATGGGAAAATGAAAAAACGCTCCGGATTGAAAACCGGAACGAATATAATGATGACAGCGTAACGCTGAATATTGATGAAGACATCTATGATGGATGGAACTTTGCATGTAAGAGCCTGCGCATGAAAGGTGAATACGTGCGTTGCCTCTCTCCTGAGAAGCAGTAGTAACAGTGATGTTTAAATAAGTTATTTGCTTTTGCAGTACACCAAAATCAAACGATTAGAGCAGACATTCTAGCACGTAGCTTACTCATTAATCACGGCCCTGTGCTGGTTTCTTTGCACACTCTTTGCTTGTTCTTCGCTTGTTCTTTGCTCTTGCTCTACGCTTCCTTCACTCTGCCCACTGTCAATCCTGGCGAGGTTCAAATGTTGTCTGACGCACCATCGTTTCCAACTTCTCCCGATTACTGAGCAATCCGGCATCAGTCGGCATATATGCCAGCGCTTGAACATTATGCTTAAGCGCCTGTTCCCAATGTCCCAATTGAGCATAGGACAAGGAGAGCCGGGCATGAGGAAGCCAGGATCGACATGCCGCAGGTACGGGGCGGAACCCCGGATCACGGGTGCCTACATCAAGAGCCTGCATATACCAATATATCGCAGTCATATGCTCCCCACGTTCTTGAAAGCAAGACGCAATTGCGCAGCAGAAGTCCGCATGGGGTAGGTCAAACTGGAACGACTGCAATAAGGCGCGAAGCTTATAGCTCGGCTTGCCAAGTCGTTCATAACATTCCGCAAGCCGCGCGCAGGCAATTAGACGATCCTCGCGATAACCCTGCGGCTCCTGCAGCAGTTTCTCGTAGCCTTGCACCGCAGCCCCGTAGCGCTTGCGGTCATAACATTCGCCTGCATAATAGAACAGCAGGCGACCCTGGGCTGCGCCCTCTGCGGCGATCCATTTGCGCAGAATGCGCACGTTACGCGCCGAATGATTGCTCGCTTCGCGGCGATGCGTGACGGCAATGTCTGCCGTCATCACCCCGCTCCGCGGAAAGCTTAGCTGCTCGTGCAGCCGGCCATGCCAGCGGCACCCTGCGCTGCGCTTGACCAGGCGGTTCCGGCGGTCCGTCACTAACGGACTTGCCTCCGCCCCCTCGGCCAGCGTGTAGTTCAAGACCACAGCTTCCGTCTCACCATCTGACGGAAGCTGCTCTTTCAGCGCTTGAAGCTTCGCCTGATCGCCCGGCAACAGCACATCATCCGCATCCAGCCATAGGATATACTCCTGCGTGGCCTGTTCGAATGAGTAATTACGAGCTGCAGCAAAATCATCCTGCCATTCATATGTGTAGACTTGGTCGGTATACTGCGCAGCCACATCCATGGTTCGGTCAGATGAGCCTGTATCGACAATGATGATCTCATCCACGATTCCACTCACCGAATCGAGACAACGTGCCAACGTGCGTTCTTCGTTCTTCACGATCATACATAGACTGATAGTGATCACGGATAAACCCCTTCCTTGCCCCTACACCTTATGCGATGAAGCATCTTATTCAACATTCGTGATAACTTTCATATTCCGACTTGCTAAGACGGAGACGCGCCCTATTTTTCAACATAGCCTCCGGTTGTACATCCATTTTATAAGTCTCCTTGGTGCAGCTTAGCTTGATATATCGTACTCTCCCTCTATACTTGTTGTGTCCGCCTTATCTTACTTCTCTAACTGTTCTTACTATCCTTACTACCTTTACTGTTCTGACGACTGTTTCTCCGCTTCTTGTTTACGTAGACGCTTTACCTGTTCAACCGCATTGTCGAGCGCCTTCTTCCGTTGATTCATCAGTCGCAGGTGGCTACGTTCGATTTCGGCAAAATGGGCATAGTCCAGTTCCATCCATGTGTTCATTTCACTTGGCGCAGGCGAGATATATGGATTGACTTCCCATCGTCTACGTGCAGCGCAGCATAGATACTTATGATGAACCTCCAGCTTCACCACTTCGAAATACGGCAGCAGACACATCGCAAGCTTGCCTGCATAGAAGGTCTGTTTATGATCATGAAACGGATGATATCCATAGGGAACCGTCACGACCAGCGTTCCTTTTTCATGCAATAACCGATGGATCTGAACTAATAACTTCTCGGGATGGGCAAAATGCTCCAGCACTTCACCGAGCAGTATCGTGTCGAAGACAGCCCTTTCCTTCCACTGCGTAATGTCCATCAGCCGAAAATCCATTTTGCTTCGCACAGGCTTCGATTCTTTCGCTAGCTCTTCCTTCGCATACCTGATGCTCTCTTCCTCCAGATCAATGCCGGTTACCCGAAAACCTTCACGCGCAAGCAGTATGGAGGTAATCCCCTGACTGCATCCGATATCCAGCATTCGCTCACCTGTCGCTTCCCGGCACATCCAGTGAATACGTGTCCTCGTTGCTTCATGAGACTCTTCCGAATTAATCTCGCCATAATATCGCTCATTCACCCGGTCATGATTCGCCATCGCTACCTCCTGCTTTTTGAGGTGAATGGCTCGCCATTTCCTCTGGATCAGTAACGATAGGATGATGAGCTGGATGCCCGAGCACCACAATGTTGCCCCCATGGACACCTTGGGTAGCATTACGGGTATCGAAAATTTGTTTCGCGTGGTCGGCCATCTCTTGATAATCAAAGCCGGTATGATCCGTTGTAATAATCACAAGATCCGCCCATGCCCATAGTTCCGGCGAGGCTGGTTGAGATTGAATAATCGTGCCGTCATCCTTGCGGAAGACCGGTACCATCGGGTCGGTGAAGACGACCTCTGCTCCCGCTGCGCTTAGCAGTCTGAAGACATCCAGTGCGGGGGATTCACGCAAATCATCAATATCTTTTTTGTACGCCATACCTGCCAGCACAATCCGTGCATCCTTTACGAAAATCCCATTCTGCATCAGGAGTTCCACTGCCCTCGCCACCACACGCTCCGGCATCTCCCGGTTCATTGCATCGGCTAGTTTGATGAATTGCAGCTCCGACCCCTGTCGCTCTGCCGCCCAGGACAGATAGATCGGATCAATCGGAATACAGTGTCCACCAATCCCCGGCCCGGGGTAGAAAGGCATATATCCAAACGGCTTCGTCGCAGCAGCGTCCAGCACCTCCCAGATGTTCACTCCCATCTGCTCGCATGCAGGCGTAAGCTCATTCACAAGGGCAATGTTTACGCTGCGAAACGTATTTTCGAACAGCTTCGCGGTCTCAGCCACAGTGGTCGAGCTCACAGGCACAATTTCGTTCAAGAACGAGCCGTAGAACGCTGTGCCATAGGCTAAACAGGAGGACGTAGTACCTCCAATGATCTTCGGTGTATTTTTCACCCCATAATTCACACTACCTGGATCAACCCGCTCAGGAGAATAGCAGACATGGAACTGTTTGCCTACCGTCCAGCCTGTGGCTGCTTCAATCGGCTGCTTCACATGCTCCTCCGTCGTTCCCGGATATGTGGTGCTCTCCAGTATGATGAGGCTTCCCTGCTTCAGATGAGGGGTTATACCTTCCACTGCTGCGGCGATATATGAAATATCCGGTTGATGACCTGGCGTTAGTGGTGTTGGTACACAGATGACAATGATATCTGCCTTGGCGACTGCTGAATAATCCGTTGTTGCCGTGAATAATCCGTTTGCAGTTAACGACTGCACCACTTGATCCTCAATGCCGATCACATAGGAATCTCCCGCTCGAAGCCTCGCAACCTTGAGTGTATCAATATCAATACCATGTACTCGATAACCAGCCTGCGCCATCTCCACTGCCATCGGAAGCCCGACATAACCCAGCCCAATAACAGCAGCAAGAAGGGAGCGGTTGTGTATGCTGTCTTGCAATCCTTCCATCTCCAAACGCTCCGCCTCCCTTCTATTAATCGATAAAGCCGCCTGCACGCAAAAACTGAGCTATCGCTTGTTTGTTCATCATGGCAGTGTCTGAGCGGTATTCGGAAAGTGTGACACGAGGCAGGCTATTGTACTGATCTTGCAGGCGCTTGTCCGGCTCCTGCGGCAATATGACATAATATTGCTCATCATACTTATAGGTACGCGGTGATTCAAATGGTGAGATGAGCACTTCATGCAGCTTCTCGCCAGGGCGAATGCCTGTAACCTTATAGTCAAAGGACGGGCGACCCGCCTGCTCTAACATAACCGAGGCCAGATCGGTCATCTTGCAAGCTTTCATTTTCATCACAAATGTCTCTCCGCCTACCGCCGCCTCAGCCGCCTTAAGCAGTAGATGTATCGCTTCTGTGCGAGTCAGAAAAAAGCGAGTCATACCTTTGTCCGTAATGGTAAGCGACTTGCCCTCATCAATCTGCCGCCGGAACAATGGCACAACACTGCCGCTTGTTCCTAACACATTGCCTCCACGGATGCAGACGAATCGAGTATGCTCACTTAGCCCATTCGCACGAATCATCATCTTCTCCCCGAGCGCTTTGGTCATGCCATACACGTTGATTGGATCAACCGCCTTATCGGTAGAAACATCAATCACCTTAGGAATCTTCATACGAATGGCTGCTTTAATGATATTCTGCGTGCCAATGACATTGGTCTTGAAGGCTTCATCTGGCTGATCTTCACATACGGGAACATGCTTCAATGCAGCCAGATGAAAGAGAACATTCACATTCCTGCACGCTTCCTCTACTGCCCCATAATCCCGAATATCTCCGATGACAAAACGTAGCCTTGCATCATGACCAAAATCACGTTGCATCGCGATCTGAGCATACTCGTTACGCGACATGATACGAATCTCAGCCGGATCCTGTTCCAGCAGTACCTCGGTCAGCTTCTGTCCCCAGGAGCCTGTTCCTCCAGTGATCAAAATAATCTGTCCTTTAATCATGCAAGAATGCCTCCTTCATTAGATCGTTAGATCATGAATTCACGTAATACCTGAGCCATTTCTTCTCGGCTTAAACGATCTTTGGGTGGTACCTTTTTGACCGATGTGTTGCTGCTATGCACGATATTGACATAATTGCGAGGTGCAAGCAGTTCATGTGGCAGATCAATTACATTTCCGTGCGTTCCGCGGCCTGGCAGCTTCACCCGATAGCCTGCAGCGTATTCCTCCGTCCGGTACAGGTAGACATAGAACTGCGGGGAACGATGAAACGCTGGTGCCATCTCATGATTCACACTATCCCACAGGTAGCCGTTCTGATTAATTAATGCCATTGTCTCCGGCTGTGGCTGAATATCGTACAACTGTTGAACAAAGGTACGGTGGTACAGATCATCCGAATCCAGACGTGCAATATAGATGTGTTCTGCCCCTTGTGCATAAGCCAGAATGGCACGTACACTCTCGATGTTGGTTCCAAAACGAATATTAGAAGGCAACGGCTCCTGTTCCGCAAGAATCTCTTGCATCAACTCTCCTGATTCCTTCGACAGCTTCACTACGGTAAGGAAATCCTGATTCGTCTGCGCCTTGAGGCAATGCAAGGTAAAGGTACGAAAGATGCTCATCCGTCGCTCCAGCCATTCTCTCGTTAACCGCTGCGGATCCATGCCATAATTGTTGAAGTTAATCTCAATAACGACTTTCCTAGACATAACATCCCTCCTTGTTTATGCGAACTTTTGGAATAACCTCTTCTGGTTGCTTTTGACCATTTTCATAGTTTTGCAGCCCATGCCTTGCAGAAATAAATGGTTTGCGTTGCTGCATTCAATCTATCTTTCATAGCGTAATTCTCTTATCCGCCATCTCTACAACGTATGAAATAGAGGTAGAATCGGTCAGTACACTTGAACTACTTTTCACAAAATAGATTGATATACACCGCAGATTCGCCTTATATTGCGTGTTCAATAAGGGTGGTTTTCAGCACCAAGAAGAGGGGATGTTGGTAATCCCCTCATCAAAAGTGGACTTATGGAATAGCCTTTTACAGGTCGAACGTACAAAACGTTAGCGCAGCCATTACATAGAATAGGTCAATAGAATACGAAGGAGGTTTACATCTAAAATGAATGCTATTTATCTTGAGACGGATGGTGTACTTGATCAGCTCGAAGCAGCACTTGTAGAGCAGCGTCCTTTTTCTCTCGTTCGCGTGGGCGATGGCGAGAATATTGTCATGTCTCAGGAAACGGTTTGGACTGTGGAGCAGGTGCTTCAAGAGCGCTGGGCGATCAAAGCCAATTTAGGTCAAAAGGGACTTCGTCTCCCCGATTTTCAGCTTAGAGATCACGTGGCCGCCTCTATACAGAGAGCTAATATTGTTGGGGTGCTGCCTCCAGGGGACATGACGATCAAAGCACCGGATTATCTCAAACGGCCGCTCACCGATATGTTATTTGCTCACTACGGTATCTCTCCAGCAATGACCTGCCATGCTTGTGTCAACCGTGAGCTCGTACAGATGCCTCGGTTCTGGTCCATGCTTGCTGGTAAACGGGTGCTGCTCGTGACTCGCGAGATTGATGCCCTTCGCGATCGGCTTGTTCAAGAACCGTATCATCTGCAGATCGCAGCAGCCCTTCCTTTTGATAACTGGGGTCAGACGGATGAAACGCTGCAATGGATCGTAACGAACCAGCATACGTTTGATGTCGCCCTATTCTCCTGTGGCGTTAATGCGGTTGTTCTCGCTGAGCGCACAGCCGCTCTGGCAGGCAAAGTTGCTATTGATTTTGGCAAAGCAGGCAACATCATTCTGAAAGGACGTGCTAACTGAGCTTTCTTTTTGCTTCAATTTATTTCAATTCCTCTAATGTTGCTTCACACACAGACTAGATATAACTCAAAGAAAATCCCGGACTCCTACAATACTGGAGCCGGGATTTTCTTCTACGAGTATCACAGAGGAATTACGGTACGTCATAGTTCAGTATTTCTGAATGAATCGGCAACTTCTCTCTTAGTAACCTTGCAGAAAACTAGTTAGTAGCGGCAATGCCATAGAACATCTCAGGCCCTGTTCTTGCTACGGTAGACACCCCTGATATAAACGAAGTGTATACACTTTCCAGCGCGGGTGGTGCAGCCAAATCCTGTGCGGTAAAAGAATGAAATTCAGCGCCGCCTGTCTGTCCCACCGTACCTTCGGCACGATAGATAACAAAGAACGGATCATATACAGTACCTCGTACCAGTTCAACAACGAAGGTATCTCCCTCTTCTCCCGTTACACCAACCGTGCCATTCAGGGTGATAATGGGATTCGCAATACCTAAGGTTTGCAGCCCAATCGACCCGAACACTTCTGGTGATACGGATAAAGACGTGTTAGGCGATCCTACGCTTCCTGAATTCATTGAGGTTCTCATATCGAGAAATACACCCAAGAGTAACACCTCCAATGCAATGAGATATCCTATTCTATGAATCTCAACTCTCGTTCGATTGGATAAATAACAGTTTCTATACACCTATTTTTATTTACACCCGGTTAATGGTATATTGAACTGCATAACGAAATGAACGGATCGTATGCACGCAAGCGGTACAGGCTGTTCAGAAGGAGATTATTAATTTATGAATACACGTAAACGTTCCACAGGCAATTCATCATCCAAAGGAAAGTCATCGAACCGCCCCTCAGCGGCACGTTCCCAGAGATCAGGTGCTGCATCTGCCGATTCATCAAGATCCTCTGCATCTACATCTCGTAATACAGCGGCTACGAACAAGCCACTAGCTGCCAAGTCTTCAACAACAGGCAACCAAGCAAGATCTACGAAAGCCAAATCATCAGGCGCATCGAAACGCTCTGGCAATTCCTATTATCGTAAACAAGAGCCACCTCGCCAGTATCAAGTGACAGAGTCAGAAGAATTGCTGCCGTTCCTGCTTAAGCATTTGAAAGATGGTCGGAATGCCGTGAAGTCCATTTTGGGTCGTGGTCAGGTATCTGTGGATCAGAAGGTCGTGACGAAGTTCAACCTGGCACTCACGCCGGGTCAGACTGTATCCATTAGCAAAGAAGGCGCTGTAGCTGCTCCTTCCATGACGGGTGTGAATATTTTGCATGAGGATAATGACATCATCGTCATTCGTAAGGAAGCTGGGCTATTATCCATCGCCGCTGACCGTAGCAACGACCTTACAGCCTACCGCCAGTTGATGGAGCATGTGCGTCGTACGAATCCAAACAATCGGATATTTGTCGTGCATCGTCTGGATCGGGATACATCTGGCGTAATGATGTTTGCCAAAAGCGAAGAGGTACAGCAGAAACTGCAAAACAACTGGAAAGATAATGTACAGGATCGCGTCTATGTCGCTCTAGTTGAAGGTGCTGTGAGCAAAGAGGAAGGTACGATCTCCTCCTGGCTGAAGGAAACCAAAACGCTGAAAATGTACTCAAGTCCACGTGCGAACGATGGACAACACGCTATAACACACTACAAGCGTCTTAAATCCAATCGTGAGTTTTCTCTGCTTGAAGTTCGATTGGAAACAGGACGCAAAAATCAGATTCGGGTGCACATGGAAGACCTCGGACATCCAATTGCAGGGGACAAAAAGTACGGTGCGCGCACGAGAGACCTGGGACGCCTTGGACTCCATGCACGTGTGCTCTCGTTTATCCACCCGACGACCGATAAGCTAATGACATTCGAGACCGATATTCCGAAGCAATTCCTGTATCCTTTCCGTGCAGATAACGCAACCGCGGAGTAACTGAAGCTCTCGGGAACGGATTCGCGCTGAAAGGAGCAACCGATGCTGAAAAACTTGTTAATTACCGGTTATCGGGCACATGAACTGCAGATTTTTGGACAGAAGCATGAGGGCATTCCTTATATCAAAAAAGCCATTGCCTCCCGCCTCACACCGCTTGTGGAGGATGGGCTGGAATGGGTGTTGACACCAGGGCAATACGGCGTGGATCTGTGGGCCTGTGAAGTTGTGCTGGAACTGAAGGAGACTTTCCCTGATCTGAAATTATCGATCATCACTGCTTTTCAGAATCCTGAGGAACAATGGAAAGAAGATAAACAAGAGTATTATCGCTCCATCCTGCAAGGCGTTGATTATTATGGCGCGATCAGTCGTCAGCCCTATATTGGTCCATGGCAGTTCACAGCGCGGGATGATCTTCTGCTACGCAAAAGCGACGGTCTATTGCTTGTGTACGATGAAGATGCCGGCGAAGGCAGCCCACGCTTTATGAAGGAAAAGGCGATTAAGAAACAGCAGAATGAAGACTATACCATCATCAGCGTAACGTCGGAGGACATTCAATCCATCGCGGAGGATGAACGGATGAATGATGTGCAGCATTACGAAGATACTTCCTTCTGAATCATGTCTGTATTGATATAGAAATGGCTATCCCTTAAGTCATATAAATGACTGGAGATAGCCCTTTTTGTGTTTTATTAAAAGGGATTCTCTCCTTTAACAAATGGAACAAAAATAACATACAAAGAGCCCATTAGAAAAGCCCAGAAAATCAACGATTTGAAGCGTTTCCTGAAGAAATCAGCATTCTTTTTTATACATAGCGCACAAATGAGTGTATAAAGGAAAAACAAAAAATATGAGACCCCAAACCAGTTAACCCATACGTTCCCCATAAAAGGAATATTGAAACGCTCATAAATATTTCTCAAAACATTTTCTGTAACAATGAAGCCAATAACCAAAAATCCTATGAATTCCATATAGATTATCATTTGCTTTTTCCAAATGGACATTCCCCTCATCTCCTATTTATCCTGATTCATCTATCTATCCGAAATATTGAAGAATTAACTGGTATAGCGCTACAGAGAGTCCTAATAGACTCGCTTTCATTTTAGACGGATGGTATCTGCTGTTACCCCCAGACAAATATAATAAGATCAATAGAAATCCCATAGGTAGCGATAACTGAAAGAAGCCTTCGGTTGTAGCATGAGAATAGATTGGTGTAGTAAACGTACTGATCCAAAAGTAAAAGAAAATGGTAAAACGTCTTGTTTCTAATTGTCTGCTCCATCTTACTAACAGGAATATAATAATGACCATGATCATTGAAATGAGTAATGGTGGGAGAACAATAGTAACGCTCCCTAAGCTGAATTCCATGTGGCATAGCCCTCCTCTTCATCAGTAATCGCCTCGTACATCTCCATCAAGAATCACGTTTCACAATCAAAAGGTTAATATTACCAAAGGAATGGATGAATGTAAAAAAAGAGAATTAGATACTGTGAAGCAACGAACCGGGTTACTAGGGTATCTGTCGTAGTCATGCCAGGCTGTAAAAGCCTTGAATGGCTTACTCATGTTTTTTTTGGCAGCAATATGGGTATAAGTAGTATTAAAACTGCGATTACTATGTCGTATGGATAAAGGGGAACTGCAGCCATGACATTAACTCCCGAGCAGCGCATTCAACTGCACGGATTCAACAACCTGACCAAATCGCTGAGCTTTAACATGTACGATATCTGTTACACCAAAACCAAAGATGAACGTGAGGCTTATATTGAATATATTGATGAACAGTATAATGCGGCTCGATTAAGCAAAATTCTCAGAAATGTATCCGACATTATTGGTGCACACGTTCTGAATGTGGCGCAGCAAGATTACGTTCCACAAGGCGCTAGTGTAACCATGCTCGTATCCGAAGGGCCGATCGTGGAAATTCCGGAGGAATCGTTCGATGAATCCCCCGGGCCGTTGCCCGATAACGTCGTGATGCAGCTGGATAAAAGCCATATTACGGTTCATACGTACCCGGAATTTCATCCAAGCGAAGGAATTAGTACGTTCCGTGCCGATATAGACGTGTCCACTTGCGGGGAAATCTCGCCCCTCAAAGCGCTGAACTATCTCATTCATTCCTTCGACACAGACATTATGACGATGGATTACCGTGTGCGTGGATTTACTCGTGATACAAGTGGACGCAAGCTGTTCATCGATCATGAGATTGGTTCCATCCAGAATTACATTCCGGATGAGATTAAGAGCAGCTTTGATATGATTGATGTGAACGTCTATCAGGAGAACATTTTCCACACCAAGTGTAAGCTCCGGGAATTCGATCTGGATAACTATCTCTTTGGGTACACCAAGGATAAGCTGAGCAAGGCAGAACAACATGAAATTACGGAGTGGCTGAAGCTGGAAATGGACGAGATCTATTATGGCAAAAACATTAACCGTCCTACTCCATGACTGAACTTCAAAGGTGACTGACACCTTTGTCATAAGGTGGGACAATGCGTGCTGGGACTGCATACGGTGCGAAAATACAACATTCCTAGCGTCGTTGCGGTAACAATCTATGTAACCCATTAATCAACGTTAAAAGTACTATTTACAGACAAGCAGTCATGCCAGTAAGGTTCTTCACTTCGTGAGAGCCTTTGGCATACGCTTGTCTTTTCGTCATTTGTTGACATGACGCAACATATTTTCTTATTATAGGAGTAACGGTATTACTTTGCAGTGAAGGAGAATGAGCCGTGATCGAAACGAACACTTCCAAGCGTAACGAATCGCTGTTACAAGTATTAACCACCCGGCATAATGTAACTGCTAACAACATTGCCAATGCGGACACACCGAATTATAAGAAGAAGTCGGTAGAGTTCCAAGAAGAACTCAGACGCATCGTTGAGCAAGGCAACACAGATAATTTGGATTTACACCGGACTCATCCGAAACATTTTCCAGTTAGCACTCCTGGTCCTGTCGTACCCTACCGCATTGTAGAGGACAACAACACAACGATGAACAACAACGGCAATAATGTTGACATTGACAAGGAAATGTCGAATCTTGCGGAGAATCAATTGATGTACAATTACATGGTCGATCGAGTAAGTGGACACTATAAAAAGATAAAGAACCTTCTAAATGATCTGAAATAACGCAAGACTCCGCAGCCCGTAGGCTGCTTTTTTTTATTTGGCATAGCAAGTACATAACCGCGAATAAGCACATACTCGCAAAACGAACGGATTATTGAATTGAATTGTGAATCAGGTATTCCATTTTTCGGATCTGGGCTCATTCGTAGTATAATGATAACTAATGAACGATTTCATATCGATAAAAGAGGTGCAACATGGCTCCACTTCATTTTAATCATTTTCAAGGCTCCAAGGTTCGACTGGCAGCACCCTGCCCGGAAGATTGTATGCGGTTATCCCGTTTCACAGACGATTATGGCTATCTACGTAATCTAGATACAGACATTGCAGTACCGCTAACGCCGGATGAAACAGGTTCTTCTTCTGTCCGCAGAGATAATGGATTTGAGTTTTCCTTGCGTACGCTAGAGGATAATCGATATATTGGCTTCACCGCTCTCTACCGAATCGAATGGAATAATCGCTCCGCGCGTCTGGCCATTGCTATCGGCGATGCGAAGGATCGTGGCAAAGGCTACGGTAGTGATGCGCTTGCCCTGATCATGCGTTATGGCTTCCATGAATTGAATCTGAACCGGATTGCACTGGAAGTGATTGAATATAACGAGTCTGCCATGCAGGCATATCTAAAAGCTGGATTTCAGGTAGAAGGACGTCAGTGTTCAGCCGTATTACGAGATGGAAGGCACTATGACCTCATCTCTATGAGTATCCTTGCAGAGGAATGGTCAAGACAGACGGAACTGCCCCTATCTTTTCAGTCTACTCGTGCGAATGTCTCAAACGAAACGTCAGTTAACATAGATCAATTTCAACGCGCTGCCTCCGTCTCTACTTCTGGTTCTGGTGATGCATCCGAGCCCTCCCTGTCCACTACGAGTGAAAACGCCACTGTTCAACCTCGCATTGGCGTAGGTGCGGTCATTGTTAATGATCGTAGAGAAGTACTACTTGTCTGGCGCAACCGTGAACCAGAGCAATTCACCTGGAGCATACCCGGAGGTAAAATCGACCCTTACGAGTCTGCTGAAACAGCAGTTATTCGGGAGATTAAGGAAGAAGTCAATCTAGATATCGCCATCGACCGATTGCTCTGCACAGCAGAGACGATTCAGCCTGACCAGCAGGAGCATTGGATTTCTCTTCTCTACTCCACACGGATTATTGGAGGTATCGCTCGGAATCTTGAAGAAGGCGGAGCCATCGGTGAGATCGGATGGTTCCCGCTGGATGATCTACCATCTCCACTCGCTTGCTTCGCTGTTCCTGGTCTTGATGCTGTGAAGAAAATGTATTTCGGAGAATGATTGGAGGCCTGCCACTTGGAACATGAAGAACAGATTAACGAACTATTTAAAGCTAGTCAGAACGGGGATGTTGTCAAAATAAAAACATTACTCGCCTCTCTGCCTGATCTCGCCAATACGGAAAACAATGATGGGCTCACCCCGCTTGGGTACGCCGCGCATTATGGACAAGCCGAAGCGGTGCGTATTCTTCTAGCGCATGGAGCAGATGTTAACGTTGTTTCTCATTCAAAAATCTCATTTATCCCGTCCAATACTGCCCTGCACGCCGCACTTGCAGGGGAACGGTCGGTGGAGGTTGTCCGTTTATTACTAGAACACGGTGCATCGACGAATATCCTTGATAGTGACGGTCAGAATGCTCTTCACTCTGCTGCGTTCCATACCGATCAAGCAGAACTGATTCAGCTTCTCCTACAGCATGGAGCTGATCCATCAGCCCTCTCCGATGCAGGACAGACCGCGCTGGATATTGCACTGAACAAAGGCAATCCTTCAACAGCTAAATGTCTGAGAGATGCCCTTGCAGCAAAGTCCTAATTGTTACTCACATATGTCGAAACCCGTTTAACCGCTAGGCTCCTTAGCTGTGTCATGGAGTTTAGCGGTTATTTATTTTGAGCGAACGGCTCAATCAAACGAATTAATATTTTTTTGGAAAATTCAAGAACCGTTTGGCGATCTGCGCCGTCTAATACGCAATACACCCACGAAAGGAGGAGCCATGTGACCCCTGCCGAGCTTACCGTTGCCGCACAACAAGGGGATGCCGAAGCTTTTGCAGTCTTAATGGAAATGCATCAGAGCCGATTATATCGAATCGCCTATGCGTATCTGCATAACGAAGCCGATGCACTGGAAGCGATACAGGAATCCACCTATAGAGCCTTTCGCAAGGTCAAAAAGTTAAAAGAGCCGTCCTACTTCGGCACCTGGTTAATCCGCATTCTCCTCAATTATTGTGCCGATGAACGCAAACGCAAAAGCCGATTCAGCCAGATTACCGATATTCAGGAATCCAGTAGCTGGGATCAACCCGAAGACCCTGACTTGGCTGCTGCCGTATCTTCATTGGATCGAGATTGCAAACAGATTATTATCCTGAGTTATTTTGAAGGTTTCTCGTTAACAGAAGTTGCAGAAATTCTTGAAATTCCGACTGGCACCGTAAAATCACGACTGCATCGAGCACTCGGGCAGCTCCGTGACCAACTAGGAACGAAAGGAGATACATAATATGTCTGATGAAATGAACCCTGTAGAAGACCTTGAAGAACGACTTCATCGTCGCAAATTAGAATATGATGCCCTGTCCGTACCCGAAGCCGCCACGCAGCAGGCTGTGCAAGCTGGCATTCGTAAAGCTACGCGCCAGCGTAAATCCCGGCTTCGCTGGAAAATGAGCTCCGTGTCAGCCGCTGTGATCATTCTTATTTTTACCGGGTGTATCCGGGTGTCCCCTGCTTTTGCTTCGTTCGTAGAGCAATTGCCCGGTATGGATGGAATTGTGAGTCTTATTCGTCAGGACAAAGGACTGATGATGGCAATCGATCAATCCCTATTACAGAAGGTGGGTATCACTGACGAGCATAATGGTTCTTCTGTGACTATTGAAGGGATTATTACGGATGAGTCACGCATGGTTATTTTCTATACGATGAAAGGCATTCAAAGCCCAGATAACCATATGTACGATATCAAATTATTAGATAAAAACGGTGAGGATCTTCCCGTTGGATTTAGTTATTCGTACCCTAATCCAACATCAGACCAGGATATCTATGAGAATATGATCAATGTTTCCTTTACCGAATCTCTACCTCCACGAGAGTTAACCGTAGTGTTTAAAGAAAGAAAAGAAGCTGACGCAAACGAGTGGAGAATTACATTTCCCGTCGATCACAGCTTAACCCAAGGCATGAAAAGGGTTATCCCTGTTAACGAAACCTTAGTTGTAGATGGTCAGCAAATTAATGTAAACCAAGCTACGTTATATCCAACTCGGCTTGTGCTGGACATGACCTATGATCCGAAGAATACCAAAAAGATATTTGGCATTGATGATCTACAGCTCGTGGATGAGCAAGGTAGAGTATGGACAACAAAAGAAGCATCGCTTCCCGAGGATGGGATGTCTGCTTTCTTCGAAAGTATGTATTTCTCTATTCCAAAAAAACTGACCTTACATGCGTCTGGGATTAGAGCCGTGGACAAAGATAAACTGCACATTCAAATTGATCCAACATCGGGTAAGATCGAGGGTGGTCCACAGAATTTGAAATTCCTTAAGAAAGAAATTAAAGGTAATGATATGATACTGCACTTCAATATTACAGATTCTGAGAATGCCAACTCAGGTTTGTCATTTACCAATATTAAGGATAACAAAGGAAAGGCGTTTGAGATTAAAGGAGTTAGCTGGTATCCGTCCGATGCTGAAGCATCTATTACCATCGAGAATGGTGCTTCTGCCCAAGGCGCTCTGGATATGGAGTTATTCTCATACCCGGTACTAAGCCCATCACCGTTCTCAGTTGATATTCCGGTGAATCCATAGGTTCATTGATACTGATCTAGAAACTTAGCTACTTCATCGGAAGTCATTGCATTGATGATCTGTGAAGATGGGAGCACCTATCTTGACCTCTCCGTTGGCGTATTTATGGAATAATGCTGGTGTAGTCATGCTGGTGTAGTCACCTTTTATAGGCAGGTGCATACCTTGAAGTAAGAAGTTTACTCGAAGGAAGGGTTGTGCATCATGTCTGAGTCTACATCTACACCGTCGACACGCGTCGTCTATCAGGCGAATACACCTATGCTTCAATCCGTACACAGCGTGCGGAATATGATTCATCATACAGCTCGGCAACATATCGGCAAGAAGGTTCAAGTTCAGAATATCGACGGTCAAGTATGGGAAGGTGTTGTCATTAGCGCAGACCGGGGGATATTATATCTTCAAGTTACGCCGATGCATGGCTATCCTGAGCCACGAGCTTTGTTTGGCCCAACGATTTTGCCATTAGTGCTGTATGAGCTGTTAGTCATTACTTTGTTGATGTAACAGTTCAACTTTTGAAGTTTCATCTGTAAGTTGAATTCATGTTCACAGTTTAACATGGCTCCGTTTCGGCCCTACGGGTATTGAAGCGGAGCCTTTCCATTAGTTTATCGTGTAAATTCGTGCTGCTTATAAAGGTGTTCACCCATTCGTGCAGTATGTTTCCGTCCTCTCGTGTGAATTATGATACAATGGTGTCGGCTTAAGCCCTATCTTATAAGAAACGGAGTATGATCCGGTTGAAATACATACCGCATGACCCTCCCCCCATCCCTCAGCCTGAGACGGAATTGGCGGGGAATAGTACAGCAGCATCAGAACAATCGCGCGTGATTGCCACTTGTCTGCTCGCAGGAAAAATCATGCTACAGAGCGGTGGGGAAACCTACCGTGTAGAAGATACGATGAAACGTATGGCTGCTGCGCTTGGATTACCCCATTCGCATAGTTATGTTGTGCCTACAGGCATTTTTTTCTCAGTGGATGCAACTGAACCGGCCAAACTCATTCGCATCTCCGAACGAACAACGGATCTGCACAAGGTATCCGAGGTGAATGCCATATCACGGCGAATTGGACAAGGTGAGTTATCCGCCATCGATGCCTACGGATTGTTACAACAAATCGAAGGACAGCCCTCCTCGTACTCCTTTGCCGTGCAGCTTACGGCTGCTGCATTATCTAGCGGCTGTTTTACGATTATGTTTGGCGGAGGCTGGGGTGATTTTATCCCCGCACTGATCTGCGGTGGCACCGGTTATGCAGCAGTGATTGCCTTTCACCGACTGGTGCTGGTCAAATTCTTTGCCGAGCTAACGGCTTCATTTTTGATCGGTATACTGGCACTGTTGCTGGTCTATCTTGGCATAGGCCACGAGTTGGACAAAATTATTATCGGCTCTGTCATGCCGCTCGTACCTGGATTACTTATCACCAACGCTGTACGGGATTTAATGGCAGGTCATCTCGTGTCTGGGTTATCTAAGGGAGCCGAGGCATTCCTAACCGCGTTTGCCATCGGCACAGGTATAGCCGTTGTATTTTCACTTTTTATGTAAGACGAAGGAGTGCAGACGATGCTTCATTTTATAGAACAAGCCTTGACCAGCTTTGTTGCTTCGGCAGCGTTCGGAATTATCTTCAACGCCCCGCGGCGAATGTTGTTACACGGTGGCTTTGTCGGTATGATTGGTTGGATCATTTATGTGGTGCTGGAGTATGCAGCCGATGCAGTTCCTGCTACACTTGCTGCCACGATTGCAGTTGGTGTGATCAGTCAGTTATTCTCCCGGATGTTCCGTTCACCTGTCATTATTTTCAGCGTAGCCGGTATTATCCCCCTCGTACCAGGTGGACTGGCTTACAATGCGATGCGTAGTTTTGTGCAAAATGATTATAATGCCGCCGTAGAGCTTGCCGCCAAAGCACTCATGTTATCCGGCGCCATCGCCGTTGGACTTGTATTGTCCGAGGTTCTGAATCAGATGATTCGACGTACACCGCAGTTATTCCGAACTAAATCCTAACAGCACCAATGTTGTAGCAACAACGTAGTTAGGTTAGATTTGTTACAATAAAAAAACCAGGAACATTACTGCTCAACACTCCGTTGGTAAATTGTTCTCCTCTTAGAGGTCGCCTGTTCCCCCTAAATCATTGATTTAAAGGTCGTTCAAAAAAGTCTGCAGCCGAACACGCACTTTTAGTTTGAGCAGATGAAATTCGGGGATACAGGCGAAGCTTATGCTCCTGATGTAACTTTCTGCTCGAATACTTTCAGAAAAATCCAATTGTTGGAAGTTCTCTTTCTTCCAGAAAGCTCTTCACCTCTTCGCATTTCTCTAAGGCAACGCGCGCTTCATGACTGATGCAAACAAATTCGCCGCCGCTCTGCTGCTTGCTCGCATATAATGTTCTGCATCCGTATGATCAAACCCCATCCACACTGCTGCAGTCCACTTATTCGTATAACCTACAAACCACAGATCCCGATTCGCCTCCTTCTTCACGCCAGGCAGTGCAGCCTGTGTTGTGCCTGTTTTTCCCGCTACCTGGTATCCATGTAATTGTGCCCTGCTTCCAGTACCATGACTAACTACATTCTGTAACATAGCGGTCATAACACGGGCTGTATTGGGAGAAATGACCTGCTGATTCTCAGCCTTACGCACATATATGTTCCGTCCCTGTGCATCGGTAATTTCTCGAATGAGGTGTGCGGTGTTGAATCTTCCTTGGTTCGCAAATACGGAGTAAGCCTGAGCCATCTTCAAAGGAGATACCCCCTGATGCAATCCCCCAAGAGCACTCGACAAATGAAGATCTTCTTGACCCAGCTCAATTCCCAAATGCGCAGCAAACTGGCGGGCACGCTGTATCCCAGTCTCGTTTAGCAACCATACTGCCGGTGCATTCACTGACTTCCGGAGCGCTTCAGTCATCGTGATTGAATCTTGATAACGTTCTCCCAGATTACTCGGTTGATAGCTACCATATCGTACTCGTTTGTCCTGTAAGATGCTGTTTGCATTGAATTTCCCCGATTCCAGCGCTGGCCCATACGCAATAATAGGTTTAAATGCCGAGCCAGGCTGCCGGGCATCTCTAGTGGCTCGATTCATGTCACCTCTTCGTGGATTACGTCCCCCCATCATCGCTTTTACTTCTCCATTTCGTTGATCGATAATGACCATGCTTGCCTGAACACGTTCATCAGCGCGGTCATCTGTGAAGTGAGTAGATTGGCGAAACTCCTCTTCCATCGCTGACTGGGCACGACTGTTCAATCCAGTATGAATGACCCAGCCTGAAGATTGAATATCCGAGATACTTTTGCCAGTTAACTGCGAGGCCTCCTGTATGACCGCATCTATAGCAGAAGCGTAAGCAGGCTGGGATGCAGGCGAATTCATTGAAGCTGTAGTAGCCGGAGGCACATAATCCACTTTGCGGGCTTCCTGCATTTGTTTTCTCGTAATGATTCCTTGTTCATGCATAAGTGTGAGCACGACCGCACGTCGATCCTTGGATAAACCTGCGTCATCTATAGGATTATAGATGGATGGTCCTTTGGGAATCCCTGCTAGCGTGGCGACCTGCCAAAGCTCTAATTGACGCAGATCCTTAATGCCAAAATAACGCCAAGCCGCTGCTTTTACACCATATTGCCCCTGTCCCATGTAAATCTGATTCAGATACGACTCCAGAATGTCATCCTTTGCATATTTTTTCTCTATCGCCATGGCGATGGACATTTCATTCACTTTGCGCACCCAAGTTTTGTCTCCATTCAGATATAGGTTTCTGGCTAGCTGCTGCGTAATAGAGCTTCCTCCCTGACTCAGATCAAGGTTAATCACATCCTGTACCACCGCTCTCCCAATACCGATGTAGTCAAATCCATCGTGCTTATAGAAGCGTCGATCCTCAGTGGCTAGAAAAGCCTGCTTCAAAATATCCGGCATTTCGCTTAAGTCTGCATGTACTGCATAGCCATTTTTACCAGCTTGTAGCCGGGTTATTTCTGCTCCCTCTGAATTCAGAATGGTCGTTGAGGATATTTTGGAAGTTATAACGGGATGACTTCGGATCATACGTTCACCATAGATCACCATGTACATGTATCCAATGAATAACATCATCACGATAACGACAGATGCATCAAAAGCAACATATATGCCCCGTTTCACTTTATAATTGAGCTTCAGTCTTCGCCGTAATCCGAGTACTCCCTTTGCAGTGGAGTCTTCTAGTCTAGATAATTTCTCACGCATGATCGGTGCATGCTCTCGCGTACTCATTTCGGAATTTTTTTCTGCATGTCGATTAGAGCTCGCCTTGGGTATCATCTCAAATTTCAATGTTAATCCCCCTTGCTCACCTGCTGTTGCAACGCTGCAATATCGAGGGCTTGTTGAAGGTTTAATGTTTTCTGATACGTCAATCGAACCCAATGTTGGAGCTCAGCTTCATCCCGGTACCGTCCTTCGATAATGGTTTCAAGAGAAGCGAGAATGCTATAGATGGTAAGTTTCACGGGTAAGTCTACCTCTACGATGTTAGTCTGGACGTTTGCGATATCCTCATTGTTGGCTTTCTGTCTCTCATTCCAGTCATCCTCGCTTTCACGCCCTGATCCATTCATTCGCTCCTGTCCCCTCTGAAAGGCAATCTCGTTCAACTGAGCAGCAATCTGGCGCAGTTCTCCACCACTCAGAACCTCAATGCGTTCACCCGTCTCCCCATTCGCTAAAGCATGGGTCATTTGGGAAATACGTTGAAGGTCGTCCGACATTTTCTGTGATCGAATCCAGAAGAATGTTAAGAATAAAGCTGCTCCGATGACGATCACGATGGGCCGAGTCCCAATATTATGAATTCCCCAGCGAATGAGCTGAGGTAACCATGACGTTCCCCCGGCAGATAGGTGATTAAGCACGAATCGTAACATTTGATAAACGACAAAAAGGAGCACCGCGCTAAGCAGCGCACTTGCTCCACAGATGTATATGTATCGCGATCTAACCGTACGTAGTAATGAATTCATATCGGTATCCTCCTCAATGTAGATATCTAACTTCGATCATTGAGTTTAGGATACCGTGTACTTCTTAATAAAAATGTAATTAACTTCTTATCATTTTCTTAACATGCGTTAAACTAATCACCCTCATACGATTGTGCTATATAAATTGAATTAAAGAATGGTTACACTTGCCACTTCGATGACAGAATAACCTTCCGATCGCTGTTATCCCCAGATTTTTTTGATTTCCTTTTCCAAAGGTAAAATCCAGGGATAAAGGCGAACGCTCCGCTTCTCCATGTTATTTCTGTCCTCTCCGTTCTCGTGTATATGTTTAGTTCAATTTATATAGAAGCTACAAGCACATTTAACATAGCTAAAATTGTATAGTTCATCTAAGAACGGGGAGCATGAATGTCTGCTGACTGAGCACTTGCAAGTGGCGAGGCTATTGGAAAGCGAGTCACAAAATCGGTTCTACCGTTATCGCTATATGCCGCGATCGTGCCGTGATGTAGCTCTATCATGGATTTGGCAATGGCCAGCCCAAGACCAGTACCTCCTGTTTCGCGGGAGCGAGACTTGTCCACCCGATAGAATCGGTCAAATAAATAAGGCAAATCCTGTGCTGGGATCGGGTCACCGTAATTGCTAATTCGCACGACAGCTTCTTGTCCTTCGAGACCAAGTCCAATCTCCATAACCTTTCCTTTGGAGCCATAACGAACGGCATTACTAAATAGGTTCTCATATGCACGCACTAATTCTCCCGGTGCAGCCTCAATCCATAATGGTTCCTGTCCACCGACAAACGTATACGTCATGCCTGCCTCTTCTAACATAGGTGTGAATTCCTCGGCAAGCTGCATCAGAAACGAGTTTAGATTCAGTGTGGTCATAGATAAAGGCAGATTCCCACCACTTACCCGGGTATATTCAAATAAATCATCAATGAGCTTCCTTAACGTCAGGGACTTCTCATAAGCAATACTAACGTAATAACGCATTTCAATCTCATCCTGGTAACGATCCTTCTCGATGTATTCCAGAAACCCAAGAATCGAAGTTAATGGCGTTCTTAGATCATGAGATACACCTGTAATCAGATCATTTTTGGCGGCAACTGCATTCCGTTCCTCTTCCAGCGATATTTGCAATTGCTCTGCCATCTGATTGATGCTGGCTGCAACTACACCGAATTCGTCAGATGACTTCACTTCAATTCGATGCGATAGCTCCCCCTTGGCAACCTCTTGTATTCCCGCTGTGATTTCATTCAAAACCATGATCGTCCTGCGTGTGAACAAGAAAAAGAACAGTACAAACCCCAAAATGCCAATCACCATCATCAAAGGTATAGATCCAATGTTGTTGATTAGCCATCGCACTGCCCGTGCAGGAATTGAATAATTGGGATAGGTCTGTGCTGCCAGGATCGATTGAACAACCTTGCTGCCCCCATACAAAATAGCCGCTGTCAGTATGCCGCTCAGCAGAAATGCATAGATAAATTTCCAACGAACTGTATTAATCAATGTTGAATTCATCTCAGGTACTCCCTGTTCAGGTCTTTGGCAGTTGTATAATACTGCTCATGCAATTGCTCATTACGGCTTAACCATCTTGTAGCCTACACCCCACACGGTCTGTATGAACTTCGGATGTTTGCTGTCCATCTCGATCTTCTCACGAATCTTGCGTATATGCACCATAACGGTGTTGTTCGACTCCATGAACTCTTCCTTCCAGACCTGTTGGTAGATCTGCTCCATACTCAGCACGGAACCCTGATGACGTGCCAACAGCTCCAGAATCGCGAACTCGCGGGGAGTTAGACGAACCGACTGCTCATCCACCCACACTTCATGTGTATCTGTATTAATAACAAGATCATCAATGACTAGCTCATGCTCTGTTTTCTCTCGACCTTCATTAAACGTATGGTACCTACGAAGCTGAGATTTCGCCCTAGCGACAAGTTCAAGTGGGTTAAACGGCTTGGTCACATAATCGTCAGCTCCGATGCTAAGCCCTGTTATTTTATCCATATCCATGCTTTTGGCAGACAGCATAATGATTGGCATCTTCTGTTCTTCCCTGATCTTCATGCACGCTTCAATGCCGTCCATATTCGGCATCATGACATCGAGGATAATGAGGTCAACCCGCTCATTCTTCAATTGTGCAAGGGCTTCGACACCATCATGTGCTGTAAGCACGCGATAACCTTCATTGCCAAAATAAATCTCCATGAGTTTAATAATCTCCTGCTCATCATCCACAAGCAGAATAGTTGCTGGATGTGCCACGGCATTGTTCCTTTCCATTCTGTCCCGAATCAGTAATTCTTCACATTATACCATCTAGGAATCAATCTGCGAAAATCATCATGATCCTCCCGAACTCGCTCAACCTTAGCCATCATATCCTCCGTTTCTTCCGGCTTCACTTGTTGAATCCAGACCACAGAAGATATAAGTGCCATTGCCATATACAGAGAATACATTCGCCAGAAGAGTTCATCCGGATCTCCCCCGTTGAAGTACCCCTGAATCTGTCCAATCGAATATGGCGTACTTGTCTCCGAAGCAAATAGACCCAGCTTAAGAAACTCATGAACTGGATCACCCTGATCATAACGATTAAAATCAATAACTCCCGCAAACCTTTCGTCCTTCACGATCAGATTCCCTGGATGAAAGTCATCATGCTGAAATCGATCAGGACGGTTCTTCATGTACTTCATATTCTCTTCAATAAATGCAAATATAGCCTGATCATGCTGCATACGAACAGGGCAATGATAATATTTATCTACGTAGCGCTGATGCTTATGACTCTTACGTGCATACCAGGATTCTGCAGGCTCTTCGATCTGCAATTCATGCATACGTTGCAGTTGTTCTCCTGCTTCAATCCCAATGCTCCACTGCTTCTGTTCATCCATTCGAGGCAGAACCTCTTCCGCATCTTCCCCCTCGATGTAGCTCAGCAGCATATACCCTTGTTGCTCGTTCAGTTGACCTATACCAATCGCTTGTGGGCAACGAACTCCCCTCCGGTGTAATTCAGCAATGATCCGGTACTCTGTCTGCTTCGCATGATGCTGAGACCATCCATAAGTCCGCAACAAGCAGCTTTCTCCTCCAGACCGTTGGACTTTAAATTTCGAATCAGTCGAATAGCCTTTGTGGATTGGTTCAATCATCGAAGCCCCCTGTAGTTCAGGAATCTTCGCCATCATCTCTGGCAAAATATCATATGTATCCTGCTTATCCATCTTGCAACCCTCCGTTGGTTAACGATTTGCATTTCTTCCCGCACAGCAAATAAACTGCATGTGTGCCTGAGAGATACCTCGCCGGTGAGTGTCTACGTTTCCCTTGAAGAAGCTTATCTTCCGTATTCGACCTTACCTTCTATGTATTCGATGATTCACAAAATGTATCCTTCATTTGTCATGCATTGGATCGCACTAACCTTTAATCTATTCAAATAACTTCACCTTGAGATCTTTTCCCGTCATGTTGAGCATCGTATACAACTGCCCCCTGTGATGGTATACATGCCCCATAATTTCTAGCAACCATTCCAGCCGGCTATACGAAGCACCCCAATACGAATCAGTCACTTGCAACAGTTCCTCTGTATTAAACTGCCTATACCGCTGATACAGATACATCTGATTGTCCACGAGAGCTTGCTTGATCTGACATAAAGTAAGTGGATTGTTCTGTTCGTAAAAGGCAGCCATATCCTCTTCGGACGCGCCTTCTGATATGTATACATCCGCTCGGCAAATGACCGATAGATGGGATAGCAACTCTCCAACAGGTCTCTTGCCTTCAATGGGAGTTAACTTTAAATCTTGCTCAGACAGCTGGTCACATATATCAATAAGTGAAGTCACTGCCACGTCGATATGTTTAAATGCAGATTGAATCAACAGCCACACTTCCTTTTCGTTCCATTATACAGAACATATGATCGGTTTACAACCAACATATTCCTCCTTCATATATAAACCACTGTTAGAGGAAATCTAACAATCACAAATAAAAAAAAGCCCCTCTACCCTCTAATAGACGGGTTTCGGGACATTTTGTTGCTTATAAAGGTTGTTTAAAAAGTCCGCTTTTAATTCGGTATTGAAAATACCGACCTTTTGAACACACAATTATATTTCATTTCTTTCAGAGAATTTCCTATTTGAATTGCACGCTTATTATAAGAATAAATACGATTCTGCCTCAGCTAGAATATAAGGAGCAATACGTTTGATCGAAACGACCTGCCAACAGATCAGACTTGCGAATGAAAAATTGCAATTCTCCGCAATCCCACCACTGGAAACCAATTTCGTCATGTGTATCAATCTTCAACAGTAGCAGTGTATCCTCAAGTTCTTGCAGAACTCGGCTATGATCACCACCGTAATGTGCGGTTAGCTTATCCTCACATGCCTTTTCGTCATAACCATACTCTTCACCAGTCGCAATCTGCAGCAGCGCTTGATGTTCGGCATCCGGATGCTGACCATCTGGATAACCGAACATACCGCCCCAGTTCTTCGAACTCGGATGATTCCAATGCGATTCAAAGTCCAGATATCGGTCATACAGGTCAATATTCGCTTCACCTTCTTGCTGGTCTGCAGGTTGTGTAACAACCGCTGCACTCAGCGCATTAGAGTCAACATATGCATATGTAGGAAACTCAAGGTTCGGCAGTACAGTTACGGCATGACCTACAAAATCAGCTTCATCTAGAGCTGTGCTGCCTTCCGGTTCACGTTTTACCAAATGGCGAGCATCCGGCTCAAATATCACACGATGTTCAATATTATAAGCGGGTTCATCCACACCAACGAAGAAGTACAGCATCCCTCGCTCCGGCAAACTTCCACGCCCATCATTTGGTGTATAAGGCGACAGATCCACAAGGTTCAACTGTGCCAAAAAAGTCATCGGTACACCTTCCTGCGTCACAGGCCATTCCATTTTCTCAGGCAGATCAGGATTCCCACCAACTCGCGAATTGCCCGTTCTACGATACTCATCAATCGTGGACACATCGAGGCGAATGCCCCAGCGGCCAGATGCTAGGAGCATGTCGGAAACTTCACCCAATCCATACTCTTCTAGTGTTTTGCGAGCTTTGTTTGTCAAGCGTTCACATTGTTCAGGCTTAATCATCAAGATCCTCCCCTTCAGACATTACAATACATCTATGGTGAGACATATTCAGGTTCACACCTGTATATTCTTCCGCCACGACATCTTTCCCTGCCTAATTGTAAAAATCAATAGAACTGAAACATAGAAGTTATAAAAAAAGACCAGCGGCATAGCCGTTAGTCTCTATTATTATCTCGAAAAGCACGCATGTGCTCTTCTCCATCCAGAAATTCATGAGATTGATGAGCTGCCATCACCCCGTGGTAACTGATGTCCAGACCCAGATCCTCCTCTTCTTCTGTCGAACGAACAGGTACAATCTTGCCAATAAGTTTCAGTCCGAACCAGGTCATGACAAAACCCCAGACAACGAGAGCAACCAGGCCGAGTGTTTGAACACCAAGTAGTCTCCAGCCTCCACCGGTGAACAAACCTCCATCAGTTGCAAATAGCCCTACCGCAATCGTGCCCCACATGCCTGATACAGCATGCACAGGGAAAGCACCTACAGGATCATCAATCTGCCGGCGATCAAGCCAGTTCGTTGCAGCCATCATGAGCAGACCGGACACCGCTCCAATAAAGATCGCAGCCATATCGCCTACAAAAGCACAACCTGCCGTAATGCCGACGAGCCCGGCAAGCGATCCATTAATGACCGAAGGCGCGTCTGAACGATTGAAACGAAATAACGTATACAGCAAGGTTGCTGCTCCGCCAGAAGCGGCCGATAACATGGTCACAATAGCAATGTGCCCGATCCTTACATCTGTTGCACTCAGTGTACTTCCCGCATTAAAACCAAACCATCCAAACCACAGTAGAAAGGCTCCTACCGAGGCTAACGGCAAGTTACTTGGTAGCGCAATTGCACTCACACCAAGTGGTGTGTACTTCCCTTTACGTGGGCCAATGATAATCGCAGCGGCCAAGGCAGAGAATCCACCCAAGGCATGAATAACTGCAGATCCCGCAAAATCCTGCATACCCAGTTGGCTGAGCCAGCCACCGCCCCAAGCCCAGTGACCACCAATCGGATAAATAATCGCAGTCATCAGGATGATATAGAGCAGGTAGGCACGGAAGTTAATCCGTTCAGCTACAGCACCAGATACAATTGAAATGACAGCGATTGTGAATGCGGCCTGGAACAGCCAGAACGTCTCTAATGAGACCGGTACGTCGATGTGAGATAGATCCCCATTTAAGAAGAAGCCGGTAACACCAGCCAATCCACCAACATCTGAACCGTACATCAGACCAAAGCCAATCGCATAGAACAACAATGTACCAATCGTAATGTCAGCAAATACTTTCATAATAATGTTCACACTATTTTTGTAACGTACAAAACCAGCCTCTAACAGGGCGAAGCCGCCCTCCATCAACAAGATCATGGCCGCGCTCAGTACGACCCAGACCGTATCAATTCCCGTGCTTAAACTCTCCAGCGTCATGCTTGTACATCCTCCGTTTCACGTAGCTGCCTAATCTCGCGGATGGTATCGGGCGGAAGCTCGATCTCATCTCGCTCAATGCTGTCAGGATGTTGAATTCGTTCTATCATGCGATCCAGATCTCGGATGCGCCTTCTAATTTGCTCCATTTTACGAAAACGTTCCTTCACCTGAACCATATATTCTACGGCCTGATGATGCGAAGCTGGGCGTCCTGCGAACCATTTACGCACCGGGGATAATGACTGGTATGCCACTTCTTCCGCACGTTTCTTCTGCTCGAATTGTTCAATTTTATGTTTGAGAGTATCTATTTCATTTTCTTTTTTGACCTTAAGCTGCTCCATAAGGTACAATAAATCGGACGATGATATTTGCAATGCTGTATGGTGATACACCTCGTCAATTACTAACATATCATGTCAGGACTCCTTACATATCAAGTTACTTGCTACCGATTATAGAATGCCATAGTCTAACCGTCAATCCTTTTTTGGTGATGGTAATCATTGAGAGAAGCCCGTTGGATGACAACGAGCTTTTTTTTGTATCATTAAATACCTCTAACAGTGCGTGTTCAAAAAGGCTGGTTTTCAGTACCCAGAAGATGGGATGAAGCTAGAAATGGAGTAGCGGAGCGTAGATTAAGCTACGTGAGCAACTACATTGTTTCCGAAGGAAACAAACTTCGTAAGCCTCCACTTATTTCGGCTGAATCCCATATTCGATGCTGAGATGCGGCTCGCGCATCCTTCGTAATCAAAAGCGGACTTTTTGAACAACCTCTAACAGCCATATTCTAGGCAAATATAAGTACGGCATCCCTCTTCTACACAAGTTCTCATCATACGGACCCTTCTTAACAAAAAAACTCCGACACGCTATTTAGGCGTATCAGAGTTTTCATGTCATATAGTTTCCCACAACCTCTAAATAGGAACATAAATGTGGATCTGAGTATCTGTGTCCCCAGACAGCATGGCTTCTGTCCAGTGTTCCATATCAAACGCACGAGGCTCATCATACCCGTTATCGGCAAGCCAATCATTGACAGCCTGATACGTATCATCAATCTCAGCTTCTGACCCTGCGTGTATAAATCGTATAAAGCGCCCTGCTGGCACAGTGTGCGTAATCATCTCATCAGAGATCTGTTGAGATTCCTGGGCTTCTATCGCAACAATATGAGTGAACACCACATCTGGCGTCCACTCCACGTCCGGATAGATCTGGATAAGGTACATCCCGGCATACGTATGGTTTGAGATCTGCGGAGCATTCAGCTTCAACTTCGTGCGTAATCCTCCCACAATATTCCCCTGAATGTCCTCGTTCAGACTTGCCTGCGCCTGGTACCCCACCAGCTTGAGCTCAGGTTTCACTACAATTTCAATATCATCTAGTAACATAACGAAACTGCCTCCCTTCGGCCGCAATTCATTCGATATCCCGTTCAAGGATAAACTTTCCATGATGCACCATGATGAGCTATCTATATTTTCTTACCTAAAATCGCTAGATCTCGGTTCACCCCATCTAATACAGCTACTTCCGGGTAATACCCCCATTGCTCAAAACCATGCTTACGTAGTAAACCGATGCTAGGTTCGTTATGTCCAAAGACAAAACCTAAAATAGTGGTAATTCCGAGTGGCGGGCACGCAGCAAAGATGGTATTCAGCAGTCGGCTGCCTGCGCCAATTCCCCGGCAATTTTGATCCACGTATACACTCACTTCCACAGTCCCATTATAGGCAGGCCGTCCATAAAAAGAGCTCAAACTTGCCCAGGCTACAACCTGTCCTTCTTGCCTCATCACCCATAGTGGACGATGATCGGATGAATGTTCCTCAAACCACGGAATGCGCTGTTCAACCGTTATCGGCTCCAAATCCGCTGTCACCATACGACTCTCAATCGTCGAGTTATAAATCTCCACAATTCTTGGCAAATCCTCAATGCGGGCATACTCAATCTGCACACGATCTAACATCATCATAACGCCTCCATCATCCAGTCCAATCCGACTTTATGACGATATTATAACGGGATATAGACGCAATCGTCACCCATAATATTTGTATAGTTGCACATAGAAGAAAACAGGCGATAGATTAAGGATTGCCTCCTTCCTATCGCCTTTGATCGAGAAATGCTCTAAGCCATTATGGGATTAAGCAGAAGCTACCTCGCTTGAATGGTGTTACCACGTGTTAACTGCTGACTCTGATCTGCCCAGCGAATGTTGATCGAGCGTGAGGTGAACAAATCAGCCCCATCGGATACTTGGAAATGCAAATGCGCTTCACTGGAATTACCTGAGTTGCCTAACTCTCCAATGAGGTCTCCTTGCTTCACTTTATCCCCTTTCTTAACCGCTACGCTGCCTTCCTTCAAATGCGCCGTAATGCTGTACTCGTCATTCCCATGGTCAATAACTACGAAGTTACCGGCTGGTTCTTCAGCATTCATCACACCTGGTGTGTTGTCCGGGATATCATTCTTAATCTCCACGACTGTTCCGTCCGCGGCAGCGTAGAGCGGCTCACCAAAAGCATAATAATTTTCATTTTTGGTCGAATCATCTTGATAACTGAAATTGCCCTTCGTTCGAACGATATCAAGTGCATAGCGCTGAGTCTCATGCTCATAATGGTAGTTGGACAGAACATCATTGCCTCCCCAAAATACAAACCAGTCGCCCTTCATCGGGAACTGGAACTCCGTTTGGGTAAACTTGTTATCTGTATCCTCATGAGCTTCCAAAGTATGAATGGATAAACCTTCAATTTGTGTTTCTGAGAAATAAGCACGAATAGCTTTCGTTCCAGTTGCATCCTTCCAGACACGCTCAGTTAAATTATTCATTTGCACATCTACCACTTGGTCAAGCGTAGTTACCCCCTGCAAAAAACTGTCGGCAGATGATTTGAACTCCTCCAGCGATACCGCTTCCTTCAGTGCAGGGCTCATCTGACTATAGATATCATCTTTCGAACCATTCAACAATGTATCCAAGAAGTTATCTGGTGTAATCACAGCTTGCACCTCTGTTCCGGATTGTTTTTCAGCACCCTCTAGCTTATCATTCTCTTTATTTTCAACTACTGGAGTAGAACCGGATGTCTGCTCTGCGGACTGTTCCCCTGCCTGATCAGATGAAACATTACTGCTACAAGCAGAGAGAATCATACAGGCTGCCAGTGACATTGCAAATAACTTCCAGGTCTTCTTGGACTGAGATCTCACTTGTGCAGCATTTTTGGATTTCGAATCTGTGGTTGCTTTATCTTTCCGTTGCCTCGTACGCTCAAGTTCTTCATGTATATTGTTCATTGTTCCACACCCCTTATTAAAATCGTCATCTCTTGCAGTTAACTCTACAGAATGAATCTTATCCTGCGTCTAACATATGCTTACACCTAACATAACTCTTTGACTTCCACGGAACTCATAATTAAGATTCTGTTAAGATAGCGCATGCTCCAGATCACCGATCTTAGTGATATGATGAACTGAGCCAGACAGAAGCCTAAGGAGGTCACTTTCAAGCATGAATCACGTCTCATTACTCCTTGTAGATGATGAACAAGCCATATTACATATGCTTCGCACCGTTCTGCTGAAAGAGCAGTTTATTGATATCGATACCGTTACAACAGGTGAAGCAGCACTCGAAGCCTGCAAAAGCAAAACCTATCATTGCATCGTGCTGGATGTCATGCTTCCGGGGAAAAGTGGACTCGAAATCTGCCCATTCCTGCGAGAGGTAACCGATGCACCCATTCTGTTCCTCACCGCCAAAACAACAGATTATGACAAGTTAACTGGATTCGCTGTGGGCGGTGACGATTATGTCGTCAAACCCTTTAATCCACTCGAAGTCGTCGCCCGAATCAAGTCACTACTCAAGCGTTACTTGCCTTCTAAGATAGGGAATGATTCAAACAGCTCAAACACAAAAAATGACGTAATTACGCCACATTCGAGTCTCCAAGAAAATATCTATGATTTTGGACGATTCCAGGTGTTGGAACATGCCGGAGAGCTACGAGTCGAGGGAGTGAACGTTACCTGCCCGGCACTTGTATATCAGTTGCTGCTCTTTTTCTGTAAGCATCCCAATCGTATTTTCACCAAGTCTGAATTATATGAACGAGTCTGGGGATCGGAAGCCATTAGTGACGACAATACCGTTATGGTTCACATCCATCGCATTCGGGAACGAATTGAGGCAGACCCTTCCACGCCAGAATTTCTAGTCAACGTACGAGGTCTCGGATACAAGCTCATTAAGCCTGAGCAGGTTCCACAATTATGAGCATTCGGCGCAGGTTGATGACCCGATTTATCGGTATGCTCGCTGGCGCCGTTCTTTTGATAATAATACTTGGATCAGCTGCGACATATTGGGTAGTGCAAAAGGTGAATGAAGTGAACCTAGTCGATGATTTTGCGACCACAGGTCTAGATCAATTAATTGATACCGCAAAAATCTCGTCTGATGGCACCGTTCACTATGCCCCCGATCTTCTGAAGCAGGTGGAGCAAAATCAAGGGTGGCTGCAAATGCTTGATGATAAAGGTAAGGTTATCGATGCCTTTCATACCCCCTCCGATATTCCGACTCACTATGCACCAGGAGAGCTAATCTCTTATTGGCAAGGAACCAAGCCATTTCCTTATCAGATCGTCATGGTCATTCGAGAAAGACACGGCATTGTTTTTACATTGTTATATGGAGAACGCAGTCTAGCCAAACCCTTACTTAACGAGGTTCATCAGACTAGCACCTTTACCAACGGCAAGCTTCTCATAGCGCCAGAACAACAAGCGTCCATTCGTGCTGACAAGGCTTATCTTCAACTACTCGATTCCTCTGGCAAGGAGCTAGATTCCTATAACAAACCTACAATAGGTGTGCCGAGCGAATATAACATTCAGGATCTCGTTTTGCGTGCCCGCTACCCTAGCCGGTATGGAGCATTCACAGCCACTTTATATGATGAACAGACCGGAACGACTTGGATGATCAGTGTCCCTAGCGGTTTGTCGGCAGCGGAAGACGAGAGAAATCCCTATACGTTTATATGGGAGCCAGCGCTGCTGGTGTTGGTTTTGTCCGTAATTATGTTGTTAATCCTGCTTGCTTTATGGTACGCCAATCGTTTCGGTTCCCCGATGCTGCACATGCTCCAATGGCTACAACGACTGGAAAAGGGTAATTACGAAGAGCCTACTGGGCTCAATGGCATACCTCGCAGTCAACGACGTAATGGCAAATGGAAGCGGAAATATCGTGTATATGCCGAAGTGCTGCACTCGATGCAAATGTTATCCAGCACGCTGAAACAAGACGAGGAACTTCGCAAACAAACGGAATCTCTTCGCGAGGAATGGATTGCAGGCATCACACATGATCTGAAGACCCCTTTATCCTCTATACAGGGCTATGCCCACATGCTTGAAGCAGATAAATATAGCTGGTCTCAAGAAGAAGTACGCGAGTTCGCTGCAATCATGTTGGACAAATCCATGTATATGGATCGGTTGGTCAATGATCTTGCCACGACCTACCGCTTACGCAGCGGTGGATATCAACCAGAGGTAGAACGAACTGACGTGAATACGCTACTTCATGATCTCGTTAAACGGGCCGAACGTAATCCAGCCTATGGGCAAGGTCGCATCCAGTTTCAACCAGCACCAACTCCTGTCTATGGGCAGGTCCACATCCCTTCGTTTGAACGAATTGTAGATAATCTGACCGCCAACGCTCTGCTGCATAACCCTATAGACACCAAGCTCATCGTCAGCGTGCATGCTGGGCAACGAGATGGAGAATTCAGTATACAGTTTGCCGATAATGGGAGAGGTATGGATGCGGAGACGGTATGGAAGTTATTCGAACGTTATTATCGCGGAACAGATACGGGAACTCCTGATGTGGGATCTGGGCTAGGCATGGCTGTGACCAAGAGTCTGATCGAGGCGATGAAGGGTCGAATTGAAGTTCATTCCGCACCCGGGCAGGGCACACAGATTCAATTGATCTGGGATGGGACTTTACATGGCTCTCAAAATAAAATCACTTGACCTTTGAAATTTCAATCTATATAATCGACACTCAAGTAACACCTGTTTCCCAAAAAATTGATATGGCATCCTCCGCAATGGACGGATCAACCTTATCATTTCGTATATTTGGCGATGACCAGAGACATGATTCCGCTTGCGTGCTGCCCAGAGAGAGAAGGGATTGGTGAAACCTTCTTCAGCGAACGAAACGGCGTTACCCCTCTGCAGCCGTGATCTCGAACCACCCCTTTAAGAGGTTGTTCAAAAAGTCCGCTTTTGATTACGAAGGATGCCCTAGCGGCATCTCAGCATCGAAGATGGGATTCAGCCGAAATGTCCGTTGCTCACGTAGCTTAATCTACGCTCCGCTACTCCATTTCTATCTTCATCCCATCTTCTTGGTACTGAAAACCGACCTTTTTGAACACGCATTTTAAGCAACAAGTTCCTATTCGAATTCGGAGCTTACATGGGCCAGTAGAGTTCACCGCCTAATCCCCGTTAACGGATTCCAATGAGGGTTATGATGTTTCCTGTATCCGGCGGCTGGCCGAATAAGGATGGCTTCATAACCAAATTAGGGTGGAACCACGAGCTAAGCGCACTCGTCCCTTTTCCGGGACGGGTGTTTTTTGCGCTTCTAATTTGAAAATTGGAGTGTGGTTCACATGAATAATCAGGAACAATTCAATGCATCTAGCCAAGCAAAAGCAAATGATGCAAGTCAGTCAAATCAGCGCATTGAAGTCCGTCTCCAAGGTGGAGCAGTACGGGATTACCATGCAGGCGTTACTGTAGGAGAAGTCGCTTCGTCCATCCGTATAAGTCTGGGTAAACAGGCTGTAGGAGGTATTGTGAATGGGCAACATGTCGATCTGGATCGACAGCTTGAAGAGGACTGCGAGCTTATTATCGTTACACTCGAAAGCGACGAAGGTCTTCAACGTTATCGTCACACTACTGCGCATGTTCTGGCTCAGGCAATCCAACGAATTTACGGTGCAGAGCACGTAAAACTTGGCATCGGCCCTGTCATTGCCGACGGATTCTATTACGATGTGGATTTGGAGCACGCCCTCTCCATTCATGATCTCGCAGTTATTGAACAGGAGATGCACAAGATTGTGCGGGAAAATTGGAAAATTAATCGTCGCGTCGTTAACCGCGAACAGGCTCTTGAGATTTTTGCCGATATGCAGGATCCATACAAGCTGGAGTTGATTCATGATTTACCTGCAGACGCAGAAATTTCGTTGTATGAACAAGGTGAGTTTCTCGATCTATGCCGTGGTCCACATCTTCCGTCAACTGGCCGCATCAAAGCCTTTAAGCTGCTTCATGTCGCAGGCGCGTACTGGCGAGGTAACTCGGACAATAAAATGCTTCAACGGATATACGGCACTGCCTTTCCAAACCAAGCACAACTGGATGAGCACTTGCACATGCTTGAAGAAGCGAAGAAACGAGATCATCGGAAACTAGGCAAAGAGCTGGAGCTATTCATGTTCTCGGAGGAAGCACCCGGCATGCCGTTCTATCTCCCCAAAGGCATGACTATCCGTACTGAGCTGGAGAATTTCTCCCGTGAATTACAGCTACAAGAAGGATATCAGGAAGTTCGCACTCCGCTCATGATGAATAATCGGCTGTGGGAGCAATCCGGTCACTGGGAGCATTACAAAGACAATATGTACTTCTCCGAGGTGGACAATGCTACGTTTGCACTGAAACCGATGAACTGCCCAGGGCATATGCTGATTTTCAAAAACAAGCTTCATTCCTATCGCGAATTACCTATTCGCATGATGGAATTCGGTCAGGTTCATCGCCACGAGTACTCGGGTGCGTTAAACGGAATGATGCGTGTACGGACATTCTGTCAGGATGATGCTCATCTGTATGTCTTGCCCGAACAGATCGAAGAAGAGATTAACCGTGCGATCTCGTTAATTGGACGCATGTACGATATTTTCGGATTCGAATATAGCATTGAGCTGTCCACACGACCACAAGACTCCATGGGGTCAGAGGAATTATGGGATCAAGCGGAACGTGCACTGCAAAATGTGCTGGATCGGCGCGGAGTCAGCTACCGCATTAACGAAGGAGATGGCGCATTCTATGGCCCCAAAATCGACTTCCATATCCTCGATGCACTGAAACGCAGCTGGCAATGTGGAACAATCCAGCTTGATTTCCAGATGCCAGAGAAGTTCGACCTCACTTACATCGGTGAAGATCGTCTGAAGCACCGTCCGGTCGTCATTCACCGTGCCATCTACGGTTCCATTGATCGTTTCATCGGCATTCTTACGGAGCATTTCGCAGGTGCGTTCCCTCTATGGCTTGCACCAGTGCAAGTGAAGCTACTCCCTGTGTCAGACCATTACGCCGAGTATGCTCTAGAAGTGCAACAAGCGCTGCGAGTAGCAGGAATTCGTGTGGAGACAGACTTGCGTAACGAGAAGCTGGGGTACAAAATTCGTGAGGCTCAGATGGAGAAAGTGCCCTTCTCCCTCGTCCTTGGTGAGAATGAAAAAAATGCCTCGTCAGCCTCTGTCCGTGCGTACGGTCAGGGTGATCAAGGCATTCTACGCATAGACGATCTCATTCAACAAATTCATGAAGCTGTGCAAGCCAAAAGATAAAGCATTCAGCATGCTAGATTATCATGTAATTCAATGACAGGGCATTACAATTGTTCGCTCGGCTCAAGCCTTACTTGCTGCTCGCTCCACGTCCAGAATCGTTCGGCTACAGCATCGTCTGTGGCGTGGGCTTGTAGTGTCTGCTCCTGCTGCTGGTAGAAGTACTTGCCAGTCACACCTGCAACTTCGGGACTGGTTGCCAAGTAGACTGCCGTTTTTGCCCCCTCCTCGGGGGTAAGAAAGAACGGTAGCTTGCCCACAACAGCCATAATACGGGTCCCAAATCCGGTATTACGATCAACACCAATACTTGTACCAACCGCACCGGGGTGCAGACAGTTAACGGTTATTCGGCTATCGGCTACTTTGCGAGCCAGAACCCGAGTGAATAACACATTGGCGAGCTTGGACTGAGCATAGCCCTTGATCGGGTTGTACCTTTTATGTAAATGCGGGTCTTCAAAGTGAATCTTGCCTGCTTTGTATGCACCGGATGATACATTCACAATCCGCCCCTGCTCTGCACGTCGCAACGGTGGAATCAGGAGAAGTGTTAGTAGGAAGTGACCCAGGTGGTTAATCCCTATACTCTGCTCAAAACCATCTGAGGTCTCCTTACGCTTCACCATGACCACACCGGCATTATTCACTAACACACCCAGCGTGTCATAACGCTCATTAAACGAATGGGCAAAGCGACGGATGCTATCCAATGAACCGAGATCACACAGCATCAGTTCAATAGTAGTGGAACCAGACTGACGAAGCGCTTCCTGAAGCGCCTGTTGTCCACGTTGCTCACTGCGACATGCCATGATCACATGATAACCTTTTCGTGCAAGCTCTATTGTGGTCGCTAGCCCCATGCCGGAGTTCGCCCCCGTTACAATCGCGATCTGATTCGTCTTATGATCGGCGTTGGGATTGGATGTTGGTTTGGACGTTGGATTGGGTGTTGAATCAGTCTCTGGATTGGACACAGTGTTGGAAACGATGTTGGACATCATAACACTTCCCTTCTTAACTAAGGCTTGAATGAGTATGAATTTGACCCGTACGGAATGACTTTTTGAGCCTATGAAGACAATGTGAGATAATAGAAGTGTGTGTTCACAAAGGATGGTTCACACCAACCTCTAGAAGTATCACGATCTGATCCTATATAGGAGGCTATGACTTATGCTAACCAAACAAGACTTCAAAAAATTAAAAAAAGAAGCTAAGCATGAGATCAAATGGATTGAACAGGAGTATGAACGGCTCCAGCAAAAGGATGATAGGGCCCTGCTTAAGAAACATGACCTATGGGATGAGGAAGAGATCCATCGACTTAGTCATGATCGCAAGGATCGGAAGTATGCTTCATGGACGATTGAACTATGCTCCATCATTGAACAATGGTTACTTCGCCTATATGAACAAACCTTTCAAAAAACATTCAATTCGGTTCAACTCATGAAAACTCCTGCATACCGATCTTTATCTAATATTGAGATTCTTCAGGCAGAATTGAAAAGCCAACACATTGCTGTGAAGCCAGGGTCAGAGAATGACGATGACGAACTAGCCAAGTTATTCAAAGCGCGAAACAGACTGATTCATTCCAACTTCACCTTCGCCTCAATCGTCGGACAGGATAGTAATGCAGAACAAACGCTAGAATCGATCTTGAATACCATTAAACAATACAGAAAACACTTAAAGTACGAAATTCCAGTTCTAAGTACTGCAAAGATGAACTGAACTTGGTACCTACCTGTCATTCTGACAGCATACCATTTTCAGTACTCAATATAAGCAACATACTAACTAGGGAGGTGCTCCGGAACAATTCCGGTAATGAATATGAATCTACAACCTATTGATATCACCATTCTTCATCTTAACATTCCTACACCCACTGGTAACAGTCCGATCCATCCCGTCATGTTGCGCGATGAAGATGGAATTACACTGGTGGATACAGGCATGATTGGACAGTTTGCCGAACTGCAATCTGCACTTGAAGAAGCGGGTGCAAAGCTTCATGAAATTAAACGCATTATTATCACGCATCAGGATATCGACCATATCGGTAATCTTGGTGCCCTAGTCGAAGCCGTACCTGACGTCGAAATCTGGGCACATGCAGATGAAATCCCCTATCTTCAAGGCAAACTTCCATTGATCAAATTCACTCCTGAACGTAGAGCGATGTTAGCTCCACCTACATTGGAACTAGCTGAACAACTGCTCTCCGGGCTTCCTTCACTGCACATCGCTCGTATTCTGGAGGATGGGGACATGCTACCCTTACAAGGAGGGGTTCAGGTCATTCATACACCGGGTCATACTCCTGGACATATCTGCTTGTACTTCCGTGAGAAGCAATTTCTACTCGCAGCCGACGAGCTTCGTGTAGTTGATGACGAGTTGGTAGGCCCTGCTCCTCCAGCAACACCGGACATGCCCGAGGCACTGCGCAGCCTGAAACGTTTAATCGGCTTGAAAATCGATACCGTGCTGTGCTACCACGGCGGTGAATACACCGAGGCTCCAAGTGAGCGAGTGGCCGAACTCGCCGAGCTTGGTGAATAAGTTAGTTGATACAGACAGTACATCGTCACACGGACAGGCGACTTCTTACCTGTAATGGCATATCTACAGAGATGTAATAAATGAATGAAGGGGCTGTCCATAAGTCATGAAGATGACGGGGACAGCCCCTTTAGCGTTATTTGGATGTAAGGAATCTGAAACACGCTATTCGCGCCCATTTCCCCGGATCTGAGATCTAATGAATCACAGAGGCGTTATTTCGTCGATTCACTCGATTTTTTAGGTTTTGAGAACGTGTTATGACGGAATAACGTTACTCAGGTTCGTTAAATCTTGCATATGCAAATAATTCACCTATTAAGACGCGGTAGGTTCGTTAGCGCTTGGAGCGAAGAGGAACTCTATATGAGTTAGCCCCTTTTTTCGTAAATTGCATATTGTTCATAAATTGTTTATTGAATGTGTTGGCATTAGTAACTTAAGTTTGAGACCTGGCAAGCCGCCCTATCAAGCCATTAGAATATCGGGTTACTTCGCTTGATCCAGTGGGGTAAGCACAATTAGCTTATCATCGCCATCACGTGGGGAGCCACGACCATCCCGATTATTTGTGAGTACATAGATCTGTCCGTCTGCTCCAGTCGTTACATTCCGAATGCGTCCCCATTCATCTTCAAAAACAGGTTCAACCTGATCGACTTGCGTTCCGTCCTCGGATAGCGTGATCTTCAACAGTTGTTCCCCACGCAGATTAGCCGCAATTAAGGAGCCTGCCCAGGGCCCTTCCTCAATATAAGCAACACCCGAGGGAGCCCAGGTATCATTGTCACTATGTGCAAGCGGAGCCTGATACTCGCTATTATTATGATCATCACCCTCTACCTCAGGCCAACCATAATTAGCGCCCGCTTCAATTCGGTTGATCTCATCTAAATTTCGCTGACCATGCTCGGTCGCATAGAGATAACCATTGTCCGGATTCCATGTAAGTCCCTGCGCATTACGGTGACCCATACTATACACAGGTGAATTCCATGGGTTATCGGCAGGGATCGAACCGTCGAGACCAATTCGTAATATTTTGCCGCCTAGGTTGTCCTGATCCTGTGCCAGCTCTGGTTCATACCGCTCACCTGTTGTGATATAGAGCAGATTGTCCGGGCCGATCTTGATGCGCCCACCATTATGATTCACACCGCCAGGGATATCACCGAGCAATTCCTTGTCGATGACTGCTGTCCCATCACTCACCTTCAAGCGCAATACACGATTGGCAATGTTATCGCCTTCAATGTACGAATGATAGGCATACAGATAACCGTTATCCTCAAACTCCGGGTCAGCAGCAAGCCCTAGTAGCCCACCCTCGCCTTCCTCATTAAACGGGGCTGTGAATTCAATCAATGGTTCAGACAATAATTCGCCATCCTCAATGACCCGAATTGTACCTGGACGCTCGGTTACAAACATACGGCCATCGGATACTTCAACGAGTTCCCACGGCGCATTAAGCCCTTCCACCAGAACTGAAGTTTCATAAGGAATAACTGCATTCTCCTGTGCTTCATTTTCATTGTTCTCTACGCTAGTAGTACCGCCATTAGCTGTCTGTCCCTGACCTCCGCCTGCGCCCTGAGACATTGGCTGCGATCCTGCGGAGCCATCACCTGAAGCACACGCAGTTAATAACGCCACGCTTAATAGCGAAGCATACAGAGGAACGCTTAAGCGATTATTCATGTATACCTCTCCCTTCGAATTGGAATGAATGGATATGAGTTCATATTTAAGGAGTTACGGATATTACCACAATCTTGACCGTTAACTCTACGACGTCAGATACAATAAGGTTTCGCCCTGTATTACCCGTTACCCGCCCCACTATTTACTCAAACGGAAAAACCATTCTAATTCTCATTATTTTAGAGGTAGCCGCATTTCCTTACTTTCTTCTATATAAATACTCTCATATACGCACGCCTATGGAATTGGGAAGATTTATTTTATAATAGAATGGATGATATAGATAATTGAAAGGTGGACATACCCATGACGAACCAAACACCATTATCCCGCTTAGAAGCTAGCCTCTCTGTGCAAGGACTGGATGCCACACTGATCACAGATCCTAAACATATCTACTACTTAACAGGATTCGCAAGCAATCCACATGAACGTTTCCTTGGACTCGTGCTCGCACGCGGCGAAGAACCTCTTCTGATTGTACCTGCGCTAGACGCCGATGCCGCAGCTGCTGCTTCCTCCGTCTCCAACATCGCAACACATACCGATACAGACAATCCATACGCGCTATTTGAGCGTTACCAAGGACGTCTTGGACGAATTGGTTTGGAAAAGGAATACGTTACCGTCGCACGTTATGAGCAGTTAACCGCTGCTTTGGGTGGTACCCATTATGAAGATGTTGGCCCTCTGCTGCGCTCCCTACGCGTGAAGAAAACACCAGATGAGATCGCTCGCATTCGTCATGCTATTCATCTGATTGAGGAAGTTCTGCGCCAAGGGCTTTCCCACGTTCGTACCGGTGTAACCGAGATTGAACTCGTTGCCGAAATGGAATATCAGATGAAGAAACTGGGTGCAGACGGCCCTTCCTTCGACACGATGGTGCTCACTGGACCACAAACGGGATTGCCCCACGGTACCCCGGGTGAACGCAAGCTTCAACATGGTGATCTGTTGATGTTTGATATGGGCGTATATGCTGGTGGGTATGCTTCCGATATTACACGTACGTTTGCATTTGGAGACATCTCTCCTGAGCTGCGCACGATCTATAATACGGTACTGGCAGCCAATGAAGCAGCCATTCGAGCAGTCAAGCCTGGCGTAACCTGTGCAGAGATTGACCGTGCTGCACGCCAAGTTACAGAAGATGCTGGCTACGGTGAACGCTTCATGCACCGCGTCGGTCATGGGCTCGGCATTGATGTTCATGAATATCCGTCATTACATGGTCAGAATACAGATCTCTTGCAAGAAGGGACCGTATTCACCATCGAACCGGGCATTTATGTAACTGGAGCTGGCGGCGTGCGTATTGAGGATGATGTACTCGTAACAGAAACGGGTGTAGAAGTACTGACTTCATATCCTAAAGAACTGCAAATTTTGACTGACTAAGGTTTGTCTTTCATCTAAACATCGCAGCAATCCGGGCAGTTCAATCACACACTCTACGTCACTTCATCTTCATCATATAGTAAGGTTGGATCGCCACCTATAATGCAAAATGTCCCGCAAGTCCATGATGACATGACTCTGCGGGACATTTTTAGTTTCGTCTATGAATATTCACTCATTTACTTCTGGTAACCATCTGCACGTAGATTGTCTTCGAATTTAAGACTCATCCTTAAATTTAAAATTACGCGCAGCATACAGGAAAGGTGTTCCCACTGCAGTCAGTACAAATTTAATCACATAGGTCGTTAGGAAAATCTCAATCCACACATCCCATGGATAAATGAATGCAAAGGCAATCGCAGTGAACACTAGCGTATCCACAAATGAACTGATAATCGAGCTTCCGTTCGTACGAATCCACAGTTGATTACGACCAGGTGTGATTTTGCGTAACCAAGAGTACAGGCGCACATCCAGGAATTGACTAATAAAGTACGCTGACAGGCTTCCCAGTGCAAGACGTGGCAACAGACCAAATAATTTCTCCATCGGCTCCTGAGCAAAGTCTGTAGACGCTGGGTCAAAGTACAACACCATCTGCATGAGTACCGTGGTCATAATTAACGTAAAGAAACCGAACCATACAGCTTTTCGCGCTTCTCCTGAACCGTACTTCTCATTAAGCAAGTCACTGGTAAGGTATAGACTTACGTACATCGTATTGCCTAGAGTCAACACAATCCCCATAATATCTATCGTTTTGGTCACCTGAATGTTGGCAATAACCGTTGCCACACCAATCCAGGCATATAGACCTTTTTTACCGAACAAGCGATAACACAACAAAAAGAAACCATAAGTGACGAGAACGAACAACGCTCCCCACCCTAAATTAAACATAAATACATACACTGCCTTCCTAGTTTTGATTACGCGGGATGGTTACGAACCGCGGTCTGGCACAGAGCCAAAACATGATTACTCTATCATATTTCCCGTCTATTGAACAGCACTATATTATACGAAGGCTACTAGGCTAAAAATGAACCCATTGTGCGCCTGCTGGCATAATGCACCTTCCATAAAAATTCAAATCAAAAAACCGCCCTCCGGATGATCCGAAGAACGGTTAATCGTAAACTACAATTGAGATGCTACAGGCGAGCTATCATTGAAGAGCTATAACAGCGATTCATTCAATAAAAACCTGAAAATAGAGATTATGCCTGAGCGGCACCATCCAGATCAGGAGTCGGGTTGCTGAAGGTATCCTGATCATTCTCTTTCAACAATTTACTGGAAACGAGACCTGAAGTCATTGAACCATTAACGTTAAGTGCCGTACGACCCATGTCGATAAGCGGTTCAACGGAGATCAACAAGCCTGCCAGAGCAACTGGCAGATTCATCGTGGACAACACGATCAGGGAAGCGAAGGTTGCCCCGCCACCTACACCGGCTACGCCGAATGAACTGATCATGACCACAAGGATCAGGGTAATAATGAAGTCCCAGCTAAGCGGATCGATGCCGACCGTAGGAGCAATCATAACCGCGAGCATGGCCGGATATATCCCGGCGCAGCCGTTTTGACCAATTGTAGCCCCGAAGCTTGCCGACAGATTCGCAATACCATCGGAGACGCCCAACTTCTTCGTCTGTGTCTCTACATTAAGCGGGATAGCCGCTGCACTGGAACGGGAAGTAAATGCAAATACCAGTGTTGGCAGAACCTTCTTCACATAAGTGATTGGGTTGAAACCAAACAGAGCAATAATAATTAAATGAATAATGAACATCACGAACAACGCAACATAGGACGCAATAACAAATTTAATGAGCTTCAATATCTCATCCGGATTCGTTGTCGCTGTGACCTTCGTAATCAACGCCAAAATACCGTACGGCGTCAACCGTAGCACCAGCGTAACAATCCGCATAACTACGGCATACACCGCATTCACCATTCCACGGAACGTTTCAGCCTGCTGTGGTTTTTTGCGATCCAAGCCAAGTACCGCTACTCCGATAAATGCAGAGAAAATAACAACCGCCAGTGTAGATGTACGACGTTCACCTGTCATATCTGCGAATGGGTTAGATGGAATGAATTCCAATACCTGCTGCGGAATCGTCTGATCTTTCACATCGACGAGACGTTCCTCCATCCGTTGACCTTGTGCAAGCTCCCGATCTCCTCCCTCAATCTCAATGGAAGTCAGATTAAAGCTCAAGCTTGTTACGATACTCACACTTGCAGCGATTGCAGTTGTAATAAGAAGAATGGCAATGATGGATAGACTCATCTTACCTAGATTTTGTTTCCCCTTCAGATTCATGATTGCCGAAATGATCGACACCATGATTAAAGGAATAACGACCATTTGTAGCAAACGAACATAGCCTGAACCGGCAAGGTTAAACCAATCGACTGACTTGGTAATAATATCAGAACCCGATGAATAGAGCAGTTGAAGCACAACGCCGTAAACGACCCCGATGCCCAAACCTGTAAACACACGTTTCGTAAATGAGATGTGTTTCTTCTGCATCCAGAACAGGACACCTAGAAGAATGAGCATAACTACGACGTTCAAAATAATTAAAAATGTATCCACTACTGTAAATCCTCCTCTTAAATGTGCTTGCCGAAACCTCCGGCTTTCTATTTACTTATATTGTATTGAACAATATAACACATAACAAACTATTCCGGTAGGCATTAATTTATTTTGCGTAATATGTATGTAATGTAATTGCGCATTTCTGAAAAAAACTGAGTGATTTATGAAATTTGTTGTATTCAACCTCAGGTTAATTATGTAATATAGGTATATCCGCTTATTCCCAAGTTTTCTCAATATAAAAAATAGGTCTTTCTTCGTTGATAGATAGGACTGATGAGTACGGAAGAGCGACTATGTTAATGAACATGACGTGAAAGGATGATTTTATGTTTCGTAATCGCACGGTCGCTGGCAAAATAAGAGGAATGCTGTTCCTCGTATTGCTAGTCGCATCCCTGTTGTTTAGTATCAGTTTTTATGCAGTATCGATGAATATTATTCAAAGTTATGTACTCCCGCAATTCGACAAGGTCTTAAACACGTCTATTCAGGATATATACAAAAACATCTCTTCGTCCAAAATTTCGCAAGTCGAAAGCGGTGGAGCCGGTTCCGATGGTGCTGCTCTAACGGTTGAATCCTATCTGGCTGAGAAAGCAAAGGAACATAGCTTGGATGCAGCTTACGTTGTTGCTCTTCAAGACGGAACTGCCAAAATCGTAATTGCCAACAATGCCTCAGGTATGAAGGCTGGAGAAGAAATTGCAGTTGAATCTGCAATGAATACAGCAATTGAAACGAAAGCATTAGCTATTAGTGAAGTTTATTCCGACGCTTTTGGCGTACATAAGGCTGCTTTTATACCTGTAGCAGGTAGTAATATGCTCATGGCGGTAAGCATGGATGCACAATTCATCCAGTCCAAGATTGCGCAAATTTTCTGGTTGTGCCTTGGTATTACTGCACTGACCTTTGTACTTGGATGGCTGATCTCAACGAGTATGATTAAGAGAGTTACCCGTCCAATTATTTCACTCGTACAACATAGTAAACAAATTTCACAGGGTGATCTAACGACCCAGCTTCAGATTAAAGGTCAAGACGAAATTGCTCAACTCGCTACAAGCTTCCAGACGATGACTCATAACCTCAAAGAAATGATTAGTCGTGTTCTCTCCACCTCGGATGAAGTGGTTGAAGGTTCGAATGATCTGCTGAATCGGGTTGAATCCATGTCCAGTATGGTTAAAAACTCCAGTCAATCTGCCGAAGAAGCCGAGAAAGGCAGTGTAAGCATTGCCACGAGTGCTGCTGAGAATGCAAGAGCTATGGAGGAAATCACCCAGGGAATCATGCATATCGCTTCTTCCTCTGCCGAAGTATCAGAGCAGATTGGAGAAGCTGCTAGTGAAGCCGTGAACGGTAATCGTTTGGCACAGAATGCGGTAGAACAGATGGAACGTGTAGGTCAGACCGCAAGTGAATCCTTGCGTTATGTGGAAACGATGAATGAACGCTCTATCGCCATCGGTACCATCGTAACTTCCATTTTCGAAATTACGAAACAGATCAATATGTTGTCGCTTAATGCATCCATCGAAGCTGCACGCGCTGGCGAACACGGCCGTGGATTCGCTGTCGTTGCGGGAGAAGTTCGCAAGCTCGCGGAGCAATCCAAAACGGCAACCGAGGAAATCTCGGATTATCTGAATACGATTCGCGAGGATGCTGAGCGTTCTGTTGATGCCATGAACCGGGTAACGCAAGAGATTGGCTCAGGTACTCATGTGGTTCAACAAGCAGGCTCTGCCTTCCAGCAATTGAACGAATTAATTCAGAACGTAAACCTGACCATCCAGACGGTATCAGCTTCCACGCAGCAGGTATCTGCTGGGGCAGAACAAGTAAGTGCCTCTGTTGAAGAGACTGCACAGATTACGTCCAAGTCCCGTCAGAGCATGCAAGAGATTGCCTCTACCGCAGATCTACAACTGAACGAGATGGATTCCCACTCTGGTACGGTTCGTCACTTGCATGAACAAGCAGTCGAGTTACAGGCTGCCATGAAGAAATTCAAAATTAACTAATCAAATGTAGCATTAACCCATCGTTCCCCTGTTTGAATCCACACAGAATGTAAAGGGAATGATCACAACCTTCAACTAGCTGCGCTCGAATTCGCAGCTAGATCGGAAAGTCCCCCATACAAGGCAATATTCCTTCATTAAGGATTACTGCCATATGGGGGACTTTTTTTGTGAATACTATTCCATTCACCTGTATGATTAAGTCACAGTCTATTGTGGAGTTTGCAGACCCATAATTTCATATATCCGCTCCAGATCCAGTGCAGAACGTAAGGATTCCGCTACCCGATCAAACTCCATCTCCTTACGTTCACGTGCACTGTATGTTTCAAGGAGAGGAGCAAGCCCTTTACTGTCCCGCAAACCGTTAAGCCAGGAACGCCGAAACTGATCACTTTCAAACAATCCATGTAGATACGTTCCCCATACCTTACCATCCTGAGTTCCCCAACCCTCATCAAACGATTGTCCCCCTGGATGACGTATTTCAAATAAAGCCGACACCCGCTCCGGTTCATGGCATTCCGTAACTCCCATATGAATCTCATAACCTTCAATAGGCAGCGGAGAGACTCGTTGGCCAGCCGAATGGGCTCCATGCACTTCCTGGTGTAAACGGATGGGATGTTCCATCTGTACCCAACCGGAAGCTCTAACCGTCTGTTTGTTCTGTAGGAAGGTCGTGGATAGTGGCAGCATGCCCATGCCTCTTGCCTCCTGAACCTGATTCGCCTCAACGGCAAAAGGATCTTGAAGATGCTGACCAAGCATCTGATAACCGCCGCAGATCCCCACGAGTTGCACATGCTCACGCTCGATATGACGGGCAATCGCTTGCTCCAAACCTGATTCACGCAAGAATTCCAGATCACCTATGGTGTCCTTTGTCCCGGGTAATAGGATTGCATCTGGTGAACCAAGCTCCTCTGGTGAAGTAACATACCTAATATTGACGTCGGGTTCACGAGACAATGCATCGAAGTCGGTAAAGTTCGAAATTCGCGGATACCGAATCACAGCAAGATCTAATTCCTGTTGCCCCGACTTACCATGACGCAGGGAATCCAAAACGACTGAATCTTCAGCTTCAATCTGTATATCTCTTATGTAAGGTAACACGCCGAGTACTGGAATTCCTGTCCGTTCTTCCAACCAATCCAGTCCTGGCTGCAATAGGGACAGATCGCCCCGGAATTTGTTAATAATGAACCCTTTTACACGCTGTACCTCATGTGGCTCCAACAACTCAAGCGTACCTACAATGGAGGCAAATACGCCGCCTCGATCAATATCAGAGATCAGAATAACCGGTGCATCTGCCCATCCAGCCAGGTTCATATTAACAATATCCCGATCCTTCAGATTAATCTCTGCAGGGCTGCCTGCACCTTCCATTAGCACGACATCATAAGTCGATCGTAGACGATCCAATGCTCCCATCACGGTCTGCTTCGCCTCAGGCAGAAAATGCTGCCGATAGTCTGACGCGCTCATCTGAGCAAAGGGTACGCCGTGCACAACAATCTGGGAGTGCATATCGCGCACAGGCTTAATGAGGATTGGATTCATGTCTGTCGTCGCCTCAATACCACAAGCTTCTGCCTGTGCTCCCTGCGCTCTACCAATTTCCTTGCCATCCACTGTGACGTAGGAATTCAGCGCCATATTCTGGGATTTGAAGGGTGCAGGTCTGAAGCCGTCCTGTTTGAATATCCGGCATAGAGCTGTCGTTATTACACTTTTCCCTACATCCGATGCGGTTCCTTGCAGCATTAAGACTGCCGCTGTTTTTTGTACAGACGCACTGTCCACGATTCATCCCCCAGTCACCGATTATATTTTATATCTATATATGTCGAACTAGAGAATATTCACACTTGCCACTACGATGACAGAATAACCTTCCGATCGCTGTTATCCCCAGATTTTTTTGATTCCTTTTTAAAAGGGAAAATCCGGGGATAAAGGCGAGCGCTCCGCTTCTTCATGTTATTTCTGTCCTCTCCGTTCTCGTGTAAATGTTTAGTTCAATTTATATAGAAAAACCCTTGTAATACACTAAGCACCGTAAGCAAGGCAGCTTCCAGCAGCTCATTCATTGCACCATAGGTATCTCCTGTTAATCCGCCTAGCCGTTCACTTATACGTCCAGCAATCCATCTACCTATGACGTAACAAGCGAGCGGAACAACAATTACAGCAAGCACAGGATATAACCACCACGACAGGGTCATTAGACTGTTCCCGATATGTAACCCCTCTACGACTGGCATCTCCGGCTGGAAAAGCATTCCGACTGCTAGTGTGATTACACCTATTAGAACAGTAATTCCAATGGCATTGCTCCGTGCACGCTGAACTTCTCGCCGTTCACCCAGCCCTTTAAACAAAACAGCTAATCCGTCATCACCTCGCGCATTCGGCCATGCAGAGATGGCATAGACCATGAACCAGCGACTCCAGATCATCGGTAAGATAAGTAATGCACCATACATCCAGTTAGCACGTGCGATAAAATCTGCAATGAGAGCCGCCTTCATCATTAACAGGAGAACGCAGGCAATCACTCCCATCGCACCCACGCGGCTATCCTTCATGATCTCTAACATTCGCTCACGAGAGCGGTAACTGAGCAGACCATCTGCTGTATCCATCCAGCCATCCAGATGTAACCCTCCGGTCAACCAAACCCATAGGGTCAGCGTTAACACTGCCGCTGGAAACGAGGGTAGAAGTACACCCGAAACACCCGCTCCAAGCCAAACAGTTAACCCTATTGCAGCACCGACAAGAGGATAATAAACCACGCTTTCACGTAGCAATGGGGGGACAAAATCAATCTGCATCTTAACCGGGAAACGTGACAAAAATTGAAAAGCTGCCGCCGCTGGTTGTTTTCTCCCATCGTTCGTGCGGTCACTCATAAACGGTACTCCTTGCTCTTCAATTCAATCGCAATCCCCACCGTAACTAGAAATACTTCCCCGCAAATCGCTGCAATCCGTTGATTCAATATGCCTGCAAGGTCACGGTATCTTCGTCCAAGAGCATATTCAGGAACGATGCCATCCCCTACTTCATTGGTTACAAGCACAAGTAGTCCCGGATATGACTTAACAGCCGATACGAGCGCATGTATATGTCCTTGTATGACATGCGCAGGATCATGTTCATGGGCAAGCAAAATATTGGTCAGCCATAATGTCAGACAATCCACCAATACTGTAGGAGCTGACATCCCAGTATGAGATGCTCCCATACGTGTGATCCATTCAGGCAATGCCAATGGTTCCTCTACCGTATGCCACAGGTATCCCGCTTCTTCACGTCCCTGCTGATGCATATCGATTCGCTCGCGCATCTCATCATCATAGGCTTGAGCTGTAGCCACATACCAAGCCTCTGAGGAGCGTTGCATGCATAGACGCTCAGCAAACGAGCTTTTGCCACTTCGCGCCCCTCCAGTTACAAGCACACTCATGAAGAAACCTCTCCTTGAGGCGAGCCATCGGATACACCCGCACTGGCAAAGGTCGCCATCTCGTTAAGAATACGGCAAGCCGCATCGATGAGATGAAGACTTAGCACGCCTCCTGTCCCTTCACCCAGTCGCATATTCAGATCAAGCATTGGCTTCAGATCCATCTCACGAAGCAGTGCTGCATGTCCACTTTCATCGGATGTATGGGAAGCAATCATATAAGCCGTGCTGGCTGGTGCAAGCTCTCTTGCAATCAATGCTGCGGCTGTTGAGATAAACCCATCAACCACCACTGGGCATCCATTCGCAGCAGCAGCAAGAATTACACCCGTTAATCCGGCAATTTCTAATCCGCCAACCTTACTGAGCACATCCAGCGCATCCTCCGCAAGGGGTGCATTCAGACTTAGAGCCTGGCTTACCACCGTTGCCTTGCGCTGTAACCCAACATCATCAATCCCCGTCCCGCGTCCAACAGCTGAAGCCGGTGATATTCCCGTTAGAGCACACATTACAGCAGCACTTGCCGTTGTATTGCCAATCCCCATCTCTCCAGTTACAAATATCTGCGTTCCTCGGTCGACTTCTGACGTGACCACTTCGGCGCCAACGAGGATCGCTTGGATTGCTTCATCCCGAGTCATCGCTGGGCCTTTCGCCATGTTAGCTGTGCCTTTGCGGACTTTGCGGGAGATGAGATCGGTGTGTTCTAGATCAGCATTCACTCCAATATCTACACAGAGCACATCTGCGCCAGCATGCCGGGCAAGCACGTTAACGGCCGCTCCACCCGCCAGAAAATTAAGAACCATCTGCGGTGTTACCTCAGCAGGGAATGCACTGACACCTTCGGCAACTACACCATGGTCTGCTGCCATCACGATCACCGCTCGACGTTCGAAGCAAGGACGACTCTGTCCTGTAATACCTGCTAGGCGAATAACGAGCTCCTCCAGTTTGCCAAGACTGCCTGGCGGCTTCGTGAGGATATCCACATGAGCTGCAGCTTCTGCCGCGACCTGCTCATGAGGATCTGTGATTCGACGTATTAACTGCTCCAACACCTGTTCATTACGCATACAACTAGCACTTCCTTCATCAATATGTGGGTATATACCCCGATCAATTCTTCGGCTCTTCATGCTCCCGGCGCAGCAGCAACTGGGGAATGCCATGATCTGGATGCTTCACCATCGCAGGGTTCACTTGGAAGATCTCTCGAATATGTTCCTCGGTCATCAGTGCATGAGGGGTTCCAGAGCCAGCAGTTTCGCCTTCTTTCAAAGCCAGAATATGATCACAAAACTGTGCAGCTAGGTTCAGATCATGCAACACTGCCACAATCGTAATTCGATTTCTTTGACGCCATGTCGATAATAACTCCATAAATTGCAACTGATAACGGATATCCAGAAACGTTGTGGGCTCGTCTAACAAAAGAATGCTCGGTTCCTGTGCCATCACTTTAGCAAGGGCTACCCGCTGACGTTGTCCTCCACTGAGCGCATCCAGAGGACGATCCGCAAGCTCGGACAGACCTAATTCCTCTAGCACACGATCAACGATCTTCTCGCCATCACCCGAATCACGACCAAGCCAGTTCTGATAGGGATAACGCCCCATTTCCACAACATCCCTTACCGGATATGAGATTGCAGGCAGTCCATCCTGCTGCAGAACAGCAATCATACGAGACAGATCCTTGCGGCTATACGAAGTGATATTCCTGCCATTCAGTTGAATACTGCCCTCACTAACCGACTCCGTGCCCGCCAATAGTTGCAGTAAGGTTGATTTGCCACTTCCGTTAGGACCTACAACACCCCACCAATCGCCTTCTGCGATCTGCCAACTCACACCATTTAACGCCTGATGCTGACCATACCGTTTACCTACTCCATCGACTTCAATCAAAGGTTTCCTTATACCACGCTGAGTATCGAAACTCGGATCTGCCCGTTCACCCGTATGGATAGGTTCATTCCGATTGGCATGCACCGTATAGTTCGTGTCTTTACTCATGGCATCATCCCTTTACGAAGCTTCTTGTTTCTGTGCAAAAGGTAGGCGAAGAACGGTGCACCCACAAATGCGGTGACAACGCCAAGTGGAATTTCAGTTGGTGCAAGTACTGTACGAGCGATCGTATCTGCCCACACCATGAAGATGGCTCCGCCAATTGCGGATAATGGAACCAGCAGACGATAGTCCGGCCCTACGATCAGCCTAAGAATATGTGGAATGACAAGGCCTACAAAACCGATGACACCTGACACCGATACGGCTCCTGCTGTGAGCAACGTGCCAACCGCTAACACTGATAGCTTCAATCTATCCACCTGAACTCCAATGTGAGCCGCCTGACGCTCTCCCAGAGCAAGCACATTCAACGAACGTGCACGACTCCAGAGGAAAATCAGACCAAGCAGAAAATATGGGAAAAGGATGGCCGTATACGACCACCCACGCAGTGCCAGACTTCCCATCGTCCAGTATATAATTTCATTAATCGTCTGTTTCGACATCGTCGATAGGAAGGAGACAACTGCCCCTAGGAAACTTTGCATGACCACGCCCGCCAGAATTAGGCTATGTGTTGGTATTTTTCGACCCTCACGAGCTAGTGCCAGCACGAACCATAGCGTCAACACGCCGGTTAGGAACGCAACCAAAGGCAAGGTCCAGATTCCGATTAATGCATATTGTAATCCGAAGAAAATCAGAAATGCTGCACCCACCGATGCACCAGATGATACGCCTAACGTAAACGGATCTGCAAGAGGGTTACGAAGCACCCCTTGGAAGCCAGCACCCGCTATTGCTAGAGAGGCGCCCACGAGCACGGCAAGCAGTACCCGCGGGAATCGCACCTTCCATATAATCTGTTCTGCTGCTGTGCTCCAATCGGGAGTAATCCAATCCCCGATCCACGGAATGTGATGCAGCAGAATACCTGCAATGTCACGGACAGGCAAGGATACTGAACCAATGCCCGTGCAGATCAGCACCGTCAACACCAGCAGTCCTATCCCAGCCGTCCCGTACACCGCTAGCTTTTTACTCATTGGAACAGATCAGGGTAGATCGCTTTAGCTACGGCTTTCAGACCTTCGGTTACCCGTGGTCCTGGACGGCTAAGTAGGTTGGCATCTAGACCGATAACCGCATCGTCTTTTACCGCAGTAATCTGATCCCAGCCGCTACGAGCTTTGATAATTTGATCCAGTGTTTTGGAATTCTCATCAATGACATCATTGGCATACAGAATTACATCTGGGTTCGCAGCAATGATATTTTCTTCATTAATTTCGTTCCAGCCTTGCAAATCAGAAGCAACGTTGTTTCCTCCAGCAAGTGTGATCAGCTCATCCATGAACTCACCTTTACCCACTGTCCAGCCCGGGGAAAATTCAACATATACGTTCTTCTTCTCTTCCGGTTTAACCGCCTTCACCGCTTCAGTAACATCTGTTACATCTTGTTTCATCTTCGCGATGAGCTCTTGTGCTTTTTCCTGTGTATCCGTAATTTGACCAAATGTTTCAATGTTGTTCGCTACATCGTCTACTGATTTTGGATCAGTCTTGAAAATAACAATCCCCAGGTCACGGAATTTCTTCACCGCTTCTTCATTCATGGAGATGCCTGTGAATACGATGTCTGCATCCGCTGCAATGATGGACTCTTCATTCGGTTTAGATACACCGCCCATTTTGGGCTTCGTTGTAGCTGCTTCAGGGTAATCATCAAAATCAGATACACCTACGATCTGCTCGTCCAATCCAAGGGCGAACAACGACTCTGTCTCCGCTGGAGATACAGATACAATTTTGGCTGGTGCCTTTTCAAACGTGAATGTCTCACCTGTTGCATCTGTAACGGTAATTGGATATTGTGTCTTGAGATCCGTTGTTGTCTGTTCTTGACTCTGTTCCTGTGCAGGTTGCTGTGATGCTCCTGACCCCTCATTCGTTGTTGCATTGCCACATCCAGCCAAAGCCAGTGCTAGTGCTGCTGCACTAAGCAGGGACGCTACGCTTTTCCAGTTCTTGATATTCATTCTGTTCATTCTCCCCTTCTCTATCTGTTCTATTGACCCTGTGTGTGCTCAAAAACTAAATGCTCATATCTTGATGTTCCTGTATAAGGTTGAACTTCAACATTTACACGTTATCGGAGAGTGAAGAACCCATATTGGAACAATAAAAATCCCCAATCCTTACAACAGGATCAGGGATAACGTCTCGCATATGGCGTGCTCTACGCATGATGAATCACCTGCGCTGTTCATACACAGAACACTGCCCGAAACGCTGTCCTTTCCTCGAAGGAACACCGGTCTATACGTCCAGGGCAGGTAACCTGACTTACAGGATTATTCCTGATTCACAGTGGCGGGACCGTGCCGGATTTACACCAGCTTCCCTATTTCATCCGTTTGCGTACGTACATGGTATGAATACACATAACCATGCAACTCCAATGCATACGGAACCCTTGGTCGCTTATGATCTAAACATTCAATTGAGCATATTAGTTGTATACGTATGGTTGAGCATCTAATCCTTGATTAGACCCATCAAACCCCTACGCATCGTCACACGTCTGTTGTGATTATAGGTTATATTGTACAACCTTACAAGCCGATTCAAGGAAATGCCATCTGGCTTCCTACCCATCCGCTCGCCCCGTAATCCAGCCTGACCTTAATGGCTTGGCCTGGAATAACCTGCGTACCCCAGAAGTTCAGATCAGGGATTAGGCGAGATATCGCATATCGGATCACACCGCCATGTGTCACGATACCAATCTGAGGTAGATCAACCTTTACTGGTTTGGACATTGCATCGTGCAACAAGCAAGTATCCAGAAAAGAATCAATCCTTGCAGTAAATGCCTGCCATGACTCCCCCTTCGGTGGTGTCACGCTCTGTGGATCATCAATCCAGTCTCGATATTGCTGAATGTGTTGGAGTTGATCATACGTCTTGCCCTCCCACTCCCCAAAATCAATCTCTCTGAGCCGTGCATCTAGCTGTGCCTGCTCCTGTTGCATAGGAGCGACATTTGTGAGGGTCTGCCGACAGCGCAGTAGGTCACTGGAGTAAAGCTTGCTCCAACAGAAGTTACGAAGCTGCTCCCTGAGCGGAGCAAGCTCTTGATTCGCTTCAGGCAGGAGACCGATATCCGTATGCCCAAGATATCTTTTTTCCTGATTCCACAACGTTGACCCATGACGGATAAAAATGAGATCAAGCGAATGCATTTCGTTTTCCTTATTCGATATCACCACAGTAATGTACCTCCAGCTAGCCAGATCCCGAGGGAAGCAAACACACACAGAATGACAAATGAACCTGCCGACCAGAACATGAGGCGGGTCGTTCTCACGATATCCTCTGCTCCCATTGAGCGAGTCGGTTCTCCCATATATGCACGAAAAGACGAGACACCATGATACACGTTATGCCCACCCAGTCTGATCCCCAGCGCACCTGCAACGGCTGACTCGGGAAAGCCGCTATTCGGGCTCGGATGCAATCTGGCATCTCGGGATACCATCTGTGCTGCTCTTCTTGCATCTAGCTTCATGATCCATGCTCCGCTAATCAATAATAAAGCCGTGATTCGAGCTGGAATCCAGTTAGCCCAATCATCCAAACGGGCGGATGCCCAGCCGAGATGTAGATATTTATCGTTTTTGTAACCGACCATGGAATCCAGTGTATTGACGGCTCGATATGCCATGGCAAGCGGCGCGCCGCCAATAAGGGCGTAGAACAAAGGAGATACGATTGCATCCACAATATTCTCAGCTACCGTCTCCACCGTTCCCCTTACGATCTCAGGTTCATCTAGATGCGCTGTATCACGTCCTACAATCATACCAAGAGCACGCCTCGCAGCGGGAAAATCTCCCTGAATGAGATGACGATATACGTCCATCCCTGCGTCCTTTAATCCTTTGGAAGCAATCGTTGTCGCAATCAATATGACCTCAGCGATCACCGCAACCACTGGATGAATAAGTGCAAGGAGATAGATCAGTCCCCAAGTCACGGCAAAAGAACCCCCTGCAATCAGGATTGGAAACCAGATTCCCGCTTTTTTGAGCCCTTGATTGGAAGTCACACGAGATCGTATGGTTCGCTCCAGTGCAGAAATGGCTTTCCCCATACCGATGACTGGATGAGGTATCCATCTCGGATCTCCGATACAACGATCTAATATGTATGCTGCGATGATAATCCAAGCCCCTGTCATCCCGATCCAGAATGACGAAGAAAACCATTGATTCAATTCAAGTATCATTTTTTGTTGTTCCTCCCGCCACATTGCACCAGCGCCCGGCCTGCAGACTTTCCGTAATCGTATCATAGACAAGTCTGCCAATGACCGACCCTAGAACGGTGGCCGTTCCTGCATAAGTCAAAAGCGGCCTCTGCTGATCCTGACTCACCGCGAGCACGATCGCATCTGTGGTGGTTCCAGTAGCCGTTAGACCATTCTCGGAATCGCTCACACCAGCATCAGCCAGAGCAGCAGCTTTCGCTTCTACTGCAGTCTGAATCGCATTCACCATGGCTCCATTCGTCAAACGACCGTTATACCACAACATCATATTAATGGTACCGGGTGTGTACGCTCCATCCAGTTTCTGGACAGCATCCGTTCGGTTCCCCATCGCATCAAATACCACTCTTGCTGAACCGGCGCGTGCAGCATTCGATACCCCTGCCGTCGTACAGCATAGAAGCCCAAAGTCGGGGCTCGCGTACTCTTGAATCGACGTATGTTCCAGACGCACGGCTGTCAGCAGACCGGTACACACATCCTCTCGTTCCTTCCACTCACGGAGTAGTCGCTGTATATCGCGCGGAGGATCATCACAGCGATAATGCTTATCTACATAAATATTAAATATACGATCCAGTTCAACCATGCCCCCGCCGTAAACTGCACTGGAGATCGCAGTAGCTACAGAGGGAATGCATGCTTTTACATGGCGTTCTTGTGCGCTAATTGTCAATCCCGGCCATATAGAAGAAGCATAGTCACCGGGATAACGATAGGTTTGTCTCCCCTTCGATTCCTCAAGAAATGGTAAGGTCATCGTTCGAGCCACCTTCCTTTACGTGAGAAATGTCCTGAAATTGACTCTGAGAGATGTGCTGAGGATTACTCTGAGCAATCACACTTTGCATCACGCTCAGCAAACGCCCATTGGCATCCGCATCCTTCACCGCAAACCGAACATGTCGTTCACCAAGCCCAGGATACATGGCACAGCTCCGAATGAGAATCCCCCGCTCTCCTAGTTCAGTCTGCATAGAGGCTGCTGACCACGGTTCCGGCAAACGAGCCAATATAAAGTTAGCTTCTCCGCGCGTCACCTGACAACCACATGCCTCCAGCCCCTCAGTCAATAGGTTCCGTTCACGAGAAACATAAGCCAGAGTTTCCTGTTCAAAGCTCTCCCCATCACGGAGGCAGGCTTCCCCCGCAATCAGCGCCAGCCCGTTAACACTCCAAGTGACTTGCTTCGCAGTCATGGCTTGTATTAGTTCAGGTCGTGCCATCGCATAACCTAGACGCAGTCCCGGAATCGCGTAAAACTTCGTCATTGAACGGATGATCATAACCTGCGGGTAATCACTTAATCGAGGTGCAAGGGACTGCCGCCTAGCTTCTGGTATAAAGTCCATGAACGCTTCATCAATCACTAGGATCGTGCCCGTTCTTTCTGCTGAGCGAGCCAGACGATGAAGCACTTCTACAGGATATTGAACTCCGTTGGGATTGTTGGGCTGCCCTAGAAACAATAGATCCACTTGATCCATGAGCCTCTCGATATCCGCTACCTCTGCTCGCCAGTCCATTTCTTCACGTCCGTACACATGAAGAACCTCAGCTCCAAATTGCTTAGCTAACGCACTATACTCCGAGAAGCCAGGCTCCACCGTACCTACAGTACGGGGCGCAAGACCCAGTAAGATCAACGCCATACTCTCCGCAGCACCATTTCCAACAGAGATCTGATCAGGCTGTACACCAAGATACTCGCTAAGTCTTGCTTTGAAGGCTCTGTGCCCTGGATCAGGGTAACGCAAGATGGTTTGTAAGCCCTGTTGCAGTGCATGTAATACGTTCTGAGGTGGCCCCATCGGGTTGATGTTTGCGCTAAAATCGAGAAAGTCGGCCGGATTACCCCCGAAACGGGAAGCCGCTGTCTCCACATCGCCACCATGTCCGAATACTTCGATCATACCGGTCATTCTGTCCGTCATCCTTTCTGCATGTCCATTTTATTATGGAGTCGATCACAGGTTGGGGTCAATCTTGTTTTGTCTATGCTTGGCTGAAATCGTAGACTTGTCTAATTTCTTTGTGTCATTAGGGCAATTCGTTTACAATAGAGAAGGAATTTCAGTTTCATGAACGTCAGTTCGATGAATCTAATTTCTACGAATCAAACACTACATAAGGGATCACTATCCCTCACATACATTAATGGAGGAATGACCATGTTGTTTGTTGATAACCAGGGCATCACAGATCCTTCCGTAAACCTCGCCATCGAGGAATACATTCTGAAGCATCTGCCGATGGATGACAGCTACCTGCTGTTCTACATCAACCGCCCATCCATTATTATTGGTAAGCACCAGAACACCATTGAAGAGATTAATATCGAATATGTTCAGGATAATGGAGTTCAGGTCGTACGCCGTTTATCCGGAGGTGGCGCAGTCTACCACGATCTGGGCAACCTCAATTTCAGCTTCATTACGAAGGATGACGGTCAGTCCTTCCACAACTTCCGCAAGTTCACTCAACCCGTAGTTGAGGCTCTGCAAGAGCTTGGAGTCAATGCCGAATTGACTGGGCGGAACGATCTGCAAGTCGGAGAAAAGAAAATTTCGGGTAATGCCCAGTTCTCCACACGTGGTCGCATGTTTAGCCATGGTACATTGATGTTTGATCTTAACCTGGATCATGTACAAGCATCACTGAACGTGAACCCTGAGAAATTCAAATCCAAAAGCACCAAGTCTGTACGCAGCCGGGTTGCTAACATTCGTGAACTGATGGACAGCAACATGACCATTGAGCAATTCCGCGACGAGTTGCTCCGTCATATCTTCCGTATGGAGCCGCAAGATGTGCCTCAATACGAACTCACCGAGAAAGATTGGGATAAGATCAAAGAAATCTCTGCTGAGCGTTATAGCAATTGGGATTGGAACTACGGGTTGTCTCCAGAAAGCAATGTGAAGCACACACGTAAATTCCCTGTCGGCATCATCGATCTGCGGATGAACATTAAAGATGGACGGATTGAAGATCTGAAAATCTTCGGTGACTTCTTCGGTGTGGGTGATGTAGCCGATATCGAGGATATGCTGCGTGGCAAACGTTACGAAGAATCCGAGGTGCGCACAGCACTGCAAGATTTGGATGTGAAGCATTACTTCGGCAACCTGGAGCTAGAGGACTTTATTGGCCTCATTTTCCTGGAAGAATAGACTTTCGTTCTTACTACACGATACACATAAGTTCAGCTAAACGTTTTATACGATAACGGAGAGGACAGAAATAACGTGAAGAAGCGAAGCGCTCGCCTGAAAGCTTTCTGCAAGAAAGCTGCATCGGAAGCATACGCTATCCCCGGATTTTCCCTTTAAGAAAGGGAATTCAAAAAAAATCTGGGGATAACAGCGATCGGAAGGTTGTTCTGTCATCGAAGTGGCCAGTATAAACATTCTTTAGTTGAACATACACAGATAAATAAAGGAGAGAAACGACATGACTTACAAACTAATCGCAATCGACATTGATGACACACTCATTAACGACAACAAAGAAGTAACACCTGCAACCCAAGCTGCTCTGGAGCAAGCCGTTGCACACGGTGCTGTAGTTACACTGGCAACTGGTCGTGCTTACGCTTCTGCACAGGCACTTGCTCGCCAAACGAAACTGAACGTGCCGATCATTACGTACCAAGGAGCTTTGGTGAAAAACTTGCTGGACGAGAACGTTCTGTATGAGCGCTATGTTCCACAGGAAGCTTCCCGCAAATTATATGACTACTGCTTGGAGCACAATCTTCACCTGCAAACGTATATTGACGATAAATTGTATGCCCGTGAAGAGAATGACAAATTGCGTGATTACGCGAAATTGAACGGCACACAGTACTATATCGAATCTGACTTCATCAAAGTGATTGAGCAACAAACACCCAAACTGCTTATTATCGACGAGCCAGATTATCTGGATAAGGTAGCGGTTGACCTGCGCGAGCTGCTTGGACCTGAAGTGCATATTACAAAATCTAAGCCTTACTTCCTTGAAATTATGCACCGTGAAGGAACAAAAGGACATGCCCTTACGTTCCTTGCTGATCATTTCGGCGTTGAGTTGTCTGAATGCATCGCCATCGGTGATTCTTGGAATGACCATGAGATGCTTGAAGCTGCCGGTCTTGGTGTGGCGATGGGTAATGCCATTCCAGCATTGAAAGAGATCGCAGACTACATCACACTTAGCAATAACGAAGATGGTGTGAAGCAGGTTATTGAGAAATTTGTACTGAATGCGGAGTAATGGACACGCTACTGTCCAACCGAAGCTATATTAAAGTTTGATTATGACATCACGAAAGAGCCCAGATTGCACTGAAGTGCAGCTTGGGCTCTTTCGTGTATAAGAAGCTTTTTTTATATGTAGCACGAGTCAATTTATATTGTATTATTTATCCTAAGGAGATGAGTCGATGAATATTAGCAAACCGAAACTCGTTCTGTCCCTACTTATCACATTAGTAGCGCTTGTCTCTCTGTACCTTTGGAATTTCCAACGAACAATGGAACTTAAAGTTGAAGCGTATTTACTCTCGTCCAAAGAATATGGTCACGAAGATATTCAACAAATCGATACCCATTTTGGTAAAGCACCACTCGTCAGCACAGAAGTTATTTTCAAGGATGAGCCTCTTGCTCGTTACTTCTACCAAGAGGAGAACGGACAAATCTATCAATATAGCAGCGCACCTGTAAAAGGCGTAGACCCGAATTTCACGTATCGGCATCTCGATCCAGTTCGCCCTTAATCGTTTGGAGCGAATAGGGTTGTTGATCTAACTCAAGAGAATCTGCAAGCATCATCTCACCATCTCTGGCTTGTTTAAGAAGTGCAGGATCTAAATCAGCAATCAACAATTCAGCTTGGTCTGGCGAGCCATCAACGATGTTATCCCCTAATGGATTCCAGACGCCGCTATGTCCGCACGTATCCCACACTCCGGTTCTACCAACATGATTACACATCGCAGTAAATATGGTGTTATCTAGTGCTCGGGCAGGAAACCATACGCGTAACTCCTTGTATCCCATTCCTTTGCTAAAGAGAGAGCTACCCATATATAAATGACAGCCCTGCTGTGCTAAACGACGCGAATGTTCAGGGAAGCCAGCATCATAACAAATGGCCATGCCAATATTCCAGCCTTTGAGATGAATGATGACCTGCTCATTATTGGTGGAAAACATGCTCTTCTCCGTTTGAAATAAATGCGACTTATCATAAACGCCCACTTCGTTTCCATGCGAATCTATGATGATGGAGGATATATACACTTCCTCTCCTTTTCTCACAGGCGTTCCAATAATCGCCCAAATTCCATATGTTTTGCATGCTTGACGCAGCTTTTCAATCCTTACGTCATTTATACACAGCGTATTGTCAGAGAGATTGGATTGTACGATTTCCGGGACATATCCCGTTAGAAATTTTTCTGGAAACATAATAAGATCTGCACGCTTTTCCCCAGCTTCTTCAATCATCTCATAAGCTCGATTAACGTTTTCCTGTATGTCCCCATCAACCGCAGAACATTGTGCTAACGCAATTCTTAGTTTTGCTGTAGGCAATACATCTAGCTGGGTATTCATCACATTCATTCCCTCCAATAATTTATTCTCATAACGACCAATAACTACAATCAACTACAATATGTTACCACCGCGTAATCAGAAAATATAGGTACGATGAGATAATTTTTCCAGCTCTCTTTTCTCCATCATCATCTATGCTAAATATAAAAAAACTCCCATCACGGGAAGTCGTAGACGTTCGTAATCTACACCCCCCTCTAATGAGAGTTAGCAACTATATTGCCCCAAGAAAAATCCAACGTAATCAAAGGGAACTGACTCTTGCTTTCGCTTATTGCGTTTTCCGAGTACCATACTGCTCATTAAATTCACGGTCTCGCTCACGTATTTCACTCATGACACCCTTCACAGAGAAGATCGATTTGGGCAAGAGCAAAAATACCCCGATCAAAAACAATACAATAGATACGATAAATGCGATCAAGCCTCCGCTATCATACATCGCTTGTAGATATTTCCCCCACTGCGTTGAATAGGTCATTACAGATGGGAGATACATCAACGTTGTGATATGCACGATCCCATATAAAATGATGCCTGCAAATACCAACGCTACACCTATTGCCTGCCTGTTCAAATCCGCTCACCTCGTTTGCTAAAAATCCACTCCTATTATTGTACACCAATTTATGGATTTTCGGCTAACGTATTGCTGTTTCTCCTACTTTTGAACCAACCCGTGACTTTGTCATTCATGAATAATAATCCAGACACAATAAGTACTACACCAATCCAAGTCATCCAGCTTACATGCTCATTATAGACAATGGCGCCAAGAACAACCGCAATCGGTGGTGAGATGTACAGCCAGGTTGCTGGGAACAACGGATTGGTTCGTGACATGATCCAATAGAACAGACTATGCCCTACCATCGAGCCAATGACCGTCAGATAGATCAATGAGGTAATGGCAGGTGTCCAGTTGATTACCGATATGTTCCATGACTCTGTGAAGGCTGACAATATGAATAGCAATAGTCCGCCATGCATCATCTGAACGGCATTAATTGCCACCGGGTCACTTTCCTTGAACTGGTTAATCACCTTTTTGGAATATAACGCTCCTGCTGAGTAACACACTTCCCCAATCAGAATCACGATACAGCCCCATAACCACAGTGGACTGCCCCCAATCGTGACACCAGGCATAACAACAAATATAACGCCGACAAAACCGATCAAACAGCCTGTAATGATCCGAGCAGACGTCTTCTGCCTTAACAAAACCGTTTGCATCACCATAATCATAATCGGACCCGTCGCTGATAAAATAGCACCTACACCCGAACTTACATATTGTTCAGCCCAATATAAAGCCGCAAACGTACCAAACGTGAGTCCTGCGCCGGTGAGCAGCATTTCTTTGCGCCACAACAAGGACAACTTGACCCGTCCCTTCATGAGCATCCAGGCAAACATCAGAGCACCTGCAATCATAAAGCGTATACCCGCGGACATAAATGGCGGCAGGCCTGCTTCAACTCCAATTTTAATCGCTAGAAACGTCGTTCCAAATACAAGACACATTATTGCAAATGCTGCTCCAATCATGCTAGCCCCTCCTTCATCTGTTCTCCATCATATAGCACTGTCTACAGAACAGAGTGAAGAAAACAGAACAGTTAGACCAGTATGCTGTTACAATAGAGTTCAAAAGGAGCGTGAGCCGGGTGGGCAAAACCATCATGATGACAGATAACAGCCTTAAACTATATGAGCAAGTCGTTCATTATCTTGTTGTTCGCATTGAAGCAGGAGAATGGACGGAACATGCGAAGTTGCCTTCTGTACGCAGCCTATCCGAGCTACTCGGTGTACATCGCTTGACCGTTTTCAAAGCCTATCAGGAGTTAAAAGAACATGGCAAAGTCTATGTCAAAGACAAATCCGGTTATTATGTCAGCCCTGCCGACCCAGCTCCAATTATGGATCAGGCGGATGACCCCGCTGTCTCGGCTTGGTTGCATTGGGACTCCCTTGACCGTGTGCAATCTCTGGAGGCGGAATTCCAGTTTTCCAAATCATTGATTGACCCTGCTCTCTTGCCCAACCGGTATTGGGGAGAGCTGATGCGTGATCTGCTCAATCATTACCCTCGCCTGCTCGGAACTTATTCTACGAATCAGGGAGACCTTGAGCTTAGAAGTGAACTGGCTAGCCATCTGACCTCACGGGAACGTTTCTATATCTCAGCAGATGAAGTCCTGATTACCTCGGGTGCACAACAAGCCATCGACCTCATTGCACGCAGTTTAGTCAAACCGGGCGACCGTGTCCTTGTGGAGCGACCTACGTATGGACCAGCTATGGAAATATTCCGCAAGCAGGGTGCTAAGCTCGTGTTTACCGACATCACCTCAGAGGGTTACGATCTAGATCAGATTGAGCTGCTGATGAAGCAGGAAAAGCCAAAACTCTTTTATATGACGCCAACTTTCCAAAACCCGACAGGGATTAATATTCCAGTGGAACAGCGCAAACAGTTACCGGAACTGGCTGAGCAATATGGATGTTTCCTAGTCGAGGATGACAGTACGTATGATATATATTTTAAAGAAAAACCTCCGGCTCCGATTTTCACCTATGACACAACCGGACATACGCTCTACATTCGCAGTTATAGCAAATATGTCGTTCCTGGTCTTCGAATCGCCGCTATTATGTGCCGCCCACGATTCATGCCTGGGTTACAGGCAATTAAGACTCTTGCGGATAACGGATCTCCGCTGCTGAATCAGAAGCTGTTTCTACGCTACTTTCAATCTCCGCGTATGTATCAGCATATATCCAAGCTGTGTACTGCAATCCAATTACGGATGGAAGTGATGGAGAAATGCTTAAAAGAAACAGATTGGCGTTGGACTACACCCCAAGGCGGTCTAAACATCTGGGTAGAGCTTCCGGAAGGTATGGATACGGGCAGACTGCTGCATCGATGTATGGAGCATTCCGTCGCCTTTGTACCAGGTACGGTGTTTGATCCTTCGGATCCTGGGGCAAGTCGTAAATTACGTTTATCTTACTCGTATGCACATGAACAGCAGATTTACGAAGGTATGAGTAGACTGATTGAACTAGCGCACAAAAAGGTCTAAATGAACTTCGTTTATAAGGAGTGTGTTCACAAGAGTTGAATTGGCAGATGTATGGAGAATCGGTTGTTGGATGTGTGCGGAGAGAAAGACTTCTCATAAGAAAAGTCGCCATATAGGCGACTTCTGAATGGGAGCGATCCTCTCGCTCATTCTGCTATTTCAGGCGAGCAAGTTTATGCTCTGATGATTGATTTTATTTTGCTAACACTCAAAGTGTATAGTACAGGGTTCAAAATTTACAGATCTTTCTTGCTAAACAAACGAACCGTGAGAAGATAAGAACCCACGAATAACAGCAGAATACCGATGGTAACCATACCAATTACCTGTCCAGTCACCATGCCTTCCTCGCTCGCCAAATTCATGAGTAATGCAAAGGGCTGGGCAAGTATAACGAGCGCAACTAAGAATACAACATTGATGATCCCTGCGCCCTTTTTGCTAAGTGCGTAAAAGAGAGGCAAATAGATTGAAGTTAAGCCAAGTACCATAGCGATTGAAACCATAATATCCAATACTGAGAAATCTGGCTTGTCGAGCCCGGGGAAATTCATATTAACGAGAGAATGAATTCCGAATGATGCGAGAACGCCAAAAAGTGTATAGAATATGGTCGATAGATACTTCGCCTGCACTACGTTTTTCCGACTAATCGGGAGTGTGACTAGGAAATTATGATTATGGTTTTTGACATCAATCATGGTCGCAAGCATGATGGAACCAAATGCGGTGTATATACCTACAAGATACATGGACATCTCACTTTTGGGAATAAAGGCGATACTAAACACAGCCAGGTAAAAAGGAATGATCCATAGGGAACTCTTCAGTACAATGAAGTCTTTGCGAAGTAAGTTAACCATTTTTCCGTGCCCCCTTTGCTGTAAAGTAAATAAGATCTTCAAGGGAGGGTCTGTGTAACAACGCATAACTGCCAAACAGCTGCTCCGCTTCTACCTTGTTATCAGACAACCCCTCAAATCCCACAGCCGTTTCACGGATTCCCACCAAATGAGCCCGGGTGTCTGCATCCAGCAGCTCCATGTCCCCCTTCACAATCGTGTACCTTTCGAGCACATCATCTTTGGCTTCATTAAATACAATTTGTCCGCGATGGATAAACGTAATATAGTCTGCGATCCGCTCCAGATCGGTTGTAATATGTGTGGAGAAAATAATGGATCTCGTCTCATCTTGTATCGTGTCTGCAAGCAGATCCAGCAATTCCCGTCTAAATACAGGATCAAGACCGGAAGTTGGCTCATCCATGATCAGCAATTCCGCTTCATGAGATAAAGCGACTGCCAAGGAGAATTTAATTTTCATACCTTTGGATAAATCTTCGATCTTCTTCTTCGGCGACAACTCGAATTGATCCAGATAACCACTAAATGTTTGATCATTCCATCGCTTATAAAACGGAGCAATCATCCGGCCCATCTCATAGATGGTTAGATGCTCATAATAGAAACATTCGTCTGATACAATACCGAGACGTTGCTTAATGTGAACTTCCTGCTCAGGCATCTTTCTGCCTAATGTATGAACACTCCCAGAATCAGGCTGGATTAAGCCGGTAATCAATTTAATTAACGTACTCTTGCCTGCCCCATTTGGGCCGATAAGCCCCGTAATATATCCCTGCTTCACATCCAAAGATACATTGTCTACTTTAAATAAAGGGTACGTTTTGGAAAGGTTACGAATTTCAATGGCGTTCATTCTGTATGTTCCTCCTCTGACAACAAAGTGAGATGTTGAATTAACTCCTGTGAACTCATGCCGATCTCTTTGCTCTCACGAATGATTTCAAGCATCTTTTCTTCCAGCCTCCTCATTCGCTGCTCCCGAATAAAGTCCTGATTCGTTCCCGAGACGAAACTGCCTTTACCTACAACGGAATCGATTAAATTCTCTTTCTCCAGTTCTTCATAGACACGTTTTGTTGTAATCACACTCACCTGTAGATCCTTGGCAAGCTGCCGGATGGAAGGAAGACTATCCCCTTCGACCAATTCACCACTCAAGATGCTCTGTCTAATCTGGGTTAAGATCTGGATATAGATTGGGTCGCTCGATGCGTTAGACAATAAAATTTTAATATGCTCTCACCTCATTGGTGTTCTCATGGTTTCATGTATATAGTGTATATATCTAATATATACACTATATACGATTAAGGTCAATGGTTAATTTAAATATTTCCAAAATAATCAAGCTTGTTTCATTGAAATGATATACCAAACAGATAACACCTAGACGTTACCCCATGTCACTGAACCGCCTTCTGTAGCACATTTTGCAGTCCCTCTGCCAAAGCGTGCCACTGAGCATATGTAATGTAATCGAGTCGAACAAAGTTATATCCGCAACAAAGCCCAGAAGGTCCATAGACCATCTGGGCTTTGTCTTTGTGAATATTCTGCATGATGTAATTTTACAGCACTCCCAACCCTGCGTTCAGCACTGCGGTTTACATCTGGCTTATTTACCTTATAAGTGTTAGCTATCTTTGAGATGCACTCTTTGTGTCCTTTGCTGTCCTAAATGCATTCTTGTGCTAACTTGCCTAGGTGCTAGATATCACCTTATCAACGATGCCATAATCCACAGCTTCAGCAGCGGTAAGGAAATAATCGCGATCTGTATCCTTTTCGATTCGATCCAGCGGTTGACCCGTGTGATCTGCAAGCAGCTGGTTCAGACGTTGACGATGCTGAATGATTCGATTAGCGTGAATGAGCATATCTGCTGCCTGCCCACGTGTCCCGCCGAGTGGTTGATGGATCATAATCTCACTGTTGGGTAACGCCAGACGTTTGCCTTTGGTGCCACCAACGAGCAGTATCGTTCCGAAACTAGCAGCCATGCCTGTGCAGATGGTAGAGATATCGGGCTTCACAAATTGCATCGTATCATAGATCGAGAATCCTGCAGTCACCGAACCCCCTGGGCTGTTAATGTACATTTGAATATCCTTATCCGGATCTTCTGCGGTTAGAAACAATAGCTGTGCTACAATGGCATTCGCCATCTGATTTTCAATCTCACCTGATACCATAATGATTCGATCTTTCAACAAACGAGAATATATGTCGTAGCTCCGTTCTCCACGAGCCGTCTGTTCCACAACATAAGGTACTACATTCATGCATATCCCTCCTCAGATTATGCAACCATGCTGACCATGTAGCCCCCTCCATAACAATCTGAGATGGCATAACTGTACATCATCGGTTGCGTCGTTGAAGACGGCAGAGCCTGCTGCAAAATCGTACTTGCCACAGCCATCGGATCATCCGTTTGATTCAGACATAGATCAATTAAACGAGCCGTATCACCGCGGCGTAATGCGAGCAAATAACCGCGTAACTCTTCCGTATGGATTCGTTCCTCGCTAACTTCTCTCGCCTCGTCGGCATCTAGATCAGTTAGTTGATCCCTAATCTCAGCTATGGTCATCCGGGCACGACGTAACGCCGATTTTATCGCGCCTTCTGTTGTATCTAACATCTCAGCAGCCTCTGCCGCCGTATATCCTAATAATTCCCGTAACATATATATCACTCTTTGCCATGACGGCAGCTCTTTAATTAAGATCTGAACAGCGGTATCAAGCTCTTCTAATGGCTCATCTTCCGCCATCTCTTGGATAAGCGGCTTCAAACTATCCATTTTGCAACACAAACGTTGACGTTTGCGCAGAACGTCCATCCATGCATTACGGGCAATGCGAATGAGATAAGCTTCCCAATGGATGTCCCTTTCTGCACACGATGGTTGAACCAAGGTGGATGATAACACTTTGGCAAACGTCTCCTGTACCAGATCCTCAGCATCTTCTCTAGAGCCTGTCATGGACAAACAATACGCATACAACGAACGTTGTACATCAAGTAATGCAGCATGAAGATCATCCGCTTGAAATGGTTCTTCAGCATTCATGTGTGGTGGTGTATATCGGTTATGCGATTGATTAACATTGTCGTGTGATCTGTTGATTCGACAATCCACGGATTTCACAAAGGCCATTACGGGGCCCCCCTTTGTTGATTCCTGATTGGTCTTGCTTTCCTTTTACATACTGGCTGTGCTCTTGCTGTAGTCGACTTACACTATGTAAACGAAGAACCTCCTGCAAAGGATACGCTCTTTTGTATTTATTTTTTGAGAGACACCTTCATGCCTGTTAGAGCAAGCGTAACGCCTTGACCTAAATGATAATCCTGACGTACATCCACATCATGAGACATGTGTGTAAAATACGTGCGCTTAGGCTCTAGTTCCTGCAAAAGCTCCTGCGCTTCCCGCATATCATACACGGAACGTGTTGAGAACTCTGCTAGCTCATGCACGAAGCTGGTTCCTAGGATGAGCAGATCCAGACCATGCAACGGCTTTTTCTCCTCTTCCTTCAGATCAATCGCATCTGAACAGTATGCCCAGTGGAATCCATCTCGTTCCAGACGATAGGCATAGGAATATCCGTTCTTTCCGTGGCATACTTTCCATGAGTGAATTTTCCAGCCATGCACTTCAATATCGTCATCCGTTTCCATGTAATTCATATGACGATCTAACCATGGAAACTGCCTTTGAATGGTGGCGATGACTTCACGCGGTGCATACAAATTGCCCTTTACTCCTAACCATCGGCATGCATCCGCCCACTCAGGCAATCCACCAATGTGGTCAAAGTGTGCATGAGTTATCAGCATCGTCTGTACCATTCTAAGATTCTGCGCTTCCATCTGTGTTCCCCAGTCTGGGCCACAGTCAATCATAAAAGGTTCTTCCACACCATCACTATGGATTAGAACAGACGAGCGTTTACGTTGATTGATGCCGGTAAGCCGAGCCTCTGTGCAAGTGCTACAGTCACAATATACACGCGGAACGCCCATCGCATCGCCTGTTCCAAGAAATGTTAGTTGATTCAAGATCGTTATCCCCTCTCAAGCTCAAGTACGCTTTATTTCTGTTCTCATCATTCTCATGTAAATGTAAATGAACTATTATCTAAATTGTATTCTCCAACCTCTGATTTGGCAAAAAAAGACTCTCCCGCTGCGATTGATTACGCAATGCAGGACAGCCTTATGTCTAATCTATCGATGCTATCTTATTGAACTAAAAAATATTTACACTTGCCACTCCGATGACAGAATAACCTTCCGATCGCTGTTATCCCCAGATTTTTTTTGATCCCTTTTTTAAAGGGAAAATCCGGAAATAAAGGCGAACGCTCCGCTTCTCCATGTTATTTCTATCCTCTCCGTTCTCGTGAGAATATACAGTCCAATTATATAGCCTTATATTTAATCTACACCAATGCCCGCAGCTTCAGCGTCAATTCTTTCCCCGCAGGTACATCCTTCGATTCCGTAATGACCCAGTTGGATGCAAGTCGCTCTGCTAACACTTCTGCCTGTTCTGGCTTAAGCTTTAGCCCTGTTATAATGCCTTCACCCACTGTGAAATCCTTCTCTGCTACTACACCGAATGCTTTCTCCAAGTATATGCCTAATCCACCACGTGTATTAAACGTGATACGGTAGCCTTCTTGAACCGCTACTTCTAGGTTCTCTCCATGATCCGCCGCATAAGAAAGGAATTCATCATATCTGTAGTCCTCCTCGGACACAGCGTCAAAAGCCGCAACATCATTCGCCTGAATGGCTTTCAGTATATCTGCATCAGACATGCCTTTTGTGCGCGCCTGTTCCAGCCGGATTGCTGTACTTTGGGACAATTTAACCTCTGTACTCATCTCATTCAACACCTTCCTATAAAGTCCATGCCATATTTAACCTATCTCATTATAGCCTGTTCGATTCTCAATAATAAAGTACTCCGAGATACTTCAAAAAACCTCCAGTCTGCCGGACAAGGCAAACCAAAGGTTTCAGTTCTTACAATTCCACTACAAGCCCGCTAATACCTGGTACCACACCCCGCGTTTGGAATATAGTGTGGTTCGAACTTCAGCCCAGCCACCCAAGTAGTTGATATCGAATAGCCCTGGCGGTGTTGGAAAAGTGGACTTTGTCTCCGCATACACATCCGGATCTACCGAACGAAAACCATGCTTCGCAAAAATACGCTGAGCTTCAGGTGTACTCAGATACGCCACAAAAGCTTCCGCGAGTTCACGATTTCCATGTTTATCGACGTATTTATCCACCACGGTTGCCGGATTTTCGATCAGAATCGTGTTCTTAGGAACAACGATATCATACTTGACTCCTTTGGCGATCCGGGCGAGCAACTCATTCTCATACGTTACAATGACATCACCGACGCCATATTCAAAAGCCGCCATCGAAGATCTGCCACTTTTATCAAGTGATTCAACATTTTGATGTACCTTTTCCAGAAAAGCCTTGGCTACCGCAGGATCTTTCTTCCCCTGCTCTTCCGACAGTTTCAGACCAGCACCATAGATCGCGTTAATATCCCATTGTGCACCGCCTGAGGTCTTCGGATTAGGATACAGCACCTTCACACCCGGTTTGGTTAAATCGTCAAAATCTTGGATGCCCAGTGGATTGCCTTCTCTCGTACCTAACACAACAATAGATCTCGTAATCATGCCGTCATTAGGTGCCTGCTTCCAGTCAGGGTTGACCAGGTCTGCCTTAACCAATTTATCGATATCATTCTCCATCGCGAGCAGTGCTACATCCGCCTCGAAACCACCTGCAATGGCTCTTGCTTGTGTACCCGAAGCTTCATAAGACTCCTGAAAATTAATCGACTGTCCCGTCTTGGCTTCCCATTCTGCCTTGAAAATAGGCAATAGTTCTGCCATCGCGTCTTTTACAACGCTATAAGCTCCAATGACCAGCGTGTTGGATTGATCCGTTCCAGCAGCATCGCCGGGTTCGTTTGCAGCTTCTTGCTTACTGCATCCGACCGTCATGCAGACGAGCAGAAACATGAGAACAGCAACGTAAGGTAATGTGTTTTTCTTCCTCGTCTGCATCGGCAACGTCTTCCTCTCTAAACGTTCTGGGTGAATTCCCACTTGGTTTGATTCGTTAGATCATGACAGGCATTGGATCTTCCTTGAGTCGATTCTCGACAACCCAACTATGGGAATCATTGAATAGATATGCCCGGTGCACAAGCACGCGAATCTGTTGACCTATTTCCAGTGTTGTTTTCTCCAGGGAACGATACGTGATCAGCTTATGACCTCGTACCTCGACTTCAACCATCCATTCACTTCCGCGGAAATGAAGGTGCTTCACCGTACCCTTTTCGGTCGCTGACAACATGCTGAATTCATTTTTGAGGCCAATTTCAATATATTCCGGACGGATCAGAGCACGCGTATTCTCACCTTCAACCGCATGTTCGAAGCCTTTCAGCTCGGAAGCATCCTCGACAACTGTTGATTCACCGATAAAGGTAGCTACAAAAGGTGTCTCTGGGTTTTTATAAATATCCCACGGGGTACCCTTCTGTTCCAAGCGTCCCTGGCTAATAATCATAATTTCATCTGCGACTTCAATGGCCTCATCTTGGTCATGCGTGACGAAGATCGAAGTGATGCCGACACGCTCAATCAATTCCCTTAACCATGAACGAAGCTCCTGGCGAATCTTCGCATCAATCGCGGCAAACGGCTCATCCAACAACAATAACTGAGGCTCAGGTGCCAATGCTCTTGCAAAAGCTACACGCTGCCGCTGTCCACCAGACAATTGATGTGGATAACGCTGCTCAAACCCTTTTAGCCCAGTCAGCTCCACCAATTCCATAACTCGATCACGAATCTGGGCTTTTGGTGTCTTCTTGACCTTAAGTCCAAAAGCGATGTTATCAAATACCGTCATATGTTTGAACAAAGCATAGTTCTGAAAGACAAATCCGATGCCCCGCTCTTGCGGTGGCAGATGGTTTACTACTTTTCCATGAAAGCGAATCTCTCCTGAACCTGGACTTTCCAGACCAGCAAGCATACGTAGAATTGAAGTTTTCCCGCCACCACTAGGACCGAGCAGACCAATAAGATGGCCTTTGGCAATATCGAATGAAACATCTTTTACGGCATGAAATTGACCAAAATGTTTGTTCAGATCACGGACTTCTACATGCATCTTAATGCACTTCCTTTCGCTTCTTGGCCCATTCCATCATGAGCAATAGACATACGGAAAACGTCACCAGCACCAATGCCACACCATTTGCAGCAGACACATTAAAGTTCTCTACATCCTGATACACAAGCGTCGTCGCTGTCTGTGTTCTGTTCATAATGTTGCCTGATACAACCAGTACAGCTCCGAACTCACCCAATGATCGCGCCACAGTCAGCACAAGACCGTATACAACAGCCCAACGAATGGAAGGCCATGTTACACTCCAGAACGTTCTCCAACCGTACGCCCCGAGCGTGGATGCCGCCTCTTCTTGCTGAGAGCCAAGCTCTTGCAAGACAGGCATAACTTCTCTAACCATGAGCGGGAATGTGACAAACAGTGTTGCAATGACCATGCCTGGGAACGCATAGACAACATTGAACCCAATACCTTCAAAGAAACCACCCATAATACTGCTTGGGCCGAGCAATAACACAATCATCAATCCACCAATTACAGGTGATACCGCATAAGGCAGATCCACGATGCTGTTAAGCAATCCTTTGACTCGTTCACTGAGCCAGCCAGCACGAACCAAATAAATCGCCATCATAATACCAAACAATGTATTTAACAGAGTGACGACAAGAACAACTAGTCCTGTCATCATTAGAGCATGTAGCGCCTCAGGACGCATCAGTCCAGCCAGGAATCCTCCTGCTCCGTCTTCAAAAGCACCAATAACAATCCGTCCAAGCGGAATAATCAGCAAGATTACAAATACCGCATACGTCAGTCCGATTAACAGCCGTCTCATCGTCTTCTCCCCCGCATCTGCACTAGATTAATCATCCAGAGAATGACGAAGGATAGGGTCAATAACAGAACAGATACAGCGGCTGCCCCGGTGGGGTTATCGCTCTCAATCTCACCGTATATAAATACGGATGCCGTTAACGTTCTTCCTGGAATATTGCCTGCTACCAACACAACCGCACCGAATTCAGCCAATGCCCTGGAGAATGCCAGCATTCCTCCACTGATCATGCCTGGTGCCATCGATGGCAAGATAACCTGTCTGAAAGTACGCGCCTTCGATGCCCCCATCGTGTACGATGCCTCTTCTTCGGAAGGATCAATCTCTTCCAGTAGCGGCTGTACAGCACGAATGACAAAAGGAAACGTAACAAAGGTCATCGCAATGACAATCGCGGGTTGATGAAACACAATTTCGAAACCCATGGACTCTGCCAGCTTGCCAATGGCACTAACCGGTCCTAAGAGCAACATGATCATCAATCCACCGACGGCTGTTGGTAAAGCAAATGGCAGGTCTACGAGACTGTTCAGAAACGATCTCCCGAAAAACCGATAACGTGTAAGTACCCAGGCAATCATCGTACCTAGCACAACGTTGATCAATGTGGCTACCACAGCCAAGCGAACGGTAAGCAGTACGGCTTTCCAAGCGATTGGATCCATAATACTCTCGACAAAGGTACTCCAGCCTTCAGAGAACGAATTGACGTACACCCCGATAATCGGAAGCACAATAAGTACGATGAAATATAACAATACAGTACTGCGAAATCCCCAAGTCCATCCCTTGTGACGAAGAACGGTATTCATTGCCGTATTCCCTCCCAGCCTCCGGTTCTTTGCCCGGTCGGCAGTCTTCCTGTTATGGCACAACGCTTTCCCTAATATGGGTATTATTACTTTAATATTATTCCCATTAGTCTACTTGGTTTTTTGCTTATCTGATACTTTACCAGTTTACAGTACTAACCGTCAATGCTTTTATTGAATATATTAGAGCCAGATCTGAGATGTATTAACGACCAAGAATCAGCAACTAGAAGTAGGATAAATGTTTAGAGTAAAGTCCTATGAGGGGAGCTTTAGTAGCAGGTATAATCGGATCTCCACCAAAATCAATTGAGTGGTTTGTTTGGCATGTGCTGGGTAAGGTACAATTTAGAAGATTCAATTTAGAATACATGTTCAAAAAGAGCAAAAGGAGCGATGTATCGTGTTATATACCGAGAGTTTATCCACATCCCGGCGGGATGAAATGAGAGATATTACGAGGGACGTGGAAGCGATTGTCCGAACTAGTGGCGTGCAAGAGGGAACTGTGCTAATCTACTGTCCTCATACCACTGCTGGCATTGCCATTAACGAAAATGCAGACCCCGACGTGAAGCATGATGTTCTGCTACGTTTGGATGAAGTGTATCCTTGGGAGCACCCTGAATATCGACATGCTGAAGGCAATACAGCCTCTCACCTCAAGTCGATTACAACCGGCCCTTCGCAAACGGTCATTATCCATGAAGGCAGACTGCTGCTCGGTCAGTGGCAGGGAATTTACTTCTGCGAGTTCGATGGCCCACGTAAACGCCAGTATTTCCTCAAAATTATGGAAGGATAACGAACTTTGCGTTATCTTCAACTAGATCGTTACACAACACAAACAGGCGATTCCCACCCATTCCTGGGTTATGAACCGCCTGACTTGTTGTTTTGCATAATAAAACTTTCGCGAGACAACGTTATAAAGAATTAATGTTATGACAATTCACCGCCCTGAAGTGTATGAGTGCAACAAAAGCGTCATTATTGGACGCCAGGCTGGTGGTGGAGATTACGACAGAGTACTTTAACATGAGACAGTGCAGAGGACTCAATCTCAGCAAAGGTTACACGATCCTGATTAAAATAGGATATGAATCCGTGCATAGACAAAAACAGTGTACGTGGTACACATTCGATATCCTCTTCTGAACAGCCTTCCTCTTTCATGTATTGCCTAATGATGGATGCAAACAAATCAAAGCAACGCCCCTGTTCGGCACGACAATAAGACAACAATTCCTCGTCCCGCAGCATGAACATGATCTCGTATTGGTACGGATTATCCAAACCAAAGCGAATAAACTCCATCATGATATGTTCGGCTTTACTCACGCCATCACGTACTGGCCTGACCATAGCTTGCATCAGCAAATGTCCCAGATGGTTGAAGTCTTCCACCACAATGGCATAAAACAGCTCTGCCTTTTCCTTAAAATGATAATACAGCGACCCATGACTATAGCCTAGATGCTGGCCGATGCTTCGCATCGATATGGCGCGGTATCCTTTGGTAATAAAAAGATGCCTCGCCGCCTCCAGTATCCGCTCCCTCGACAATTCCTGTTCGACTGCTCTTCTAGCCATATATTTTATTCCCCTTCAATAAAATAAAGCCGCTGTCCTTCCGTGATCCGGGACTGCCCTTGCGTCAAATCCGTGATCCAAGCCACAAATGCCTCAGATTCACTATCCGGCGGAAGACAAGTCAACGTAACCTTATCGGTGAATCCAGTTTCACCTGTACGGACTTCCCGGCTCCTTAATTCATTTTCCACTTTCCCCAGCCATGTGTAGTCAAGCTCCACAAATATTTCACGATGCAGCACTTTGGTGATCGCTTCTCCAGCTTCAATGGCCGCAACAGCACCGTCTGTGTAAGCGCGAATTAATCCACCTGCGCCAAGCATGATTCCCCCAAAATACCGTGTAACCACAATAGCTACATTTTTCAATTGTTGATTTTTGATGACTTCTAGAATAGGTTTACCGGCAGTACCACTCGGTTCTCCATCATCGGATTGCTTCTGAATCTCATCCCGCTCTCCAATCATATAAGCGGAACAGTTATGCGTTGCATTCCAATGCTTTTTCTTAATGTCATCGATAAAAGCTATGGCTTCTTCTTCTGTCGTTACTGGCATAATATGTCCGATAAATCGGGACTTTTTAATGACAATCTCTAGATTGCCCGATTCTCGAACCGTGCGATAGCGTTCAATCATTCCAATCCAACTTTCTAATTTGATCCATTTTACAAGAAAGCAGTTCCCCGCGTGAGAACGCGGACGAACTGCCTTGTTTTAGACATTTGGGTTGGCACCTGAATCAATCATAATGATGACCCTGGGTTCCCCAATCGACTTAACACTTACATGATATCATCATATGAGCAGAGCGATGAATTATTCCGAAAGTCTCGCTTCCAGCGCGGCTTTCTCTTCTTCAAAGCCTGGTTTGCCCAGCAATGCAAACATGTTTTTCTTGTAAGCTTCTACCCCTGGTTGGTCAAATGGATTGACACCCAGCAAGTATCCGCTAATGCCGCATGCTTTTTCAAAGAAGTATACCAGATATCCGAAGGAATATGGAGTCATATCTGGAATGTTCACAATCAGGTTAGGTACTTGACCATCTGTATGTGCAAGCAACGTTCCTTGGAATGCTTTTTTGTTTACGAAGTCCATCGTTTTACCTTCGAGGAAGTTCAGACCGTCCAGATCGTCTGCATCTGCTTCGATTGAGATGTGCTCGGAAACTTCAGTCACTTGGATTACGGTTTCGAAGATGTTACGGCTTCCTTCTTGAATGAATTGACCCATGGAGTGCAGATCTGTTGAGAAGTCAACTGATGCTGGATAGATTCCTTTGAAATCTTTACCTTCGCTCTCTCCGAACAATTGTTTCCACCATTCAGATACAAAGTGCAGGGAAGGCTCGTAGTTTACGAGGATTTCTGTACCTTTACCTTTGCGATATAGTGCGTTACGAACAGCTGCATATTGATATGCTTCATTCTCAGCTACATTAGGGTTGCTATATTCCTTCGATGCGTCAGCAGCGCCTTGCATCATTTCTTCGATGTTGATTCCAGCAGTAGCGATTGGCAGCAATCCTACAGCCGTCAGAACAGAGTAACGTCCGCCTACATCGTCTGGGATAATGAAGGATTCATAGCCTTCTTCGTTCGCCAGTTTTTTGAGAGCGCCGCGCTCTTTATCTGTTGTAGCGTAGATGCGTTTGCGAGCTTCTTCTTTACCGTACTTTTTCTCAAGAGCTGCACGGAAGATACGGAATGCAATCGCTGGCTCTGTCGTTGTACCCGATTTGGAGATTACATTTACAGAGAAGTCTTTGCCTTCGATCAGATCCAGCAGATGTGTAACATAAGTGGAACTGATGTTGTTTCCTGCAAAGTAGATTTCAGGCGTTTTGCGTTTGTCTTTTGACAGATTGTTGTAGAAAGAGTGTGTCAGCATTTCGATCGCTGCGCGAGCACCCAGGTAAGAACCACCGATACCAATGACGATCAGAACTTCTGAATCGCTTTGGATTTTAGCAGCCGCTTTTTGAATACGAGCGAATTCTTCTTTGTCATATGCCGTTGGAAGGTCAATCCAACCAAGGTAGTCTGATCCGGTTCCCGTTCCGTTATGAAGCTGCTCGTGAGCCAAACGAATCGGTTCAGCGAAATAGTCTACTTCATGTTGATTGACGAATTGTAATGCAGTGCTATAGTCAAAAGTCACTTTTTTAGCCATGATCTAAAAAACCTCCTAATAATCGTTAAGTAATTTTCCGTTTTCCATACAAACAACTTAGCCTAAGGATACTTCAAATCCACCTTACTGACAAGCTTGCAACGCGAACTTTGTCGTTAAGTTATAAATAGCAAGAAGGGTAAACCGAACTCGCTAACGAGGTTCCGCTTACCCTTCTTATGTTATTCCGCCGGGTACGAGCAGACGTAGTCGGTAACGCTGCGTATCTCCAGTTTAAATTTGGAATTGGCAGGCACGTGGAACGTAGCTTGACCTTGAATCTCTTGCCAATCTTCTTCACCGGGAAGCAATACTTTCAGATCTCCGGACAGAATCTCCATAATCTCACGAGAATCTGTACCGAATTCGTAACTGCCTGGAAGCATAATGCCCAATGTCACTTTGCTGCCATCTCCCAAAATAACCGTTCTGCTGGTTACCTGACCTTCATAATAAATGTTGGCCTCTTTAACTACACTCACTTGATCAAACTGTGACATGCGTACCCGCTCCCCTGAAGTTAATGAAAACAAAAGGCAAAACAGTTCAGGGTGGTTACCCACCCCTCTCTGCGGAAATAAGCTTTTATTCTATTGCGCGTTGGTCAGTCTATTACAGCAGTGCTTTTACGCGGCTAACAACGTTATCCACTGTGAAGCCATACTCTTGGATAACACGGTCGCCAGGCGCGGATGCACCAAATGTGTTGATTCCGAGAATGTCGCCTTGATCGCCAACATATTTCTCCCAACCCATTGGATGAGCCATCTCGATTGCAAGACGAGCTTTAACGTCTGGAAGCAGGACGGATTCTTTGTACGCTTTGTCCTGTTTCTCGAACAGATCCCAGCTTGGCATGCTGATTACACGAACTTGGATGCCTTGCTCTGCAAGTGCAGCTTGAGCTTTAACAGCCAGTTGTACTTCAGAACCTGTAGCGATGATTTGTGCTACTGCTTTGCCGTCTTTTGAATCAGAAACAACATAAGCACCGCGCTTAACGTTCTCACGTGATCCTTCAACTGTTCCTTCCAAGATTGGCAAGTTTTGACGAGTGAGTACAAGGGCAACCGGGTTGCTCTTATTCTCAAGCGCATAAGCCCATGCAGCAGAAGTTTCATTACCATCCGCTGGACGGATCACCGTCAAGTTAGGAATGATACGCAGGGAAGCCAATTGCTCGATTGGTTCATGCGTAGGACCATCTTCACCAACAGCGATACTGTCGTGAGTCAGGACATACGTTACTGGCAAGTTCATCAATGCTGCCAGACGAACTGCTGGACGAAGGTAATCTGTAAATACGAAGAACGTACCACCGAATACTTTTACGCCGCTGTGCAGAGCCATACCGTTCATTGCACCAGCCATACCGAATTCACGGATACCGAAGTAGATGTTGCGACCTGCATAATCTTCAGGAGTGAAGTTAGTCAGGTTGTTCAAGTGAGTCATCGTGGAGCTTTCCAAGTCAGCAGATCCGCCTGTCAGTTGTGGCACGTTGTGCGCCAGACCGTTCAGAGCGTTACCAGATGCTACACGAGTAGAGAGTGCTTTGTCTGTTGCTGCATATTTAGGCAGGTCACGATCCCATCCTTCTGGAAGGTCGCCGTTGATCGCTGTCTCGAATTGAGCAGCAAGCTCTGGGAATGCTTTTTTGTACTCAGCAAACTTCTCATCCCATGCTTGGTTAGCAGCGATACCGCGATCTTTCACTTGTGCAAAGTGATCGCGAACTTCAGCTGGTACGTGGAAGTTTTCTTCGTAAACCCATTTATAATATTCTTTAGTCAATTTAGCTTCATCTGCACCCAGTGGAGATCCGTGAGTACCGCCGTGGCCGCCTTTACCTTGTTTGTTCGGGCTACCATAACCAATAACAGTTTTCACTTCAATCAATGTAGGACGCAGCGTGTCTGCTTGACCTTCTTGAATTGCTTTTTCGATTGCAGGAAGATCGTTACCATCTTCAACGCGCAGCACTTGCCAGCCATAAGCTTCAAAACGCTTCGCAATGCTTTCGGAAGAAGACAGATCCAATTTACCATCCAAAGTGATGTCGTTGGAGTCGAACAACATGATCAGTTTACCCAGGTGCAAACGTCCAGCCAAGGAAGCTGATTCATGAGATACGCCTTCCATCAAGTCACCATCACCGCAGATTGCGTATGTGTAGTGATCCACAACGTTAAATTGTTCTTTGTTATATGTTGCACCCAATTGTGCTTCAGCCATCGCCATACCAACTGCCATTGCAATACCTTGACCCAGTGGGCCTGTAGTTGCGTCAACACCAGCAGTATGTCCGAATTCCGGGTGACCCGGAGTTTTGCTTCCCCATTGGCGGAACTGTTTCAGTTCTTCCATTGGCAAGTCGTAGCCGCTCAGGTGCAGCAAGCTGTACAGCAACATGGAGCCATGTCCTGCGGACAGGACAAAACGGTCCCGGTTAACCCAAGTTGGGTGGTTCGGGTTATGAGTCATCGTTTTTGCAAAAAGTTGGTACCCCATTGGAGCGGAGCCCATCGGCATTCCCGGGTGTCCGGAATTTGCCTTCTCAATTGCATCAATCGCCAAAGTACGTACGGTTGTAATCGACAGATTGTCGATTGTAGTGTTCTCGTCCTTTTGAATCGCTTCGTTCTTGTCAGTCATGGTTTGTCCTCCTCATGTCTTTAGATAAGTCGGGTGCGCAAGCGAATCCCTCTCATCAATACCAAGCAAACCGTATATAACAATAAGTGAATCCGCTTGAGTGTTTCATTTTGACTTATTCACTTTTGTATTGTATCACTTGGCGTGAAGCTTTTCCATAACCTTCTTTTAGAAGTTCGGGAAAATTCGGTGATTTGCTGCGAGAGATGGGTTCACAGCGCCAAAAAATCGTGTAAAAAAACATTCCAGCCCATCTTTCGTCAGGACGAGCCTCGTCCATCCATCGGAAGAAGTATAACCTTTAACCAGAAAACCATACTCTTTTTGGCATGTAGATTTCATTTTAGCTTTTATTAATATTAACTTGCTCTTGTGATCCTGATTGGGAATTCAAAACGTAGTATACTTCAGGAAGCGAAGTAAATTTCATGGATTGGAGGTCTCGCTATGTCTTCTGACCCTATTGTTAAACGTTCCGAGTTAAACCGGCAGACCATCCCTTGGTTCAAAGGTGTATGGACGGGCGTCCTTTCGGGCCTCGTACTTGGATTTTTACTTAAAGCCATTCAGTCATTTACTGGCATTTCGGTCTATACTTTGCTCCTAAACATTGATTTCGTGCCCGGGCTACCACCAATACTGCCAGAATTCGTAGAATTTGCCCTGCACCTCGTTGTATCCATCGGCATCGGCGTGTTCTACATATGGTGGATACAGAATCGCCCTCAGTATGCCATGCTCAAAGGTATCCTAATTGGCGCAGTTTCCTCTCTTCTCTATATTCCGCTATCCCAACTGTCTACACGTGTTCCTGATTTGAATGATACACACGCCATTCTGTACTGGGTCACTGCCCACCTCATCTATGGAGTAACTCTTGAATTATGTGCAAAAGGCTTTACTAAGCTCAAAAAAGGCGATCCCCTATGAAGTACATAGATAGGAATCGCCTTTTTCTTTTGCCAGTTTATGTGGCTCCGAATCAACCTTGCGCAGTATTAAAGCATAAGCTTAAAATACAACGGTTTTATTTTCGTGAACCAAGATACGGTCTTCTACATGCCATTTCACAGCACGCGCAAGAACAACACGTTCGATTGTACGTCCGATACGTTTCAATTCAGTGACGTCATCCCCGTGGCTTACACGCTGTACGTCCTGCTCAATGATCGGTCCACCATCCAGCTCTTCCGTAACGTAGTGAGCCGTAGCACCAATGATTTTAACACCACGGTTGTATGCCTGAGCATAAGGCTTGCCACCCACAAAGGCTGGAAGGAATGAGTGATGAATGTTAATAATACGATTACGATAATGTTCAATGAACATTGGTGAGATGATCTGCATATAACGCGCAAGGATAATAACGTCAATATCGTCACCAATGATGTCGAGCTGACGTTGTTCCGCTTCCTTCTTCGTGTCTGCTGTAACCGGAATATGATGATATGGAATACCAAAGGACTCCACATAATCTTTCATATCCAGATGATTACTAACAACCAGTGCAATGTCTGCATCGAGGTCACCAGCTTGCCATTGCCACAACAATTCAACGAGGCAGTGATCTTCTTTGGATACAAAAATGGCAAGTTTCTTCTTACGGCTTACAGCCGACAAAGTCCACTCCATTTCGAAACGAGTTGCTACCTCAGCAAAGTCATCTTCCAGCTTAGGAAGACTCGCTTCGAGCTGTGGAAGGTCAAACTCAATACGCATGAAGAACATACCGCCAGCCGGATCCATCGTGTACTGGTCAGACTGAACAATGTTTGCACCGTGCTGGTGCAAGAAATGTGAAACAGCCGCTACAATTCCCGGCCCGTCAGGGCAGGAAATGAGCATCCGCGCCCGATCGGCGCGGTTTTTAGCATCAGGACGTACTTGTTTAGCATGAATCTCCATCGGGTTATTCTTCCTCCTTCAAATTAAACCGTGACCAGTGCTTCCTTGCCTGCAAGCCAAGCAATCAAGCGTTGATTCAGTTGTTCTTCACTGAGTTGTGGGAACAGCGCTGCTTCAGCTACCAAGTCATATAGGCGCTCTAGCGGTTCACGTGGATCTGCTTTTTTGGCTTTGGCATCGTTCTTGAGCAAAGTCCACACATCGAGTACATAAGAACGGGCTTCAATCTCTTTCCCTTGGAAGAAGTGATGCAATTGCTCCACATCTGTCAGGAACTCTCCGCCAAATCGACCTTCAATATCGCCGCGCAGCAAAGCAATCTCAGCTTCGTACATCGGACGTTGTGTCTTGGCTTCTTTCCCGATCCAAGGCGTCTCCAGAATGAATGGGCGGCCTTGTAGTGCTTCATGGTGAACGATACGATGAATCGCTTCATAACCAATCCAGCCAGAGCCAATCGGCGTATGCCGGTCTTTATGTGCACCCACTGGGTTCTTACTATCATTAATATGCATAACCGCAATGCGGTCAAGACCTACGATTTCGTCAAACTGTTTCAGAACACCGTCAATATCATTCACGATATCGTATCCAGCATCGTGAATGTGACAGGTATCCATACATACAGTAAGGCGTTCATTGTGCGTTACTTTTTCAATGATTTGGGCAATTTCTTCGAAACTCCGACCCATCTCAGTCCCTTTACCCGCCATCGTTTCCAAGGCGATATTTACATCAGTCTCTCTCACACCGTCCAGCACTTCATTCAGTCCTTGAGCGATCCGCTCAATACCATAATGTGCATCTTTGTCGGTAAATGCACCTGGGTGCAATACGATATTTTTGACACCAATGGCATGTGTACGACGAATCTCTTCCTGAAGGAAGCTCACTGCAAGCTCATACGTATTTTCTTTGTACGAACCGAGGTTAATAATGTAAGGCGCATGGACAACGATATCTTCCATTCCACCTGCTTGCATAGCAAGTTTACCTTCTTCAATATACATGGATTCGATAGGCTTACGACGTGTATTCTGCGGTGCACCTGTATATATCATAAACGAGCTAGAACCGTACGAGGACGCTTCCTTCGTTGCACTCAATAATCCCTTGTCCGAAAAGGACACGTGGGAGCCGATTTTCAGCATCATTGATCCCCCTTAATCTGAATTATCCCTTATTCTAACGCGATTATCGAAATAAATCTAGAAATGCGCTATAATTCGGGATACAGGCTAATTTTTACAGCTAACATCTGGAACATGGGCAGACGGATTTCGTCTATCCGTGAAAATCAATGAACCGAGGTGACTCCGCAATGATTTTCGATTCCTATGCTTTGACGCTGGTCAGCAGTTCACCCAGCAATTGGTTTATGAATACCATGGCGTTCTGGACATTTGTTTTGCTCGGCAGTATGTGCATTGGCGGATTTTTTATGATGCGCAAGTTCCTGAAGGTTCTCCCTAAGGCAGACGGCAAGTCCAAGCTAGATTGGCAGAATCATTGGGTCGAGACAAGTCGTCACTTATGGACAGACGAAGCCAAGGCATTTTTGGATCAACTGGTGGAACCTGTTCCCGGTCCTTTTCGTGATATCGCCAAACATTCCATCGCTGCTGAGATTGGTAGAATCGCTGTGGAAGATCAAGCTACAGAAGTTTCGAGAGATCATTGCATCAAAGGATACATTATTGCCACCCCGAAGCGTGATAATAAGTTCCTAGTGAAATTCTTAGAGAAAAATAAAATTGATTATATGCCCTATAAACATCTAATAAACAAATAAATACGTAGATAAAATAAACGAGCGATCATTAAATAGTTGTACCACAAATCATAATCGCCATCTTCACTAGGAATCTAATTTACTATTTTAATTTCCAACGAGCTCCGTCAGGTAAGACCCATTCGAGGCATTGCTTACCAGTCGGGGCTGTTTGTTGATCGGTTGTCAGGGTAATTATCAGCATAATGATATAAAAGGAGGGTTATTTTGCATGAAAATTGCTATTTGTGGAGGAACCGGATTTGTAGGAGGCGCACTTGTCGATTATTGGTTGCAGGCCGGATACCATGTGAAAATCATTACACGCAAACTGCCCGACCTTCATAACCCTAGTGAGAATCTTACATACATCTCTTGGGAGCAAGCCGAGGAACAGCCTCATTTGTTAGAAGGAATGGATGCCTTGGTGAACCTTGCTGGGGAGACACTGAATCAGCGCTGGACGACCAAGGCAAAATTAGAAATTGTGGAATCCAGAGTAACGACGGTAGCTCGTGTAGCTAAGCTCGTCAAATCACTAGAGAACAAACCGGAGGTTGTCGTTCAAGCATCTGCGATGGCGATCTACGGAACGTCTCCAACCGAGACCTTTGATGAGAGTAGTCCACAAAAATCAATGAATTTTCCATCCCGTGTATCTGAACAGTGGGAAATAGCAGCCCATGCCATCCAAGATGTACGGCTTGTGAAAATCCGGGTAAGTCTTGTACTCGGTCATAAAAGGGGAGCCTTCCCGCTCATGAAACTACCTTATATGTTAGGGGTTGGCGGTAGAATAGGCAGTGGCAAGCAATGGACGAGTTGGATCCACATTATGGATATCGTGCGACTGATTGATTTTACGATTCAGAACAAAGACATCTCAGGACCGGTGAATGCGTCATCACCGAACCCTGTAACAAATGATGAGTTTGGACGTGTTGTCGGGAAGGTATATCATCGTCCGCATTGGTTCCCTGTACCTGGATTCCTCATCAAGGCTTTGGTAGGCGAACTCTCGGTAGTGCTGCTGCAAGGACAGCGCGTGATTCCGCAAAAGGCTCTAGATCACGGGTTCGAATTTACATTCCCTACATTAACCAAAGCCTTAGAAGACCTGAAGCATCGAGACTTATCCGACTGATCGATAGGTGTATGATGAATCAGCTAACGTAAATGTATCTCCATCCTGCAATGGATATTCTTTGTACGGGGCAAGTGGATTGCCTTGAAGAATCGTTCCATTGACAGAGCCCAAATCCTTGATCACATAGCCCGTTTTGTTCCGGCTCAATTCCACATGAGCACGGGACACACCGGTTGCTGTATCGACCCACTGCACCATGTCTGCTGATCTTCCGATCACAAAAGAAGCTCCGCGTACATCCATCCGTTCATTATGCTCACCCGTCGCTGAACGACGTTCCAGATAAAATGACGACATACCCATTCCTGCTATTGCTTGTTCCCCACCTCCTACATTCTGCAAATTAACCGTTGGCTCTGTTGCCACAGGATAACGTGGTAATTCAGAGGTCGATGGAGTGATAGGCGCAGCCTGCGAAGTTAGATTATCATGCGTTTCTGTATGCAAATCCTGAAAACGAGTACTCGTACCATGACCTACGTAACCAGCAGCAGTGGAAGCTTGATCGATAGCCGGTGCTGGAGCGTTCCAACGCCAGTTCTCCTGAAACATCTCATCCTCTTCTTTAGGGCGTTTCTTGCCTAACCCAAAAAAGGTAGATTTTTTATCTGTAGAAGTGTCCATAGCGTTCGAATCGGAATCCGAGTATGGATATGAATCCTGTTTCTGATCTGCTTTGTTACGTTTGGTGTTGCCTTTTGGCGTATTGAATCTCCCCTTGCTAATCCACGCCCATACAGCGATGGCAAGCAATACAACACTTAATGCAGCAGACAGGATCATTTGTGTTTCACCTGGTTGCTCCATGTAGATGAATCTCCATATCAATGCCATGCCCACCATACAGCCCAACAGGATATAAGTTACCTTGGAAGAAGCCGCTTTCTGCTCGGCTTGATCGTCCAACGGTTCATCATACATGTCATCTTGTACTGACGCTTTGGGCAACCGCCCTAATGACTGCTCATTACCGAAGTTAGACTGAGATGACTGAGGTGGTGTATCTCGTTGAGAACGTCTAGTTGAAGAGCTGGACATCGACCTGTTCACTATATCCAGTTCCTTCTCATCAGGATTCTTGGCGTGTTGACGCCAATGGAGCTTTTGTTCCGATTCAAAAAGCACATGCTGCGGCGAGTAAGACTCCCGACTACTAAATTGTGGCTGGCCTATTCGAACATCTTCTGAAGCATGATTGCCTGATAGTTGTGCATGCTTACCGACCCCACCGCTTCCAGTCGATCTTGAAGATAGAAACTCAACGTTACTTGAACCTTTCTGTTCATCTACATACAACTCCAGCAACAACTCTCGCAATAACTGAACATCCCATTGCTCCGTATCGCATAATTGCAGAACACGCTGGATGCCTTGTCCTTGTAATTCCTTCGTATGTGACATTAGGCGAATAACCAGTTCGCGAAATTGTAGAGGTGTAGAATCCACTTCTGGCGTATCCATAAGAGGTACGTAGACTAAACCAAGCTCACCCTGCTCAAGCGATCCCTTTACGAAAATATACTCCTCTTGCAGCATCAACTTACGTGACTCCAGCATATATTGACGACATTCGGTAAAGGTGTCCGCAATCTGGTACAATATACCATAAAGAACAGCCATTTCAATCCTGCTCGACTTCAAAACCTGTGACAGCATTTTATAGCCTGAGATGTCATACTGTAACGTTACCGTGCTGTCCACTTCACGAATATGGATAGGTAGTAGCCGTGGAATCGAATTGGCAGTGAGCATACCCGTCTGTACTCGGCTTAAACTCTCCATTTTCATCCCTTCCGGTTTTTCCAGAACCATAAAGGCTCCACCGTTGCGGATAAAATCCCTTGTTAATCCATACATACCGATCCTCTCTTTCCAAATAGCTTTAATTCAATCTATGTCGAAGCCATATACACATAAACACTGATGAACCCGGGTAATACCGCCAGCATAAAAGGAAACTTTAATGTTTTATCTTTACTAACCAGCTGAAGTGAGCCAAGCATGAAGAAGCCTGCAATCCCACTTGCCATGGCACGAATTCGTTTGGCAGAATCTCTACGGAACAACAAGATGATCAGACCAATTGCGCCAGCGTACAAAATGGAATAGACCAATACATGAATGCCAAACACAAGCCCTGTCCATGCTCCTATGCCGCCAAATAACTTAACATCTCCTGCACCAACAGCCCCAAATGCATACATTAGAAACATGATTCCGAAACAAACACCAAATCCTGTTACTGAAAATATGAACCCTTCCCAGCCCTGCCAGATCGTATGAGCCAGGAGTCCCGCAACAGTCACAGGAAGCGTCAACCGATTCGGAATTTTCATTGAACGTACATCTGTAACAAAAGCTGCCAGTATATATAAACCGCAAATCATAGAGAACCAGGTCACTTCCGACTCTCCTCCCTTCTAGAGGTGGTACTGAAAACCGAATTTTGAACACTCACTTCTATTACTTTCTAGAGGCAACATCGAACGCCGTTTCCATCACAACACCATCCGCTGTCTCTACAACAAACGTCCACGTTCCTTCCGTTGTACGTGTTCCAACAAACCATTCCCACTGAATTTCTCCGTTCTCATCTGCAGTTGCCCAACCGATGTGCTTGGCTGTACTTTCCCCCGACTTGTAAAAGATCGTTAAATTCGCTGTGGTTCCGGGCTCTACCTTAACCCTAATCATGGCATTATTGCCTATGTATGCTGGCTCTGGCTTGGATAACACAGTAACTGAGCTTGTTGAATCTGTGCCATCTCCACTACCGTCGGAGCCTTCTCCTGTATCTCCAATCCATAATCTTTCTGCGGCAGAAGCCTGAATTCTTAGTGATTTACCGATAAAAGGCACCTTGAGTGGCAACTCATAACTCAGCTCAAGTCTGAAATATGGATTGGTCTTGTTTTTAAGATCAGGGATAGAGACCCCATTTACATGTACTCGTTCATAATCCAGTATTGAAGTATTCATAAAGGGTTTTAGCAGCGGCTTTACAACTGGATCAAGCACAGCTTCCAGTACAGATGTTTTGATCTCCTGTAAAGGCTGCTCTCCTCGAGCTGCTGCTGCCCGTACCCAGTTACTAAGTGGCTCTGGAAGCGAAGATGCATACCCTTCTGCCCACTCTGTGAGGGACAGCTCAGGTATTTTCCAGCCAGTCCCCGAATCACTGCTCCCGCTACCTGCTGAATCAGAAGGGGTAAATACAAGAGATACAGGATATATCTTGGTAGAGAGCTGTTTTACAGCTTCGCCTGCTGTACTCTGGAGTGCAGTAGATACCAGTGTCATTTGCACAATGTAGATTAAGAACATGACAAAGAACAAAAACACAGGTAACACTAATGAAGCTTCCAGCACGATGCTGCCCTGTTCCTTTTTTGCAGAACGGCTACGTTCTTTCAAGGATTTTAGATTTTTCAAGCGCTCTAGTCTGTTGATCTGTGTCAGACGTGTCTGCAATCGTTCCAACATTTTCTCTTGCTGGGCATGCTGCTGATACTGCTTATCCATATTCCCTCCACCAGAACGAGCCTTATCATTTAATAGGAATAGTCCGCCTTCCGATCAATGAAAATTCGCCCATCCTCAACCTGATCTGCGCTGCCTAATACCGCGCCTATACTTTTGGCGACGCCAGGCAGGAACCATAATTTGATGCTACTTCGTATCTCGCTAGATGCATATGTCTGCTTCTCGTCTGGGTTCACACCCGTATTCAGCCTAATTAGTGCAAGCATCCGCGACATTTTCCGGTCATTATTACTATGCATAAGTAAAAACAGTCTGAGATGATCTCGGTATGTCAATTTCACTTTGATATAATCGGACAATTCAACGCTGCCCTCTTTGGCAAGAGCCACCATGTCTGCAATCGCATGTGTAATTCCATATAAAATAGCTGCGGAGAGTACCAAAAGCGGATTGCCTAACTTGCTATTCTTCACTAACCCTTCTGCCGTACGAATCGCTAGTCGCATCCCAAAGATTTCGGCATAAGCAGCCGCAATGTTACCTGAAGGATTATGGAAACCGTAAACGATGTACTCCAGCTCTTGATTCTCAAGCTTAAAGACATCCCCTGCATCCCCACTCCCCTCTGTCCAGCTGAACAGTTGTCCAAAATCCATTGAGTTGAAATAGGCCAGCGCATATTCGTTCTGGAATAACTCATCCCCCAGACTGTCTAATAGTCCTGACATACCACCGAACAAGCTGTCCATTCCGTTCATGGCATTGCCACCAGAATCGTAGGGATCACCATCAATTTCGGCTTTTTTAGACTCTTCACGACTCGCCTCGTTAAAAGCAATATTTGCGTTGTAGTACGCCTCTAATTGCTTGAATGCTTCCTTTGACCCTGAGCTGCCCTTTTCAATCTGTGACAACATGCGTTTGACTTCCTTTAGCTTGCCTTTCGACTCTTTGTCGTTCGCTTTACGCTGGGCATCTGACCCTCGTCCCTCTTCAAGCTGCTTTTTACTTTGCATGATGACATTTGAGGAGCCGCTGCGTACATAGGTATTCATATATTGCTCTGTAGTCCGGCTTGCTTGTGTAACTGCGGGTTTAATTGCAACACCGTTTATAGCCGTGACACTATGAAGCTGCATATTGAGTTCCATACTGTCCGTTTGCACGAGGTTGAAATCTGACGTCTGTGAACGAACTCGTGCATTCAATTGATCGAATAAAGAATCAGCTCTCACAAGCTCGGAAGCAAGGGAACGTGTACTTTTAGCCTCATCACCTCGTCCAGCAGATGAAGGGCTCGCGCCAGGCAGCGTTGAATTACCTACGTTATCGTAGCTGGCATTCTGTGAACGATTCTCTCCCTCAGCAATAACTCGCTTCATCTCTTCGTTAATCTGGCGGGCTTCTTCGATCTTGGCATGTGCCTCCTCCAGTTTGGTTTGATGCGTCTGAAAAGCTGGCTGAATAGTCATGCTTATGCCTGTCGCCACTTTGCCAACCCCTGTCCGATAACGCCCCAGTTCTACGATGTACATTTGCTGGGTGAAGGGCAGACCCTCGTCGATTTGCTTTTTATTAAGATAATCAGCGTACCGGGCTGCGGCTTCAGCAGCAGTCTCTGGTGCTTCTCTCAGCATCTCATCATATATGGCAGACGAAGGCGGATTCATGATCAGATCCGGAAGATTTTTCAGCTTATCCGCCGATTCTGTCTGATTCTCAATCGCTTCATCCAACAATTTTTCTCGCTTGTCATACAGCTTCTGCAGTTTCTTGAGCAAATCCACTGTATGTGCTGCTTCCTTTAATTCCTCAGACATCGGTTTGAAACGATTGACCACTTCAAGGGTAAAATCGACAGGTGCCCGATATTTCATATCCTCTTGAATCTGACGGTTGAATATCTCGTGATTCCCTAATTCCCGATCCATACTTAAGGATGTTGTATCCCACTGGATATCAAGAATCGGAAAGCTATCCTTCACCGCAGATGGCTTCACACTGTCATTCAGCACCTTAGCCATAATGGCTTCGCTGCTGCTGTCTCCATAAGCGAATAATCCATACTCGCGCAGTGACGGGTCATATGCTGACATGACAGATCTTAGCGCAGCATGTGTCATGCGTTCAGCCTGCACTTTGAAAGCGGCAATGCGAGCATAGTCAATGAATACAGCGACAAACATGTACACGCCTGCCAAAATTAATATTAAAAAAAGGGTAACGGCTCCCGCTTCACCATCTTTTTTTCTAAACAGCGATCCCCCCTCCTTCTGTCACTTTTTACGGTTTCCGAAGTATTGCACGACCTGTCCCGCTTCCGCAGCGTTGCTATCTCCAGTTCCACCTTTGCCTTTGAACTTGGCTCCATAATAACGAATTAAATCCACCGTTCGAATGAACTCTACCGGCTCAACAACCGCAGATGAAGCAGTTGTAAACACATTGTTACCTGAATCGAATAAAAAAGAAGGTAGTGGCAAAGATATCATCTGTTCAAGCTTGGTCGTTACCTTACGCTGAATCAGCGTATTCTGGTATTCAATCGTTCCAGTCATCGTCGCAGGCATGCCTTGAACTGCTTGGGATAACTTTTGTTCAGATAAGCTACCACCTTCACCTGCCGGCACTGAAGCCGTAACTTGATTGTCAGCTCCTGCCCAGCCAAAGAGTGCGCCGAGCAATTGGTCATCCTTCAATCTCCAGTACAGGCTGTCGTATTCTCCTGTAGCAAATTCTCCGGTCATCGCTTGCTTGTGACTGTTGTCCCAGCTATAAGCGGCACGCTCGGATGCAGCATATGCATGCTGATTCAAGAACGTTTTTTGATACATATACATGCTGAAAAAAAGCAGGATAACAAGCGTAAACAACACAACTGGGAAGACTAGGGAGGCTTCAATCGTGAAGCTCCCCTCCTCCTTATTCCTCCGGTTATCCTGGGAAAAATTCATCACTTTTCTTCGTCACCTTACCAAGAAGATTTGTGACTAATTCAGTTATTTGTTTTTTGAATATCAATGCAATAATGATAATAACGCCGATAATCAAGATGAGCTCTAGCGTACCAAGCCCATCCTCTTCCTTCCAAAATCCATTGACCTTGTTATTCATTAATTCCAGCATCCCAATTCCTCCTACATATTCATCATCATAAAAGCAGGTGCCCCAATCATTACAACGATCGTAAAAAAGATCAGTACCATTGGAAACACAAGTTTGGAAGAAGCCTGTTCTCCCTTTGCCCGACTAACAGCCTTACGTTTCTCCCACAACACATGCGAAAGATCCCGTAGCGCCAATACAAAGTCACCTCCCCCACGCCGGAAATTAAGCAACACCGTTGTTGTGAAGATCGTTACTTCCTGTACCCCACAGCGCCGGCTGAACTGCTCGAACGACTGTTGAAACGAATAACCGTTATTCAAGTCATGGGCTGTCTTTCGTAGCTCGTTGTACAATGGATGATCTCGTTCTCCCTGACTGGCAACGCAATGCATAATGGCACGTTGTACCGTCTCTCCAGCACCAACCAATAGAACAATTCGATTCAGTAGCTCCGGTAATTCCACCAGAATATCCTGATCTCTGCGTTGCACCTTACTGCTGAGATCCTTATATAACGCAAAGGGTAGAAGAGCACCAAGCACTATACCACCTGCCAATCCACCAAGACCTATATCCCCAACAAGAGATAATAAGCAACCCATCAATAACATAAGCCAGGTATATGTCAGCATCTCCGCACTGTAGAGCAGCGTTTTCTCTCCACTGTGCTGTATGCCATACATCTTCTGAATGGCATGCTGCATACGGAACATCACTACAGGCAATCGACGTCCCACCTCAAACTTATCCAATAAAAACAAGAATGGAGCGTGCAGCTTCTTGAATCGTAATCCTTCCATCTCCAGCTTACGTAAATGGCGGTAGGTCTGTCCTTGGGTACGATCCAGTATCAGCCATCCAATCCCGAGCATTCCGCCGAATATGACGGGAAGTAGCATCGTTTCAACTCCTTATCATGTAGTCCGTGTTCAGCCATCCCTCGTAATCGAGAAATCCTCTATACTTTGATATCCATAATTCGTGTAATCCACAGATAACAGCAGGCAAGCAGTGCTAAAGCACCTGTGGAGATTAGATATCCCATGCCGCTATATAGAGGTTCCATAAAGTCCTTTGCAGTCAAATTAAGAAAAATAAGAAATATAAACGGGGCAGCAAACATCGCCTTGGATTCGAACTTTTTCTGTGCTATGGCAACCATAATATCCTGCTGAATATCCAGCTTTTCCCCAATTACAGAAGATGTCCGCCGGACAACCTCGACCAGGTCACCACCTGTTCGTTTGCAAGTAATAAACACGTCTGCAAAATTCGTAATATCCTCAACCTGTGCTCGATCGGAAAAATCCTGCAAGGCTTCCTCAATAGGTTGTCCATACTCCATCCGCGTCCGCAGAATAGTAAACTCTCGAATCAGATCCGTATCTGCTTCGGGGTTCAGCATCCGTAGATCCTCTACCGATTCCTTAAATCCATTCTCGACTGATTTACCCGCAGCCAGTGCAGAAGACAGTGCGTATAGTGCCTGTTTGAAATGCAGACTGAGCGTCGTTCTCCTTCGCTCAAGCAACACCTTAGTCCAATGTTTAGGCACCCAGATGCACCCTGCAGCCAGGATAATGCCAGCCAACCAGTGATGGTAGAATAGAATACCGATGCCGAAAAATAATAATCCACTAATCAGCATGCAGGTAAATCGCTGTCTCCGGGATAACGTGAATACGGTGTAATCGGTTAATGCTTGTCTAGCTTCCGCCAACAATAATCACCTTCCAAACCATATCTAGTATCTAAATAACGTTGTTATACGCAAATTAATTCTTTAACGAATTGTGTTCCTTTGTTCGTTCTATGTATTCTACAAACCAGTCGCCCAAGCCAGCCATCTGAATTTTGTCGATTCGACTCAGCATACCAACCTGTATCAGTCCCCCAATAATCTTCCCTTCACGTTCTTCTTGCTCTTGGAATCGAAACAAAGGATTAAGCAGTACTTCCCCGTTCTCTATACCCATAACCTCACTAATCTCCGTTACTCTACGTGAACGATCACGTAGTCTGGACAAATGCACAAAGATATCGATTGCAGAGCTAATCTGCTGCCGCACAACAGCAATCGGAAGATCCGCACCACTAAGTACCATCGTCTCCAGCCTGCTGATCATATCGCGAATATTATTGGCATGACCTGTGCTCAAGCTACCATCATGACCTGTGTTCATGGCTTGCAACATATCTAGCGCCTCCGCACCCCGAACCTCACCAATGACAATACGATTGGGTCTCATCCGCAAGGAAGACTTGATTAGATCCCGAATTGATATCTCACCCTTACCTTCAGTGTTGGCATTACGTGTCTCCATAGATACAAGGTTAGGTACCGTCACGATCTGTAGCTCTGCCGAATCCTCAATCGTAATAATCCGCTCATCAGTGGGAATGAACTGAGATAATGCATTAAGGAACGTGGTTTTGCCCGAACCCGTACCGCCACCGATAAAAATATTGTGTTTACTACGAACCAACTGTTGTAATAATTCTGCTGCCTCTTCATGCAGGGCACCCTTCTGAACCAGATTCAACATCGTCAGCGGCTCACTTGGAAATTTACGAATTGTCATCGTAGGCCCTTTCAAGGCAATGGGCGGCAATACGATATTGACACGTGAACCATCCTTAAGCCTGGCATCAACAATTGGAGAAGATTCGTTAACAATTCGGTTTACCCCAGACACAATCATCTGGATGATATCCTCCAGCCGTTCCTTGGATTCGAATTCAAGTGTAATCCGGCTAACTTCACCTGCTTGCTCTACAAATATCTCCTTATGGCTATTAATCATAATCTCCGTAATATCGGGATGATCCACAAGCGGCTGTAATATATCTAGCCCACGGAAGGAGTCATATAGCCGTTGTACCAACGTATGTCGCTCTCCAGATGTCAGGTCATGCAGGTTCGGATCAGAGAGCACTTTCCGCTCAATTCCCTGCCATAACTCCTCGTCTCCTGCGGATGAGGTCAGATCTAGCCCAGCCCTTACTTCCTGACGCATATGCTGGAACAGTTCTTCCCGGTTTAGATCATTAAGGGATGAGTCTGTCATTAGCGTCCTCCCACTCCCTGGTGAATTCGACCTGTCTGCGTTAGCTCTTCCTCTCCATTCTGGATCAGCAGCGCACATAACCTTTTCACTTCTCGCTGAAAGATCGGTGAGCTAAGCATTACTTCCTCCTGACTAATCTGCCTCCAGGATGGAATATATGGCAATACGGCATCCAGATGCAGGTCAGGTCTTGGCGTCGCATTCACAACACTATCCCGATATTTGTTCACCACGAATCTCGCACGATCCATTACACCTTCAATCCAGTTTGGCTTCACTCGCTCAGCGTACTGTATCCATTGCCCCCAGCGATGCATCGCAGCAATATCGTCTTCTACAAGCCATACGAACGTATCTGCTGTTTCAATGATCCCTTCACTACGTCCATCCCAGCCTGAATCTCCATCTAGAATAATGACGTCGTATTGTCCACATTGAGTCAGGTGTTGAATGAGATTAGCAGTATCCTCCTTGGACATTTGCAGCAACTCTTTGCGGTTCGTTAGAGGCCAGAATACATCGGACTTCAGTCCTTCATGACGGAGGACATAATGATCTACACCTTTGGACTGCGGTTGCAACTGAACCGCTTTCCCTGTTTCTTTCCTGCTGGCCTTTAGATCATATAAAAGTCGAGACAGCCCCATTTCGGCATCAGGCTGACGCTGTAGACTTCGGTTTAGACCTTTCTCAAGGAAGGGTTGCGTACTGTCCAACGTCTCCAGGTTAAGGTAAAGCACAGCATATCCAGCCAGTCCTAACTGCTTCGCCATATGCAGAGCAACTGCTGTCTTCCCACTTCCACCTGAGGCAGAGATGACACCAATAGAAAGCGTATCCTGACCCGGTCGATGCGCCTTCTTGCGACGTGGCTGGCGGCATGCGTTCAGCACTGCATCTAACAATGAGGGCAGAGGTTGATATTTCATCAACTGTTTATCTTCGTGCACCTCATCATTCCCCTCACTTAACATTAACCATGGGATGCCCGAGGTATCCCCACCATTACTGAGCCAAGCGTTCAGCAGCTCCTGCTCCGCAATGACCAGATCGGGTATCTCTCGCTCCCCCTGTCCCTGCATATGCTCTCTGAATGGCTCCCATTGTGAAAATGCTGTGAATCGCAAACCAGAGCCTGATGAGCTCCCCTGCACAAAATCTAACCAGGCGCTGATATATTCTCGATCTTTAGAAGCAAGCACTACTTTTAGAACGATCAATTGTTCTCCCCTCCCCGCAAAAAAAGCACAAAAAAGCACCGTCCAATGACTGCATGAACATGCAGCATATGGACGGTGCTTCCGTCACGTGCTATGAATGTATGGATAATATATCATACAATTTCTGGGGGAGCAAGAGATTTATACAAATGATCCTGTAGCCGAAATTAACTAAAGCTCATGCAAATCATATGGACATCTCTCATACAGCCGATGATTAAGAATTATATAATGCGCCAAACTCAATAATGTTACGATCGGGATCAAGGACAAAAATCTGTGCAAAGCCAGCCACACTATCTGGTCTTGCTTCGTATTCGATGCCTTGCTTTGTGAGCCAGTCTATTGTTTCCTGATAGCTTGTAACCCAGATGGCAAAATGCCCATCCGTCGTATCAATCCCCGCTTCACGCAGCGTATGCCCTTCAGGATGTTGCAGCAAATGCAGTTGCTGACTGCCAATGGCATACCATATGCCTGTAGAGCGAAAAGGCGGGCGTTCAATCTCCTGCATCTGCAGTAGTCCGGAGTAGAATTGCTTCGCAATCTCCAGATCACGTACAGCCAGGCTGACATGATGTAAATGTGCGTATTGAATCATTTCTGAAACCCCTCTCTTGAGATACTGAGCAAGCTATAATTCCCCATTAAACGTTTACATAAATTCTACTATACATCCCTGATCTATGACCAGAAAAGATCAACATAAACAAAAAAAGGCATGCCCTGCACAGATGTGTGCAAACATCATGTTTACACACAGAACTGTGCTAAGGCATGCCTCTAATTACACTCGTGTAGCTTAAAGATTACTCACCACTTAGCACCCAGATAACTTACTTCGCGCTATCTAAAGCTTCTTGTGGAACTTTAATCTCTTCTACTTGGTCATGGTTGGAGAAGGTGGAGTTCATTTTCATGTCCATAGTTACTTTTTGTCCATTCTGCTCCATTTCCATTACCATGGTTACATCAGTAGCTGCAGGCAGATACGTCTCTTTGTTAACCATATACTTCATCTTCATGCTCGTAATGTTCATCTGCTCCAGCATCGCTTGAGTCTGAGCATCGGATCCATTTTGCTCCATGACGGATTTGGCTAATTCTTTCACATTGTCACCCGATACGTCAGCGTTGATTACATAATTGTCGCCCTCTTCTGTAATCTTCGTATCTTCAGCGATTTTTTTGAACTGATCCAGCTCGGCTTCCGGATTCATGCTTGCTTGCATCTGTTCAATCAATGCCTTGGTTTGATCCTCCGGAATTGTAACCCACTGGTCGCCAACTTGTGAGTAGATATTGTCCGAAGTAATATATTGCTTCACATTCTGTGCTTCCTGCCCTGCCATTTCGACCTTCATCTCTTGATAGATCATCATTGGATCTTTGATGATATCCATCTTCATCGAAGTTTTAACCTCTTGATCCTGGGACTGGTCACCAGCCTCAAGCTTCAGATTTTGGTCGATTGTTGCATCAGTTGTGAAGCTCTTCATCGCTTTGGTTGCTTCATTTGTTTTGGTAATTAACTCATCTAGCGTAGGAACTGCTGCCGTCTCCTGCTGTTCAGTTGCTGTACCTTCGTTCGTTGCTTCATTGGTTGATTCGTTGTTTGCTGGCGGCGTTGCAGCACTGTTATCTGTATCGTTTCCGCACGCGGCCAAGCTGATGGATAATAATGCCCCGATAATTAATGTAGTCCACTTCTTCAAGTTGATTTCCTCCCAAATAAATATAATCCTTATTGATTACCCAGTTTTTCCCGTTATTAATCAAAGATTATAAATACCCCCGTTTAAAAAAATTGGTTTTCAGTACCGAGAAGATGGGATGAAGCTAGAAATGGAGTAGCGGAGCGTAGGCAGACCTACGTGAGCAACGGACATTTCGGCTGAATTCCATATTCGATGCTGATGATGCCAACAGGCATCATTCGTAATCAAAAGCAATCTTTTTAAACTACCTTATAAGAAACGTTCTTTGATCTCTGGTGTCGGCAACATACAAGCCTCATCCTTACCAAACCATTTATAACGATTGCGAGCAACCAGATTATATACAGCATTACGTATGAATTTAGGAACAATGATTAAGCCATACAACAATGGGTAGGGGAACTTGAGACCTTTGGCTAAGCGAAGCGCTGCCGTAGAGCGCGTATAATAAACGCCGTCTTCAATAAGTACAAATGTATCCATCTGATCTGGCGAAAGATTGCCCTTCCGCAGTAATTCCTTCGCAATATCGGACTGCAGTGATGCAAAATGATATTTACCCTCCGGATCACGCTTAATAATCCATTTGGTAATGCCCTGGCAGAAATGGCATACGCCGTCCACGAGCACAATGGGGTGTCCTTGATGCTGATCGATATCCTTAGCTGTCATAATGGAGGCCTCCTAAAGTTGATGCTATCAGGACGTGTCTCAAAACTCGCTGAAGTGCATCTTTCACCGCCTTTTCGCCCCCTGCTGCGTCACTTTCCCTTGACGTGCCCCGGCACGCCTGCGGAAAATTTCCTTGCTTGGAACGAAAATTCGGTTAAATCTGCGTCCTTCGGAGTTTCCAGACACGCCCTAGACTAACTTACCCATTTTAGACTATGTTCAACTAGAACGTGCCCTAAATCTAGTAACACTGAATTACATATCTCCATACCTAACACTCTGATAACAGAAAGGAAAATAGAAAAAGAGCGTAGGCTCGGTGCCTACGCTCGAATCTGTCTGGGCAGTTCACCCGAAATCAGACGAAATTAGTTTTGAGTTACTTCAGCAAGTCCTTTGTCCACCCATTGCTCATCGATCATTTGGTGATGCAGATCTTCTGACCACTGATCCATACATTTACAAATGAAATCTTTGCGGCATACAGGACAAGGTGTTTTTTGCAGACGACTGATATGAGTCAACTTCCATTCTGGGGAACGGGAGTAGAACACACGACAATGTGTACCATCTTCGAGTTTTACTGTAAACTCATACAATCCGTCTTTTTCGTTTTGGCTAGCTACTTGCAGTTGTGCAATTTTCGGTCTATAAGACATGGATATCACCTGTCAATTCAAATTTGGTTCATGCAATGATACTTCTCAGTACTAAGTCATATTAAAGAAATTTTAGGCCCATGTCAACTCAAGTAGCTACGGCTGAACTGGAATAATCCGGAACACTTCCGTACAATCAACCTTTTGTAATCTTATCCTCCAAACAAAATATCCAGAATAGTCCCTACCTGTCCTTGTTTTTTTCCCTTGAGCACATCCGGATCAAATACCTCTACATATCCGCAAGAAGTACACGTGATGAACAAATAATGATTATGTTGGATATCAAATACTTTGCTTAAACCTGCTCCCGACATCGACACTTCCTTAATATCACAATCGGTTCCTCGGCACTTCGAACATACAAACCGCCGTTCGATCATCTCTTCAATACTCATTTTGCGTTCCCCCTTTTTTTAGGATAGCTCACATGAAATAAGAGAATAATTATGTAAAAGAGTACGCTCCTGACCCTACAATCTCCTGCACCATCAGCCAATTTAATTAGAGAGGTTACTCAAAACTGAAATAGAAAGCCCTGCCGATTACCAGCAGGGCTTGTCCTATATAGCAGATCGATATCAGATATACCTGCTATTTAAAATCAAGTCTTTTCCTATAAGTATTGGTTAGACTACATTTAATACAACGTCGATATTGCCACGAGTCGCTTTGGAGTAAGGGCAGAAGTCATGAGCTTTGCGAGCGAGATCCTCTGCTTGACTATGATCAACGCCTGGCATACTTACATCCAGACGCACAGACAGTTGAAATCCATCATCCGCAGGGTCTTTACCAATGGATACATTACTTGTTACAACCACATTCTCCAGTTTCACACCTGCTTTGCGCGCCACGTTAGCTAGTGCACTCTCGTAACATGCTCCATATCCGGCTGCAAAGAGCTGTTCAGGGTTCGTTCCCTCACCGCCAGAGCCACCCAGTTCTTTAGGCATTTTCAGATCATGCTGAAGTACGCCGTCCGAAGAAGTTACTGAGCCTGTACGTCCACCTTTAACTGTTGCTGTTGCTGTATATAAAGCTTCCATTAGAATCTCTCCTTCACTTTGTTTTTTTGCTGCCTACAATTCATTTTAAACTTCTGGCTCATTTTGAAACGCATGTTGGATTCATATTCAGCTTTTACATCTTTCTTATTTTCATGCAAATAACACTCAAAGGCTGAAATTTCTAATCGATGGGTAATATACAGTTGAGCATGATGAAGACATCGGCTTATTTTTGTGTAGATACACAAAAGTTGCACTAGACAAAAATTATTGAAGGAGTACAATGTAAGAATAAACATAAAAATTTAGATATATCACATATCACATGTTGTCTCATTATTATTTCAAAGTCAGGTGATTATTGTATGAGTAAAAGAAATCCGTTCAACGCCCCTTCCAGAGAATCGCTATCCACGGCTGGAATGGCTCCTTCCCTTGGGGAAGCTCACAACTCCATGAAGGTTCCTCAGAACGCGGCTTGGTGGAAAAAGTTCCTCGCTTTTGTTGGCCCAGGCTACTTGGTAGCTGTCGGATATATGGATCCCGGTAACTGGGCAACAGATATCGCAGGTGGTTCACAGTTTGGTTACACACTACTGTCCGTTATTCTGATCTCGAATCTGATGGCTGTTGTGCTACAATCGCTCGCGGGTAAGCTCGGGATCGTCACAGGACGCGATCTTGCTCAAGCCTGTCGTGAACGCTTCAGTATGCCAGTGGTCATCATGCTCTGGGTACTCTGCGAACTTGCCATTGCAGCCACTGACCTCGCGGAAGTTATTGGTTCCGCTATTGCCTTGAAGCTGCTGTTCAACATTCCAATGTTATACGGCGTTATTATTACAGCTGTGGATGTACTATTAATCTTAGTATTACAGAATAAAGGCTTCCGGGCGCTCGAAACCCTTGTAATTGTGCTTATGGCAACCATTGCCCTCTGTTTCGGTATTGATCTGTTTTTGGCAAAACCCGATATGGGCGGAGTGCTTCACGGTTTTGTACCTAGCACTGAAATCCTACAGAATCCGGCCATGCTCTACATCGCCATCGGTATTATCGGAGCTACTGTCATGCCGCATAACTTGTATCTGCATTCCTCCATTGTGCAGACACGTCAGATTGAACAGACACCACAGGGTAAAAAAGAAGCTATTCGTTATACAACCATGGATTCTACGATTGCACTTACACTCGCGCTGTTCATCAACGCAGCGATCTTGATCGTATCTGCGGCAGTATTCCACAGTGCCGGTATGACACAGGTTGCCGAGATTGCAGATGCTTACCATCTGCTCACACCTCTGCTTGGCACCACTGTTGCAAGTGTTCTCTTCGGCGTTGCCCTGTTGGCATCTGGTCAGAACTCGACACTTACCGGTACTCTCGCTGGACAGATTGTTATGGAAGGGTTCCTTAACATTCGAATCCCTGCATGGTTGCGACGTCTGGTCACTCGCCTGATTGCAATCATTCCTGCCGTCATTGTTACCGCTATTGCAGGAGAGCACGGAACAGAGGAACTGTTGATCCTAAGCCAAGTTGTACTTTCCTTACAGCTTCCTTTTGCGGTTATTCCGCTGGTCATGTTTACGAGTGACAAGAAGAGTATGGGTGCATTCGCGAACAAACTTTGGTTAAAAATCACGTCATGGATCATCGCTGCAGTCATCGTTGTCCTGAATGTGTACCTCATTATTCAGACCATAGCACTGTTCTAATGTAAATAAAGAGCCGACTCATGCAAGTGAAATGTTCACTTGAAATGGGTCGGCTCTTATTTATCCTTTTCCAGAACTATATGCTCCAGTAGGGTCATCAGCAACGAAGAGTATTTTGGAGTATATATCTCCTAATCTTGATCTGGTAAAAGTAAAGGAAGAAGCTGCTCTAGATTATCAATTGTCCAATCCGGGTGATCCTGATCTTCAAGCTCAGGCTGGAACCGTCCATACCCCTGTAAAATGCGTATCGTTAGCATTCCAAGCTTCTTCGCCGGAACGATGTCATTATCAATGCGATCTCCGATCATAACCGCTTCCTCAGGCCTGCACCCTGCCTGCTTCAATGCCACCGCATACAGTTCACGATCAGGCTTGGACACTCCTTCTTCAGCCGAGCAGGCAAGCACATTCACATACTTACGCAATCCATAACGCTCTAACCGTTCCTCCGTGCCCGGACTCTGATTAGCAATGATGCCAATGCGATAATACCGTGACAGTGATTTGAGCACTGAACCTGCGCACGCATAGGGCTGCTCAAGCTCTTTGCGAAACTTCAATTTAGCCTGAATCTGCTCTCTATGCTGTTCATCGCTAATCAACGTGCGTATCGCCACTTTCATTGGCCACGCCTCATAGTTTCGGTAACAGGTGACAAATATCTCCCGCACAGTCTCGATCTGCACCGGATATCCAAGCGCACAGGCTTCTCTCACAAACTGACCGATAATATCGTCTACAGGCTCCCATTCGTCTACTAGCGTATCTCCTACATCGAAGAACAACCATCTTAACCCACGTACATCCGGCACATCTATTCCTCCTTGTCAGCTACGGGAAACTCTTGCTGCATCCCCTGAACAATAAAAAAAGAAGACCCACTTCATGCATGAGTCTCCTCAAAATTCCGTTTACCATTTGTTCATAAGTTTAATGATCTAATATTTCAATTATATCAGGCACCTAACAAGGGAGCAATTATCGGTTGCAACATCAACCGTTAAGTAGGAAACCCACTTCTCCATTTAATGAATAGACAATCCGATCGGCACCCATGCCTCGATAAATTCCTTTTGGATGGCTCTGTTCAGTAATCACACACAGTGACTTAGATGTCCACGAACGACAGATCTGCAAATAACGACAGGTCAAGTTCAGACTATTCTCGAAAATAAAAACATTACCTACACTGCTCTGAGGTAAAAACCATTTTTCAGCCGCAGCTGTATTCATGCGAATGACATGCTCTACCCCGAATTTCCGGAGTTTCCTTTCTTCCCCTGCACTGTTGGTCAGAACGGCAAACGGCATTTTTTTGTACATCAACAGTTTGATAAATTTACGCCCCGCTTCATTCGGAGCAGTCACTAGAATCATCTCATTATCCATCATTCGTTCCTCCCTTGGCGTGAAAAGACAACAAAAAAGAAGCGTGGGGGACCAAGGCCTCCCGGACGCTTCTTAAAGAATCCATGGCAAAAACACCATGAACCAGCGTACGGCTTGTTGCCTCTCCCTTTAACGCTTACGAGGTTAGCTGACGGATTCGGGCGCGAGAGTCGCCCTATTTCCGGCTGTTACCGGAAAATTCACCCCATGGATCCATACTGCCCTAGAACAGCGCATCCTTTTGGTTCCCCCGTTTTCCACCCATGAATGAATGGAAACTCAGCGATTAAAACATCGTTCTTACATCATGACTGATTAGATCGATATTATCGTTTGTTTCGTTTTTTCATGTACAATAGAAATTAAATTAGAAATTACGATATGAATCATACACCGAGGTCATGTTGATGTAAAGTGTACACAGATCACCGAATCGACGGATTTATGCCGTTTCAACCCAATGATATCGCTTACAACATATGTTTGCTTCATCCATCTCCTTGAAACTCTCTAATTCTCGTGATCACAGAAATCACCTACCTATTCGGCCCTATGGAGAGCGATTCAAGCTCCTAAATGCACCAGAACTATAATTATCCAATATTAGTTTTGCATTATTTAATTGTAACCAATATAATAGGTATATACGAAAAAGGAATCATTTATTTTGATACTGGAGGCGATTTTCATGACCGTTTATGAATACAAAGTTAATACCCTTCGAGGCCAAGAACAAGAAATGTCTCAATACCGGAACAAAGTGCTGCTTATTGTGAATACTGCTAGTAAGTGTGGATTGACACCACAATTCGAAGGACTGCAAGAGCTGTACAATAAATTCAAAGACCGCAATTTTGAAGTCCTCGGATTCCCGAGCAATCAGTTTGCACAGGAAAAGGGTTCATCCGATGATATTGCTGAGTTCTGCCAAATGAACTATGGTGTAAGCTTTCCTATGTTCGAGAAGATCGATGTCAACGGGTCAAACGCTCACCCCCTATTCCAACATCTCACCAAAGAAGCTCCAGGCCTACTCGGCTCCAAAGCAATCAAATGGAATTTCACTAAATTCCTCGTGGATCAGGAAGGACGTGTCGTGAAGCGTTACGCACCCAAAACCACCCCTGATCAGATTGAAGCTGACATCGAGAAATTATTGAAATAAATTGAACAACCAACTGCCACCTAACCGGAGACCCCAGCGCTAAGCAGGAATTTTCCAGTTGGTGGCTTTTTTTTGCACTCAAGAGCTTATTTTGACATAAGAACTTATGATAGACATTAGAGTGTTCTGTTGAGAGGAGTGATGTGGTATGAAAAACGCACTTATCGATTTACAACCTGTGACTATTGAGAATTGGTATGCATGTACTCAGCTTAAAGTTAAGCCAGAACAGCTTGCTCTATTTCCTGCACCTGTCGTTTATTGGATTGCGGAATCTAAATATGTTAGCGATTTCGAATTACGATTGCCGGAAAATTGTACGAATCGTTAGGTTTTATGCGAATTAGTGAAAAGGTCATCGATGGCGAAATTTTACGTCTGCTTCAAGTTTGATCTTTGAAAACTGAACAACATTGTTCAGGCTTAATGAAGTTAGAATAAAATAAAACGTTAGAAACAAAAAAAGAAGCCTCCATGTTCGGAAGCTTCTTCTTATCTTGCATTATGATGCGGTCGAGAGGACTCGAACCTCCACGGGCATACGCCCACTACCCCCTCAAGATAGCGTGTCTGCCATTCCACCACGACCGCATGTCGTAAATTATCGGCAACAAAATTGATTATACAGGGTTTCATTATAAAAGTAAAGCACTTTTTAATTTCAGTTATTTCACACGATAGTCCACCTCTAACTGCATGAATCGTCATATTCCCACAGCAGTTGCATATCCTTGAATTCGACCTACTTCCCTTCCAATAAACAAGAATATCATTACGCACTTCAACACATAACTAATTATGTTATTATAATTAACATAATAAAGAAATTTAAATAAAAATAACAAGATTTAATTGACAAAAAGCGAATAATAATGTGATTATATATATCATATAATTCGGATTCAAACTCATAAACAGCATCTAAACGCAATAAAATGTTATATATATTAACATTTAACGAACGTAGGAGGCGAAAGATTGTGAACCGTGGGAATAAGCTGCTCGATTATGTCAAACTGCTTGATTCCTCTATTCAAGTCGGAGGGTTCACTCATTCATTCGGCATGGATGCACTTATAGCAGAAGGATCAATCCGTGACGTAGCAGACCTGGAATCGTTCATGCGTTGTCAATTGCATCCAAGCATTGTCCGCCTTGAAGGAATGGCGATTAAGGGAATCTACAGCGCAGCAGATCAGAAGGATACATGGCGAACAGCTCTTATTGACAAACTGGTTCACGTCCAGCGAACCCCTCCAGATCTCAGGGAACATTCCTCCGCTATGGGCAAACGGTTAATCAAGCTTGCTCAAGCTCTCCATCCCTGGATCGACTTCAGAAAACTAGAACACACGCTGTCCACCTATAATTCAGTTGGATGCCTATCCACTGTTCACGCCTGGATTAACCACCACCTTGATATCCCCGTCGAGGAGGCGGTACTCGGTTATCTCCACTCAGCCTCAAACGCATGCATAATTGAAGCCTCGAAAGCCCTCCCCCTCGATCGTCAAAACATACAGGAACTGCTGGTTCACCTGACCGCAGACCTGGAGCATGAATGGAACACCGTTAGCGCCTCCGCTGCGGATGAACCAACTCAAGCAACAACGACGTCAATGAAGTCTCTATTCCCAAGCTGCCACATGCTTGGAGCTGGGTTACACGCGTTCAAAGCATAACAACTCACTTACGCATCCACGCACCATCCGCAACGCACACCTCTAATTGAACAAAAACACGCCGCAACTCCTTTGTTGGCGTGTTTTTTGCGATTCATTTATGGAGGAATTTGCGAATTTACGTCATTTTAAATCATAAAATACACTTATTTCCGTCTTTTTTAATTGTTACATGACGCAATAACGTATATAATGTAATATACAGCTCGCATCTCCCTACATTTTACCCGAAAAAGGAGCGACTGAATACTACTTATAACCTAGGGGTGAACCCTTTTGAACAAAAAGAAACCCGTGACCCCATTCGGATGGGCTATCAAACGCCGTTTAACCGAACTCCAGATGGATCAGAAAACATTTTGCGAACAACACGACATTCCGCCATACCGTCTATCGAATCTAATTCACGGCACACGCAAGGCTACCCGATTCCGCAATCAGGTCGCAGATATTTTACAAATTCCAGACGATCTCCGCTAGCAGAGCACCATGTCTTATGCGCCAACTGACCACAAGGAGGGTTTCACACAATGAGTTACTTAACAACCGATCTAGAGAAGTTATCTTATCAATATATGCGCCACCAGCTCATTATTGTAGATCACCATTGGACTATTCGTAGCTGCAACAACGCTTGGCGACAAGGACTTGGCCAATTGCATGACTACACGCACTTACCAGCGTATTATTATTCCGCATCCGGCACGCTCCCTTATCTCAACTTATTAGAAGCATGGACATCACCTGATCGAGATCATCAGAGCAATAAGACGATCCAGCGACTCAAAAACATTCGTACACCTTTTGACAGTAACCATACATACGACATCACGATCCACCTGCCCAACTTGAAACAGAGGTGGTTCCGCTTAGAACTCACTCCCTTACCCACAACAGACTCACCTTGCACCTCCGAACTAGCCCTAATCGCCCACACCGATGTCACAGAACAGAAACAGGCCGAGCAACAACTTCAACAAGCATTATCCGAGGTACGCACACTACGCGGACTCCTTCCCATATGTGCTGTATGTAAACAAATTAAGGACGAACAGGATACATGGAATTCCGTCGAGAGTTATCTCAAAAAGCACACCCATGCCGAGTTCACCCATGACATTTGCCCAGACTGCATCCGTAGGGTGTACCCACAATATTCCGGAATTCTGGGTTAGAATCCAATCGACTGTTAAAGTTGTATCAAAAGAAAACACCAAACTCCCAATGTTACTATACATAACACATTTATGAATTTCCGCTCATAGAAAATACCAATATTATTCAAATTACATTGACAACGAACCTACCCTGTGTGAGTATATTTAACATAACAATTATATAAGATGAACATGATTTTATTCACTTATATAGGAGATCAAGACTTCATAAGGGAAAGGTCGGATTACGTTGCACTGGACTGAGCAGGAAAAAGAAAAACTCCTGATTACCGTAGCCGCTAACCTCGCCCGAGAGCGTAAAGGTCGAGGACTTAAGTTGAATGTTCCCGAAGCTATCGCCTTATTGACCTCTGAACTCATGGAGCGCGCGCGTGATGGCATGAGTGTTGCAGAATTGATGCGATATGGAGGTACCATTTTGAAACGCGAGGACTGTATGGAAGGTGTACCTGATATGATTCCCGAGGTACAGGTAGAAGCTACTTTTCCCGATGGCACAAAGCTCGTCACCGTACACGAGCCCATACGCTAAGAAAGGCAGGAGAACGCCATGATCCCTGGTGAATATCGTTTGAAGCAGGACGACATCATCTGTCATCCCGATCGCCCAACAGTGCGATTACTTGTCTTGAACCGTGGGGATCGCCCCGTACAAGTTGGTTCCCACGTGCATTTCTATGAGGTTAACGCCGCATTGGACTTTGATCGCACAACCGTTTACGGACATCGTCTACACATCCCCGCAGGCACCGCTGTTCGGTTTGAGCCTGGCGAAGAGAAACCTATTGAGCTTACAACCTTTGGCGGCAAACGACAAATTCATGGTTTCAACCGTTTAACCGAAGGCGCTATAGATACCCCTCCCGACACCCAGAAGCTAGACACCTTCCTGAAAACTTTTGCACCACTCAAGCAGAATGGGAGTGACTCCCCATGAAATCAATGACCCGTGAGCAATACGCCTCCATGTTCGGACCCACAACCGGGGATGCCGTCCGACTAGCAGACACCGATCTTTGGGCCGAGATTGAACATGATTATGCCGTCTACGGTGAAGAGAGCAAGTTCGGCGGCGGCAAAGTCATTCGTGATGGCATGGGTCAGTCCACATCTGCCCTTCGCAGTGACGGCACCCCCGATACTGTAATCACCAACGCCATCATCATCGATCATTGGGGAATTGTAAAAGCCGATATTGGCATCCGCGATGGACTCATCTGCGCTATAGGAAAATCCGGTAACCCCGACACGATGGACGGAGTTGATCCTTCACTTGTTATCGGCGCTTCCACGGAGATCATTGCTGGCGAAGGAATGATCTTAACCGCAGGTGGAATCGATACCCATATCCATTTTATCTGCCCACAACAGATTCAGACGGCATTATCTTCCGGAGTTACCACAATGATTGGCGGCGGCACAGGACCGGCCACTGGAACAAAAGCAACGACCTGCACACCAGGAGCTTGGCACATCCATCGCATGCTGGAATCAGTGGAAGCCTTCCCTATGAATATCGGTTTCCTCGGCAAAGGGAATAGCTCCACCACAGCCCCTTTAGTAGAACAGATCGAAGCAGGTGTAATCGGCCTCAAGCTCCATGAAGATTGGGGCACAACCCCAAGTGCTATCGATGCCTGTCTGACTGCTGCTGACGAGCATGATGTTCAGGTAGCCATTCATACCGATACATTAAACGAAACCGGATTTCTGGAAAATACACTCGCAGCCATTAACGGTCGCACCATACACACCTACCACACAGAAGGCGCAGGCGGCGGGCACGCACCAGACATTATTCGAGCAGCCAGCGAGTCCTACGTTATCCCTTCTTCCACTAACCCCACCAGACCTTACACACGAAATACGGTAGAAGAGCATTTGGATATGCTGATGGTCTGCCACCATTTAGACCCTTCCATCCCTGAGGATGTTGCTTTTGCAGATTCTCGGATTCGACCCGAGACCATTGCTGCCGAAGATATCTTGCATGATCTTGGTGTATTCAGCATCATCAGTTCCGACTCCCAGGCTATGGGACGTGTCGGTGAAGTCATCATACGAACATGGCAAACGGCAGACAAAATGAAGAAGCAGCGCGGCAAACTGGACACTAATCCCGATGCAAGAGCCGATAACGATCGTATCAAGCGGTATATCGCCAAATATACGATTAATCCAGCTATCGCCCACGGAATTAGCCATCTCGTCGGCTCCGTTGAGGTTGGTAAACTCGCCGATCTAACACTTTGGAATCCCGCCTATTTTGGCGTCAAACCCGAGATGGTCATCAAGGGAGGTATGATCACTTTCGCCCAGATGGGTGATCCCAATGCTTCGATCCCAACACCCCAACCTGTGTTTGGCAGACCGATGTTCGGCGCTTTTGGCAGCGCATTGCCCAAAGGCTCCATCACCTTCGTTTCCCAAGCCGCGGCAGATGCCGGCATCAAAGAACAGCTTGGACTTCATAAGCGCGTTGAACCTGTGAAAGGCTGCCGCACAGTGAGCAAAAAGGACATGATTCACAATGATGTGACCCCGACCATTGAAGTGGATCCCGAAACGTATGAGGTTCGTGCCGACGGTATACTCCTTACGTGCGAACCCGCAGATGAATTACCCATGGCTCAGCGTTACTTCATGTTTTGATAAAGGGGTGAGGTATCCCATGATGCACAGCGGCACGAAGCTACTTCGTTACGTGCAACTTTTGGACTCCGCTCTACCTATCGGTGGATTCTCACATTCATTCGGCTTGGAAGCCTACACTCATGATGGAACCGTGAGGACAACGGCCGAACTGGAAGCATTCATTCGCAGCCAGCTCCATGCCAGTCTTGTACGCCTCGACGGACTTGCGATCAAGGGTGTCTACCAGGCAATAGACGAGGAGAACGCATCCCTTCTCGCCTTATATGATAAACAGGTTCATGCCCAGCGCACACCACGCGAACTCAGGGAAAGCGGGCATAAAATGGGTAAGCGACTACTGAAATTAGCACGTTCGCTCTATCCATGGATGGACTTTTCCCTTATGGACATCGCCATCCATGAGCATGGTGCCTTTTGCGGCATCACAACCGTTCACGGTTATATCAATCATCGGCTGGATATCGGATTGGACGAAGCCGTCATCGGACATCTCTACACTTCCGTCAACGCCTATGTGAACAGCGCACTGCGCCTTCTGCCCATCGGACAGACCGAAGCTCAGATGCTTATTCATAAGCTATTAGACGTCATTGAACAGGAATGGAATCAAGTCCGCGAAGACGATCCAGATGACATGCACAGCTTCGGGATCGCGCAAGAAATCTACGCAATGCGGCATGAAAGTTTACCCGCACGTCTGTTTATGTCCTGATTTAAAAGCATTCAAAAACTTTCATTATTGTAAGAAAAACAAAGGAGGAATTGTTATGTGCGGAGGAGCAGATCATACACATCACCCAGAATGGGAACGCAAAACGTTTGACCGGAGTCGTCCGATGAGAATAGGAATCGGTGGCCCCGTAGGTTCGGGCAAAACCGCATTAGTAGAAAAGTTATCCAAGGCACTACGTACTCGTTACAGCCTCGCAGTAATTACGAACGATATTTACACCAAAGAGGACGCTGAAATTTTACTGCGCCAAAACGCACTTGCACCTGAACGTATCATCGGTGTTGAAACCGGCGGATGTCCTCATACCGCCATTCGCGAGGATGCTTCTATGAATTTCGAAGCAGTTGACGAGTTAATCGAACGTTTCCCTGATCTGCAACTCATCTTTATCGAAAGTGGCGGGGATAATCTATCAGCGGCATTCAGCCCGGAACTAGCCGATGTTTTCATTTACATTATCGACGTTGCTCAAGGGGAGAAACTCCCCCGCAAAGGAGGCCCTGGTATCACACGTTCCGATCTGCTACTCATCAACAAGACTGATCTCGCCCCTTATGTCGGCGCCAGCTTACAGGTCATGCAGGAAGATACCGAGCGAGTACGCGAAGGTCGCCCTTACGTCATGTCCAATCTGATGAGTGGCGAAGGTGTCTCCGAGATTGTTCATTGGCTTGAACATCAATATATGGATGACGATGGCGCTGCGCATCCACATACACATGGCCATGGTTCCACCCACACCCATTAATTCTAGAGCTTCAGCATCAGAGGGTACAATTGAATCGGACATTCATGTTGAAGGTGCCAAGATGCGTCGCAGCGAGCTACACGCCACATTCACCCTTCAAGACGGGCGCACCGTCATGACAGACAGATATTACAGCGCCCCTCTTCGATTCAGCCGTTCCTTTCGCACACCTGGCGACGGAGACGGACTTTGTGTATATACCTCTGATGTCTCGCCAGGTGTCCTGAACGGGGATCATTATCATTCCAACTGGCAGCTAGGTAAGGATACTCATGTGATGCTAAGCAGCACATCAGCTACTCGCCTCCACCCAACACCATCTCTCCCCTCTTCCATCCATCATCACTTCAGGTTGGAGCAAGGAGCGGTGCTGGAGTATTTTCCCGAATGCGTTATCCCTTTCAAAGGCAGCTCCTCTTCACTCCATTCAACCTTTAAACTAGAGGAACATTGCATACTAGCCTATGCGGATATTTGGTCAGCCGGCCGTATTCACCGGGGAGAAGCTTTTCAATTCAATCATTATCGTAGCTTAACGGAAATATGGCAGGGGCAACAGCTTGCAGTCTGGGATCGATTAGGTTTAGAACCCAAATCCAACGATCCCAGACAATCCGCCGCCTTACTTCACTACACCCATACCGCAGCATTGTGGATGATCGCCCCCAATCTCGGCGCAACACAATTAGAGCTCATACGTTCAGTCCTTCCTCCAGATGGACGTATGCTGGCTGGAGCAAGCCTACTTGCCACCGGTGGGATTGGCGTCCGCATCCTCGGCACCGCAGCCTGGGAGCTGCAAGAACAATGCCTGCACATCTGGAACACACTTCGCCCCCAATTACTTGGCAGCGGAGCTTTGACATTCCGCAAATGAACATATGATCTGCAGTTTCTTATGAGAAACAACAAAAACCCTTGAGTACCCACTTAACATCAGGGTATTCAAGAGTTTCTCATAATTACTCAAACTATAATGATTCATCATCTTCCGTCTTGCGTTCTTTCTCATAACGGAAATCCTGTGCGTTTCGACTCTCCTTCGATTTACGGTAACGAGTAAACTCAATATATTCACTAATAAAAGACTGCTCTTCAGTCGATAACTCACTTTCTTGGCAATTCAATTGCCGCAACACGTCAAAAAAATAATCCTCTCGTTTTTCTCGTACCATCGCTTCCTTCGACGGACGACCAATCATGAGCCAGTCCAGGCTCACATCAAAAAACGAAGCGATCTCAATCAGCTTATTCGTACTCGGCGTGGATTTCCCACGTTTCCAATCACCCAAATTACCTGTACTAATCTTCAGTTGTTGACAGAAAGCCTTCTTCGTCATTCCTCGTTCAGCAATCAGGTGTTCAATTCGCTCATATATTGACTGCATACAGGACCGCCTTCCAACGATAATAATCTTCTTATCCTAATGAATCACGGACAACACAATATACATAATTATACCACAACCTCCATGAATCCTCAGCCACTAATCCGATGTTTACATCCTCATGCGGCTTTTATACAAAAATAGACCCCCATGGATAAAACCATGAGAGTCTATTTTGTGATACTGTGATGCGGTCGAGAGGACTCGAACCTCCACGGGCGTACGCCCACTACCCCCTCAAGATAGCGTGTCTGCCATTCCACCACGACCGCATATTCAATTGTAAAAATGGTGAGCCATGAAGGGCTCGAACCTTCGACACCCTGATTAAAAGTCAGGTGCTCTACCAACTGAGCTAATGGCTCTTGCTGTAACTTCACCTGATGTGCCATGATCATCTCTTGCATAGAACAATGACTTGCGAGGTTTCCTTCATTAATGAAGGTGGTGAAGATATGACCCGTAGGGGATTCGAACCCCTGTTACCTCCGTGAAAGGGAGGTGTCTTAACCCCTTGACCAACGGGCCTCAATAACAAGTTGTCTTTCTTGGCGACAAGAATGAGTATACCACGATCATTCGAAATAGTGCAACACTTTTTTGAAAGAAATTTTCAGCACGTATTCTTCCTTATTTTTGTGCAGATGTTGTATCGGAAAGGGATAACAACAAAGAATAACACATGGAAGCCTTTCAGAGATTCGTCATTAGAATCTGTTGTATATGTAAAAGATACGTCAAATTACTTATAAAAACTGATATTCACTTATAATATTGCAAATAACATTATAACTACTTATAATTAGACATATAGATATACAACATGGTCATCCCTGTATAAGGAGGCGGCACGTTTGTTCCAAGAAGAACGAATGCAGCTTATTATAGAACACTTACGTAAACACAATCGCATCTCTGTCGAGGAGATCGGTTCACTCTTTGACGTATCCCGGGACACCGCTCGTAGAGATCTCATTAAGCTTGAAGAGCAGGATAGCATTATCCGGACGCGTGGCGGCGCGATTCTCCCCTCTCCTCCGCAAGAATTCAGATCCTACAAAGACCGTCTACTCTATGTCTCAGAGGAAAAAAGAGCCATTGGCAAACTTGCCGCAGCTATCGTTCGTCAAGGTGAGCATATCATCCTGGATGCTTCAACTACAGTGCAAGCCTGTGCTGAGAACCTCAACGGTAAATCCTGCACTGTCATTACGAACTCCATGCATTCAGCTGACCTTCTCTCCAATCATGCCTCCGTCGAAATTCGTTTACTTGGTGGTAAGGTCGATAAAGAGCAACGCTATGTTTATGGCGCTCCTGTGATCGAAACCCTCTCTCATTATTATGTAGACAAATCCTTTATTGGCATTGGTGGTCTTACCATGGATGGCTTCAGCGCCTCCGAAGAAGAAGGCAAGATTAAATACCGTATGATGCAAGCGGCCAAACAGGTTATTGTACTCGCCGATCATTCTAAGTTTAACAAACGTTATGGCTATCGCTTTGCGGATTGGTCACTGGTAGACATTTTAATTACGAATCAATGGCCATCGCCGGAATGGCGTACTTTTCTAGCCGAACAACAAGTCGAGATTCTCATTCCTGAACCTACAGAAGATAAGGAGTTGTAAGTATATGAAATTATTTGCTACAGATTTAGACGGAACGTTATTGAACAGAGACAGCCAGATTAGCCCTGAGAACGCAGCTGCAATTCACCGTGCACAGCAAGAAGGACTACGGGTGACGATTGCGACAGGCCGTGTGTATTCCGATGTTGTTAATATTTCTCTAGAAGGAGGAATCAAAACACCGGTTATCGGTTCAAATGGCGCAACGATCCATGATGAGAATGGACAACGTCTCTTCCATCTCCCATTGGAGCGTGAAACAGCCGCCTCTGTCATGCAGTGGCTAGAGGATCACGATTGCTATTATGAAGCCTCCACGCAACAGGGAATCTATGCTCCAATCAACAGCCATAACGCGATGCTTGCCGAGATGGATCGCATTCTAGGTGCAAGCCCTAGCGAGGACGTTGCACGCCTCATCCGAGCTGTTAAGAAGCACTATGACAAAAAAGATTATCACCGCGTAAGCTCACATCAGGAAATTCCCGCAGAAGCACACATTTACAACATTATGGCCTTCTCCATGAATCCGGATCAATTACGTGAAGGTAGACAATACTTCGCAGCACGTTCGGATGTCGCGATGGTTGTATCATCTGAACACAACTTCGAAATGCAGCATCCCGATGTATCCAAAGGTAATGCCTTGTCTAAGCTTGCAGCTCATTTGAACATTGCTATGGAAGATACCGTCTCGATCGGGGACAACTTCAATGACGTATCCATGTTGCAGATGGCCGGGCTAGGAATTGCAATGGGCAACGCAGAACCCGAAATTAAAGCATTAGCTAAAGCTATAACATTGACCAATGTAGAGCACGGCGTAGCTCATGCCATTCATTCGGTACTTGAAGGTAAACCAATTAACTCACCAGCAAGTGTTATTGAAGGTAATCTGTAATAGATAAACAGACAATTCTATGTATAACATTTATTGCTCCACAGGCAGTGTTAGTTAGTTCACTAACCCTGACGAAAGAATGCGATATGATTCTTATTGAAAACATAAGCTCAAGCACAGTCTCTTGATAAGAGTCTGTGCTTGTTTACTTTTGCTCAACATTTGAGGTTATGATATTAACCCCCTTTCTCACTACACCTTCTCCGCCCGGAAGTTCTCTCCACACTTCGCTCCCAGCCCGTAATAATGCCGGAAATTGTAGATGAGTGGTCGCCACGCCTCTGGGTTAATCTTGTTTGTGCCTGAGATGATCTTGGCATGAGCATGCACTTTCATCGCCTTCACTTCAACAATAGCCATATACGGTGTATGCTCCGGAATACGAATGTGCTGGACAGAAGCTTCAATCTGGATCGGGCATTCTGCAATTCTCTGCGGCATAACCTCGATAGAATTCTGGGGTGTAAGTTCTGAAATGCTAAATTTATCCTGGCAAAATGTATAACCCATCTGTTGCTTGGCCTCAGGTACTGGAGTTACACCTGTTAATTTCCCTATCACCTCAACCTGCTTCCACATCGAAGCATCCGGCAGATTAATGACACACTCCGGGTGTCGAATCAAGTTCTCATATGCCTTCCCTTGAATTCCAATACCAAGCACGAGACAATCCCCTAATGCCCAAGAGGACGATAACGGTGATAAATTAGTCGAACCGTCCTCATTAAGTGTGCTAAGCATCAGCACTGGGGTACCATAGTATAAGATACTTGGTTGTATCGTTTCCGTACCATGCGTATCTCCTGTATGTTGTGGATATGAGTCGTTGTTGGAGCTTCGTTCTTGTTCTCCATGCGGCTGTGGATGTTCCCGCTTCGGTGCGTAGTTTCGCTCTATCTCTTGTTCCTTCTTCATTCCGTTCTCCCTCTCCTGCTCTCATTGGTTTATTCAGCTCCTCCTTGCATAGTCCGGAGCATTCACCTCTGATCGATTGTAATACGCCTATAGTTCAAGTATCATCGAAGTATGAGTACATATCCGAATATAACCATTATTGCATCATTGATTGCTGACCCAAGTCGTGCCATTTTCCTAGAAGCATTGCTGGATGGACGAGCTTTACCTGCGGGTGAACTTGCTTATATCGCTAAAATCACTCCCCAGACTGCAAGTAATCATCTGAACAAATTAGTTGAGGGCGGGTTATTGGTCGTTGAGAAACAAGGCAGACATCGTTATTACCGTTTGGCCAATCAAGAGATTGCTTTTTTGATCGAGTCCATGGCCAACATTGCGCCTCCTGTACAAGTGCGTTCACTCAAACAATCGGATCAACTGCGGCATCTGAGCTTCGCCAGAACTTGTTATGGTCATTTGGCCGGGAAACTGGGAATCTCGTTGTGTGAGGCTTTGCTGCGCGAGGAGTACCTTATTGAACCGGAGGATGAGGAAAACAAAGACTATACGATTACAGTGAAAGGATTCGACTGGTTTGCCTCGTTTGGAATTGAGCTTCAGGTCAAACCAGGATCACGCCGTGCGCTGGCTCGTAAATGTCTGGATTGGAGCGAACGGCGCCACCACCTTTCCGGCTTGCTCGGCGAGCAATTGAACCGCCGATTATCGCAGTTAGACTGGACGAGGCAAATTACGGGGAGCCGCTCCGTTGAATTAACAGAGAAAGGTAAGACAGGGCTATACGAAGCACTCAACATTTCCCTATAGAGGTTGTTCTAAACGGCAGGATCAGTCAAAATCATGGTAAATGGAGCATATCAAAACAACAAAAAATCCCCACCAGATGGAGCAGTTATCGCTCAATCTGGTGGGGATTTACATGTTTTATTCAGAACGGAGAGAGAGGCATACTCTCACTTCATTCGAGACTGCGAAGTACCGCTAACGAAGCTTATGCTCCGACGAACCTTTAGGGTTCTCATCCCTTTGCAGAGAAGTTTAATCAATACGGAGAGAGAGGGATTCGAACCCTCGCACCGCTTACGCAGCCTAACCCCTTAGCAGAGGGTCCCCTTATAGCCACTTGGGTATCTCTCCAAGAATGGCTCCCCGAACAGGGCTCGAACCTGTGACAACTCGATTAACAGTCGAGTGCTCTACCAACTGAGCTATCAGGGAATATTAATCTTGAATAGATTTAATTTATCATGATTAAAGGGCCAAGTCAACAAGACTAATTTCCATTCTAATAAAGGGCTTGTCTTATAAATCTACCATCTTCAATTTACCCGCACATCGCCCACAGCGGTAACGCTTGGGATCTACTTTACGTTTACGCAAATATTCGGTACCACAGCTCTTACACACCAGTTTATAGCGATAGGGCAGCGGCTTCCGACCTTTGCTACCGGGAAGGGACTGGCAGAAGCGAGAACCGCCAACCTTTTGTAATAAGGCCTTGAATTCAGGATCACGATGCTGATAACCACGTCCACGAATATGCAGATGATAATGGCACAGCTCATGTTTAATAATCTTCTCGACTTCTTCTCGTCCATGCACTTCAAGCTGATGTGGATTGATCTCAATCCGATGACTCTTCAGCATATATCGTCCACCAGTAGTCGTTAGCCGCCGGTTAAACAACGCTTCATGGGTGAACGGAACCCCGAAATGATCCAAGGATACCTGTTCAATCCATTGTTGTAGTTCTTCATTCTCCATCGATCCCTCTCCTTTCACACCGATTGCACGATTGATTTTCCCGCATAATGCGTGTTCAAAAAGGGCGGTTTTCAGTGCCAAGAAGATGGGATAAAGCTAGAAATGGAGTAGCGGAGCGTAGGCAAACCTACGTGAGCAACGGACATTTCGGCTGAATCCCATATTCGATGCTGAGATGCATCAAGGCATCCTTCGCAATCAAAAGCGGACTTTTTGAACAACCTCTTACAATTGAAGTTCAAAAAGTTCGATTTTCAGTGCCAAGAAGATGGGATAAAGCTAGAAATGGAGTAGCGGAGCGTAGGCAAAACTACGTGAGCAACGGACATTTCGGCTGAATCCCATATTCGACGCTGAGATGCCCTTTAGGCATCCTTCGCAATCAAAAGCGGACTTTTTGAACAACCTCTTATAATACTTGAATTCTAACCGTTTCCTAGGCTACACTGTCAAGTAGAATGTATGAGGGGAGATTAATACTAGTTATGCCTACAATGCGCTACGTCATCCTGCAACTGGAACAGCAATTACAATTTGTAGAAATGCCTGCCGACTATGCTTATCAGCTCAGCGCCCTTAATCTGCGCCTACACAAAGAGATCGATAAACTAACCGCATCCAACGTACCCGTTCTACCTCGAGCGATTGCCGAATGTGACCAACTGGATCTGCTGGATGAACAACTCTCAATTGTTGGAGGTCTAGACTACATCAATGCACTCGAACGTAGTTTCGCCGAATTACATGAGAGCCATTATCCGTTAATTTCCTTACTCACTGAGATTCGCGCACTTCAAGCTCAATTGGAACAATGGTATGAAGAAGAGATGGAAACGCTATAATTTAACTGAATTTGTTAGTAAAAGTTAACACGGCTTAAACAAAACGCATGCCCATGTATGGGTGTGCGTTTTGTTTGCTATGTACTTCTAGACCACAACGGCACGCTATCCATATTCGATTAAATTCGATTAACCCCTACCTGAATTTCCTATTGTCAATGGTTCATTTGCACAGGCCAGGCTGTTATCACATATGCTAACATACAGATGAATTATGCAAGAGGAGGAGATACCCTTGCCTCAATGGCTCTGCAACCAGCTCATGCGTGCATTCCACAAAAAAGACAGCCGCCAGATTAAGCTACTTAATGAATGTTGGTTCTTTTATCGTAACAAACCAAAAAGTGGTACAGTACGCAGCGCGGACAGCGAACTCTAAGAACGATGCTGTAACGCTCCACCCTTCTCCGTCCGATCAAATACTCTTCCTCTATATAACTTATCATTGATATTATCAGTGATCTATCATTCGAATGTTAATCAGTCCACAGGACAATCCAACCAGACCAAAAACAGCCTTCCCTAAGAGCAATGCCATTAAGATAAAATAAACTTAATGACATTGTCACTTGGGAAGGCTGTTCTATCATTTCCAAACGTACTTTATCGATACTTGATCGTTTCATCTGTACTTATTCAACATGCACTTTGTACTACATACACTTGTCCCACATGCACTTTGAGGAAACTACTTAGCCGAAGCTGGTTTCTTCATCGTTAGACCTACACGGCCTTTTTTGGTATCTACATTCATAACCCATACCGTTACATTATCCCCGACGGAAACCACATCCATCGGATGTTTAACATAACCATTGCTGAGCTGTGAGATGTGGACAAGTCCATCACTCTTGATACCGATATCTACAAAGGCACCAAAATCAATAACATTACGAACCGTACCCTGTAGTTCCATACCTTCGTCGAGATCCTCAATCTTCAATACGTCTGTACGGAAGATTGGCAATGGCATCTCCTCACGTGGATCTCGGCCCGGACGCTGCAAGCTGTCCAAAATGTCGCGAAGTGTCGGCACGCCGACATCCAGTTTTACAGCCAACTGATCAGCCTTTTGCTCAGAGAGCAGTTCAGCCAGTTCTTTGCTGCCCAGCTTGTCCAATTCCACCTGAAGCTCTTTGAACAGCTGATCCACAACCTTGTAGGACTCTGGGTGAATTGGTGTGCGATCCAGTGGGTTCTCCCCTTCACCAATCCGCATAAAGCCAACGCATTGCTCATAAGTTTTTGCTCCGAGACGAGGTACCTTCTGCAACTGACGACGGTTGGTGAAGCGGCCATTCTCTTCCCGGTATTTCACAATATTTTTCGCAATGGTTGCATTCACCCCAGCCACATAGGACAACAGTGAAGGAGATGCCGTGTTCACATCAACACCAACATGGTTAACGGCAGATTCTACAACCGCTTTGAGGCTCTCTTCGAGAACTTTCTGAGAAACGTCATGCTGGTATTGACCTACACCGATGGCTTTAGGATCAATTTTGACCAGTTCTGCCAGCGGATCTTGTACTCGACGAGCAATGGAAGCCGCACTACGCTCAGCAACGTCCAGATCCGGGAACTCATCTTGAGCCAGCTTGGATGCAGAATACACACTTGCACCAGCCTCGTTAACGATCAGATATACAAGACTTTCATCGCCATTCTCCTGAATGATCTCGGCTACAAACTGCTCGGTTTCACGAGATCCTGTACCATTCCCGATCACAATCAGACCGATATCATACTGTTTGATCATCCGGTGGAACACTTCTGCTGCTTCACGCTTCTTATTATGTGGTGGGGTTGGATAAGTTACAGCAACCTCCAGCAACTTGCCCGTATCATCAACGACTGCCAGCTTACAACCTGTACGATAGGCAGGGTCGACACCAAGCACACGTTTGCCATGAATCGGTGGCTGGAGCAACAGGTTCCGAAGATTAGCTGAGAATACGGAGATTGCCTGGGTCTCCCCTTTTTCCGTTAATTCTGCGCGAACTTCACGCTCAATGGAAGGTGCGATGAGACGTTTATAAGCATCTTCAATGACTGCACGCAAAATGTCCTGCACAGCAGAGGTGCCCTTAATAATCTGACCTTCCATGTGACGGTGAGCTGGATCTGCTACCACGTCCAAACCGACTTTCAAAATATTTTCACGCTCACCACGGTTAATCGCCAAGATACGGTGTGGTGGCATCTTTTTCGCTAACTCACGATACTCATAATAATTCTCATACACAGACTCTTGCTCAGCATCCTTCGCTTCGGAAGTCAGCATTCCATGATCTAATGTGTATCGGCGAATCCATGCACGAATAGCAGCATCATCCGCAATGTTCTCTGCCAGTATGTCCTTAGCTCCCTGTAACGCAGCCTCTGCGTCATCTACGCCAAGCTTAGCACTGATATAACGAGCCGCCTCTTCCAGTGCATCTCCTTGTTTAGGCTGGCTCCAGATCCAGGTAGCGAGCGGCTCTAAACCCTTCTCTTTGGCTACGCTGGCGCGCGTTTTACGCTTTTGACGATACGGACGATACAGATCCTCGACCTCTTGCAGCTTCACAGCTTGAGTGATGGACTGCTTCAGTTCGTTGGTCAGCTTGCCTTGTTCGTCTATAATACGGATAACTTCCACTTTACGGTCTTCGAGGTTACGCAAGTATACGATGCGTTCTTCAATATTTCGTAGCTGGTTCTCATCCAGCTCTCCAGTCATTTCCTTACGGTAACGAGCGATAAACGGAATTGTGTTGCCTTCATCCAGAAGCTCGGACGTCGTCCGGATCTGCTTCAGGGGTAGCGCCAGTTCCTTGGCTACCTGCTTAATGATTCGCTCGTGGCGTTCAGCCTTTATCGTTTCTTCATTAGGTTCCAGAACCGTTTCCTGTTCAGACAAATAAATCCCTCTTTCCTTCCTGAATCGATCATTAGAAGAACGTCCAGGGCAGCTTCGCTGCAATAATCACAGTATGGAATCTACACGCGTGCAGATTCTTCTTCCCTATATTATCACAAAATCCCGTTTAAATTTCCAGCATGAGGCGAGCTTACAAGTTTATCCACTCTCCAATCCCCCAGTTTAAACGACAACTAGCATGCAGCGTACGGGCAAAAAAGACCGGAAAACGTCATTTCGACGTACCCCGGTCTTCTTCATACTAATTATAAAAGCGAAGTATTACTTTGGATTTGCTATATCAAACGAACTTCGTAAATTACACGAGAACGGAGAGGACAGAAATAATGTGAAGAAGCGAAGCATTCGCCTTTATCCCCGGATTTTTCCCTTAGGAGAAGGGAAATCAAAAAAATCTGGGGATAACAGCGATCGGAAGGTTATTCTGTCATCGGAGTGGTAAGTGTAATACGCTTTAGTTCATTTGATATAGCTTCTGAAATTATACTCGCTCGAAACGGAACATCTCGCTCAGGTAGTCTCCTGACGCTGCACCCACTGCGATACCGCCATACATCAAAGCATCGCCAGTGAGTGTCTCTTCACTGCCCTTCAGACGGTAATCCGCGTTAGGGTCTAATCCTTTCAGCTTCAGGCGCTGCAACGGCGCATTCGGCTCAGACAACACACGGAAATAGAACACAACCGCTTCGCTGCCATCCGGTGCGATGAACATCCATGCTGTTTCATTTCCTTCAAACGGACTGAGCAAGCGACGGAATGTTCCGTATTGAATCGTACCCCGAATTTCTTTGTACAGTTCAACCTGTGCTTTTACAATCTCGTTCTCTTCCTCAGTGAAACGAGTCAAGTCCAGCTCGTAACCAAAGTTACCTGACATCGCTACATGTCCACGCGTCTCCAGTGACGTAATCCGGTTCACCTGATGATTCGGTACAGCAGAGATGTGTGATCCCATCGAACTTACTGGATACACAAGGCTCGTACCATATTGAATACGCAGACGGGATACCGCATCGGTATTATCACTTGTCCAAGTTTGCGGCATGTAATAGAGCATACCTGGATCGAAACGTCCGCCACCACCTGAACAACTTTCGAACAGGATATGCGGGAATGTGCTCGTAATCCGCTCCATCACCTCATACAATCCCAGCATATAACGGTGTGCCGTCTCACGCTGTCTGTCTGCTGGCAGCAACGCAGAGCCTACTTCTGTCATATTCCGGTTCATGTCCCATTTCACGTAGGAGATCGGTGCAGAGCCCAGTACGTCACTCAACATGCGCACTATCTCATCACGCACATCCTGACGGGAGAAGTCGAGTACCAGCTGCTGACGTCCTTCTGTACGGCGACGATCAGGCACATGCAGGCACCAGTCAGGGTGTGCACGATACAGCTCACTATCAGGTGAGATCATCTCAGGCTCGAACCACAGTCCGAACTGCATATCTAGACCCGTCACTCGATTCGCGAGATCATCCAGACCTTGTGGTAATTTATTCTTATCTACGATCCAGTCACCCAGGGAGGAATTATCGCTATCCCGGTGCCCAAACCAACCATCATCCAGTACAAACAGCTCGATACCAAGCTTCTGTCCCGCACGTGCGATCTGTTCGATCTTGTCTGCATCGAAGCCAAAGTATGTTGCTTCCCAGTTATTAACAAGGACAGGGCGCTCCGCGTTCCGGAATTGACCACGGGCAAGGCGCTCACGGTAAAGTTCATGGTAGGACTGAGACATCCCATCAAGCCCTGCATCCGAGTACACCATAACCGTCTCTGGCGTCTGGAATGCTTCCTGTGGCTCTAACTTCCAGCTAAAGTCGAACGGGTTGATACCCAGTGACACACGTGTCGTGAAGAATTGATCCACTTCCGCTTGTGCTGTGAAGCTTCCGCTATAGACGAGGCTGAATCCATATACCTCACCTTGATCTTCGTCCGTCCCTGGCGTCATCAAGGCAATAAACGGATTCTGCTGGTGACTACTTGAACCACGACGACTCTCTACACCTTGCAAACCGGAAGCAAGTGGTCTGCGAACGATGTCGCGCTCACGTGTCCAAGCACCCGACAATTGCAGCAATTCATAATCCGCGTGCGGGAAATCAACTGAAGAACTAAGCGCACGCAAGACATTCACAGCGGTAGCGCTCTCATTTACTACACGCATCGAACGTGTAATAGCATTAAATGCCGTAAAGGCTGTATAAGAAAGCTCGATCTTGATGCCAGCAACACGGTCTTGCAATTCAATGACCAATGTCTCTGCTTCATCCGCAGCTTCTACATATGTTGCTGGTAGTCCTTCAAGCGAAGGTTTACCCTTCTCCAAGCGATGACCTGTGTAGGTAAACTCTGAGATTGTTGAGCCGTTCTCCAATTGGAGTTGGATAGCCGGGTTACGGAAATCGCTCGTTCCATACACTGGCAGTTCCACTGGCAATGTATCGAATGAGATTGTCCGATCCTCAGGCACCGGGTTAGGGCTGAACGATGCGCGTTCTGTCCGAACATGCAACCAGCTCAGATCGGTATCGCGTAATTTTTTGCCGTAGTACAAATGCACCAAATACCCTGAAGGCAATACTTGAAATACATAACTTGCATTGCGGGTTTGTAAATGGAATTGAAGTTTCTCCTGATTGATATAAATGCTCATATGTCTCCTCCACCTCTATATCTGTCTTTTTGGTAAACGGTTTCTCAGGTTTCATTATAGCGAAAAGATGGACAATGTTCTACGCTTTCATCCAGCTTTATTCAAAAGAGCGTACCGCTGCCGATTGGCTGCTGTACGCTCCTGTGAATTACTGCCTTAAAAGGTACTGAATACCTTCCTTTTTGAACATGCACTATACCAAGGCTGCTCCAAAGATACCTTTGGAACATACACTTGAATTGGTTATGCCCAAGATGACCTAAGGCACTTCCCGTTGTCAACGGCGGGCGGGCAGTCTCAACCAACTGCTTCACCCTTAAAAATCGATCAAGCCCAGACTGATCTGTAAGGCCTCGTTAACCAATTTCATGGTTTCCTCGTCCAAATGAGTAATCTTGTCAGTCAACCTTTGCTTGTCAATCGTCCGTATTTGTTCGAGCAAAATAACCGAATCCCGGTCAAAGCCATGTGCCGCCGCATCAATCTCTACATGCGTCGGCAACTTTGCCTTTTGGATCTGGGCGGTAATCGCCGCCACAATACAAGTTGGACTGAATCGATTACCGATGTCATTCTGGATGACCAGCACCGGTCTGACTCCACCTTGCTCGGAACCGACAACGGGAGAAAGATCCGCAAAAAAAACGTCACCGCGTTTTACGATCAATGTCTACACCCCGCTAACTAAGCGGTCCAGAGTGCTGTCCGCATCTTCCTCCGCGTGAAAGGCCTCGGATGCCATGGTTAGGTTAATCTTCGCCATCTCCATGTACCCACGCTGCATAGACTCACGGATATACCGCTTCTTCCGTTCCGTCAGATACAGCTTCATGGCCTGCCTAATCAATTCGCTGCGGTTGGAGTTCTCCAGCGCTACGATGCCATCCACTTCCTGCAAAAGATGATCAGGCAGACTGATCATGATTCGCTTGGTGTTCTGCAAGTTGGCCACCTTTCTTCCACCCCCACAAACCTTTCGCCATTGTGAACCAGTATTACGTTTTTCCAGAACTTTTATACAAAGGAATATATATGCCCCGCGTATATCAAGTATGCTGTACTCCATTATAAACACGGGGAACAATATTCGTACAGACCAAACATCTCTTTTCCAGGATTATAAATCCTTATCGTCATACATAATTCGAGATGCTCCGACAGTTTTCCTTCTGTTCTGAAAAAAAGTTTATTGGGAATAGCGTCCAGTTAACCTGTTTAGAAGGTCAAAAGTGGATTAACCTTGGCAACTTCTATGCCATCCCGCAGATAGATCCGCGGAATACGGTGTGCCATCATACAGATCACTTCATATGGAATCGTACCTAGCTGGGCTGCCACTTCGTCTACGGTTATACATTCGCCAGACTGGTGGCCGATGAGGACAACCTCTTCGCCGACTTGAATTTCTTCCGCTTCTTCAGCGAAAGATTGTAGCGACACCATACACTGATCCATGCAGATCGTACCGACAACGGGAACACGGCGTCCACGTACAAGCACTTGTGCTTTGCCTGTCAGCATTCTTGAGAATCCATCTGCATAGCCAATAGGCAGGGTCGCAATTCGTTCATTTTCCTGTGTAACATAGCGTGTTCCGTAGCTGATGCCCCAGTGGGGTGGTAGCGTTTTGACCAGAACCGCTTTCGTCTTCAGTGTCAATACCGGGGACAGCTTCACCACCTGATGATTCACCTCAGCAGACGGATACAATCCGTACAGACTGATTCCCACACGAACCATGTCGTAAGACAGATTCGGTGTATCAATGGCGGCGGCACTGTTTGCCGTATGTATAATCGGGATGACACATCCCTGATCCCTCAGCGTTTCCACAACGCTTTGAAACCGTCGATACTGCTCCAGTGTATAGGTCTTGTCTACTTCATCTGCCTTCGCAAAGTGAGTGAACATGCCTTCGAGCATTACCTGATCCAGCGAAGCTACTTCTTGTACGAAGGCTACTGCATCCTTACCAGGCAGCAAGCCTAGCCGCCCCATACCACTATCAATTTTAATATGCACCTTCAATTTTCCGAGGGACGTGCCTGCATTCAGGTTTCGAATCGCATCCAGCACTTCCCGGCTGTACAAGGTAATTGTAATATCATGTTCCCAGGCTACAGCAACACCTTCCGGCGGTGTATAACCTAACACGAGAATCGGAAGCTTGATCCCATGTTGACGCAATTCGAGCGCTTCATCTAGAAAAGCAACACTCAAATAATCGACCCCATATTGTTCAAGTCCTCTCGCTGTCTCTACAGCTCCATGTCCATAAGCGTTGGCCTTAACACAAGCAAGGAGCTTCATCCCTTTCGGCAATGCCTCACGGAAAGCTTCTACGTTGTCACACAGATGATCCAAGTTAATTTCCGCTTGGGTCGGCCGATATTGTTCTTGCACGTTCTGTCACCTTCTCTAATCGTCTTAATCCGGCTCACGCATCAGACTCCATCGTAATGCTCAAGCATGTGACTGTCAAATGAGTTGAATATATGCCTCATTCAAATGTAATGACCTTGTCATAACGTAGCCCGGAATTAAGGAAGAAAACGGCAGATAGACTGAACATTGTATGAGAATATTCTCATTTCACGATAGAATATGTCCGCCTATACCGTATTACTTACCCGGTTCCTCGTGCGTAGAAGCGTCTTTTGAATTATTGATCTGACGTGTATCGCCATTCTATGCGATTGCAGTAGTAAGCGTGAACAACACAAAAGCACCGGAGAACAAGTCTCCGATGCTTCTTAGCATTCCTTCTGTTATGACAACTATACCTTTTAAGGGGTTGTTCAAAAAGTCCGCTTTTGTTTACGAAGAATGCCTCACGGCATTTCAGCGTCGAAGATGGAATTCAGCCGAAATGTCCGTTGCTCACGTAGGTTTCCCTACGCTCTGCTACTCCATTTCTATCTTCATCCCATCTTCTCGGTACTGAAAACCGACCTTTTTGAACACGCACTTCAAAAGGTTGTTCAAAAAGTTCGCTATCATATTATTTCCCGGACTGCTCCTGCATGGATAGTGCAATTTGTTTCATTTCATTCTCTGGTAGATCTGCACTTGTAATCCGGTACTCGATCCCATCGTACATCCACGTTAAAGTTTGCAGTGCGTCTCCACTCATCATGCCCCAAGTGAATCCGAGATCCACAACACGGGATGGAGCAAGCGATACAGCTCTGTCCTGTGGTCTAGCTTCAAAGATCGTATAGTTATACATCCCTTCGTAGCGCAGCAGTACTGAATAGTTACCTGATTCTTCAACAATTTGATCGTCTTTCAGTTTGACACCTTCAGGGACATACGTTGGTTCGATCACACCAAAACCTTCGCTATCCTCTGGCACTGTCATCGTCGGCTCTTCTGTACCCTGCTCTGTGCTTGCCGGGTCTTGAGCCCCCTCTTGCTCATCACTTCCGCTAATGCCAGTCTGACCGTCGCTTACTTCACCACTTGAATCAGATGCCGGCTGTTGCCCCTCTGTAGATTGAGGATTTGTAGCACTATCTTCCTCTTTCGCCTGATTTGCAGGAGCACCTTCTCCAATGTTCCCTTCTGTAGCTGCGGTCATATTGCGCTGCATATCAAACGCATCCTTACCAAATTCAGCACCGAATTTGAAGTTATCGAATTTCACATCGACCACAACATTGGCATTGGAATCGGATACCTCCACCTGTTTAGGCGCGTAATCTGCCTTATTCAGCCAGATTTTTTGTCTAACCAATGCATGTGTATTGTAATTGGCAGCAACATCGAACACGTAGCTATCCTTCTCATCTACAAACTGACGAGTCGAATCTCCCGTAATGCTGCGAATCAACGTTTCGTACAAGTAAACCTGCCCTTGATTATCTGGCCAATTGCTTTGGAATCGGAAGCTTTTGTTCTGGCTTGGCGTGAGTACAAACACACCCTCATCATTACGTAATACGATCTGAGTTATATCCTTCTTGGCATTGGTTAACGCAATTCGATAATAGGAAGGCTTCTGATGCCATACCTCGACCTTGTACTGCTGCGGCGTATCCCCAGTGTGCAGCGTCATCACGCCTGCTCCCTGGTAACTTTCCATCTCTCCTACGACTTCGTTCAGATCTTTGACCACGGCTGCCGCATCCTTCTTCCCGCAAGCGGCAAGCAAGACCGATAAGACCAATACCATGGCAAGCATCCATGATATTCGGCGCATGACATCATCCCCTTTAGCACTGTTTTCACTTCAGGGCTGTGCTTGATGCAGAACCCCTACTTGATTAGTACATGTCTATGAGGGACTTGTTCGATTTATGCGGACTAGTTTGACAAGCATCATCTGCTCGTATTTATTCCTAAGGTCTAGGATCAAATCCGTCTCGGGAAGGATGCCTTTTTTATACAGAAAAGGGATAGTTGATATAGGGAAATACCTACTAGATTACGATCATCTTGTTTTTATTGAAAACCTAATTCATATCATTGGAGGGTAACGGATGACAACAACTAATCTTCACTCATTGCTGGATGGATTGGATGAATATTTGGAAGAACAAATGAAACACTGGAAAGGTGTGGGCGCAGCCGTTGCGGTTGTGCACAAGAATGAGGTGATCTGGCAAAAAGGGTATGGCTATCGTGACCTTGAAGCCAAGCTGGGCGTAACTCCAAGCACGCTCTTTGCAATCGGTTCATCTACCAAGGCTTTTACTGCAGCGACTGCCGCTATACTTGTAGACCAAAAGCTATTGAACTGGGACACGCCGATTGTGCAATATATGCCTGATTTCAAAATGTTCGACCCGGTAGCGACGGAGCGGCTAACGATCCGGGATATATTATGCCATCGCTCTGGACTTCCAAGACACGAGCTGGCTTGGTATAACTCTCCTCATTCGAGAGAAGAGCTCGTTCATCGTCTACGATACTTGGAGCCTAATGAGGATTTCAGGAATAAGTGGCAGTACCAGAACATGATGTATATGACAGCAGGTTATCTGATCGGATTACTAAAGGAAGCATCATGGGAAAGCGTATTGGAGGCTTCGTTACTGCGTCCACTTGGGATGGATTCAAGCGTCCTGTCTGTGGATCTCATGCAGCTCCAGCCTGAATATGCTTTACCTTATATGGAGAAGGATGAACAGCATATTCGAATTCCCTATCGCAATATCGATACGATTGGCCCTGCTGGCTCGATTAACAGCAATCTCATAGATATGGTTTCCTGGTTAAAATTCCAACTGAATCAAGGACAGCATGATGGCAAAGCGCTCATTTCCATAGAGGAAATGGAGACCATGCATGACCCGCATATGCCGTGTGATTCATCATTCCGTAGTAAAGAAGTCCCTATTAGCACCTATGGATTGGGATGGACCATTGAATCCTATCGTGGTCATCGAATGATTCATCATGGCGGAGGGATTGACGGTTTTACCTCCCAGGTTGCCTTTCTGCCAGAAGAACAGATTGGCGTCGTTGTGCTATGTAATAGCAATGGCAGCGTAGTGCCTTATACCGTTTCCTATAACATTATTGATCGATTACTTGAACTGGAACCAATCGACTGGAGCGATAGATTGACCAAACTCATCAATGGGGAGGACTCACAGCCAGAGAACGCATCCGAAAAAACAGAAGGTACAGCCTTTGTAGAATCCGAACATCAGGAGACAACAGACTTCGAGAAAACGGAAGTTCAACCCATGGAACGTCTCATATCCGATTATACTGGCGTTTACAACCATCTTGGATATGGCGATATCCTGATCGAACCTACTGCTGAAGGCGGATTACGTGCCACATTTAACGATTTAGACATGAGTATGCAGTACATTGGCAACGAAACCTTCGATGTTGAGCTTGTTCAACAGGGACAGGGACAGAAGCTCCCGTTCACATTCACCTTAGATGATCAGAACTATATTCATTCTCTCCAGATTCCATTATTGACGGAGCCCAATGCAAATGAAGTTACATTTACTAAAGTTGAAACCAAAGCTACTTCAAAAGCTGCTGTTATTGCCCAAAAGTAAAGCCTAATACCTTGAGCACCATCTTACGCATGAGTTTAAGGTAGGATTTAAAATAGAGATTAAACGTCCTTCTTCTAATATCCGACCATCCCGTTGTAGTGCTCACTTACCACAGCGGGATATAGGCCGAATAGCTGGAGGACTCTTCAGGCGCAGTAGGACTGCGTTTCACCCACAACCGCCGCAAGTCCGGCATACCATACCCCATCACGCGATAATCTCGCAGCGATGGATGATGTGAATGCACCTCACTGAAGCTATACACGGGCAGCAAAATCGCCTCCTGAATTAGTCGATCCTCCAGTTGCAGCAGACTCTCCATCCGTTTCACTGGCTTCTGCATCGCCACGATCTGGTCGCAACCCCGCTCCAACTCATGCCTCCAATGATCATCCATTACACTGAGAAAGAGCGTTTTCTGGAACGTATACATCGTAATGAGACTCCTCACCACATGATCATCAAAGACTTCTCCAGTATATATGAGGTCGTACGCCTGTAACTCGTTATGGTAAATGGCCTTGACCACATCGCCAGGTACAATGTTTACATGCAGACCAATCTGTTCACACCGTTTAGCGAACCAAACCATGTCATGCTCCATGTTCACGCCCTCTTCAACCCACACGTTCACCGTCTCTCCTGCGTAATTGCTACATTTCAACCATGCCGAGGCTCTTACCAGAGAAGATCCATCTACACCAATGCCTACACCTACATTTGGAGCCATATCTTCCTCCACTTCATTCCACTTCTGTTGTTCCATCGTCACTTCTCTCGGGTGCTTCTCTGCATCCAACGGATTCATCTCTTCGTCCCGCTGATTCCCTTGGTCATGCTTACGAACCAGACTATATGTTGGCTGGATCGCTGGACGATTCAAAGCATCCGCCATCGCTTGTGGATGCATAAGCTCTCGTATGGCACGACGAAAAGAGATATCGAGATGAGGGCCTCTTTTGCGCATATTAAACGTCATAAAAACCCCGCCTTGTACTTCATGCTGTACCGCATGTGGGTTACCGTCTGGAAACAGCTCCTGTCTGATCACGGATTCGCCCCGCCCTGCTTCCGGAAGCTGCCATACCTCTACACGATCGATAAACGCACGCCCTCGGAAATACGAAGAGAAGACCTCCAGAACCAGGATGTTCGGGTCATTTCGAACCAAGCGATACGGTCCTGTACCAATCGGATAAAGCGGGTTTATCTCAACATCTCGTGGCAAAATAGATGCATTTATGCTGCTCATCAAATCAGGAAACATAAAGTTGGGTGCCTTCAGCAAAAAGCGAACCGTCAAATCGTCGAACGTCTTCACCATCTGAATTGAACCGAACAAGGCTTTACATGGGTTGTCCACACTGGATAAGATGCGTTCAAAGGTATACTTCACATCCTCTGCCTCAAGGACTCTACCGTGGTGAAAAAGTACTCCTTTATGTAAATAAAACGTCCATTCCGTTCCCTCAGGATTGCTCTCCCATGCCATCGCAAGTCCTGGCTCACAAACATCGCGCTCTGCATTGTAACGCACCAGGCGATCGAACACTTCTGCAACGATCCCCACATCGCCCCACACAACAGCCTGGGTTGGATCTAACGTCTCGAACGACGTTTCCTGTGGAATACGGAGTGTGTCCACCCTCCCCCGAGCACTCTGATCCGAACGAAGACCGAATTGACTCTGTAGCCTGCGCATTACATTTTCTCGAATGAGGAACGGTAACGATGCAGCCAGTGTATACGCTTCTTCTATTTTGTTGTTATGTAGTAGACGTTCAAACCATTCCCCAGCCACTTCTTGTAACGATAAACGAAAAACAAGTATCGATTTTTTGCCTCTTCCCCGCTGCGGGCTCCATCTGACCCAACCGTTATCCAAAAATTTGTTCATGATTAAATTCATATTACGCATGGTACAGCACAAATGAGTTGCTAGTACACCCATCGTTATCTCTACTTCTTCCTCTTCATGAACATGGGAAAAGATCAACCGTAGTTGGATATAATGTTCCGTCACTTCCACAACCGTTCCAGCCTTTCATTGCCCTCATTAAAATCTGAAATTCATCGCTGAACTCCTACAGTTTTTCTTCAGGTTTTTCTTCATTATACTCAGGAAAAGCCGTTTCACCAATGAAAGGAAGACTGAAACCATATGAGATACATCGACTTACATCGTAATATTCAGATCCGAATCATCACCGATTTCTTTACGGATCTAACGCAGAAATCCATCATTCCTTTTATGGCAATCTACCTGAGTCTTCAGATTGGCGCAGGCTGGGCAGGCTTGTTACTGACATTTAACATTATCGGGTCCATGCTGGTTGGGTTATGGGCGGGATATTGGTCTGATCGAATCGGAAGAAAGAAATTGATGGTCATCGCTCAACTGCTGCAGGTATTCGCTCTGTTCTGGCTAGCTGCCGCTAACTCGCCGTGGTTGAATTCAGTTCCTTTAACCTGCTTGATGTTTTTCCTTAGTAGCCTAAGCTCCGGGATCACGGTTCCGATAGCCAATGCCATGATTGTCGATGTGAGCAGTGAACCTGAGCGCCATTATGTATATGGACTACAATATTGGACAACCAACGCAGCCGTTACGATCGGTGCTTTGATGGGGGGGCTGTTATTTGAATCCTTGCGTTTCATTCTATTTAGTATTGTATGGGTAGAGAGCCTGATCACCTTGGTTATCCTTATCTTTTATATTCATGAAACAATGGATAGAAGACATACAATTTTGTCTCACATGCCAATACCAACCGTGCCAAAGAACATTTTCTATACGTACATCGATGTCCTTAAAGACAAGCGGTTTATGGTCTTCCTCACCGCTACCGTGCTGGCGCTCTCTCTGGAATTCCAATTAGACAAGTATATTGCGGTTAGGCTAAAAAACGAATTCAGTGCTCAGCTGTTTCATTGGGATATCACAGGTCTGCAAATGTTTAGCCTCATTATGGCGATCAACACTGTACTCGTTGTGCTCATTGCTATTCCCTTCTCCAAGTGGTTGGGGCGGTTCCCTTCTCGAAACGTAATGACGGTTGGCATGTGTCTATACACTGCTGGTTTTGCCTTTCTCGGATTCAGTAACTGGACGTTATTGCTCATCATATGCACCGTAATACTTACGGTTGGAGAGCTGATGTATTCTCCTGTGCGGCAAGTTCTACTTGCAGGTATGATCCCTGATTCGAATCGCGCCGCTTATATGGCTGTTGACGGCATGAGCTATAACGTAGCTGCACTGCTCGGAAGTTTAGGACTCACGCTTGGTGCCTTCGTCCCTTCATACGGAATGGCAGCCATCTATGCGCTGCTGGGAATCGCTTCTCTATTCTTTTTCCGTCGGACGTTGACGTTGCGATCACCAGTTACACCAACTCAACATGATTCTGTAGGTCATGCAGATGCTTCTTAATTGGTCGGTTCCAAGCCTGAAAGTAAGACATCGTTCAAATGGAATTCACATTTATATACTGCTTATCTACTTTCCCTCCGAATAAAGTTTCGCGGAGGTTTTTTCACTTTATATCCTCGTTTTTTTGTATATTATCGTATTTATTTTGTATATCATCATTTACAAATTGTATATTATAATATACAATTCGATTAGGAGGTGAGTGAATGGAAGAATTACACAACCACGTGCGGGAGTTACGAGCCAGAGACCGTCTATCTCAAGCAGAACTGGCTAAATTAATCAACGCCTCTCGTCAAACCATTGCCCTCATTGAACGCGGAGATTACTCTCCTTCTGTCGTTCTGGCATTGAAAATAGCCAAAGTTTTTAATGAACCTGTTGAACAAATTTTTGAATTGAAGGGTGGAGATTAACATGACCAATTCAACTGCAACCGTAAAATCGAGACACCGTTGGTTACGTCTGCTGATGTACATGGCTGGGGGCGCGCTTGTTGGTTTCTTGACTGCTAGTGGACTACTGAATGCACCGAGCGATCTAAACTGGAGACTCTCTGTATACTACGATTATGATCTTTTGTTCGGCATACTTGGCTTCTTATTTCTGATGTTAGCTGCATGGAATACAGTGATTCTGACTCGTATGCCTACTAGCCCTAATCTGGAAGAGGATCTCCCTAGTGATGCTGATTCCCTAGATTCACCGGCTGAACGTTCATTAGGAAGAGCGATGATCATTAGCAGTTTTAATGTAATCCTGTCGTTTACGTGGTTAGCTCTCTCCCTGTCATTATTCGCTTCAACACAGACCGTCGTTAACTCTCCTGAAACTTTCAATCTCATTAACTTAATTACTTCTGGCATCGCCATATTTACAGTAGTTTTGCTACAAAACATAACAATAAAACGATATAATACTTATTTCCCAGATCGTACGCTTGATATCAATGCACGCAACATGCATCAGGAGCACTTCAATAAGCTAGATGAAGGTGAGAAATGGATTGTCTATCGCGCAGCCTATCGTTCCTTCCGCGCCATGAATGTTCTCCTTAGTATTGGAATGATCTTTATGGTGCTCTATTCCATCTTTTTCTCCTTTGCCGCTTTCCCTATTGTCGTCCTGTCTGCAATCTGGGTTATCCTTATCGGCATCTATTATCGTGAGGTCTATCGTGCAAGCAAATCTTAATTCCATTTAGCAAATCAAAAAAGCTCATGGCAGGATTGAAAATCCCGTCATGAGCTGCAAGCACGCTTGGCAATATCGAATTCGAACATTAATGATTAGAACATTAAACCTGTTCTACACTATGATTATGTTTAACTATCCTCTAACAACGTTGAAACGTGGCGATTGCCATTCCGTTGATCAAATTTATCGGCCATCGATTTGGCGTAATCTCCGAAATGATCTGCAAGCTTAATCAGGTCCCCTGGATCTCCGTCATATGGGAACGATGCGGGTAGACGCAGGCGATAGCCAGGTGACTCTTCTGTCCAGCGCCGTAATAGCGAAGCAGCACGCGCATAGTAGATCATTTTGGCAAAAGGGTCTTCATGATCCATCGCCAGCGCAAGGCTTTCCTCCAGTATATCAATACCCTTCGCAGGATCAGTTAACGTCAAGAATTCCATCTGTTCGCCGAAGCTTTGCACAAAATCATTCTGTCCCTTGATCAGTCGATAACCATTTTTCTGATGGACATGCGCCTCCTTGGTCTGTCCAAGGCGATAAAGTGGCATCAGGATTTCAGACAACGTGAGGTGCGGGATCTCGGCACAGCTCATCCGCCCTTTTAAGATCGGTTTCGCCGTTTGTAGAACTTTTTCGTCATCGCCCATCTTGATCCAGTAGCTCATAATCTCATTCTGTTCACATGCCTCACAGTCACTCATGAAGTCACGTTCCAGCTCTGTGAATCTCGCATAACTCATGCTGGCTTCATCCAATTCACCTATATCCATATAGATCCGGAAGCGATAGTACCAATAAGAATGATCACTGTACCCAAATGACTTGAAGCGGCGTCCAAAGTCTTCGAGTAGCTCCAATATTTTATCGCGAGATACTTCAGGGAAGCTCGTCACTTTTCCAAGAATCCATTTATATGACCACATCAATGTTTCCTCGTCATATAACTCCGGCTGCTGATCGAATTTCCCCAACTGCCAGGAGAATGCAATCAAGGCTTTCATCGGATAGCCACAGAAGGAAGCCACCTCAACAATTTCGGAACGCGCTTCGTACGCCTCCTCCTCCATATTATTGAGATCAGCTATTCTGGCTGCTTCTTCTAACATTCCCAGTTTGGCAGGCCCGTTTGGAAGCCCATAAGCCTCTTCCATTAAATCTTCAAAATCCATCTCCGTTCTCATTCATTTCCCTCCTGTGGTTTCGTATTCGCCTGCAGACCCCAATCAATGAAACGAACAATGCCTTGATTCATTACTTCAAGCTCCTGGCGGTTCATCGGATAATGCCCCATCATCAATGCATTCACGTACAACATTTCAATGGCAATCGGTGTCATCTGAGCATCCGGTGACGTTAATACCCGCTGTATTACGGGATTACTTACATTCAGATATAACGTTGAATATCCTGCAGATCCAATGCCTGAAGATAGAGAGCCAAGTACAGAAGAAAATAAATCCGTGGTCTCTTCACTTGCTTTCTCAAGTGCACGTAGCGTTGAGGATTCCTGTGAAAGTGTGAACAGCACGGGCAGATCGGTTGGTTTGAACCCTTTCACCTCTGCTCGGCAGCGAAAACGCTGTAAGGCTGAATCCGCAAGACGCAAAGCATCATAATAACGATTGCGTTCATCTGGCGGCACATCGGTAAAGCTCATCGACACTTCATCTGGCTCTATCCGTTCGGTCTTGACGTTCTCTGCCACCATAGGCAGGCTCTCCATTAGTGAACTGTCATATATATAACCGCCATTAATAACCAGCATGGACTGCGCGGAAGCAACATGATGAATTTGACGATACTCATCTACTGTCGTGGTGAAATAGAGTGTCTCCTGTTCATCCAATATTTCTCCTAATTCCCGGTGGCCTCGGGTGCTGTCAAACGGCAACCAGCGGTGAATCATGCGGAAGAACTCCATATCATCCACAGCCAGAGCCTTCATAGACAGCGCATGTAGACGAATAATCTTCTGTAATCGTTCAGTCTGAGTCTCAGCCATATCAGCGAGCCCCTGACGAAGCGCGTCTCCTAATTCAGAGCGTACCTCTTCCAGCTTCTCATTTTCATAAAAATGCTCCCGTGATGCCGTTGGCTGAAGTTCATCTGTCCAGATCAGACATTTCACGAAGAATGCCCACTCTGGCAAAATATTCTCTGCCTTCTCCGATACGAGCATGCGTTTCAGATAAACGCGGTGTGAACGCTTGACGTTCAAATTCACAGCATGGGGCAATACGTAAGCAATCCCCCCTGTGCGCCCTGAGGCGGTTGTTAGTGGAATAAAGTCTTGGAATTTCTCACCTAACAATCGCTCACCAAAGGCCAATACTTCGGCCTTCCGCCCTCTCGCGCGTTCAGGCGCAATTAGCCAATCAGGCGACTCAGCATTCACGATGCTCTGCACACCTTCACTGTCTATCGTAACTGGGTAAGGTAGCAAAGCACCGTAATAAAATAACGCCTGTTGTACATAATCCTTTTCAAAATAATGGGCTGCTTCGGGCGTGGAGCGTAAATATACTTTGGTTCCCGGGGATAATTGTGTGTCCAGCTGCCGAATTGTGTATGTACCATCTGGCTTCCCTCTCCACTCCATGGATGGTCCGCCCTTCACAGATTGTGTCAGCATGACAATCTCATTGCTCACCATGAAGCAGGATAATAGCCCGATTCCAAACCGGCCGATAAATGAGGTTTCTCCTTGTAAAAGTGACTGTGGGTCCCGCTTGGATGATTGACCAATCATCGCCAGAAACTCATGGATATCCGCTTCAGTTAATCCGACGCCATTATCCTCTACCATCATCGTTAACTGTTCACCGGTACCTGTAAGCTCCACTCGAACATTCCCCTTGAATCCCGGCTCCACTTCCGCGCGGCCTGTAATCGCATCCGTCGCATTTTGCATCAGTTCACGTAAAAATACTTTAGGGCTACTGTACAAGTGATTCGATAAAATCTGGATCATTCCGCTCAGGTTAACCTGAAAGCGATACTCATTAGATGCTGTCATATTCGTTCACCTTCCTTAAAGTCCGACTACACCAAAGACTCCATAACCTATATGGAATTCGATGTGTTAGACGAATTAAATATGTATACATATAAATAGACTGTTTCAGCGACGATAGGCTCGATCTGATAGCTAAAACCACGCGTCAAGCCGGCCTTGCTCACCAAGACCGGCGTTAGACGAATATTACGGTTTTTTATATAGATCAATTGGGGGTCTACCCTATCATTACCACAATGGCAATAGCACTGAAACGGCTTCTGTCACCTTATATATCAGGATACTAGGTAGCAGAACGGATGAAAACAAACCTGGGACCCGAATTCAATAGACTTTTGGTTCATAGTTATGTTGATCGCTTGGGACTAAAGGTGCAAAACGATCAGAATGTGCTCAACAAAATCAAGGAGCATCATACGTTAGGAGACAAACCTTGGTGCCGGGATACCTCCTGCATATCATTGAGAAAACAAAACCCAAAGGTTATGATATCAAAAGGTGTACTTATACTCAGAATGTTAGTAGGAGGCATAGAGCAAGAATGGAATCCCGGCTACTTCAAAAATTAAAATATGCAGAGAAACTAACGACACAAGAAAAGCATATTGTCGACTTTATTTTGAACGATCCCCACACTGTTTTTCAGTCAACGGCACATGAACTTGCTCAGTTAACCTATACAAGCTCTTCGACAATCGTTCGTTTATGCAAAAAACTGGGTACCCAAGGGTACCCAGACTTTCAACTGAAGCTTGCGCTGGAATATCAGCCTAGTTCTCCTCCATTCCGCTCTGAGGATCAGCTAATCGCCGAACAAGGTAATGTGCTCGCAGCTATTGAATCCGTTCCTTACCTCTATGAACAAGCACTGAATGAAACTCGCCGTCTATTAAATCCCTCTGTTCTGCAACGAATTATAGATTGGGTGAGACAATCAAGTCGAATTGATATCTATGGTAATGACATGAACTATTATCTAGCCCAACAGGCCTGCACCAAGATGAACGAACTGGGCATATCCGCCATTGCTCATAATAGTCCTAATTTGCATTATTTGAGCACCATGACTCCCAGTCAGACGACGCTTTCATTTGTCATATCGCATACAGGAGAGAATCTGTCTATGATTGATGCAGCCACAATACTTAGTCAGAAGTCCATGAAAGTCATCGCAGTCACGAGCAACAATCATTCTACACTGTCCAGACAGTGCACTGAAACGCTTCTTACCCATGGATATTATGAACAGCTACGTCTTTCCAAGATGTCCACTATGGTCTCTGTGCTCTATCTTTTCGATATCCTATATATGGGCAGTATTAGCGACTCCTACTAGGTCTATATGGTTAAGTTCAGTTGTATGATTGGGCTTGCTTCGCAGCCTCGACCCCATCTTGTAATATATCGAGTACATATAATACCTCTTCATTCTTGATCGGTGGTTCCCCTTGATGCCGGATCGCCTGGACTAATCTCTCATACAAAAGCCCATAATCCGTAATTTCAGAAGGTACTTTCTCGGTATGTGATTCTCCCTTATCGTCTACATAAGTTAGAGTGCCCCAATTCTCTTCAGGCTCCCTTTCAAAGGATACCTGCGTTGGTCCTTCCCCATTTTTGGTTTGATGGCCACTGCTATATTTAACGAAGCTACCACGGTCACCATGAACGATAAACTTGGGATGTGCAATCTTGACCAACAGGCTGCATTTAATCGTTACTTTGGTCAAGCCATAGCGAAAATCAATGTCGATATAATCATCCGCCTGACCCGGATAAACCAGACTTCGCACATCATAATGAATGCGATCCGCTTTACCAAATAGAGATACCATCTGATCAATGGTATGCACAGCCAAACCATGCATTAACCCAAACCCAGGTCTGATCCAGGATGGTTTGAAATAATCATAATGAGATTGGATTTCATGGATATTGCCCAATTTTCCACTCTCGATTACGTTCTTCAAAGTCAAGAAGTCCCCATCAAATCTGCGGTTCTGATTCGCCATAACGATTAGATTTTTGCGCTCAGCAAGCTCGAAAATGTCCTTTGCCTCTGCTGACGTTGCAGCAAACGGTTTTTCTACCAATACGTGTTTTCCATGCTCTAGGGCTTGCTTCGCATATTCAATATGACTGTCCACATGTGTTGCTACAACAATTAATTCAATCTCGTTATCTTGAAGTACGTCATCGAAATCCATAGTAAATGTAATATTGGGATAATATTCTTCTCTCTCTGTATCTCCAATCCGATCTTCCTCACGCCGATAGATCTTCTTCACCTTGATGTTATCTGATCTCTCCAGATAAGGCAGGTGATAATTGACAACAGCATTACCAAATCCAATGATCGCCATATTCAACATTTTCCAGTACTCCTCTGCTCTAGGATACACCGAATGTTATCATGCTCCATTTACATCGGGAATGCTTCAGAACAGGATTGGCATCCCCCTGCACAGAAGGACACCGAGAAGGAGTTTTTGTGAAATTCAATTTCATTTTAGGCCTGATGGAGTTGGGAACTGTAACATTTTTTCCCTTGTTTACCGATATAACTTAAAGGTCTATACATATATAACAAGAAGAAGGGTGACGATTGCATTATGAACAAATGGTTGGCCAAATTGCAGCGCTCCATGGGAGCATTGCTGATCTGTGCACTGGTGGGGGGAGCAACACTCGTTGGCGGGACTGAGGTACAAGCTGCAACGCTTAGTCAGTCTAGCGTGTATTATGATTCGGATGGTGTTCTCTACAAAGTGACTGGGGACGGCAGTGAAACGACAGAAGTATTGATCGATTATGAAGGTACCGATCCGGTGGAAGCAGGATCATACCTCTATTACCTGCAATCTAAGTCATCTACAACGTTGCTTAGAGTGCCGAATGATGGATCAAGTGATGCTGCAGAAACATATGCAACGGGTGTACTGGACTACTACACAGATAACGGATTCATTTATTATCTAGATACAACAGGGCAGATCTATCGGGCAAACGGTAATAGCGCTGCATCTTCTGCTACGAAGATTGCTGATAAAGCCGATACAGAATTCCCGATGTTCTCTGTCAGTAAAGGTCGTGTATACTACAACGGTCTCGTGAACGGCAACACATGGTTTGTCTCCAAAGCTTCCAATGGTAGCGGAGCCGTGCAACGGATCGCATCTGGTGCTGTAGAGAGTCGTTACCTGCTGAATGAAGCCAAAAATGAATTGCAAGTGATGCTGAATACGAACCCTTACGAGGATTTCTATTCCACCAATGCAATGGTTCTGTACAAGGTAAACTATAATACGGGCAAGGGTACGGCGGTTAACCCTAAGTCTAAGCTCGATGTGAACGCGGTGTACTCCGGTGGATGGGGAAATAACCTTTACGTTTATAACAAAGGCATCGTGCTTGATAGCAACAAGGATTATAACTATGCAACAGGTAAAGCCTTCGCTCTGACTTCTGCGGGCAAGACCTTCCAGGTTCACAGCAAGAGTGTGCGAGAAGTAACTGCTCTAGGAACAGATAAAGTTGTCATCATTGATGCAGACAAAAAAGCCTACGGCAAAACGTTTGCTAGCAACAAGGTATCCAAATCGACTACCCTGAACCTGAACAACGTAACTTATGCATCCAATCAGTACACCAACAGCACACCGACTACGGTGTACATCTCAGGCAACAACGGACTCTACTCTGTAACAACAGCCTTCAAGGTGACGAAGCTTACCGGCGAAGAGTGGGATACTTTCCTGTTTAGAAACAACGTGCCAGGTGTGTTCTACATCAATGCGGATGACCTCTATCGGTTGTACCACGTGAATGCCAACGGCACAGGCAAAAAAGCACTTAGTGACGTATACCTTGACGATATCCGATTGGTTACATCAAACTAAGCAGCATTCATACTAATGCTTGTAGAAATACCCTGAACCTAATGTGGTTCGGGGTATTTTTTGTTTATACGTTATTCTATTTCAAAAAACACTTCCATATGAGAATGATAATTGTTATCATTAAGAAAATGAGCTAAAAAGGATGGTCGGTATGACTGAACAGCTTTCTTTCAATGGTGAAACTTCATCTCTGCCGTTGCTCTCTTCCATGTGCCGGGTTCGACGTGGAGAGAATTTCCGTGTAAATAGCAGAGCGGTGTCCCGTCCGATGCTGTGCCTTGTTTTACAAGGTGAAGGGCTTCTGTCCCTTAATGATGAACTCTATCCAGCTACGGCTAATCAACTGTTTGTCTTAGAAGAAGGTACACACGTCGAGGCTACCTCAACGTCCAATATAACGGAGTTTATTCTGGTGAGTATGAGCACGGTAATTGTGCAGCAAGTGCACGGTGAATGGAAAATGACATCTGTTCCTGGGCTTCCGCTGCATTGGCATACAGGCAGAATACTTGTCCGTCAAGAACATCAGATCGTGGCGCGTTTTAAACAACTGTACGATGCATATCGTGGTGTGACGCAAGATCATTTTGTTAGCATACATAGCCAGCTCCATGAATTGCTCCAGTATGTCTCAGAGCATCGGCTAGAAACGAATCAAGAAAGAGTTGATCCGGCGCTTGAGCGCAGTATTCGATATATGCACCGCTTCATGGGAGACGGGATTAGCATGGATCAACTCGCCAAAATCGCCAACCTAACGCCTAGCTCTTATTCTCGAAGCTTCAAAAAGGCTAAGGGCATGTCCCCCACCGATTATCTGAACGGACTTCGGATCTCCAAAGCCAAATCACAATTAAAACAAAACGAATGTTCTATTAAAGAGATCGCAGAATCCGTCGGATACGGCAACGAATATTATTTCAATCGCAAATTCAAACAAACTGTGGGCATATCGCCTAGTTTATATATGAAGCAAAAACAATTAAAAGTCGCCACCGCATCGGTGCTTGCCTTGCCTGAACACCTGTCCTCCCTAGGTCTTGAGGCGGTTGCATCAGTTAACGCATGGAGTGACAGAGAAGTCGTTGATAAAGAATCCCATCGTCAGTTCACTATGCAATTAGATAAACTGCGCAGAGCTAAGCCTGATTTAATCATTGCCGATTGGTATCATGAGGCATATGTGGATTCACTCAAAAGCATTGCACCCACTGTGATCTTGAGCAAAGGGCAAGACTGGCGCGAAAGTTATCTTCGAATCGGAGAACTGGTTGGAAGAGAGAAACAGGCGTTATTTCATATTAAAGAGTTAGCCTTCCGAATCTTGGAAACGAGCAAGCGTCTACAGACGTATTTCGCTAACGAGCGTATTACGCTTGTTCAAGTGACATCACAACTCGTTCGCATACAAGGTACATTTGATCATCCACTGCCGGAATTGTTATATGGTGAGCTGGGGCTGCAACCTGCACAACTTGTCCCGCCACAACAATCACAAAGTGAGTTCTTGGCAGAGAGTACCCCATTACTCGATACGGATCACCTATTGATTCAGCGTGTACCTACCCTTGCTGCCAGTGAAAAAGTGCTCCGCCGAATGAAGCAGACGACAGGCTGGAACCGCTCACCTGCTGTACTTCATGGTAATGTCCATGAGATTCAGCATTGGTTTGAGATATGCTGGACACCTCGCGGACAGATTCAGATCATGAATGAGTTAGAGCAGATTGCCCAGCAGTATACAGCCTTCTCTCAAACGGCTTGGACTCTATAAGAGGTTGTTCAAAAAGTTCGCTTTTGATTACGGAGGATGCCTGATGGCATCTCAGCGTCGAATATGGGATTCTGCCGAAATAAGTGGATGCTTACGAAGTTTGTTTCCTTCAGAAACAATGTAGTTGCTCACGTAGGTTTGCCTACGCTCCGCTACTCCATTTCTAGCTTCATCCCATCTTCTCGGTACTGAAAACCGTCTTTTTTGAACATGCACTATAAGAGGTTGTTCACATCATAATCGCAGAAAAAGCGTCCTCCATGTGGAGAACGCCTTTTTGTGTTGGGAATCTTGTTTAAATTCAGGACTGTTCTTGAACTTCTTCCCGAGGGACAAGCTTGTATATTTCTTCATCTTCCATTGTATCAATTAATCGATCAAGCCATTTGTAATAGGCCTCCGCTTGTAGCATTTTCTGCTTGTCCTCCATAAGAATATGAAGTAGCTCTGCGTCAGCTTGTTCATCCGAGTCACGAATTAAACGATTGAGTTCTTCAATGGATTTGCGCAGAGTCTGAAGATTGCTCTCCACCGCTTTTCTCCATTTAATGACGAAATAGTCTGTAAACGTTTGGTGCCAGTCATACTCCACTTCATATAGATCTTTACGCGAACCCTTACTCCATACTTTATTCACCATTTTTAGATCCAGCAGGGTGCGAACGCCGGTACTCATGCTTGTTTTGCTCATTTCCATTTCCCGTCCCATATCATCAAGGGTCATTGGTTTGTCTGCAAAAAAAAGTAAACCGTATAAGTGTCCGGTGGACAGCGTAACGCCGTATAGATCCATATTGCGCCCAATCGCTTCAATGACGCGTTTCCGGATTCTGAGAACTGTTTCCTGCTGCTCTTCTTGTAAATGGTCCAAGCCCATGCTTGCAACCTCCATTCTGAACATTACCAGTCTCGGCAAAAATAATTGCACCCTTACAAAGTCCTGCTTACATGGGAAAGCATCCGGCCGGACATCCTATACGCCAGAGGGCTTTGATCACCCAATGTATTAAAATGGTAACTTTGCCAAGATACATTTGCCTATGACTCTCTTTTAACCAAAAAAATTAACTTCAATTCAACCCATTTTCTATTTTAGGAAAAGCATTCTGAAAAGTAAAGGTGTCTAATTAGCCAGAATAAGGAGATAGACTGAGTATATGGGAGGAAAACTTTGTACAGTTTTTACTGTACAAACATTATGTACTGTTTATTCGGTTGATATACTGGTTAAGTATTGTTAGAATACAAAACGTTACCCAGAAAGACGGGAAGCGAAGCAACGATTACCGGATTTCGTGGCTGGGCGCACAAGTGTATGGGCTTGTGGATGCTGTAAGCCGTTCGAAGTGCACAACACATCAGAAGGGGTGAAAACATGACCATACTAGAAGTGAAGAATGTAAGTAAACTGTTTGGCCCCCAAACCGAGCAAGGATTACAATTGTTAGAGCAAGGTTGGGGTAAAGAAAAGTTGGCCAAAGAAAAACAGATAACGGTTGGTGTCAATCGGGTCAACATGGAGATCAAAGAAGGCGAGATTTTCGTTATCATGGGATTATCCGGTAGTGGTAAATCCACACTGGTTCGTATGTTTAATCGATTAATCGAACCAACATCTGGAGAAATTCTCGTTCATGGCAAAGATTTACGTAAGATGAACAAAGAACAATTGCGCGAAGTACGCCGGAAAACAATCAGCATGGTTTTTCAAAAATTTGCGTTGTTCCCGCACCGTACCGTTCTCGATAATGTGGAGTATGGACTTGAAGTCCAAAAAGTGGACAAAGAAGTTCGACGTGAAAAAGCAAAAACGTCGCTTGAGCTAGTTGGCCTAAAAGGCTGGGAAGACAAAATGCCGGATGAGCTCAGTGGTGGTATGCAGCAGCGTGTAGGTCTTGCCCGTGCGCTTGCCAATGATCCAGAAGTGCTGTTGATGGATGAAGCCTTCAGCGCCCTCGATCCACTGATTCGCCGTGATATGCAGGATGAACTGATTGAGCTTCAGGATAAAATGAAAAAGACGATTATTTTCATTACCCATGACTTGGACGAAGCGCTGCGCATCGGCGATCGTATTGCTCTTATGAAAGATGGAGCCGTCGTGCAGATCGGTACACCGGAAGAAATCATGATTCAACCGGCCAACTCCTATGTGGCCCGCTTCGTCGAAGACGTGGACTTGTCCAAAGTCCTTACCGCTTCTCACGTAATGCGTCGCCCAGAAACGATTACGTTAGACCGTGGTCCTCGTGTTGCCCTCGAATTAATGCGCGAACGTGGTATTTCCAACCTGTTTGTCATTGACCGTTCGAAGAAATTGCTAGGTGTCATTACGGCTGAAGATGCTTCTCGTGCAATGCGTGAGAGCAAGACATTGAACGACATCCTTATTACGGATGGACCAACCGTTCCACCTGAAACGTTGATTCATGAGTTGTTTGAAATTACAAGTTCTGCCCATGTGCCTCTTGCCGTTGTTGGTGAGAATGGCCGTCTGCAAGGTGTTATCGTCCGCGGTGCCCTGCTGGGTGCTCTTAGCGGTGAAGTTGCAGTAAAGGAGGAACTCGTGAATGATTCCCAAAATACCACTAGCATCGTGGATTGAATCCATCGTTGACTGGATGAGCTCCTCGCTCTCCGGATTGTTTAAAGTTATTTCTGTTGTTATTGAGAGCGTGGTCGGATATTTCTCAGGATTGTTTATGCTGCCCCACCCACTCCTGTTCATTGCGATATTAGGTGTTCTTGCATTTATTGTGGGACGACTCCCACTGACCCTATTTACAGTGATCGGATTCCTACTCGTAGATAACCTCGGGTACTGGTCTCAATCAATGGATACACTCGGTCTCGTTATTACTTCCGGGTTAATCTCCATCCTACTTGGTGTGCCAATTGGTATCTGGCTGGCATACAGCAAGACAGCAGCAAGAATTGTTACACCACTGCTTGACTTCATGCAGACGATGCCTGCATTTGTCTACTTGCTGCCTGCGGTTACTTTCTTTAGCCTGGGTGTTGTACCAGGTGTTATTGCATCTGTCATTTTTGCAATTCCGCCAACAATTCGTTTGACTCACCTCGGAATCAAGCAGGTATCTGGCGAACTGGTGGAAGCAGCTGATGCATTTGGTTCAACTGCTGCACAGAAATTGTTTAAAGTACAGCTTCCGCTGGCTTTACCTACAGTAATGTCCGGTATTAACCAAACCATCATGTTGTCCCTCTCTATGGTCGTTATCGCGTCCATGATTGGTGCGCAAGGTATTGGTGCCGAAGTATATCGTGCCGTTACGCAGCTGCAAATTGGTAAAGGTTTTGAAGCAGGTCTCGCTGTTGTCGTGCTTGCCATTGTGCTTGACCGATTCACACAAAATCTATTCATGCCAGGTCGCAAGAAGACGTCACGCGTTACATCGAAACAAAAAGCATGGATTACTTCTGTAGCGACACTCGTTGTGCTCCTCGCAGGCTTCTCCCAGTATTTCGTAGGCGGTACAACTTCCGCTGGCGGAAACAACGCAGCAGCTAATGCTGTAGGTGATGAAGTGAACTATCAAATTATCGGTATCGATCCAGGTGCTGGTATCATGAAATCAACTGCAAAAGCGATTGAGGATTACAATCTGACAGATTGGACGCTCATCGAAGGCTCTGGTGCAGCAATGACTGCTACGCTGGATAAAGCCATCAAAAATGAAGAACCGATTATCATTACAGGCTGGACTCCGCACTGGATGTTCAACAAATATGATCTTAAATATCTGGAAGATCCAAAAAAATCCTTCGGGGATGCTGAAGAAATTCATACCATCGCTCGTAAAGGCCTAAAAGAAGATCACCCTGTCGCTTATGAGTTCTTGTCCCGCTTCAAGTGGACATCCGATGATATGGGTGAAATAATGATTGCCATCCAGGATGGTACATCGCCAGAAGATGCAGCTAAAGATTATGCTGAGAAACATGCCGATCAGATCGACGAATGGACTAAAGGTCTGACACCGGTAAATGGCGATACCTTTAAACTTAGCTATGTTGCTTGGGATTCCGAAATCGCAAGTACAAACCTTCTGAAATATGTGATGGAAACAAAACTTGGCTACAAGGTTAATGCCCTTCAAGTTGAAGCAGGTCCAATGTGGACAGGTGTTGCTTCTGGTGACGTAGATGCCTCTCCGGCAGCATGGTTGCCACTAACACATGCTGACTACTGGGATCGGTACAAAGATCAGGTTGACGATCTTGGTGCTAACATGACGGGTGTACGTACAGGTCTTGTGGTTCCAGGTTATATGACAGATGTTAATTCCATTGAAGATCTGGAAACAGGCGCTGCTGCTTCTACTGCTGCTCCAACAGCAAGTACGAATGTAGGCAACGAGGTTAATCACCAAATCGTTGGGATTGACCCAGGTGCAGGTCTGATGAAAGCTACAGCAAATGCCATTGAGAATTATGGTTTAACGAACTGGAATCTAGTTGAAGGCTCTGGCGCAGCGATGACTGCATCTCTAGACAAAGCTTACAAAAATCAAGAACCGATCATCGTTACTGGTTGGACACCTCACTGGATGTTCAATCAGTATGATCTCAAGTATCTGGATGATCCCGACAAAATCTTCGGGGACGCAGAGGAAGTTCACACTGTTGGTCGTAAGGGAATAAAAGAAGATCATCCTGTGGCTTATGAATTCTTCTCTCGCTTTAATTGGACTGCCGACGAAATGAGTGAAATCATGGTAGACATTCAAAAAGGCATTTCCCCTGAAGAAGCTGCCAAGACTTATGCTGAGAAACATCCAGACCAAATTGAGGAATGGATTAAAGGACTTACACCTGTTAAGGGTGATACGCTACGTCTAGGTTATGTTGCATGGGACTCTGAGATTGCAAGTACGAATCTACTGAAATATGTCCTTGAGACAGATCTAGGTTACAACGTGCAAGCACTGCAAGTTGAAGCAGGTCCAATGTGGGCAGGCTTGGCAGCAGGAGATATCGATGCTTCTCCAGCTGTTTGGTTGCCACTCACTCACGGCGACTATTGGGATTCGTACGGAGACAAAATCGACGATATCGCTGTGAGCATGACTGGCGTGAAACAAGGACTTGTCGTTCCAACTTACATGGATATCAATTCGGTTGAAGATTTAAAAGATAATTAACCCAATTCAAGTTGTATAAACCTGAATTTGGCAAAAAAGTGAACGTGTTACGCTGCTCATATTAAACGAAAACAACCTTCTCGATCATCGAGAAGGTTGTTTTGTTGTTGACAGTTAATGAAACGAGATACCCAGACTTGTGCGTGTGTGTATATGTTCCTTTTTAAATCGTTGCACTTGTAAAAGAACTCATAAGCCCTTCTCGTTACTTCGTTTCGCCAAGAAATACTTCTTGGAAAATATTCAATACATACTCTAGTGTAGTTGGATCACTATACGTAACAGCTTTGGTTTCCAATTCAATGACGTGTTTATTCTGAACAGCAGGGATATTGCTCCAAATGGTAGATTTCATAATTTCGTTATCCCGAGTCATGTCTCTGCTGACCACAACAAAATCACCCATGTATTCAGGAAGAACCTCAAGGGATAAGGAGTGATAGCCTTCTTGTAGTGTATCATTCTTCACTTGTTCCGGCATGTTCAGCTTCATCGCTTGATATAACGCTTCGGTTCCCCGTGCCCAATGATCCCCCATGACAAACACTTCTTTTTCAAATATTTCAATCGTGGATACCGTCACGTTATCCCCATATTTTGCTTTGATCTCATTGCCGATATCCCCGGCTCTTTTCGTGAAATCATCGATCCATGCTTGTGCTTCCGCTTCTTTATTCAGCACTTTACCGATCTCCAACTGTTGGTTCAAGTAGTCCAGTTTGCCCCACGTATATACAATAGTAGGTGCGATCTTAGCCAGTTGCTCCAGATTCTTCGAGGTAGAACCCGCAATGATCAGATCCGGGTTCAATGCCGCGATGCTCTCTGGATCTGAATCCGTTACGATCGCAACATCTTTTAATTTATCCTTGAACAGCGGATTTGCCGCAGTCCATTCGTCCACACCCACTGGTGTTACATCCATAGAAAGGATATTGGGGCCATTAGACAGAGCAACGATTCTCTCGGGCTTGGCCGGAATCTCTACTGGGCCAGTTTCGGACTGATAAGTAATTGTGCCCTTTGTCTCTTCCTGAGCAGCACCTGAACTTGTCGTATCAGCAGCAGTCTCCTGATTGCTGTTATTGGTTGCATTGTTTGTAGCATCGTTACCGCAGGCGCTGGCGATGATTGCGAACAACATGATCACAATCAACGGCAGGATCATTCTCTTTTTCATCTGTGTTTTCTCCCCTAATCATTAATGATAATCATTATCAATTTATCGTGCTGATTATATGATAGGATCCGCTAGGGTGTCAATCTTTTTCGTTACACTGATCCACTACTCCCCAACACATATATCATATGGTTTATTTTGCACAAAAAAGCAGCTCGCAAGATGAATTCCTGCAAGCTACTTTTCTATCACATATACTGTTGCTCTGTAACTATCGAATACCAGACCTTATGGCTGTAATTGAAGCTCACTTGCTGACATTAGCAATGTCACCACTTCAGCCCGAGTAGCTTCAGCTAATGGGTTAAACTTGTTCTTGCCTGTTCCTTTTACGAGACCCGCTTCATAGGCTGCAGCGATATAAGGAGCTGCCCAAGCAGGTACCTGATCTGCATCCGCAAAACTCAGTGTAGGATTGGATTCTACCGGAAGCCCAAGAGCTCTAACCAGCATTACCGTCATCTCTACACGCGATACTTTGCCTGATGAGCGGAATGTATCGTCGGTATAACCGCTAATAATTCCTTGATCCACAGCCTGAAAGATAAAAGATTGTGCCCAAGCAGGTATCCCAGCAGCATCCTTAAACGTCAACGCTTTGTTGCTGACCGGAAGTTCAAATGCTCGTGCCAACATAACAATAAATTCAGCGCGTGTAGCTGGAGCATTCGGGCGGAAGTTTCCATCCTGATATCCATTCACAATTCCCCGGGAAATGGCCTGCTGAATGGCAGCACCTGCCCAGTGACTCGCCACATCCCCCAAAACTACATTTGGCGTTGTAGAACCATTCGAACCTGAAGGTGGAGTTGTTGGCTGTGTTGGGTTCGTTGGAACTGGTGTAGGCGTTGGTGATGGTGTTGGATTGCTTGGTGCCGGGGTTGGTGTCGTTGGTGCTGGTGTCGTTACACCACCTCCACCCCCGTTACCACTTCCGGGATTACTTCCATTATTGCCACCACCATTACCAGGGTTACTTCCTTCCCCTGGCAATGAGCCACCTTTTAGGTCAGTACTACGTCCCTCTGTGGCTTGATTTACCAGACCTACTCGATCAAGGTGTTCATTGAAAATTTCATAATCAACCAGATTCAATTCGTAGAATCGATTATCGTCCTTAGCAGCTCTCATTGCACGGTAGAAGTCTCCACCGTTGGCCATGAAGGAGTTCGTAGCTACGATATAATATCCATTCGGATCAATATCCGTATACGTTCCGTTTGCATTCTTAATTTGAACTTTGATAATTCGTTTGCCTACTTGTGTTACTTGGTTCGTGACAGAATCAATCTTCTCATTTGGTTTGGTGGAGTCATAATAGAATCGCATTCCAGATACTTGCGGGAAGCGTCCTTCTCCCGTTTCTACTCCACTTACTCCGTTCTCCAGCGCAGCGGTAATTTCCTTACCTGTCATTTTCAGCGCGGACAGATTATTCCCGAACGGCATTACCGTGAGCAGATCACCTAGCGTAATGTCGCCTTCCTTGAAGGAAGCACGGATACCGCCGCTATTTTGGATCGCTACATACCCTTTGACATCATTTTCTTTCACGATCGATTTCACTTTTTCCAGCATGCCATCTGTCATGAGATTCCCCAGGTTCGTTTCCTGCTTACGCACACTGTTGCGCTCTCCATCCAGAAATACATTGGTTTTGCCGATCACGGTTTTCTTGAATTTTTCCAGTTGCGGTGCGTATTCAGCAAGCTTCGCTTTGGCAACAGAGTCATCCTCGTAGATATAGTTACCCGCGGCGTCCTTTGCATCAAGACTCAGCAATTTACCATTCCATTTCTTCAATACGCCCTCTTCATTAAACGTAACATCCAACTTTCCAAGAGAAACGTCATACTCCCCAGTCTGCACAACCAGTGTAGGTTCATCCTCGCTTCCCACAACAATCGGTTCTTTCAGAATTGTATGTGAATGACCGCCTACTACAATGTCAATGCCTTTTACTGTTTCAGCCAGCTTCAGATCCTCGGAGTAACCCAAGTGTGTCAGGGCGATAATTTTGTTAATGCCTTCCTGTTGCAGCATGTCCACCGTGGCTTGGGCACTCGCTCGGTAATCCTCAAACTTCAGCTCATCTCCAGGTGAGGATAGAGATACCGTATCCGCTGTAGTCAGACCAAAAATCCCGACCTGTTCACCATTTACCTCTGTAATAATAGCCGGATAGATTTGGGCGTCCTCCCCCGGTTTGCCAATGCTTTCATTATACAGGCCACTCAGATTCGCATCTTTCCCAAAGTTAATGTTAGCACTCACGAATGGGAACTCAGCTTGTTCAATGAAATCTTTCAGCACACCTGTACCTTTATCAAACTCATGGTTACCAAAGGTCATCGCATCGTATCCAATCATATTCATAAACTCCAGATCCGCCAGACCATTAAATAGATTGAAGTATAGCGTACCTGAGAATACATCTCCTGCATCCAGCACCAGTGTATTATCGTTGCGTGCTTCCTTTATCGCCGTTACACGGCGAGGGATATTATCTAAATGTGCATGTGTATCATTAGTGTGCAATACACGTAGATTGAAGTCGCCTTCTTCCGCAGCATCGCCGATGCTTAATTGAGCCAGCAATGGATCATGGTCACTCACCCGTCCATCTGCTGTTTCGAAATCGGCATTCACATGCACAACTTCGATGACTGCCGTATCAGACACATTTTTGCTCACCAGAATGTGATCCAGTGTCTGAGAGTTTCCATCGTAAATATAGGAATAGCGCTCATTTTCCGGTAGATCGTTCACCAGATTGTCCAGTTCATCTCCTTCGAGAATGTTCAGTGTTTTGGAGAACTGGAAGTCATTGAAATCACCGAGAACCGCGACATTAACGTCAGGATCTTTGTTCAATAACTCTTTCACAAATCCATTTACGAGCGTCGCTTGCTTCGCGCGCTGAACTTCGCTACTTCTTGTCGCAGGCTGTATACTTCCAAAAGGCTTCAAGTCTCCACCTTTGGAATTAAAATGGTTGGCGATCACAACTACACGCTCACCGTTAAATTCAAATTCCGCAGCAAGCGGTTTGCGAGAACTAGCAAATGCTTCATCATTAGGCGCGATTCGGCCGGGATTATTGGATAGACTACCGTCAACACCTACCTGCATGGATGTTGTTGCACTTCCTTTAATTCCTTCCTTCAACGAAACACGCGATTCGTTGTATAAGAAGCCTACACGAATATTGGCACCTGGCGCCCCGCCGTCCTTGTTATTTTCCGGAGCAATATCCGTATATTTATAGGTCGGCCCATGATTTGAAGCAATTGCGTTAATTAAGGTCTGGAAGCTCGCATCCGCAGCTGTTGTTCCACTGTCCGTAGCACCATCATTATCCTGTACCTCCATAATGCCGATAATATCCGGATTTTTCAGGTTATTGACGATAATACCACCGATTTTCATAGCTCTTGCTGCATCCTTCTGGCTGAAGTTTTCAACGTTGAAGGTTGCGATTGTCAGCTTATTATTCGTCTGTTCAATCTTCGTTATTGCTTGTTCTAACGCACCTGAAGTAATAGCTGGAAGATTCCCCTCAGGGAGGATCTTAAAATTACCATTGGAATAAGTCATGACTCCTCTAACTGAATCAGTGAGCTTATCTCCAGTTTTAACCGCGTGTGGGGGTTTTTTATTAATAAATAATCGCTGTGGATTAAGTGAACTTTCAAACGCTTCTGCACCGTCTCCGGTCAAGATGACACCACCAGCAGGTGTACGAAGCGGATTGTTCGGATCATTATCTATAACAACAGCTAGACCCGGTTCACTGGAATATGGTCCAATAATGGTTGCCTCATCGATCTGTATTCTCATTCCTTCCAAACTTTCATAAAAGTCAATTGCATCCATATCGGGATTGAACTCGCCAAACTGATCAGAATCAATCACCTTAGGAATGATTCGTCCTTTACTTCCCAGAAGAACTGGTTCAGGTAGCTGCTGCTCTGTATCCTCAACTGTAATTGTTGTAGCTACAATCTCAGTTGTTGCCAGTTCTGTCGCTGATGTTGCATACTCTTTCACCTGTCCAGATACCATAACTTTATTGCCTACATTCATACCATGTGTCGGTTTATATATCAAAATCCCCTCAGATGTATCCTCATTATCATCTTCCATCTCAGGGATCTCCTGCATGTAGAATGAACTTCCATTGACTACATGGGTTACGATACCTTCGACATTCTGTACAGCCAACCCATCGTATAAGGATGCATGTGATGCCCCTTGAATATCATGAATTCTAAGGTTATCCAGTTGCTGAAGAACCTTATAAGTAAAACTAAATACATCACTCTCTCTTCCATTGAATACAGCAATTGCTTTGATAATGGAATCCTCATTGATTGTGATAGGTTGACTATATAAAACGGATGACGTAGTTGGTTCGCTCTCATCTACTGTGTAATATATTTCTGCCCCTGCCATCGGAGAAGATAATGTCACGGTCGAGCCTTTGACAATTCCACCTGAAGGTACGTTGGTTGTCACAGAAAGCAGATTCTCGACAACATCTGCTGCGGTACGCGGAATAAGTTCAAGCCCATAACTAGTGTGGTACGTCATGACTCCTGTCACTTTTTCGTATGTTTTGCCTGCGGCTAGAGCAGTAGGACTGTTTTTCGCATAAATCGTAATTTCTCCACCATCGTCATCTGTCGCAAAAAACGTGGAGCTGCTGCTTCTTGTCACAGTGACCGCATTCACTTCGACAAGCATACCCTCGTATATGCTTCCTGCGCCTTTCCCTCCACCAGCAGCAGGTGCAAAATCTTTAGATGTAAGTAAGATTGGCTCTGGTATTTCTTGAGCCTTATCCACGATTTTGATATAACCGCCAGGGAATCCGGCTTTATCTTTTTCTACCTGAAGTAAGCCATTATATACGGTGAGTGAGCCATATGCTTCAATCCGATCACCTAGTTCAACTGTAGAATCTGTTCCTCGTATTACGATTCCTGCATTTGAATCCTGAATATAGAGGTTTGCCATGCCTCCGGACTCTTCTCGGTACGTAACAATACCTTGAACAGTAACCGAAGAATTCTCAGACTTGTTTCTGGCTTCAACGATTGGAATCGGAGTGTTGTCAACAATCGTGTAATTTAGCAGAGTGATGGCGCTATCTAGTAATCCTTCTTTATGTGCATAGGCTTCAATGTGTGTAGTGTCATTTATTATGATGGGGTTAGTGTAGGGGAGAAACTCAACTTCATTATTCAGCTTATAGTAAATGGTGGCACCAACTGTAGTTGTTGCCAAAGTGATCTGTGTGCCCGTCGGAACTTCTCCGGAGGATGGATTAGCAGTGACATTGGCCACTTCTGTTTCAGGTGTTTCATCGATAAGTTGGAAGGTTGACGATGTACCAGTACGTAAACCTTTAGTAGAAAAATATTGAGATAAAGTGCCGTTTGTAATGCGTACTTTTGATTGATACAAAGGAGGATTACTATTAAGACCAAAAATGGTGCGAGGAGCAGATGTGGGTACCAGCACAGGCATCATTTTATTAATGTCTGTTTCTGTCGGGCTTTCAGCAATTGCAAAATTTGTGTCTACAAAGGGCGGATTCACATTTACTTTTGAACCGCTACTATAGGTCCCTACAACATAGCCTTCAATTGTAGCAGGCCTATCATCTGAAGGAAGAGCGAGTGCTTGTCCAACCGTCAATGGCTCATCTGCTGCGGCGACTTTACTGTTGAATACACCGATTGGTATGGTACCTGTAACCAATAAAACCATGGCTAAGAATAACCTGAGCCAACTCTTCATTTGTTTACTATACATCCTTTACCTACCCCCGTATCTTCGTTTTGACAATCATTTGTTCAGACAGCTTGTACATTAGTTCAAATATAAGATAACTGAACCCGGATTACATGTAAACATTATTTTTATAAAATGATAGAAAATAGAACATAGACTTCACAAAAATAAAATTTATGTTAAATAAAAACTTCAATTCAGGCAGTTTTCTGTCCAAATTCGTGACTTTTTTAGCTTTTCGCATTATACACTTATGCATATATGACTAATTAACGTCAGAAAAGTTAACAAAACCAGTGCATAGCTATTATCTTTTCGACATTTTACGATACCGTCTTTCCAATAATTATCCTTGGTTTATCTTTATTTCATCCGACTTAAGGCCCACATGATATTTTCAGTTTGAACACAGAGATGCGACGATCATGTTCGACCGCCGCATCTGAGTTGTAGTTATGAGATTAATCTAACATTATTTCTTCACTGTGCTGTTATACTGTGCGATCTTATCTGTAATTTGCTTCGCAGCTGCATCCAGAGCTTCTTGAGGTTCACCTTGTCCATTCAGAACCGTCTCGATTGCTCCTTCGACAATTTGTCTTGCTTCTGGGAATACACCCATAACTGCGCCAGAAGTTGCTGTCGAATCAACGGAAGCGTGCAATTGGTCGACTGCTGTCTGGAATTGCGGGTACTTCGCCATATTATCCTTTAATACTTGCTGATCGTAAGCTGCTGTCGTAATTGGGAAGTATCCTGTCGCAACACTCCAGTTCGCTTGTACTTCTGGTGTCGCCAAATACTTGATGAATTCCCACGCTGCTTGTTGCTGTGCATCGGATTTGTTATTCATGATGTACAAGCTTGCACCACCAACGACAACGCCGCCATCTTTTGCATCTGCTGGGCGAGGCAAGAATCCTGTTCCAAGCTCAAACTTACCGCCAGAACCTTCTACGATTTTACGCAATCCAGCCGTAGAATCCAGTGTCATACCAATTTGTTGTGCTGTGAATGCTGCTGTTGTATCATCTGTGCTACGTCCGAGGTTAGATACTGTTTTCTCGTCGATCATCTTTTTCCACCACGATAATGTCTTCACACCAGCTTCGGAGTTCAGCAGAGATTCAGTAGCTGCGCTGTCTCTACCGTTACCATTGTTTACATAATCTGCATTCTGGTTAGCGAAGAATTGCTCCATGAACCAGCCATAGATCGCCATGGAAGCGCCTGGTTTACCGTCTTTGCCCAGTGCTTTAGCTGCTTGTTCGAACTCTTCATATGTCTTTGGTGGGTTCTCTGGATCCAAGCCCGCTGCTTTGAACATGTCTTTGTTATAGTAAAGAATTGGGTTCGAAGTATTAAAAGGCATCGCGTTCAATTTACCGTCAATGGTGTAATAGCGAATGATGTTTGGCTCCAATTGAGAAAGATCAAAATTATCTTTATCAATAAATTGCTGTACTGGCGTAATCATGCCAGAGTCAATCATGAACTTACTACCAATCTCATAAACCTGGATGATGTCAGGGCCGCTATCTGATCCCATCGATGCTTTCAGCTTATTCAAGCTCTCATCATATTTACCTTGATAGATCGCTTTTACCTGAATGTCAGGGTGACTAGCGTTGAAGTCGGATGCAAGTTGATTGATCGCTTTCTCCCCTGCACCGGACATGGAGTGCCACCAATTCAAATGAACCGGCTCAGTCGTAGCTGCAGCGGCATCCGCTTGTCCACCAGCCGCTGGCGTGCTGCTTGTGTCTGCTTTGGTACCACATGCGGAGATAACTAACATGAGTGCTGCCAACATTAAAGCGAACGTTCCTCTTTTTTTCAAACCAAATCCCTTTACCATGATCTCTCTCCTTTTTTAGGGCTCATTTCAAAAATCAGTTCATTGGAGTTATGCGAAGTGGCCATTCCAGTAACGAATCGTTCTTCCGATTGCTGTTATCCCCAGATTTTTTCTCCCCATTCTCTAAATGGGAAAATCCGGTGATAAACGCAAACGCGCTGCTTCTTCAGAATCGATTTCGTTCCTTCCATTACCTTCGCAATTACTCATAAATTGATTTTAAGATTGAGCCTGGTTTACTCGCTCGTAGCATTGGAATGCAAGAATCTTTTTCAATGGTGGTAAAGCTCTGATTGAACTAACCCTTCAATGCGCCAGCCGCCATTCCGCGGACAAGCTGTTTCAACCCAAACACCAGCAGCAACAAAGATGGTAGAATGACCATCGCCGTGCCGGCAAATACCAGATTCCATGCAGTGGATTCCTGGAACTCCAGCATCGAAATCCCGATCTGTACTGTTCTCATCTCTGGGGTGTTCGTTACAAGCAACGGCCACAGATACGAATTGTACATACTGAGGAACGAGTAGATCGCTAGTGTTCCAAGCGCTGGGCGAGACAGCGGTAGTACATGCGATACAAAATATCGAATGTGTCCACAGCCATCAATTTTTGCTGCCTCAAACAGCTCTTTGGGGAGTTGCATAAAGAACTGTCTTAGCAGGAAGGTACCAAACGCCGTAGCCAGGAACGGAACCGTTAAGCCCTGATACGTATCAAGCCAGCCCCAACTACGAACCGTTAGATAGTTTGGAATCATCGTGACTTCCCAAGGGATCATCATCGTCGCGACAAACATACTGAAGATGACGTTTTTTCCTTTAAACTGCATTTTGGCAAAAGCGTATGCAGCCATACTCGCCGTAATCAATTGCCCCAGCATGGTCAGTCCCGCAACCAGGAAAGTATTCCAGATAAACGTACCAATAGGCACGATATCGAATACTTCGGAGAAGTTGGACAGGTCAATCGACTGCGGAATGATATGCGGCGGATAGGCACTTGCATCCTCGGGCGTCATCACAGCCATGAAGAAGGTATACATGACCGGATACAGTACCAGTGCCGCACAGATCGTGAGAAGCACATACAATAAGGTGTTCATCCATGGAGTTCTCATTGATAATGTACTTTCCTTTCTACCCATTTGAACTGAATTAGGGTTAGAAGCATAATGACCGCGAACAGAATCAGTGCCTGCGCACTACCTGTTCCGAAACGGAAATTAACAAAGGCTTCCTGATAGATCGAGTAGACGAATACATTTGTACTGTCCATCGGCCCCCCACGGGTTAGAATGTTGATCTGACCAAACGACTGGAACGCACCAATGATGGAAACCACGCTGACAAAAAACAGCGTAGGTGACAGCAACGGCATTGAGATTTTGTGAAACGTAAGCAGTGGTCCTGCTCCATCCATTTTCGCACTCTCATAGATCTCATCCGGGATGCCTTGCAATCCACTGGACAAAATAATGTAATTGAATCCAAGATTCATCCAGATGGTCATGATCGAAATGGAGATTAGTGCCCAATCCGGACTGGTTAGCCAAGGAATCGGATCAACGCCGACTTTTCCTAATAAATAATTCAGCATGCCCAGCGTCGGGTGGAACAAAAACTTCCAGATGACTGCGGACGAACCTACAGATAATACAACGGGTAGAGAAAACACAAACTGAAAAACACGCATTCCCTTAAATTTGTTATGGGTTAGCGCAGCCAGAATGAGAGCGGTCAGGATGCCCGTTGGCACCGTGAACAAAACAAATAGCAACGTCACTTTCATGCCTTGAAGAAACAGCCCGGATTGGAAAACCGCCTTAAAGTTGTCCAGTCCTACATAGGCAGCAATCTGTCCCGTAGGATCAGTTGAATGCAGACTGAGGTACACAGACTTAAACATTGGATAAAACAGGAACACTGCGAACAAAAGCAGCGATGGTGCCAGGAAACCATAGGCCAGCATATTCTCCCGCATCCGCCCTACTCGGAGCGAAGCCGTACGGCGCTCACTTGTCTTCGATATACGCCGACTGGTAGCAGGCAAGCCGATCCGGTTATCAAGCTCACTCATCGGATTTTCTTCCCCCTTGATTAGCTCATTCGGTCATGACTCAAGCGTCATAACCACCTTAATCAGTCTATAAGTTCAACATCATTGCAGAATCCATTCTGAATTAACGTAATGTTAATCGTGGACAAGGGGGTTTACCAAACGGATCATCTTGAAACAGCTTCCATATTAATGGATAAAATGACAAAAAAACCGCATGTCCTCCCTTCATTCGGGAAGTTTCATGCGGCTGTCTTTGTAAAAGCGAAATGAACATTTCATTTCCTGGATCATCACTCATTTAACACAAAACTGGAAAATAACAATTTACAAATGCACTCTGGTTATTGCTTCGTAAGGATATTAGAACTTCTAACAACGGAGTAAAGCTTCCACTGCACGTATAGATCTCTACCTCTCTTGTCATACGTCTATCGATTAAGATGGTAAGGAACAGTTGTTACAATAACGTCCTTGTAATTAATCAAGTAGGTTCGAATCATGAAGCTCGTTTGATTATGCAGTACATTTTGCCACCAATGCTTGGTGATGAATTGCGGGATAAGAATGGTAATGTGATCCGTCTCGGATGTTTTCCACTCTACGGTATCGATGAATTTTTTCAAAGGCCCCATAATGCTACGGTATCTGGATTTCACCACCACAAGGCGCACACCGGGGTTCCATTCTTCCCACTTTTTCTCCATCTTGTGAATTGCCTCATCATCGAAACCAATGTATAGCGCAACAACGTTATCCGACATCGTCTGGGCATAACTGATCGTATTCATCACTACCCTTGTAATACCAGCCACTGGAATCACAATCGTATTTCCTTTTCGAATCGGTTTCTCTAATTGGATGTCAATCCGCAGTTCATCAGCAATGTTGCAATAGTGACGGTGAATGCGCATGAAGCCATAAACGACGAGTGGTAGGAAAATAAAGATAACCCATGTCTGCGTGAACTTGGTGAAAATAAAGATTAAGGTGATCGACAAGGTCGTCAGCATACCTACCGTATTAACAAGTAGTTTCGTCCGCCAGCCTGATGGTTTGACTTTGATCCAGCGAATCATCATGCCCAGTTGGGATAACGTAAATGGAATGAACACACCCACCGCGTAGAGGGGAATGAGACTTTCCGTATTGCCTTTGAAACCAACCACGAGCAATGCAGACATTACACTTAGAAAAATAATACCGTTCGAGAATCCTAAGCGATCTCCCCTCACCATGAACATATGCGGCATATATTTGTCTTTCGCCATCATGAACGACAACAGCGGGAAAGCCGAATATGCCGTATTCGCAGCCAGGAATAGAATGAGTGCTGTCACACCTTGGATAATAAAATACATCGTGCCTCTGCCAAAGGTTGCTTCAGCAATCTGTGAAATAACCGTTGCCTGAGGATCAGGCTTCACGCCATAACCAAAAGCGAGCAACGTAATGCCGATGAACATTGCGCCAAGAATACAACCCATCAGCAGCAAAGTTCCTGCTGCATTTTTCTCCGCAGGCTGCTTAAAGTTCGGAATGGCATTACTTACAGCTTCCACCCCGGTTAGTGCAGAACAACCTGAGCTGAATGCCTTGAGCAATAAGAATATACTTACGTGTGATAGACTGGTTCCGAACTCAGGTGCTGCTGCATGCATACCTCCAGTGAAGAACTTGATCCCACCAGAGATGATAAGTATTGCAATGGAGAAGATAAACAGATATATCGGGAGCGCCAGCACGGATGCCGACTCTGTGACTCCTCTTAGATTCATTATGGTTAAAAATACAATCATCAACAGCGCAATTGCTATGCTGTGATCATGTAGAGCGGGAAATGCCGACGTAATCGCGTCGGTTCCTGCAGATGAGCTTACCGCAACCGTGAGGATATAATCGACTAGCAATGATCCTCCGGCGATCAGGCTTGGCGTTGTGCCCAAATTATCCTTCGCTACAATGTACGCCCCGCCCCCTGTAGGATAGGCAAATATCGTCTGCCGATAAGAGAATATTAAAATGACAAGTAAGCCAAGCACAGCGATGGAGATCGGGACGGAATACCACAGAGCGGCAAATCCAGCCGCAACGAGCACCAGTAAAATCTGTTCCGTACCGTAGGCTACAGACGATAATGCATCCGAGGATAGAATCGCGAGAGCCTTCCATTTCCCCAGTTTCTCCCCATCCAGTTGCGCCGATTTCATCGGCTTGCCTATTAAGACCCTCTTCATTTTGCCAATCATGATCATGACTTCCTTCCGTCTTTCATGTGTGAAGCATTGTTATTATGCAAAATCGCGAGCGCAATAACAATACGTCATTTCACCCGAAATTCGTCAGCGTGAGATAATGCATTCTACAATTCAATAATGAATAACAAAGCCATTCTTTATGATCTATTTGAACTTTTTTGAGCTAAATTGACGTTTGGATGCCAAAAAAAAAGAAACGGACTTCGGTTCATTGAACCAAAGACCATTTCCTTTTTCACTCGTAAAAGATTCCTCTACGAGCAATACATATATTATGTGCCGATGATGCCTGGACGTGGGGTCACGCCGAAAGCTTCAGCGAGGGTTGTCAGCTGCTCATCCGTAATTCGTTGTTTAATCTCATGACCAGCAACCAGCATATACACCTGGGCAGCTTTCTCAATCGTTTCAATGAGTCCGAAGGCTTCATCAATCGTTGTCCCTGTACCAAAAATACCATGCTGTGGCCAGATCACTGCGTGATACTCCTTCATTTTCTCAGCCGTCTCACGTCCAATCTCATTCGATCCCGGGATCATCCACGGAATGATGCCTACACCGTCCGGGAATACAACCACACATTCCGTACACATCTGCCATAACGTCTTCGTAAACTTCGCCTCATCCAGTTCATGGATGAATGTCATCGCCAGTACATTGGTCGCATGGTTGTGCATGACAACCCGGTGATTCGGGTCGATTTTCAAACGTTCGATATGACTCATGAAGTGGGTAGGCAGCTCACTGGTCGGGTTGGCTCCCGACTTCAAGCCCCACAATACCTCCAATTCCTGTCCATCCTGCGAGACACGCAGTAATCCGAGATTACTCTCTGGATCAGCAAGCACATTTTTGAAATATTTACCCGAAGCCGTTACGATAAAATATTTCCCTGCCAGCTCATGCACAGCAAATGCGGGTTTAATTGTACGGATGACCTGATGAATATCGATATACTGAGCAACCTCTTCTTCCTCCAGCAAATAGCTGACATTACCACCATTGCGTTCATCCCAGCCATTTTTCCACATATGCTGTGTAATTTCGGCCATCTCACGGATGAATGGAATATTCCAGCCAGCAGGTCGATCCGTTTCGTTCGTTTTATTCGTAAGGGTCACGTTCATGATCATTCTCTCCTTAGATTACATCATTTTTTTGGCTTGCCACGTACTATTAAGTTCCTTTTTTCACATTCATTATACCTTTGTTTATCTTTATAAGTCAATCATATTTACGTTTAATTATTTTATTTATCTTTGTTTATGTTTGTTTTTCTGTTTTATTTCAAAATCAAACAAAAAAATACCCCACCGGCGTCCGGCGGGGTCAGTCACACATCTATCTAACACGAGAAGGGGTTTACAAGAAATATCTTACCCTTGCTACCTTAATAGAAGCTGAAAATGAAATAAAAAATCGATGAATTTGGACTCTATTCGACGTAACTCATTACGAGTTGCCAAGAGAGTACCATTGTGTGAGCGCTATACTTCCTAATGTTATGTCCAACGAATCATTAATCTTATCTCTGGGATGGACTCTGTAACAGATATAATGGATGCATCTTCCCTGTCTGCTCGACCAGTTCATCCCGATCGTAAGTGAAACCAAGCTTAAGCAGCATTTCTTTGCATACTTGATTCTCTGGATGGTGTTCTGCCACGAGCCTCTTAGCACCTAACTCTTCAAATGCATATCGGATCACCGCCTGAGCGGCCTCTGTCGCATAACCTTGCCCCCAATGATCCCGTGTCAGATGAACACCTAATACATACACGAACTCATCCGATGAATATGGCTGAAGCCCACAGCAGCCTACCAATACACCCGTTTCTTTGTCAAACATCGGCCAGTATTGCATATTCTCTTCCTGCTGCCGTTTCATTTCTTGCGTGAGTCTTGCCTCAACCTCATCTTCGTTAAGAAATCCCTTGTTGCTCATCCACTTCATCACCTCTGGATCACCCCAAAGCGCAGATGCCAAAGGACGGTCTTCTTCAGTCCATGTCGCGAACTCAAGACGATTGGTTTCAAGAAACGTTGCTCGTTCTTTTCTCATAGTTTCCTTCATGGTCTTACACCCTCCCATTGGTATGACGAATTCACTGGTTCTTTACCAATGAATTAATCGCATGGGAGCTAGGTTAAACAAGAGAATAACGTCTACAGCTGCTTAGCCAGCTTCTCGAATTGATCGATGTGTGGTTTGATTTCTTTTTCTATACTCTTAATAAATGTAGCAAACTGCTTCTGACTAAACTCATCACCCACACCGACATTACGATAGACATTTCCCTTTTTATACTTGAATGAGAAGAAATACCCGCTCTTTAACCCTGCTAACATATTCCCTGGTGAACCCATCATCTCCAGGCTCATCTTAGCGTCCTTGTACATAAAAGAATACGGTGGATCGTACTCTCCATGTCGAACATCATAACCTGCAACCCACTGATCTTTGGCAAACGTCCCTGTTCGAATCTGATTCTCAAGCAATGTTGCTTCATTAGATATTTCCTTGATTTCTAGCTGACCCTTGCCATCTCTCTTATCATTCTTCCAATTCCCCTCGTATTTAAGGGTCGTAATGCTTTAACTGGTACACCCCGTAACCCGAGCGTTTGCCATTCACCCAGTTGCCACTGTAAGTCTTACTCTTGCTCCATGTCATCGTTCCATCACCATGAGGTTTACCATTCTTCGTTTCCCCATAATAGGTCGCTCCATTGCTAAAATCCAGCGTGGTCATGGCAGAAGCTGCCTGTGTGCTCGCAGCAGGCAAGATCAGTGACAGACATAACGTAATCCCCAACATGTACTTCAACATTTTGTTCAACATTTAATTCTTCCTTTCGTGCTGTGCAAGAAGCGCTCATTCTTATAACAGCGTTATGTAAATATAACAAGCTTACACATCATACCATTTTCTACAAAACTAGCACTATCAAAAATTAAGCCCCTGCCCGGCAAGATAACCTACCAGACAAGGGCTTGTTCAGTGCACTACAGTCAAGTCTGCATTAGAAATCAGCTACAGCGAATTGAATCGTTCCGGAAGCCGCGCCTCCATTATTCGCTAGCAACGCGAAAACTAACACATGACCCGCTCCAATCGTAAGACTACTGTTTACAGGAACAACATAAGTGACAACTGGTTCATTGACACGAGTAATCACAAGAGATACGGGAAATGGTCCGTTGTTGTTGACTGTTACAGTAGCATTGGTGCCTCCAGCCAGATTTTCGTAGTAGGACTTACCTACACCCGCTGGAAGATTGTAATACTGTAATGGTAAAAGGATAGCCATGTGAATCACCTCCTTTTTGCTTTGATACGGTATTCTATGTTTGAAATCTAGTATTGTAACGGTAAAATGCCAGTGTTATAACGTCTATTTTTACTAGACTTCATAGATTCGAGATTCGATTATAGACTGAGACGCAAAAAAGCCCTACCGAACCATTCGGTAGAGCTGTAGCGATGCGTACTTTATGTTCAACGTAAAAAACGGACTGAATTACCTACGCAAACTCTGCTGACAGAAGATTATAAATCTCCCGAGCTTACGCGTATAACATGAAGAAGTTTAATTCATGACCTTGCTGCTTCAGATAATTATAGAGCTGGGAACGGTGATGGAATACATGCGTTAACGTCTCAATCTGCCACTGCGCCTGAAGGTGACCATGCTCCATATAAAAAGCTTTGGTAGAACGGGTTAATAGATCCTCTTCACTGAGTGAAACGATATAGGCTTTGTACGCCTCTAGATTACTCCACAGCGTTGCTTCTAATTTCTCAATATCCTGGATGCCTGCTAGACTATTCTCAACTTGTCCTACCTCTGCTTCGCCTTTCTCCTGCATGATGGCAAGATCCGAAGCTGTAATTTGAATAAAATGGTGCACCAGCTCCACCAAAGAACGCATATTATCCTGTGGACGGTATGCCCAATCCTCAGGACGAATCAGACGGATAAGTGATGCGCCAGTCCGCACGCCCGTTTCCAACTCTCGAAGCAGATGATCTCTCATTTGCATAGTTCCATTCATATCATTTGTCTCCTTTATCATTCATCTTAGGATTTAAGTATAACCGAGGGCTTGTCTAATCTATTGTACAAATCGGACATCATCAAATGATGTTCCTTAGCAGCGGTCCGTGGCGTATCTCCATAGAATTTACGAAAGTGACGAATCAAGTGTGCTTGGTCATAGAATCCATGTTCAACCGCCAAGGCCGCCCAATCACTCACCGGATTCTGATGAATGCTCGCCAGTACACGGTGAAAACGAACGATCTCGCTAAACCGCTTGGGGCTAATGCCAATCCAGCCTGCAAATTTACGATGCAATTGCCGCTCGCTCACAACCTCACGCATGGCGAGCTCATGCACATTCATACTGCCGCCATCACTGAATATACGGTGCAGAACATTTTTCATCAGATCCTGCTCGTATGCTGAGATACGTACCGACAGTTGCTTCAACGTTCCCTCCATAAGTCGCACCCGCTCATGGAAGCTGTTCGTTGCAGCCAGGCGCTCCCGAAGTTCCTCCACCTGCGTAGGCCAGCATTCCTCAAGGGCGATCCTCAGATCTGTGAACGCATCCAGTGGCAAGCCATGAAATGACCGAGCCCCTCCAGGAAAAAAGCGCACACCAAACGTATAATCCCCGGACGGAACCACACCTACTCCTTGGGGAAATACGAGGGGCTGCGTGTAGTTTCCACAATACGATAACGTATGCTTCGACTGAGCCGCATCATATGTTATAAGAATATCCGTACAACCGTCTGGCAATACCCGAGTGGGTAATCCACTCGTATGCTTAGGCAATATGTTCTCTTCACTGTTCGAAAAAAAACCTGATTCCCAATAGCAAGCAATATACGCCATCAGATCAGGAGAAGGCATTCTCTCTACATAATACGATTGATCATCCGTACCATTGATCTGGATTGGTCGAAACATCGTATGCAGCGTTACATCCATGAGAACCCTTCCTTCCTCTTCATCTCTCTGCTCTGTATACCCATTATGTATGCTTCTATCATATCATCATCACATAACCCTACACAGCCAAAGATACAAAAAAAATGCCCCGCCGGACGATCCGGGCGGAGCCAGTCACACATCTATTTAACACGAGAAGGGGTTTACAAGACTTATCTTAGCCCTCGAACCTTAATAGAAACTGAAATTGGGATGAAGAGAAGATCAATTTTATAAAGAAAATTAAACTAACCAACGCTGAGATACCGCTCGCGCATCCTTCGTAATCAAAAGCGGACTTTTTGAACAACCTCTTACAGTGTCTTGATCAATACTGACGCAATTAATACAGAAGCTGTGGTGACTGTTGTAAATCCACCTACCAGCATAGGTGTCAAAATCTCATCCAGAATCGCTTGACGTTCATTCTCATCACGTCCAACAGAACGACTCACTTCTTCACAGATAATGTAGTCCCCTGGAAAACCAAATAGAGCTGTTAACGCTACTGGCAAACCTTTCAGCGGGTCCCATTTGAATAGCTTAGAACCAAGGAATCCTCCGATCATTACCCCAACCACCCCGACTGCGATAATGAACAATACGGGAATAATAGAGCTGACCACTGCATCCACCGTAATCGACTCCATACTTGTCATAACCACGATAATCAGACCGATCATAGCAATGCCTGACGTACTGGCTTTATCCAGAATCCGTGATGGGAATAGCCCGACAAGATGTCCAATAACACCTAACAGCAGAGCCCAAATACTGTAGCTAAGCCCGGTTATATTGCCAAGATAGATGGACAGACTGCCCATAATAAACAAGAACAACAGCAAGATTGGTGCCGTGTGGAAACGCTTCGGAAGAAATGTTTTGACATTCGCTTCCTTAATATTTACGTTACTTGACGATGGAGTCTTGTTCTCAAAAGCACCCTGTTTCTGTAGCTTCAGTGCATATCTCCGAAGTAGATTCGTTGCGAGCGGCATGCCCACGAGTGAGTGAATCCCCAAAATAACCGCCGGAATCGTAATCAGATGCGCGAGATTCATCTCCTGCAGCTTCGTAGCCGTGATCAGATAAGAGATAATACCACCGACCACCGGGCTTGATCCGGCAACGGCTGTAGGATAACCATAAAATGGCGTTACAATTAACAAAATGAGCCCTGTAGCTATAAGTGATCCGAACAGTGAAATCAATATCGCTTTATATTGCGAACGAATCAGTTTCAATGGAATCAAGGTTCCCATATGAACAATAAGCGGAGCCACCATCAACGCCCCGAACGCGCTCAGTGCAGAGCTCGACACCACGCCTTGCGGAAAGAATCCGGCCCAGTTCAGTAGTAGATAACCGATTAGAATAACGAGCAAGGAAGGAATTCGTGCTTTCGACCAGATGGAGACTAATTCTCCTATAGCTAAAATGACAAGTAATATCGTGGCGATATAAATCGGTTGACTAAACATGGTGACTTCTCCCCATTCTCTATGTTGTCTGCTTATTATTTCAAGCGCTCACCTGATAAATAGACCTGCTCAATATGGGCTGTATTAGCAAGCAGACTAATATCGGTCAATGGATTCACATTCAGAACCAGCAGATCTGCTGACTTGCCCGCTTCAAGGGTGCCGATCTCCTCCTCCATCTGCATCGCTTTGGCCGCATCTCTCGTTGCAGCCACAATGGCCTGCATTGGTGTGAAGCCAACATCATCTACAAGCAATCGCATTTCGAGCGCATTACCGCCATGCTCCACCGGTGCACATGAACAGAAGTCCGTACCCGCTGCGATGGTCACACCTGCTTTGTGTGCGATGATCATATTCTCAATATGCTCTTGGTATACACGCTCGGCTTTGCGAATGCCAAATTCAGGTACACCGTATTTATGCCCTTCTTGGATAATCCGATGCACAATAGCCAGTGTTGGAACAAGAATAGCCTTCTGATCCAGCATCAAACCGATGCCTTCTTCATCGATGTAGATTCCGTGTTCAATCGTACGGACACCTGCAAGCAACGCATTTTTAATCCCCTGTGTGCCTTGTGCATGTGATGCTACATACGACTGTACCGCCTCAGCTTCATAGACAATCGCCTTCAGTTCATCCAAGCGGAATTGTGACCACCGTGGATCATCCTTCTCAGACAACACCCCGCCTGTCGAACACACTTTAATAAAATCTGCACCCTCACGGAACTGCGTGCGTGCGGCCTTAATGACTTCTGGCACACCGTCACATGTCGTGAAAATGTTCAATTCCGTTGGAATCATATGAATATCTGCATGTCCACCTGTCTGACTGAGCATATGACGAGACGTTTTGATCCGCGGCCCTTTAACGACACCTTCTTTGATTAAATCACGAATATACACAGCGACATGGCTGCCGACATCCCGAACCGTTGTGAATCCAGCGTTAATCAGCTTGGGTAGATCCTGTAATGCTCTCCCCATCTGAAGTTCATTTGGCTCAAGAGCCACTGCTGCCATGTTCAGATTTTTCGCTCCATGTACGTGAACATGTGCATCGATCAATCCTGGCATGATAACTTTTCCAGTCACGTCGACAATCTGAGCTTCTTCTGGAATCTGTACTGTTGCCTTGGCACCTGCCTCTTTAATCTTACCGTTGTCTACCAGAACCACACTATCGGCAACAGGCTCTCCACCTTGTCCATCTATTAGCAATGCACCTGTAAAAGCAATCATTGGACTCATCAATACTCCACCTCGTTTTCAGATTTGGTTGTACGTTCAACTAAAGAATATTTACACTGCCACTCCGATGACAGAATAACCTTCCGATCGCTGTTATCCCCAGATTTTTTTGATTCCCTTCTCCAAAGGGAAAATCCGGGGATAGCCTATGCTTCCGATGTAGCTTTCTTTCAGAAAGCTTTCAGCCGAACGCTTTGCTTCTTCACGTTATTTCTGTCCTCTCCGTTCTCGTGTAAAAGTTAAGTTGAACTTAAATATTACGTGCACACGTTCAAATTAAAGCTATACTGTTGTAACACTTTGAAATTGTATTGCGTTAAAGTTACTGACATTATATAAGTTGCAATTGTATAATGTCATTGTTGATACCAACAGTTTTATATAGATATTGATGGTGATATACACAGCGAAGAAGAACCTTCGTTTAAAATTGATATGACTAATGTTATGTATTGGCACACGAAAGGAGTCGCACCCATGTTAAATGAGACGATACATTCCTTTATGACACTTAGCTTTGGCACCTGTCGATATGGCATATGGCTCAAGGATGATTATGATGTTCAGTGGAATAACTGGCTGCTTGTAGGAGAAATGCCCGACAATATCGAGGAAATACCTCCAGGTTCAGAGTGGAAAATATTTAAATATACGTTTGAATTTCTATCCCATTGCCACATTCGTGTTGCTGTCGACACTCAGAAGCAGCTGACCCTCTTACAGAGTGAACGTCTGGAATCATTGATCCGGGAAGAACTGCTCAAACAGCAGATTATGAAGGAGCGTGTACATAATGAGCGCTGGATGACGGGGCTAAGAGAGCTTACCTGTTCACTAGAATTGAACGATCTGTTGCTGAAAATTATGGAGAATGCCCTTAAGGTGATTCCATCCCTATCCTGTGGTTTGTTTATGATGGTTGATCCCGAATCAGGCAAAATGATTCCTAGAGCCAAGGTTGGTTTTCAAGATAGTGTGTTTCAGTATCAAGGAGAGATTGATGAAGGAATTACTGGGAAGGTATATGAGGAAGGCATCGGCCGTATATACAGTAACCCGGAAGAGGCGTACAGAGATATGGATAACGTTAATCCGGAGAAAGCCAGTATTATTGTTAGTGCGTTACCCGACGGTAGTGTGGCTAAAGGCATGATTGCCGTCCCAGTCACAATGAACACGCGGAAAATCGGGGTCATGCTCGTCTATCAATTCACGCAATACAGGCGTTTTGCCCCGCATGATCTGAACGTGATGCAAGGGTTTGCAGATCAGGCGGCGATCGCCATCTCGAACGCAACCATGTATTCTGAGCTACTGGAGAAGAATCGTTATCTTGTAAGCCGCAATGAAATTCATAATCAGTTTACCAGACTATCGATTGAACACGGTTCTTTAGGTCATACCATTGAGAAGGTAGGTTCGATGCTTAACTTGCCTACCTATTATATTGATATGGCGAGAAACGATTGGTATCCTACGATACCTGAGAGTGCTGTGCTTCATGAGATCAATATCTATAGCTTGATAGAGAACAGCTTCGACCCTGTGTCAATGCCTGGAGATGGGCATCCCGACGTATATCTATATCCGATCGTATATGGTGCGCTTGTGCTCGGTTGTTTCCTCATTGAGCTGCATCATCCCCTGCGGCAGCTTGACCATGTTATTTTGGAACAGGGCGGAGCTATTGTCACATTGAATATGATGAATACCTACTCTCTGACGGAGATGACATATCGCAAAAACCAGGATTATTTCGGTGATCTGGTTCAATATCGGGAACCTCAGCAGTTAGAGAGCAGGCTTGCCAGTTTTCATTTACCCACCCATCAATCCTTATTCGTCATTCAGGTTCAGCTTCAGAGTGAACACCTGGATATGAAAACAACGGAAAATTGGGTTCGTAAGCTGATTGGCTTTACCGACAAGGAGTTAGGCACAACAGAGCATCTACTATTTAATACGCACAATAAAATAACGATTCTGGCTGCCGCCTCCGATCCCAAAATGCGGCTGCACGTCATAAGCACACTTGAAGTCGCTATACAGAAATGGACTACCTCCAAGACGCCGCAACTCTTGATGGGAATTGGCGGCATGTATCGTGGCCTGGAGTATGTATCCAAGAGCAATGACGAGGCTACACGCGCACTTTCCTTTTTGCTGAAGCGTAATAAAGTAGGCATAATGCTCTATGAGGATATTGGCATTAACAAGCTCTTCCTCAATCAAGAGACGTCGGATATTGAAAACTATATTCATGAAGTTCTAGCACCGCTCCAGCAGCAGAAATCGGGGGAGCTCGAACTTACGCTCAAAACCTATATTTCCGAGAATCGCTCCGTTCAGGCCACGGCCGAACGATTGCATATTCATAGCAATACACTCTATTTACGTCTACGTAAAATAGAAGAGATTCTAGGTGTTGATCTGAATGAATCAGAAGGCTGGATGAAAATCTATCTGGCGTTTCATTTAAGCGAAGTATACGCTGTGACGCATACACCTTCTATATAAGTTGAACCAACGGATAAGGTGGAATGAAATCATTGCAATCCATGTAGCTTACGGAAGCTTTCTGGGCTCATGCCGGTATGCCTTTTGAACATGGCGCAAAAGTAACTGGCATTCTCGTACCCAACCCGATGGGCAATTTCGTATATTCGCAGCTGCATCTCACTAAACATCAATTGCTTGCTGCGATTAATACGCTGTTGATTCACATAGAACAACGGTCTGGTGGATAATGCCCGCTGGAACAATCGGCACAAATACTGCGGGGATACCACAGCCACTTCGGCCAGCTCGGCTAGAGACAACGACTGATCCAGATGCTCAGCGATATATCGCAACACAGGTTTTAAACGCTGTAACTCATCATTCTGGTTAGCTGGCGCGATCAGCATTGATCTAAGATCCAGCAGCAGGGCGTACAACCACTTGGAGCATTCAATTTCATACTGGGTATCTTCCACATTCTCTTCTCTCACAAGCATGTGCTGTAACCCTTGTAATAGCTTGTTGGATGTCAATCTGCATACGCGTGAATGGGTAATGCCCGCATACGAGAGCAACTCACTTGCCTCTCGCCCCTGAAAGGATATCCATGCCAGCTCCCAGCGATCACTTATAGGCAGATAACGATGCGGAATGTCAGGATACAAGAAAAACACATCACCCGGGCCGACCATATGCTCTTCATCCTGAATAATCAGCTTTCCCTGCCCTTCAATGACCTGATGGATCTGATAATCAGGGAAGCCCTGCGGACGATCTGTGTCCTTCTGATGCTCCCAATAACCTACTGTAGTCATATAAATCGGCAAACGAGAGGTCTCGTCTATTTTTCCAAACCTAAATTGAGTTTCCACTAGTTCACCACCTTGTCAATTTAGTTTCATATTGTGATAGATGTGGGCAATATTCTTTATTTCATAAGTGCCTTTTCAATTTTATAATGACAATATTATAACATTATTGAAGGAGCTGCTGTGATGAGAAACAAATTGAACTACACCCCTCCAGCCAATGGTTATCCTGAATGGAACAATAATCCTGAAATCTTTCAAGTGGGCAGATTACAGGCACATGCTTCAATGACGCCATTCCCATCTGTTGCGGAAGCATTGAACAATAAAGCAACATCTTCTCCTTGGTACCAGTCCCTGAATGGCGTGTGGAAGTTTGCTTTTGCAGAAACGCCAGATGCTCGAATCACGTCCTTTTACGAGACGAATTACGATTATAGCCAGTGGGACGAGATCCCGGTTCCTTCGCACTGGCAGCTTCAAGGCTATGATTATCCACAATACACAAATATTCGTTACCCATGGTCAGAGCGTGAGCCAGAATTAAAATCACCATTCGCACCAACAACCTACAATCCTGTTGGTTCTTATATCCGAACGTTCTCCGTTCCTGCTGATTGGAAGGATCGCCCTGTTCTTCTCCATTTCGCAGGGGTTGAATCTGCGTTCTATGTGTGGGTTAACGGTGAATTAGTCGGTTATAGCGAAGATACCTTTACTCCTTCGGAATTTGACATTAGTGCGTATCTACGTGATGGCGAGAATACACTTGCCGTGGAGGTGTACCGCTGGTGTGATGCGAGCTGGCTGGAAGACCAGGACTTCTGGCGGATGAGCGGCATTTTCCGTGACGTATATCTGGTTTCTCCTTCACCTGTACAGATTGCTGACTTCTTCGTACAGACTCACCTTGATGCAGCCTATCAGGATGCTGAACTACAGATCGATGTGAAACTGTTCAATCACAATGCCAGCGTTACAGATGGCATGAACGTGCAGGCACAGCTCTATGATGCACTGGATCAAGCGGTGCTGGATCAACCATTACGTGCGACTGTTTCTTTTGCCAATGATAACGAACTGAGCGTTCACTTATCTGCAGAGGTTAACAATCCACTGAAATGGAGTGCAGAATTCCCTAATTTATATACAGTAGTTCTGTCTATCCAGACGGACAATGGTGAAACGGTTGAAGCGGTTCGTTCCCGCGTTGGATTCCGTACGTTTGAATTGAAGGACGGTTTGATGAAAATCAATGGTCAACGTATTGTTTTCAAAGGCGTCAATCGCCATGAATTTTCTCCGAAAACAGGACGTGCGATTACCGCTGACGACATGATCCGTGACATTGAGTTGATGAAATCTTTCAATGTTAACGCCGTGCGTACCTCTCATTATCCGAACCAATCGCTCTGGTACGAACTGTGTGATGAGTATGGTCTCTATGTCATCGACGAGACCAATCTGGAGACACATGGATCATGGTACTACGGACAAAAGGAACTGAATGAGAACAACATTCCTGCAAGCAAGCCAGAATGGCGAGACAATGTAATAGATCGCTGTAACTCGATGTTCCAACGGGACAAAAACCATCCGTCCGTCATCATCTGGTCGCTGGGCAATGAATCCTTCGGTGGCGACAACTTCATCGCCATGTACGATCATCTGAAACAGGCTGACCCAACAAGACTCGTTCATTACGAGGGAACGTTCCATTATCGCCCTTCGGATTCAGCGAGTGATATTGAGTCAACCATGTATATCAAACCTCAACAAGTAGAGGAATATGCCCAGCTGAAGGTGCCGAAGAAACCTTATATCATCTGTGAATACAGCCATGCCATGGGTAACTCATGTGGTGGATTACACTTATACTGGGATGTATTTGACCGTTATGACATTTTGCAGGGAGCCTTTATCTGGGACTGGATCGACCAGGCGCTGCTCACAACTACAGCAGATGGGATTGAGTATCTCGCCTATGGCGGGGATTTCGGAGAATCGCCGCATGATGGTAATTTCTGCGGAAACGGACTGATCCTGGCAGATGGCTCTGTTACACCGAAGCTTGAAGAAGTGAAGAAATGTTACCAAAATGTTCGCATGGAAGCCGTAAATGTACAGGAGGGTATTTTGCGTATCCGTAATCTCTTCCTGTTCACCGATCTGAGCGAATACGATCTTGTATGGACGTTATTACACGATGGTAAACCTGTTGAGAACGGTCAACTTGACATTGCCGTGGCACCTGGAGACTCAAGCGAAATCCGGATTCCTTATACATCATCAACAGATCTGTACCAAGAAGCGGTGTTAACCGTGTCGCTCGTGACCAAAGTTGCAACCAAATGGGCAGGTGAGGGTCATGAAGTCGCTTGGGATCAGTTCGTTGTATCGCCAAGATTGCAACCAAACAAGGCAGCAGAGCAAGGCAAGGGTAAATCGTTACTCGTAGAGGATGTGCAGAACGAGTTGAGCGTAAGTAGTGAACATGTATCGTTTGTTTTTGACCAAACTACAGGCGCGCTTACATCCTATCAGATCAACAAGCAAGAGCAATTGCTTGCACCTGTCCGACCTAATTTTTGGCGTGCTGTGACAGATAATGATCTAGGTAACGGTCTCCCAGAGCGCTCCGGCTTCTGGAAAGATGCACACGCGACTAGCCAATTAATTCGCTTCGAACACCAAGTGAATGAACAAAATTGCATCGTGACGAGCGATTATACGTGGAATGCACATCCAGGGTGCACGTTGTCCGTTACGTACAAGATGCTCCCAGATGGCACGCTGGAAATACAACAGCATCTTATTCCAGGTGAAGGATTACCCGAGCTACCGGAATTCGGCATGCTGCTGCAACTGAATAACGAGCTGGATACAATTGCTTGGTATGGTCGAGGGCCACATGATAACTATGCAGACCGGCTGACAAGTGCACGATTAGGATATTACACTGGAGCGGTACGCGATCAATTCGTTCCGTACCTGAGACCACAGGAATGCGGTAACAAAACCGATGTACGTTATGCTGAAATTACGTCCAGCAATAACACAAACGGTGTCCGCTTCGAATCAGCAACACCATTTGAGATTAATGCATTGCCGTGGACGCCTGAGGAACTTGAGACACATGACCATGTGTACAAACTACCTCAGAGCACCCAGACTGTTGCCCGCATCAATTACAAACAAATGGGCGTAGGCGGTGACGATAGCTGGGGTGCGCCTACTCATGCGGAATATACATTGCCCGCTAATCGTGCGTACCACTTCACCTTTACGGTTAAACCTGTATAACTATATAAATTGAACTAAACATTTACACGGAAACGGAGAGGACAGAAATAACCTGAAGAAGCGGAGCGGTCGCCTTTATCCCCGGATTTTCCCCTTATAGAGGGAATTAAAAAAATCTGGGGATAACAGCGATCGTAAGGTTGTTCTGTCATTGGAGTGGCAAGTGTAAATATTCTTTAGTTCAAGTTATATAGAACATGTAAGTTAGGAAAGCCTAAGAAGAGCACTGCTAGCTGTATGCTGGCAGTGCTTTTTGCCCGTGATGAATGAAGCTAGATCTGTGATGCATGATGCGTGATGCTTGATACGTGATGTTTGAATTGAGATGTGTGCTGGAGATGTGAGATATATGATCCATAATGTTCGTTGTGTGAGCGTACATGCTCAGTTTAAAGTTACTCGAAGAAACATTATAATGAATGTTGGAACAAAAGAATATAGATGAGCTTTCATCAATTGAGAGATTACGAGGTGAGAATTTGCAAGTTTTGTTTACCGTAATATGGATTATTGGATTATTAGCTTTCTTTGTTTTTCTTGTACGCATGATCTTATCGATGAGAAAACGTAACAAGATAAACATCCAGCATATCATTCTAACGACGCTCTGTTTCGTAATGGCTTCCATAGGTATGTATGGCATGTTGGCATTATCTCCAGACTCTTCACAGCCTAGTTCAGAGCAGACAACACAGCAGAATTCCGGTACTGCGTCGGATCAAAGTAACGACGATGCTTCAAGTCCGAACAATACTACTGGATTCCAAATGACTGCTGGCGATTTCCGAAACAAGTTCAATGCTGCTGTAGGAAAATACCGATTAAACGGGCTGGCGATTACTCGACTGACCATGAATGAATCATCTGCGGATCAGGCTACTCCTACTTTTGAATATGCATTCAATGACGAACTGAGCTTGATCGGAATAGTCAATGCAGCTGATCAAATACAGGAGATTAAGTTATATGGGACTGGTAATGTCAATGAACCGACACGTGGCGTACTGCTAACAGCTATCGCTACACTCATCTTAACCACTCACAGTGAATATACCTATAACGATGCGCAAGATGTTATTCAGGATATCGGACTGTTGGAACGCGATGTGAATCAGAGTGAGTTTGATGGAACGACGATACGAGATGGATTCCAATATCGCTTCCAGATTCAAAATGATGGGACGTCTGTTTTTGAAATAACAACGGTGGAATAAGTCTCATACGTGTAAGAAGCCGTCCTATGAAGGACGGCTCATTGTGTAAAGTATGATCAATAAAAGTAATTGATGTGTTAGCTAGGAATCCGCTAAATCCATAATTGTGCCCACTTCAACCGTGTAACACCTCCCAAAGCGAGAGCTATTCAAAGGTCACACTCTCGCTTTGATCATTCCAGCTTATTCTAAACGTAATCGGATCTTTTGTTTTATCCGCGTTACTTATGATGGGGCCGGATATATGGAAGGGTACCTCTTGTTCATTAGAAGCTTTCCCCTGGTATTTAATATTTGTGCCAGAGATGTCGTACTCGATATCCTTAAGCTTGGTTTCTTCCCCAATGTAGACAATATTGAATGAACCCGTTGATCGCTGAAGGGACACATCCCAATGATCACTCTTCCCGTGTAGAATATTATCCGCACCACAAGCTGATAAAAGAGATGCTAGTACTATACAACAAGTCATGCACGCTATTTTGATTAATTTCATATGATCCCTCCTTTTAGGTATATACCCAAAATATGAGATATCATATTCATTCTACCTCTGAAGGACAGCATTCACGATACTCTGAGCATCGTATTTAACCCAGCCTAGCAACGCCGAACCACGTGATGTTTGCCAAGGTAATCCTACAAAGTACAGTCCATTAACTGGCGATACGCCTCTCTCGTGCAAGACTCCCCCATCGGAATCAAAAGCATTATGAATATCAATCCAACGATCATTACGCTGAAACCCCGTTGCCCAGATAATGTTATTTATTTTTGTCTCACTACCATCCTTGTATAGGATACGGTCATCTATCGCATTGGTAGCACGTGGACGCATGCTCACTCGATCTTTGGCAATCAGCTCTTTTAACTCGTAGCCGTATACATACTCAGGCTGATTGCGCAGCCATTTTCCTTTCATACGTTCTGTACCCGCACGTAACAATCCGGTCTTTTCCAAATACCAAAATATACTTCGTTTCATAATATGTAATGGCTTAAATGTAATCTGTCGAGCTAGGGATATGTACACTACTTGTCTATCATCTGATGCTAACTCTACTGCAATCTGGGCACCTGAATTGCCTCCGCCCACAACAACTGTTGTTCCCGGAAGCAATTGAGAGCGGTTTTTATATTCCGAGGAATGAAGTTGAACAATATCTTCAGATAATGAATTCGCAAAGCTAGGAACATTTTTAACCTGGAAAGGCCCAGTTGCAATGATAACATTGCGCGCTGTAATCGTTCCCGCTGTAGTTTCCGCATAATAAACTTCATCTTCAATAGAGAGACTGGTAATTGCACAAGTTAACCTGATCGGAAGCTGCATTTGTTCAGCATACTTTTCAAAATAATCTGCAATTTCATCTTTACTCGGCAAGCCATGACGATCTCCTTGAAGAGGCATTCCGGGTAACTCATCATACATTCGTGGAGTGAAGAGCTGCAAAGAGTCGTACCGTGTACGCCAAGATTGCCCAATAGATGAGCCTGCATCAACGATCAAGAAAGTTAATCCTGATTGTTTGAGATAATAACCTACTGCTAACCCTGCTTGCCCAGCTCCGATTACCAATACATCGTACATATGTATCATCTCCATTATCATTTTACACTTCAATATATGAACACTTATTCATATGTTTATATTACTCAAATTTTCTTTTCAGAGCAATATGTAATTCTCATAAAAGTTTTATTATTTTCAACCTATAAAGTTAAAAAGACTCCCTAACGGGAGTCCCTACTCTTTCATTATACGATTTAATTTGTGTGGGCTTAGCATCTCTTATTTCTATGTCAGGTATCTAGAACGTTAATTTACCTGGTGTATCTCTCAATATCATCGTTCACAGATTCATGCATTCTTCTATGATGATCCTCGTGCTGGCGAACGTCATTCTTTAGCTTGACCAGAAACCCCCATCCCGTAAATACCATAAACAGCACCCCAATTAGAGCAAATCCAAAGCTATATAGATTCATATAAAAATTAATAAAAATCGCAGCGAGCATTAAACCTAGTATCCACAGTACCCATTTTGTACTCTTTCGCAAAAAAAGTTCCTCCTTAATTCCCGAAATTCTCATTTATGTATCATTGTACATACGAATAAAAGGAGAATAGGTTTCATCCCTAGAAAAGGTAAGAGTTCAAATGATATAGATCCCCTCATAGCAGACAGAAAAAAAGCCGGCACTTTACTCTGCTGTTATAGGAGGATTTCTTATGAGCAAATTTAAAAAAACATATGATACAGGGTTCTCCTGTTATGTCGACTCGCTCAAGTTTCCAAGAGCGTATACTATAAAGACAGCTGTTAATATCCTTCAAGCAACGTGGAGACGAACAGTTAAAGATGAGGGTAACGAAGTGATGTAAAGTAGTCGAGGAATCTATAGCTATCGACGGGTCAAAGTATAGATCGAGAAGAAATACACACAAATCATAAGCCACAAAACGAATCCAAAATTGATGCATGAGATGGGTATTCAAGATGTCTTCCGCAAAAAAATTCTTATTACGGCAAAAAAAGTAGCGTATATCATTTCAAGTAATCTTATGAACAAAGGCTTCAAGACTAAACGAGGAATGGGCAAGTATGTCCAGAAGGAGAAACTGATACGGTAAAGCATGTATGAAGAGCTTCTTTAGCCATTTCAAAGCGGGAATTTTAATCGCTGCACATTTGCAACAGGAAGGAAGTGAAACCTGCTGTTCAACGTTGTATCCCTTTTTACAACCACCAACATTTTCAAGAAAAACAAAACAACCTAAGCCCGTATGAATATCGGACTCAGGTTGCTCAAAATTGCCTCTTATTACTGTCTACTTGACAGAGATCCGTCCGTACGTAAGTACTTTTCTTTTGATAATAAAATACTATTCTTGAATCGTTATAACTATGCCTTCCTCTAAATATACGTATCGATAGTTTGAATACACCCACTGTTCATGAACTCCAAATTCATAAGTTGTTTTGTTAATCTTGTCAGGCCCACCCCAACTAGATTCTCGCACCTCAGAAGCTGTCATCCCTATAGCTGGAGGAACCCTTGAAAACATCTTCTCAACCTCAGCTCTATGTCTGACCATATCTCGTTCAGCTTCAATCCATTTATCTTTTGATTGAATTTTCAATTTTGTTTTTAAAAACAAGTCTGAAAACTCTCCTTCGTAGGCGATAGGTATACTTTGTAAATAATACATCATCATATCAGAATCGCCTTCCTTACGGGACACCTCAGACATAGCAAAATAATAAAGCATCTTACTCTCAACATCATAATCCATTTTTCTTACCAAAAGACTAGCTATTTCATTGTAGTCTTTATTTTTCAATGATTCTTTGAGCTTATCCTCTTCTGATACTCGTTTATAGATTTTGTCCAATTCCTTTTGTTTTTGTTCTCCTTCCTCCCTCTTCTTGGCATAAAAGGATTCATAATACTCGTTTTTTTCATCATTCAGTTCTCCTTTAAATGCTGTTATTTCTTCTTTTAACTTACCATCGTATGTATCCAAGTCTATTGAATTTAATTTCATTACTATTGGCTCGTAAGATATCTTTCCAGAAACTTTCTCATTCTCATAATCATTTCTAGCATCAACATAAGCAAGTATTTCATTATAATCTTCAATATTCTTGAACTCTGGTTTTAATAATTTTAACTTTGCCTCCTCCCAATTATCAGAAGTTACTAAGCCTAGTATTGTTTCTTGCTCCAATGTTCCACTACCTGTTGCTTGTTTTTCATCAACAGCCTGATTGGGACTACATCCTACTACAATTAAAATTAAACAGCTAAAAAATAAACTTAAAGTAAATCGCCTTATCAACGTACACACCCCTAATCCTATATTAGTATTCATTACATGTGCTAATTTTAGATCATTTTTTAAATTGCATCAATTATGTTATATCTTTCATTAAAAGAGCGCTTTAACTTACGATCATCCAGGAACACAAAAACCACTCCTTAATCAAATTAAGAAGTGGTTTTTGATTCATTTATAATTTGTAACAGTGACTGCTTCACAAACCCTCAATCAAAATGACTGAAAATTTGCTCTGCTAGGCACACGAGATAAGGTCAATGACCTTACATCATGCCGCCCATTCCACCCATCCCGCCCATGTCAGGCATTCCAGCACCAGCACTTGCAGGTTCTGGTTTGTCAGCGATAACCGCTTCAGTCGTCAGGAACATTGCTGCTACGGAAGCAGCGTTTTGCAATGCATAACGCGTTACTTTCGCAGGGTCAACGATACCTGCTTCGATCATGTTAACCCATTCGCCAGTCGCAGCGTTGAAGCCTACGCCTGTTTGTTCTTTTTTCAGACGTTCCACGATTACGGAACCTTCTTCGCCAGCGTTAGCAGCGATTGTACGGATTGGTGCTTCTAGAGCTTTCAGTACGATGTTCACACCTGTTTGCTCATCGCCGGACAATGCTACAGCAGCAACAGCTTGATATACGTTCAGAAGCGCAGTACCACCACCGGATACGATACCTTCTTCAACCGCAGCGCGAGTTGCGTTCAGGGCATCTTCGATGCGCAGTTTGCGTTCTTTCAATTCAGTTTCAGTAGCCGCACCAACTTTGATTACTGCTACGCCGCCAGACAATTTAGCCAGACGCTCTTGCAGTTTCTCTTTGTCGAACTCGGAAGTTGTTTCTTCCAATTGCGTACGGATTTGGCTTACACGTGCATCGATATCGGATTTGTTACCAGCACCGTCAACGATGATTGTGTTTTCTTTCGTTACACGGATTTGACGAGCTGTACCCAGTTGTTCCACAACAGCGGATTTCAGATCCAGACCCAGTTCTTCCGTGATCAATTGGCCACCAGTGAGGGCAGCGATATCTTGCAGCATAGCTTTACGACGGTCACCGAATCCTGGAGCTTTAACAGCTACAGCATTGAATGTACCACGCAATTTATTCACAACCAACATCGCCAATGCTTCGCCTTCGATATCTTCAGCGATCAATACGAGTGGTTTACCTTGTTGAACGATTTTCTCAAGCAATGGCAAGATGTCTTGCGTGCTGGAGATTTTTTTGTCTGTGATCAAGATGTACGGATTGTCCAAAACAGCTTCCATTTTGTCCGTATCTGTGATCATGTAAGGAGAGATGTATCCACGGTCGAATTGCATACCTTCAACCACTTCAAGCTCTGTTGCGAATCCTTTGGATTCTTCTACAGTGATAACGCCGTCTTTACCTACTTTTTCCATAGCTTCAGCGATCAGTTCGCCTACTTCTTCGTCAGCAGCAGAGATTGCTGCAACTTGTGCGATGGATTGTTTTGTTTCGATCGGTTTGGAGATGGATTGCAATTCAGCAACCGCAGCTTTAACCGCTTTGTCGATCCCTTTGCGGATACCGATTGGGCTAGCGCCTGCAGTTACGTTTTTCAGACCTTCTGTGATCAGCGCTTGAGCCAATACAGTTGCTGTAGTTGTACCGTCACCGGCAACATCGTTTGTTTTGGTTGCTACTTCTTTAACCAGTTGTGCACCCATGTTCTCGAATGCATCTTCCAGTTCGATTTCTTTAGCGATGGTTACACCATCATTCGTGATGAGCGGGCTTCCGAATTTTTTCTCAAGTACAACGTTACGGCCTTTAGGACCGAGTGTTACTTTTACTGCATTAGCCAATGCATCTACACCACGAAGCATAGAGCGACGAGCGTCTTCACTGAATTTAATGTCTTTAGCCATGTTAAGAAAACCTCCCTAGTATATTGTGTAAAATGGTACTGCTATATGGTTCGGTTAACCGATAAAATTTGAATTAGTCGAGAATCGCGTGAATGTCGCTCTCTTTCATAATCAAATATTCTTTACCTTCGAATTTGATTTCTGTACCGGCATATTTGGAGAAGATTACGCGGTCTCCTTCTTTCACTTCCAGAGCTACACGTACGCCGTCTTTCAGCACTCCAGCGCCAACAGCAATTACTTTACCCTCTTGTGGTTTCTCTTTAGCAGAGTCCGGAAGTACGATCCCGAAAGAAGTAGTTTGCTCTTGCTCCAATGGTTCTACCAATACGCGTTCACCTAAAGGTCTGATCATGAAAAATAGCCTCCTTTTGAAATTATATAACGTTACATTGTAGGTTGTAGCTATGTATTAGCACTCGACAGTGTTCAGTGCTAACAACCAACTTTATGATACTCAACTTGAAGCATGATTTCAAGTCCTTTTCACGAATTCATGTGATAATTTACGTTCTCTTTACACCGAACCCTCTGAAATGCACTAGAATCTCTGTTCCTCCATGCCGTGCAATTCAAACGCATGACAATAACAAGCCTTATCCCCGTGGAGTGTTCAGCCCTCTTCCATTGTATCCATTGCTCGTCAAAATATGCCTGCTTGTCCTTTAAGGTACATGTTCAAAAAGGACTGTTTTCAGTACCGAGAAGATGGGATGAAGATATAAGTCGGTTAAACGACACACATAAACAGGAATATAGAACCCTTCAAGGACAGAGTTACCCTCCGACGGCTGCACTCAAACTTTTGTGGTCAACGAAAAGTTCTAGTTATACCTTCTTCAGGTTTGTCTGTCCTCCAAGCTCATCTAGCTATTCATGCTGTTCTCGTCACTCGCCTGGGTGTAGCGCGACTCTGACGCCTCATCGGCAGCTAACTGCTTACGATATACAAAGGCCGATAGAAACACACTGAACTCATACAACAAAAGCAAGGGAATCATCACTAGGAGATCTGAGATAAAATCCGGTGGTGTAACCACTACAGCGATGAAGATCAGGATGAAGTAAGCCACTCTTCTCATTTTGCGAAGACGGGTCGGATTCAGAATCCGTATTGCTGTCAGGAACATGATGAGCAGTGGAAGCTCGAACAACAAAGATACAGGCAGCACAATGCCAAACAGAAAACTGAAATATTGCTTCATGCCATATGTCTCGACAAGTCCCATTTTCTCCGTAATCGATGTTGTAAACGCAAGCGCCATCGGGAAGACAACATAATAGGCAAACGACAGACCAATCAGGAACAGAAGAAAGACATACGGTACATATTTCAATGCAGCCTTCCGCTCAATAGGTCGTAGCCCCGGGCTTACAAATTTCCAGATCTGAAACACCGTAAATGGCAATGTCACAACAAGCGAAAACAGTCCCGCAATCTTCATATAGATGCCAATACCATCCCAGAAAGAAAAGGCGTGCAGAACAAAACCTTTAACCGACTCGGCTTTCGTTAAGTACTCATACACGGGATCTGCTACAAAAAATCCTACAATTAAACCTAAAACAAAAACGCTCAGCACATAAATCAGCCGCTTGCGCAGCTCGCTCAAATGTTCCACAATTGTCATTTCTTCTGTCTGCTGCGTCATGCCTGCCCCCCATTATTGCCAGCTTAAAATACAAAACCCTTCCGGCAGGAAGGGAATTCTCATTCATGGCCGTCATTACTCCGGCAAGCGTTTGTCTTCAGGCTTATCTACAGGTGCACTCTCCGATGCCAGTGGCTTGGCCTTTTCCTGCTCCTTGCGCTTGGATGCGTCATCATCCGAGATAATCTCGCGTGCGCCGTCTTTGAATTCACGAAAAGTACGGCCAACTGCACGTCCCAGTTCAGGAAGCTTGTTTGGACCAAACAACAACAGCGCCACAACAACTAATAAAATAAAACCTGTTGGACCTATAGCACTTCCCATGGATACTCCTCCTTCTGCAAGGCTCAGAAACTCTGTTTCATAAGAATCCAATGATCAAGAACAACAACAATGTTGATTTACGCCAATCATACCACAGATGTAACCACTTACATAACCCATAATATTCATAAATTATTCAAAATTTATGAATGGATTACCTATGGAGACTCATGCTCAATCTATTGCTTAAACTGTCCTGTAACCATGAGTAGTGCCTCTGGAAGCTGATCCATAATGGCTGCCAAATGCTCGTGTACCCCCTTAGGCGTACCAGGCAAATTGACGATCAATGTTCGTCCACGAATACCACACAAGCCGCGGAACAGCATGGCAGAACGATTTTTGCTCATGACACTGTAACGCATGGCTTCAGCCATACCTGGAACTTCTCTCTCAATTACCCGTCTTGTCGCTTCCGGGGTAATATCGCGAATCGCAAGCTCCGTACCCCCTGTGGTCAGTACTAGGTCTGCATGGAAGTAATCTGTCATCTCAATTAGTGCCGCGATAATCTCATCGGGTTCATCAGGAACGATGCGGTACTCTACGATCTCCCCACCCAGTTCTTCTTCTACAAGCTCCCGGATGACTTGTGCACTCGTATCCTCACGTTCCCCGCGGGCCCCTTTGTCGCTGGCTGTCAGGATTGCTGTTCTCCACACCATAAAGATCACCCTTCTCCTTTATGAAAATAAATGTCCGTTTAAGAGGTAGTTCAAAAAGTCCGCTTTTGAACACGCACTTAACGATTGAAATCCCCGTTTTTGCCACCACTTTTGGATTGCAGCATGGTCGGACCGATAATCATATCTTTTTGCAAGGCTTTACACATGTCATAGATCGTTAGCGCCGCAGCCGAGGCTGCCGTAAGTGCCTCCATCTCGACCCCAGTCTTACCTTCCGTCTTTACCGTTGCTTCAATCTGTATCTCATCCACACCGTTGTCGTGAAAACGGATATCTACACCTGTAAGTGCAAGAGGATGGCACATCGGAATCCAGTCTGACGTTTTCTTAGCCCCTTGGATACCTGCGATTTGAGCAACAGCCAATACGTCTCCTTTACCAATGCGTCCTTCACGAATCGCTTCAAGCGTAGTTGGTTGCATCGTTACTTTGGACACCGCCACTGCTTTACGAACGGTCGCCTCCTTGCCCGAAATATCAACCATTCGAGCCCGTCCCTGTTCATTAAAATGGGTAAACTCCCCTCCGGAAGTCTGTCCATTGTGTACATCTGAACTCAATACCATCACAACCCTTTATTGATATGTAGTACACCTTCGGTTGTCATCAACAGATCCAGTCGCAGATCGCGTGGTTCCATCGGAATCTCGTCCTGCAATTGCCCTGGTAACACAAGTGCTGCCATCTGTGGTCTTTGACCCGCTTGGGAACATTGGACTGCCAACGTCTCGGCAAAACGGTCATAATAACCGCCACCATAACCAATCCGGCCACCCTGACGATCAAACCCCAGACCAGGCACAATGACAAGATCGATATACGGCCAATTCTCCGGCTGCAATACTTCACAGGAATCTTTAGGTTCGGGTATGCCCCATACTCCTGATTCAATATCCTGTTCTCCAGCCACCCTCCTCAGTTCCATCCGAGTGGGGTTCGCCAGCACTTTGGGAGCTAGCATCACATCCCCATGCTTCCAGCCATCTTCAAACAAAAACGCTGTCGTTGCTTCGCTGCGATAGGACAAATAGCTAAAGATCGTTAACTTTGGCTTGTCCAGCCTCAATCGCTGTAGCTCCCGCTTCACCACAAGGCTTATGTCCCCCATCGCATGGAGACGAAGCGATTCATCCAGCAGATCCCGACTTTGCTTCAGCCGAGAACGAAGCTCGCTCTTGTGTTCCATCCGATCCTGCATGGTTTTGAATACCCTCCTGTTGATGTGAAAGGTGAAAAAAGCACGCATTAATAATCATATTTATATGTTATGACGTGATGTCATCTCGTTGAAATGGTTATCATGAATCATTTTCTGCAAAATACTCATGAATTAACATGCCTTCTTTCAGTTTATCATTGATTGTCCAAAAAGACTACACGGCCCCCCGCTCCCAAGCGGTGCATTTGATCTGTATTTCATGTAAACTGGACTATAGAGGTTGTTCAAAAAGTTCATCCCATCTTCTCGGTACTGACAACCGTACTTTTTGAACACGCACTTATTGTTATCAAATCACGTACTGGAGCGATGGAGGAACTTCATTTTATGTTATTACAAGTATCCGGAATTATTAAACGATATGGTGTCGATCCAATTTTGGACGGCGTAAACTTACAAATATTAGAACGTGAACGAATTGGTCTCGTCGGTGTAAACGGCGCAGGCAAATCAACGTTGCTCAAAATTATTGCAGGTGAGATGTCCTATGATGGCGGGCAAATTTTCAAATCAAAAGAAACAACGCTTGGTTATCTCGCCCAAAATAGTGGACTGCAGTCCGATCGCAACATCTGGGAAGAGATGATGAACGTCTTCGCCCATCTAACCCAAGCTGAGGCTGAATTAAGACAGATGGAGCAAGATATCGCCGACCCTGCCTTCATGGAGGACGAGAAAAAATATGCGGAGCTGCTGGAACGTTATGCAAAGCGCTCCGATTGGTTCAAGGATCATGGCGGTTATGAGATGGAGACTCGCATTCGAAGCGTACTGCACGGGATGGGTTTTGGCGAATTCGCCGCAGACACGCCGATTGCTACGCTGAGCGGTGGGCAAAAAACACGACTTGCTCTTGCTCGTATTTTGTTACAAGCGCCTGACCTTCTCATGCTGGATGAGCCGACGAACTATCTCGACATTCCTACCCTAACTTGGCTGGAGGATTACCTTCGAGGGTATTCAGGCGCGTTGCTGGTCGTATCCCACGACCGTTACTTCCTCGACCGACTGGTTACAACCATCGTCGAAATCGAACGTCACCGTTCCAGAAAATACACAGGTAACTACAGTCGATATATGGAGCTCAAAGCGGCTGAGTATGAAACACAGATGAAGCAATATGAGAAACAGCAAGATGAAATATCCAAGATGGAAGAATTCGTGCAGAAAAACATCGTTCGTGCTTCAACAACCAAGCGCGCACAGAGTCGTCGCAAAGCGCTCGACAAAATGGAACGTCTCGGCAAACCGATGGGCGATCTGAAGAAGGCTCACTTTTCTTTTGAAACAGCCGTCATGTCGGGCAAGGAAGTTCTTCGAGTGGATCAATTGTCTGTTGCCTATGAAGAGGGTTCGCCCCTATTCCGCAATGTTTCCTTCGACTTGCGACGGGGAGAGACCGTTGCCCTGATTGGACCAAACGGGATTGGTAAATCTACCATGCTCAAATGCCTAACAGGAAGCTTGCGCCTGGCAGCCGGAGATATTCAATGGGGAACCAAGGTGCAGATCGGCTATTATGATCAGGAACAAACTGGGTTAACCCCAACTAACACCGTGTTGGAAGAACTATGGGGTGCTTATCCTGGCATGGAGGAAGCCCGCATTCGTACGGTTCTGGGCAACTTCTTGTTCAGCGGTGACGATGTGCTCAAAAAAATCTCCTCGCTCAGCGGTGGGGAAAAGGCGCGTGTTTCCCTTTCTAAGCTCATGCTTAAGGAAGCCAATATGCTGATTCTGGACGAGCCTACGAACCATTTGGATCTATTCGCCAAAGAAGTGCTCGAAGCCGCCCTCATGGACTACGAAGGTACGTTGCTGTTCATCTCCCATGACCGTTATTTCCTCAATAAAATGGCGGAGCGAATCGTTGAATTGCATCCAGGTGGAACGGAGCATTATCTCGGCAATTACGATGATTATGTCGAGAAAAAACAGGAGCTTGAAGATATCGCACGCGAAGCCGCTGAAGCCAAGGCAGCTTCTGCCAAACTCTCGCCTAAAGCGAGCACTGCTCCCTCATCAACGGAGAAATCAGGTGCGGCATCCTTTGAAGCGGATAAACAAGCGAAGCGGGAAGAACGCAATCGACAACGCAGACAAGAAACGCTAGAGTTGAAAATCGCGGAGCTGGAGGATGAGATTACAGGTCTTGAGGCACAGATGGCTCTACCTGAAGTTTATCAGGATTACATGAAGCTACAGGAGCTTCAGGCCAAGTCCGAGGAGCTTAAACAGCAAGTGGCGACAGCTTATGAAGAATGGGAAGCTCTCGCTTTGGAATAGATATTCATACTTGCAATAAAGTATTCTAATGAAGCATTGCGTTACTTTATCACCTACGATGCATGCAATATTCACACATTAAAAGGGATCTCCCAAAGTCATGAATATGACGAGGGACATCCCTTTTAGCGTTATTTTAAGCTAATGAACCTGATACACGCTATTCTCTCCTATTTTCTCAAATCTGATATCTAACGAATCATATGGACCTATGTCAAGAAAGTAGACACTTACGCGACGGATTTGTCCGTAAATTTCTTCGCAAAACGAGCAGGGGAAAGATAACCTAGCGCACCATGCATTCGCTTGCGGTTGTAATAGAACTCAATGTACTGGTAAATGGCGTTATAAGCCTCTTCTGGATTCTTAAAACGAGGGTTACAGTAAATGAGTTCCTTCTTCAAAATACTGTGCCACGACTCGATACATGCGTTATCGTAACAGTTTCCTCGGCGGCTCATACTGAGTTCCATACCATACGATTTCAGTTGCTCCACGTATTCTTTTGACGTGTACTGCGAGCCACGATCCGAGTGATGTAGCAGTCCTGGAGCGGGGCGTTTG
>NZ_JAMAUZ010000029.1:0-485 GCF_023714095.1 Paenibacillus sp. MER 99-2 | reverse complement strand
CCCCGTCTATCGGGCGCTGTACCGCACGCAGGCCGAGCAGGCGCTGCGCGACGGCGAGGCCGGGCGAGCCGGCGCCATGCCGCGGACGATGCCGTCGATGATGATGTGGCCGATGGACCCGTCGTCGTTCCTGCCGGCCGCCCCCGTGCTCGCGCCCGAGGCCCGCGCGGCCGACTGGCTCGACGCGCACGGCAAGCGCGATCTGAAGCGCATCGACGGCACGCAACTGGCCGACATCCGCGACCTCGCGCAATACGCGGGCCCCAACGCCCACGTGCTGATCGCGAAGCACGCCGACCGGCCGGCGGACGACGGCACGCATCCGCAACCCGAATTCGTCGCGAGCCTGACGACCGATGCGCATGGCCAGCCCGGTCAGGTCGAATCGACCGATCCGGGCGGCGCGCCGTCGCACGACTTGCGCGACGCGCTCTATCCGGGCACGCGTCCGCGCAAGCGCAGCGGCAGCGCGACGCCGCATGAAG
>NZ_JAMAUZ010000028.1:0-491 GCF_023714095.1 Paenibacillus sp. MER 99-2 | reverse complement strand
CGCAGAAATAGGTCATTTTAGAGCAGACTTCGATCAACGATTTAAATGTAATTGTGGTCGTTCTGGATGTATTGAAACAGTTGCTTCAGCGACAGGCGTTGTTAACTTAGTTAACTTCTACTATCCGAAGTTGACGTTTAGATCTTCTATATTAGAATTGATTAAAGAAAATAAGGTTACAGCAAAAGCTGTTTTTGATGCGGCAAAAGCTGGTGACCAATTCTGTATTTTCATTACTGAAAAGGTTGCAAACTATATTGGATATTTATGTAGTATTATTAGTGTTACAAGTAATCCGAAATATATCGTTCTAGGTGGAGGAATGTCTACTGCAGGACCTATTTTAATTGAAAATATTAAAACAGAATATCATAATTTAACATTTGCACCTGCTCAATTTGAAACTGAAATTGTACAAGCGAAATTAGGTAATGATGCAGGTATTACAGGAGCAGCAGGATTAATCAAGACCTATGTATTAGATAAAGAGG
>NZ_JAMAUZ010000027.1:0-527 GCF_023714095.1 Paenibacillus sp. MER 99-2 | reverse complement strand
CCCCCGGATCAAAGCTTGCTTACAGCTCCCCGAGGCAGTTTCGTTGTTCGCCACGTCCTTCATCGGCTCCTAGCGCCTAGGCATCCTCCGTGTGCTCTTAGTAGCTTAACCATTCGCTCGTGTTCGAGCTGTCGCTCCGCTTGGTTTGGACTATGTCCAAATCCAAAAGTCGCTCCATTTCGATCACTCGCTCCAGCAGTCTACCTTATAAAACACTTCACTTGTTTACACAAGATCAGCTTAAAGGAATGTTCTAATTCGCATTTACTTTCGTTTCGATATCTAGTTTTCAAAGAACAAGCTTATAAAATCTTGTTGGTGGAGCCAAGCGGGATCGAACCGCTGACCTCCTGCTTGCAAGGCAGGCGCTCTCCCAGCTGAGCTATGGCCCCATATTAAATTTAAGGTGTAAATGGTGGGCCCTGGTGGACTCGAACCACCGGCCTCACCCTTATCAGAGGTGCGCTCTAACCAACTGAGCTAAGGGCCCACATTATATTTACTTTAGAACCCATAATGGGTTACGC
>NZ_JAMAUZ010000026.1:0-527 GCF_023714095.1 Paenibacillus sp. MER 99-2 | reverse complement strand
TTTGGACACGATACCGAGGACTATGCACGGAACGAAGATTCATTTGACGCATGTATATACTGACGGTACGGGAAGAGATTCTGTATCCTTCCAGATGGAGCGCATACGTAATTTTCGGACTTCCACACCGCTTCTGGTGGTCGTAGAAATGAAACCGAATACGCTTCATGATCTCAGTTCTCCGGTGCTGCTGTTTACTTGTTCGATCCATCCGCCACTTGTAATATCCGCTCCGTGACACGTGTAACAGAGTGCACATCTTCTCCAAAGAAAACAGGGAGCGATGGTTTTCCAGAAACTGAAACCTTAGCTCTTTGGTTTGCTGAAGATGTGCACTACTTTTTTTACAATAGCCAGTTCCTCTTGCGTGTCCGCAAGCGTATGCTCTTTCTCTTGAAGTAACCGGCGCATTTCTTTAAGCTCTGCTTCCAGTTCTTTCACTCGATCTACGCTAGCTACGGGCTCATGTTTAAGTTCGCGATACTTACCCATCCATTGGTGTAATGTACTTTTTGGAATGTTGAGTT
>NZ_JAMAUZ010000025.1:0-539 GCF_023714095.1 Paenibacillus sp. MER 99-2 | reverse complement strand
GCGTAACCCATTATGGGTTCTAAAGTAAATATAATGTGGGCCCTTAGCTCAGTTGGTTAGAGCGCACCTCTGATAAGGGTGAGGCCGGTGGTTCGAGTCCACCAGGGCCCACCATTTACACCTTAAAATTAATATGGGGCCATAGCTCAGCTGGGAGAGCGCCTGCCTTGCAAGCAGGAGGTCAGCGGTTCGATCCCGCTTGGCTCCACCAACAAGATTTTATTAGCTTGTTCTTTGAAAACTAGATATCGAAACGAAAGTAAATGCGAATTAGAACATTCCTTTAAGCTGATCTTGTGTAAACAAGTGAAGTGTTTTATAAGGTAGACTGCTGAAGCGAGTGATCGAAATGGAGTGACTTTTGGATTTGGACGTAGTCCAAACCAAGCGGAGCGACAGCTCGAACACGAGTGAATGGTTAAGCTACTAAGAGCACACGGAGGATGCCTAGGCGCTAGGAGCCGATGAAGGACGTGGCGAACAACGAAACTGCCTCGGGGAGCTGTAAGCAAGCTTTGATCCGGGGGTGTCCGAATGGG
>NZ_JAMAUZ010000024.1:0-549 GCF_023714095.1 Paenibacillus sp. MER 99-2 | reverse complement strand
CACGTCCTTCATCGGCTCCTAGCGCCTAGGCATCCTCCGTGTGCTCTTAGTAGCTTAACCATATGCTCCGGTTTCGTTTGCTCGCTTCCCTTGTTTTGGACTACGTCCAAAGCCAAAAGTCGCTCCCCCCCGATACCATCGCAACTGCATTATCTACCGTTTTTATTGAAACTTGTTTACACAAGTTCAGCTAAAAAGGAATGTTCTAATTCGCATTTTCTTTCGTTTCGATATCTAGTTTTCAAAGAACAAGCTAAATAGATGAAATCTTTGGTGGAGCCAAGCGGGATCGAACCGCTGACCTCCTGCTTGCAAGGCAGGCGCTCTCCCAGCTGAGCTATGGCCCCTCAAATTCCATCAAAACTGAACAAATGGATAAGTAACTAGTAGGTTCTAAGAACCTATATATTTGAATGTTTCCACTACGGGAAACGATTCTCCATAGAAAGGAGGTGATCCAGCCGCACCTTCCGATACGGCTACCTTGTTACGACTTCACCCCAATCATCTATCCCACCTTCGGCGGCTGGCTCCTTGCGGTTACCCCAC
>NZ_JAMAUZ010000023.1:0-731 GCF_023714095.1 Paenibacillus sp. MER 99-2 | reverse complement strand
TGTTAATCGAGTTGTCACAGGTTCGAGCCCTGTTCGGGGAGCCATTAAGGCCCGTTGGTCAAGGGGTTAAGACACCTCCCTTTCACGGAGGTAACAGGGGTTCGAATCCCCTACGGGTCATAGCAATACCTAATGTTTTAATGAGGGATGAGAATCCCAATATGGAGGCTTAGCTCAGCTGGGAGAGCATCTGCCTTACAAGCAGAGGGTCGGGGGTTCGATCCCCTCAGCCTCCACCATATACGCCGGTGTAGCTCAACTGGTAGAGCAACTGACTTGTAATCAGTAGGTTGGGGGTTCAAGTCCTCTCGCCGGCACCATTAATGCTTGGAACCGTGGTGTAGTTGGCCTAACATGCCTGCCTGTCACGCAGGAGATCGCGGGTTCGAATCCCGTCGGTTCCGCCATTAATTCTTAATCAAATAAGGCTCGGTAGCTCAGTCGGTAGAGCAGAGGACTGAAAATCCTCGTGTCGGCGGTTCGATTCCGTCCCGAGCCACCATGTAATCCTGGAGGATTAGCGAAGCGGCCAAACGCATCAGACTGTAAATCTGCTCCCGTACGGGTTCGGTGGTTCGAATCCATCATCCTCCACCAGTTTTCATGAGTCATTAGCTCAGTTGGTAGAGCACCTGACTTTTAATCAGGGTGTCGAAGGTTCGAGCCCTTCATGACTCACCATTATATGCGCGTGTGGCGGAATTGGCAGACGCACTAGACTTAGGATCTAG
>NZ_JAMAUZ010000022.1:0-796 GCF_023714095.1 Paenibacillus sp. MER 99-2 | reverse complement strand
CTTTTGATTCGTAGTCAAACGCTCTATCCAGCTGAGCTAAGGGCGCAAATATGGAGCGGAAGACGGGAATCGAACCCGCGACCCTCGCCTTGGCAAGGCGATGCTCTACCGCTGAGCCACTTCCGCATAATAATTGGTGCGGTCGAGAGGACTCGAACCTCCACGGGGGGTTAGCCCACACGGACCTGAACCGTGCGCGTCTGCCAATTCCGCCACGACCGCAAAATATAAAAGTGAGTCATGAAGGGCTCGAACCTTCGACACCCTGATTAAAAGTCAGGTGCTCTACCAACTGAGCTAATGACTCAAGTAAATGGCTGGGGATATAGGATTTGAACCTATGCATGACGGAGTCAAAGTCCGTTGCCTTACCGCTTGGCTAATCCCCAATGAGATAATGGGGCGATCGAGGGGAATTGAACCCCCGAATGCCGGATCCACAAACCGGTGCGTTAACCACTTCGCCACGATCGCCATAGTTACATCTCATAACTTGCTTAGAGTAATTCAGTATACCCATCTTTATCTTAAATATACATGCTATTCCAGACTCAGATGTTAAGGTACAAATGGTGCCGGCGAGAGGACTTGAACCCCCAACCTACTGATTACAAGTCAGTTGCTCTACCAGTTGAGCTACACCGGCACGGTGTAAGGTGGAATTTAAAAATGGCGGAACCGACGGGATTCGAACCCGCGATCTCCTGCGTGACAGGCAGGCATGTTAGGCCAACTACACCACGGTTCCAGATCACTTTCGTAAGAAAGTATAATTGCGGGGGCAGGATTTGAACCT
>NZ_JAMAUZ010000020.1:0-1057 GCF_023714095.1 Paenibacillus sp. MER 99-2 | reverse complement strand
GTAACAGTTTCCTCGGCGGCTCATACTGAGTTCCATACCATACGATTTCAGTTGCTCCACGTATTCTTTTGACGTGTACTGCGAGCCACGATCCGAGTGATGTAGCAGTCCTGGAGCGGGGCGTTTGGCCCGGTAAGCATCATTCAATGCACCTAGCACCAGACTCGTTTCCATATGGTTGTACAGACGCCAGCCTACAATTTCACGCGTACATAAATCCAGAACACTGGCGAGATATAACCGGCCTCCTCGGCAGGGAATGTAGGTGATATCGGTGACCCATGCGGTGTTCGGTTTGGACGTTTGAAATTGCTGGTTCAGCGTATTTGGTGCAATGGGATGATGATGTTTAGAATCCGTCGTTTGGACACGATACCGAGGACTATGCACGGAACGAAGATTCATTTGACGCATGTATATACTGACGGTACGGGAAGAGATTCTGTATCCTTCCAGATGGAGCGCATACGTAATTTTCGGACTTCCACAGCGCTTCTGGTGGTCGTAGAAATGAAACCGAATACGCTTCATGATCTCCGTTCTCCGGTGCTGCTGCTTACTTGTTCGATCCAGCCGCCACTTGTAATATCCGCTCCGTGACACGTGTAACAGAGTGCACATCTTCTCCAAAGAAAACAGGGAGCGATGGTTTTCCAGAAACTGAAACCTTAGCTCTTTGGTTTGCTGAAGATGTGCACTGCTTTTTTTACAATAGCCAGTTCCTCTTGCGTGTCCGCAAGCGTATGCTCTTTCTCTTGAAGCAACCGGCGCATTTCTTTAAGCTCTGCTTCCAGTTCTTTCACTCGATCTACGCTAGCTACGGGCTCATGTTTAAGCTCGCGATACTTGCCCATCCACTGGTGTAATGTACTTTTTGGAATGTTGAGTTCTTCTGCCAAGTCTGCGAGTGTCTTGGTCTGTTCTTGAATAAATTTTACCGTTTGTTTCTTAAATTCTTCATTGTATCGTTGCCGCTGTTCTCCCATGTGGACACACCTCCGTTAGCCTTATTATCCTTCTGTCCGTTAACGGGTGTCCACTTTTTATTCTAGTTCCA